>LXQD01000332.1 GCA_003326215.1 Nostoc minutum NIES-26 | reverse complement strand
AAACGAATATCTATAATTTGTGTTGGTGGTTTGCGTGCGGTTTCTTTAGTTTTTGGTCGATATATTTGGCTATCTCTATCCGCTTAAGCCATTCCACTATCAATGGTATATCGTCTATCCGCTCGGAGCTTATTTTTACTTCTGCCTCGCTCATCGATCCACTACTACCCAACATAATGCCCGTCCTCACACTACCCCCAAATCCGCTCTCATAACGCCTTTGCTTCAAAAATCGTCTTAACCATTACTAATCAAGGCATTAATTCCTTTTACTGCTTCAAAATCAGCGAACGCACAGTGATAATTCTTACATTCCCCTCTATCAGTATGTGCAACTACTAAGAGTTGCCCAAACCCAGATAAGCCAATAATAACGTAGCGGCTTTCTCCAATTGAGTGGTCAGGATCGGGAAAAGTTATGGATAGCGGATCGTTAAATACAGTTGCAGCATCCTGAAAAGAAACACTATGCTTCTCAAGATTTAGTGTCGCTTTGTCTGAATTCCATTCAAATTGCATGTGAAATTATTCACTTCATTCCAAATAAAAAATAACCCCCGAAGCTTCGAGGGTGGTTTTTCTTAAATCAGTTTTTAAACAATTTTTAGAATGGAGCGATCGCTAAACAAATTGCAGCTAGAAAAGCGGCGACTATATAAAATACACCAACTACTTGCAATTCTGACCAGCCAGTTAGTTCCAAATGATGGTGTAGGGGAGCCATTCTCAACAGGCGTTTGCCTTTACCATCGGGGCCTTTTGTAGCTTTGTAGTAACTCACTTGCGCCATCACAGAAAGGGTTTCTACAAAAAAGATGCCACTGAGAATAAACAGTGCTACTAAGCTGTTAGTCAGTAATGCTACAGCAGCTAAGGCTCCTCCCAATGCCAGAGAACCAGTGTCACCCATGAAAACACGGGCCGGGTTGCGGTTATGAGCTAAGAAACCTAAGCAACCACCACTCAAAGCGGCACAGAAAACCATCAATCCAGGCGAAGCAGGTGCGATTAATGCTCCTAATGCTAGTAAAGCGATCGCTACGGTTCCTGCTGCTAATCCATCAATGCCATCAGTGAGATTAGTTGCATTGCTTTCTGCCACTAGGACAAAACCAGCTAAAGGCCAGAATAGGAACCCTAAAGGTAATGCAAAACTCACCCAAGGCAAAGCGATACTTGTAAGATTGGAAGGTTGATTAAACATCAGCCATAGACAAAACACTGCTGCAAAACCGATTTGCAAAGCCAGTTTCATCCGGGGAGATATACCTTTATTCGATTTCCGACGGAGAATCTGCCAATCATCGATCCAACCAATAAATCCGTAGCTAAGTGTTAATGCAGATACAGCAAGTACTTCTCTATTAAAATTAGACCCCACACAGGCAATTATCACAGCCACGGGTACAAAAAATATACCCCCCATTGTTGGAGTCCCAGCTTTCTTTAAATGGGCTTGAGGACCATCTTCGCGGATGATTTGCCCAGTTTTGAGCGCTTGCAGCAGTGGTATTACCACAAAGCCCATGGCAGCCGAACTCACTGCACACAATACTAGTGGTAAGCTGAGCGAAGTAACTTGCCAAGGCAATCTATTGGCCATCCAATCAAAAATTATTGCTGCCACACTTAGCGCTGCGGCTAAGCCAGAGGCTAGACCGATCCCAGAAAAGTTCAATCCTTGGTTAGGAGATAATTTAGCGTCCACAGAAATTTCCCTTCACTCCACACTTACAAATATTGAATAACAGGGACGATAGATATCACCAAGTCCCAGCCACAACAGGCTAGTCTTCAGCTATGCCGACATCATCATCGTCATCATAATCAAGGTCAATACCATCTTCTCCACCCAGAAACTCTGATATTTCTTCTTCTTCATCCGAAAAATCAGGTTCGTGAACGTCACGCGCTATGAGACGACCGTTACTTTGTAACCAATCCAACAGAGAGGATTCTTGTTTTAATGGAATTACAGCAGCCCGCTGATTGCGAGGTTCTTCACGTAAGGGAGAATTTATCATACGACAAACACACAATAACGTTCATGTAACTAGACATTAAGAAGTCTATCACTTGACACGGGGTTATTTAGTTATTCATACATTCAACTAATGGATTAATAAATCCGCAAGCTGTCAAAAATATTTTATTTAATAGTGGTAAAGCAACCAGGGATAGATTTTTAGTGATTTGCACGGCTTTAGACATAGGACATTAATATCGACTTAATGTGAATTCAATCCTGATGATTTTTGAGGTAATAGGCGATGATAGGAAAGGCGACCTTAATAGATACAATCGCTGGAACAAATCGCGGGTTACTAGCCAGCGAGCAACAGAAACAGGCTATTTTATCAGCGATCGCTCGGTTAGAAGACCTCAATCCGACACCGCGTCCAGTGGAAGCAAACAACTTGCTAGATGGCAATTGGCGATTACTATACACCACAAGCAAGGCTCTTTTAAACTTAGATCGCGTACCTTTTTATAAACTTGGTCAAATATATCAGTGTATACGGGTACAAACTAGCAGTGTTTACAACATAGCTGAGATTTATGGCTTACCTTACCTCGAAGGATTAGTTAGCGTAGCTGCTAAATTTGAGCCAGTTTCAGGTCGTCGTGTCCAAGTAAAATTTGAGCGCTCTATTATCGGGCTAAAAAACTTAATAGGGTACAGTTCTCCTGAAAATTTTATCCAGCAAATTGAAACTGGTAAAAAATTTATAGCGATTGATTTTCCCCTAAACAGCGACACACAACAAGGTTGGTTGGACATCACTTATATAGATAACGATCTCCGCATTGGCAGGGGTAACGAGGGTAGTGTGTTTGTTTTAAGTAAAGCATGAGATTTTCTTACGTGTATTTGAGTATTTGCGAACGAACTTAGTCTATTGTCTGGACTTTGTCAAGGAGGGTTTGACACCATTTTAGATTTGAGATTTTAAGGTGGGAAAGTACCAAGAGGGGGAGATGAGGAGGCAGTGCGTTGCGGAGGCTCCCTCCGTTGTAGCAACTGCTGTGAGAACAAGGAAGACAAGGAAGATAATTCTTCACTTCTACCTTCTGCCCTACCCTTCGGGTTCTGCTTTAGCAGTACGGGTGACGCTCGTGCCTCGCGCTTCGCTGCGCTAACGCAATCGACTAAAGCGCCAAGACTGCGACTGCTTCACCTCCTGTCTTCTGCCTTTTGACAACTGACCGCTGACAAATAACTTAACAAAGGCTCTAGCTGCGACCTTCAGGTTGTAGAGTGAAATCAATTAGCCCTATATATTGGCGATTGATAACTAAAAGGGAAGATACTCATGGTTCAACGTGGTTCTAAAGTACGTATTCTCCGCCCCGAATCCTACTGGTTTCAGGATCTAGGAACCGTGGCTTCTGTGGATCAAAGCGGCATCAAATACCCAGTAATTGTCCGGTTTGAAAAGGTAAATTATTCTGGTATCAATACCAATAACTTTGCCGAGGACGAATTAGTAGAGGTAGAAGCACCAAAGGCTAAGCCGAAAAAATAATCAGCAAAGGCACAAGGTGATTATTTGATGAGATGATGAAGGGAAGCTTTAAGTATGAAAATATGAAGTATGAAACTTTCGTTCTTTCATGCTTCACCCTAGCCTACTCTACTTATGAGAAGCTTGCCTGCGGGTATTTACGGTTTCTTGTAAGTAGTAAGACACCCTACCTAAGGGTGTGCGTACATACTTTCCCGTCTCGTCTGCCTTGATCCCCAAGTACATCAAAATTGCTCGCCTAATCAGCTTAAATGCCTGAACTGCCTGAAGTTGAAACAGTCCGACGGGGTCTAAGCCAATTGACCCTCAACCATGAAATTACGGGTGGAGATGTGTTGCTTGAGCGCACCATCGCCTACCCGTTTTCTGTTGGTGATTTTATTGACGGGATCAAAGGGTATGCGATCGCTACTTGGCATCGTCGCGGTAAGTATCTTTTAGCTGAACTCTCTCAATCTCCTCCTGCTTCCTCCTCCACTAGCTGGCTAGGAGTTCATCTGCGAATGACAGGTCAACTACTATGGCTGCATCGAGATGAACCATTACATAAACACACACGGGTAAGATTATTCTTTGGGGATCGGCAGGAATTGCGCTTTGTTGACCAACGCACCTTTGGGCAAATTTGGTGGGTTCCCCCTAGTGTTGCAGTAGAAAGTATTATTACTGGTTTAGCAAAACTTGCAGTAGACCCATTCTCACCGGAATTTACTGTTGAATATCTGGCTATAAAGCTGCAAAACCGCCGCCGTCCGATTAAGACTGCGCTACTGGATCAATCTGTAGTGGCGGGATTAGGCAACATCTATGCTGATGAAGCCCTGTTTAAAAGTGGAATATTACCAGAAACTTTATGTACAGATTTGCAACTAAAGCAAATTGAACGCTTGCGAACAGCCATTATTCAAGTATTACAAGCCAGTATTGAGGCTGGAGGTACAACTTTTAGTAATTTCCTCAATGTTCAGGGGGTTAATGGTAACTATGGAGGTGTTGCTTGGGTTTACAACCGTGCCGGAGAACCCTGTCGAGTTTGCAGTACTTTGATTCAACGGACTAGATTAGCTGGACGATCTAGTCACTTTTGCCCTCAGTGCCAAACGCTACGGGGAGTGGGGAGTTGAGAGTTTTTACTCAGAACTCTCTTAAAATGCAAATAAAACAATCTATAAACGTCAGAGGGGAACTCATGGCATTCAAGAAAGGAGATTTAGTTCGCGCTGTCCGCGAAAAGTTGGAAAACAGTGTAGAAGCACAAGCTAGCGATCCTCGCTTTCCTTCCTACTTGTTTGACAGTAAGGGCGAAATTGTAGACATAAAAGGTGATTATGCCTTTGTCAAGTTTGGAAAAGTGCCAACACCAAACATTTGGTTACGTTTAGATCAACTCGAAGAATTTAAATAAACCTCGTCTATCTTGAGAACTGTAGTTTTTTGCCAAAATACTGAGATTGCTTGCTTACGGCGCAATGACGCATCAGAATTATTGTCAACTCCAGGTTTCAACGTGGACGAGTTTTAACAGACATTTTTAGAGAACTCCAAGAAATGAATTATCCTGCTTGAAGTTGTTGGCTATTCACACTTAACAGGAGGCAGTGCTGTGTGGAGTTTCCCTCCGTTGTAGGCGAAACGCCTTCCCACAGGTAGCAACTGGCGTTCATCAGTCAACAATTACAATAAAGCCTTCAGACTAAAGACTGTTGCTGGCGAATTTTTGAAAAGCCAAAATTGTAGGGTGGGCACTGCCCACTTCTCCAGTGAAGTTTAATCTTCAATCAGTAGGCACACCCGAATTATGTCTTCTTCCTCCGATCCCCCAATTGTATGTAGTTTACCTCGTGTCACCATCATTGGTGCTGGTAGAGTTGGTAGCACCCTAGCCCAACGGATTGCCGAGAAAAATTTGGCAGATGTCGTATTGCTGGATATCCTTGAGGGAATGCCCCAAGGTCTAGCACTGGATTTGACAGAAGCTAGAGGAATTGAACTACATAATCGCCAGATTATTGGCACAAACAATTATATTGATACATCTGGTTCCCAAATTGTGGTGATTACCGCAGGAATTCCCCGCAAACCAGGGATGAGTCGAGATGACTTGCTGAAAACCAATGCCAAGATTGTGGTAGAAGCAGCCAAGAATGCAATCGCCCATTCTCCCAATGCTATTTTTATTGTCGTCACCAATCCTTTAGATGTGATGACTTATCTAGCTTGGCAAGCTACAGGTTTACCACGCGATCGCATTATGGGCATGGCTGGCGTGTTAGACTCGGCCCGCTTTGAAACTTTCATCGCCCTAGAATTGGGTGTGTTACCTGCTGATGTCAAAGCGATGGTACTGGGCAGTCACGGGGATTTAATGGTGCCTTTGTCTCGTTATGCTACCGTCAACGGCATTCCCGTCACAGAATTGTTAGATGCTGCCACAATTGAACGTTTGGTAGAAAGAACTCGTAACGGTGGTGCGGAAATTGTGGAATTGATGCAGACGGGTGGGGCTTTTTTTGCTCCTGCATCTGCCACAAGTGTGATGGTGGAATCAATTTTATTGAATCAGTCGCGGTTATTGCCTGTAGCGGTTTATCTTGAAGGTGAATACGGTTTAACAGATGTTGTGATTGGCGTTCCTTGTCGTTTGGGATGCGGTGGAATTGAGAGTGTATTGGAATTAAATCTCACAGATGAAGAAACAGAAGCTTTGCATACTTCGGCTGAATCTGTGCGTCAAAATATTAGGCGATCGCAAGAAATTTTAGCGACAACAATTAAAGCCTGAAGGATGAAGTATCAAAACTTCTTATTTTATTCCTTTATCCTTTACACTTCTCAACACGACAGCAAAAACAAAAGGCAGTAGATTTAAATCTCACTGCCTAATGGCTATTCTACAAATTATTGAGTCAGCAAAATTAGTTTTGGGTTAAGAACGATAATCCTCGTCTGCGGGATCGCCGTAGGGGTCTTCACTGGCAGGTCTGACGTTACCGTAATATCCTTGGTCTGCGGGGTCGCCATACGGGTCTTGGCTCGCAGGGGTGGCGTTGCCATAATATCCTTGGTCTGCGGGGTCGCCGTAAGGATCTTGGCTAGCTGGAATAGCGTTGCCGTAATAGTCAGCGGGGTCGCCATAGGGGTCTTGACTAGCTGGAATAGCGTTAAAATCTTGCTCGGTGGGGTCGCCGTAGGGATCTTCGCTGGCTGGACGTACATCGCGATATTCAGCATCTCGACCAGCTTGATTGTCGTCCGACCCTATGAAAAAATCCTTCGCCTTTCGCAAAAAATCATCTACCATTATCTATCTCCTGATTTAAGTTCGTGTGTCCCACGTGCGCGATCGGCGTATTCTCCAGAAAAACAGTTGTATTTACACACACGCTTCGCTTATCTAAAGTGCTGGGGCTGAGCTTGGAGCTATGTCGCTGAGATCGCGACCTGTAGAACGCCCGTTATAACCTTGAAAGTCTCGATATTGTTGCGCCTGAGATTCGGGAACTTGAATACCTTCTGGTGGTGGAGTTACCCAGTGAGCGCGATGTTGAGCATCGCGGTAGTATACGCGTCCGTTTTTAGAAAGGTAGTACTTACCTTGCGCTCCTTCAGATTGAGCATTCTTATGCTGGTTGTAGAGGTAGTAAAGTGCTGCTGCTCCTGCCAAAAGCGCTACTTTTTGCCCCGTACCTAATCCCTTCTTAGCTTGGGGTTGGTTAGCGGGGGTGCGATCGCTTACTGTTCTGCCGGCAGTATCGTCAACAGGTGGCGGTACATTAGCATTTCGGGAACCTCCTCCGCAGCTAGCCAGCAATGGCACTGTTAGCAACGCTGAAAGCAGCACTGCCAGTAAACGCGTAGCTATTTTACTCTTAAGGTATGATGTTATGTTCATAGTATTTCCTCATCACCCTGCGTTTGCTAAAGGCTGTGCTGCTGTAAAGGCATTAGGATTCCTGCTAACTCTTTTGAAGTTAAAAACATTTGCTATTTGCCGCTTAACTCGTACAACAGCACGTGTACACTAATTCATTGAGTATGAGTTAATTTCTCAAGCATTTCGTCCTGCCTTTGAGAGACATTGCATTCATCCCAAGGAAATATATTGTTAATTAGCTAATAAGCTCTCTTCAATAATTAGACAGATTGCGTGTATATGTGCGTTTTCTACCTGTCACCGCTAGCGATGTGATGGAATTCAGAATGAATTGTAATTAAAATTAACAGATACAGACACATATTTATGCTCAATATGTATGTAAAAATATTGAGCGATCGCAGTAAATTTTGCCATCATCTGATGTGACTGTCTAAAACAACAATCACTAACTTTTACTTGAATTAAATGTACTCTTTTGGAAGTTCAAATAGAGTTTTAGAGATTGTTTCAGTATTATTACCACAGTTTTTAAGTAGTTAGGGAAACTATACTAGTTCTATTTGATGTAACTAGCTCTATGGTTTTAAAAAAGACTGACTCAAAGAGCAGAGAAGCTCAAGTGAAAACTCTGACTCTACTTGCTTTGTGGGATTTAGGAGGCACGAAGATAGAAGTTAAAAAAAGCGACCTCACAAAGCGAGTCACACGGACTAATGAGAAGGCAAAAGATTATCAGAGAGTTTTTGAGGAATTACAAAACGTTGGAGCGATCGCGATCGCAAGCAAAAATAGAGTAGCAAAAATTTCCCTCACCGATAAGGGCTTACAAATCCTAGATGAGGGACTGAAAAGCGATGATTTTGAGTTTGATGGATCTCAGGTTGGAACCCCAATTGCCAATGCGTTAGTGAAGTGGATTCGCCAGATAGATAGTGTAGTGTCCGCTAAAACTAATCAAGAAAATAAATCTAATAAAGATGCGATCGCATCTTATGAAGAGTTTAAATCAGCGGCGTTGGAAGTCTACGAAAAACTGAACTACAACTACAACCTAGATAATTTAGTACCCATTTACAGAATTAGGAGGGAAATAAGCGATCGCGTCAGTCGTGAAAATTTCAACACCTGGTTATTGGAAATGCAAGAAAAGGATATTTTGCAACTTCAAGGCGGCAGCGTAGAAGATAGCGCTCCAGACAAGATTGAAGATTCCATTACGACTAAAGTCAGTGGATTGCGTTGTTATGCTAAACGACTCAATTCATAAACTAAGTTACTCAGTTTTTTGAAATTTTCTTTGCACCTTATCATTTTCAGTGATTGCACAATCATGAATAACTCTCTGTCTTCATATTCAGACCTCAACAAAGCTATTACAAATCATAATCCCTTTGACAGATCGCTAGTAGTCAGAAGTCATGATATTTGGAATCAAAGTTTTCCTGACGTTACTTCTATAAATGCTCATGCATCAGATGCTGTTTTTCAATCAATAGATCAAATTCGCACAGGTAAACGTTCAGTTGTTGGTATAACTATCAAAGCTGAAAAAGGACTAGGTAAAAGTCACTTGATGAGTCGAATCCGCCGCCATATTCAGTGTGAAGGTGATAGCTTTTTCGTTTACATGAGTGAAGTTGACTATAGTGACTTAAACAAAATCCATTCTAAATTTCTAACAACTTTGACAAATAGCTTAAAACAAATTGGTAATCAAGGTGTAATGCAATGGCAAGAACTAGCAACTATTTTATTAAATGAAGTATACAAGTCAAACCACACACCTCAACAGTTAATAAAGAGATTTCCTGGAGTTTTAGCTCAGAATCCCAAGATAGTTGATGTCTTAACAGCCAATGTACTTAAACTCAAGCCAAATATCCAAAATCCTTACATAATACAGGCTATTTTATGGACACTTTCTTCAGATAAAATTGCATTTGCAATTAACTGGCTTAGTGGCAGAGACTTAGCACAAGCACAAGCTGATGCAATGGGATTACCAAATACTAGTTCAGAAGATACAGAATCTGAAGCTTTGCAGACTGTATGCCAAATTTTAGACTTAATTGGTGATTATAGAACAGTAGTTACCTGTTTTGATGAATTAGATAGTGTAAATTGTAATAAGCAGGGTTTTACAAGATCGCAGGTAGTTGCCGTCTTTGCAAAAGATTTATATAGCAAAATTAAACGTGGAGTTTTAATTTTAGCTATGTATGATGAGACTTGGACACAACAAGTTAGAGTTATACCAGAAGCAGAATCAGTTATTGACAGAATTGGCGAAAAAAAGTTTGATTTAAGGTATCTTAACAGTGATGATGTAGTAACTCTTGTATCTCACTGGTTGAAAGATTTTTATGATACCAATAACTTAACTCCTCCTCATCCTGTATATCCTTTTGATGAAGTCAAATTGAGAGAACTTGGTAAAGAAAAACCAATAGTTAGAAGAGTTTTACAATGGTGTGAAAGTAACTGGAATTTACCTGGCGACCCACCACAACCAGTAGACCCACTACATAAAGTTAAAACAGCCTTCAACAAAGAACTTGCAGCACTCGATAACACAATAGACAACTATTTTGAAGAAAGTAATCTTATAGCTGAGGCTATACGTTTTGGTTTACTAATAATTAAAGGTGAAACTGTAGAACGAGTAAAAATCGAAGATATTGAGGAAGTTCGCGTCAAAAGTGTAGACAAAGGATTCCTAAACTTTAGAATCGTTGGTAAAGAAGATGGGAGAATTGTCAAAATAGTAGTTGCAGTTATTCAGGAATCTACCACTAAATTTGTGAGTGCTGCTTTAAAAAGATTAATTGATTATAAAACATTTGATATGACTCGTGGTTGCTTAGTTCGCGCTAAGGATGTGAAATCTAATACTAGAGGTAAAGAGTATTTAGATAAACTACTTTCTAAAGATTTAGGAGGAGAATTTATTAAGCTTAATATTGAGGATGTTAAGCCTCTTTTAGCTATCTTATTCGTTAAACAAGCTTGTTTAGATTATGAAGTTAGCTTAGAAGAAATCAATCAGTTTATAAGTCAGAATAACATAGCAAAGCATAACTATATAATACGTGAGATTCTCAGCGATCCATCTGGTCAAATTCCTAGTGGCTTAATTGACGAAGAACGCGTGACTGAACCTCAACCCGTACTACATAAAAATACGAATGAAGAATTAGATACTATGCTCGATAATTTACTTCTTAAACTTGGTTTATGAGTGATTTAATTTTTATCAACACTGCCTTATGCTTACCTTTTCCAGACGTTGAGGCTTTACTACAAGGTCGAACGATAGCAGCTATACCGCAAACATTTATTCAGCCTGGGCGTTCCTTTGCTCTCTATCCATCTGCAACTTCAATCAACTTGTTGACCGATGAACAACATTACAAGTCAAATTTTTTGATAGTTATCCAAAATGTTTATACTCAACTAAGTTCTGAAACAGTCTGGATTAAGGCTTGGGCTAAGTGTGAACTGTGCCAAATCCTAGATAACTCTGAATCCTTAGAGGCTTTGTCACAATTAACTATTTGGCAAAAAAAAGCACTACAACAAATTCTGTTGCAAAGACAATATATATTTATTGCACATTTGCGCGTATATTTGTTGTCCAACCCAATTGAAATACCTGTAAATCCTCAAGGTCAATTTATAGGTCTACCCAATCCTGTGAGGGCATCTACTACTTTACCAGTTTTAGGCGATCGCATCTTCACGCAACGCAAGCACCAACTAGAAAATCGACAGCCACCACTGCATCCTGAATTGGAAGAGTTACAGAGTGCGATCGCATCTCTTACCTTAACCAATTCAGCGGCTAAACAATTAGATGACGATATCAAAATCTTTTTAGGTTGGAGTAGTGAGCAACCAAGAAAGCCATTAGATTTAGACTTACCTTGGATTCACAAAATTGCTGAAGTTGGGAACTCTAGCGATGGACATACATTTGAAAAATTAGTTCGTCGAGGATTACTAAAATTAGGCTTTACAGGTTTAGGTTTGAATCCAGATGGGACTGGTGGCGCAGGAGGCATGGATTTTTATGCTGAACAACCTTATCCAATAGTAGGAGAGTGCAAAGCAACTAAAACTGAGAAAGTTACCGATGGTACACCTGCACAGTTACTAAAAATAGGTATGAATCATCTTGGTAAATTTCAGTATGACAATTCAATTAAATTAATTGTAGCCGCTGGAGAACTAAATTTTTACGCTTTAAGAACAGCTACCGAAAATCAAATGAATGTTATTAGCCCCGAAACACTACAAAAACTAGTTGAACTGCAAACACACTACAAAAATTCTATCAATTTGTTAGAACTAAAAGAGTATTTGCAACAAGCTCCTTTTGGTTTAGCTGAAGATAAACTTAATACTTATATCGATAAAATTGAACAATCTATAAAGTTGCGATCGCACATTATTCAGCTTGTTAAAAATTATCTGCAAAACTCAGGTATAGAATCTACTGGTATTGAAGCTTTGCATGGTGCTTATTTTGGCTCAAATCCACCACAGCTAATCAAAACTGAAGAAATGCATGAAATTTTGATAGAACTTTCCTCACCCTTAACAGGTTACTTAGGACGAATTAAAGGTAATGATTGGAGAAGCGATCGCTTTTATTTTCTACGCGACTTACCAATTAGCTCAAGATAGTACAATATTTCTTATTTTTGCGCTCTTTGCGTCCTTTGCGGTTCGTTAAAGAGTGCGTAGACGCTAAACGTCTTGTCGTCAGACATCGCATTTATCTTAAAGTCAAAATACTAGCCTAATAATTGACCACTAACGAGTGTCCAACATCGCATCCACAGGCAAATTTAATCCATCATCAGTAATAAACTCTATTTCAAAAAATAGCTGCCCCTCATTGCCAAATGTGCCCTGAATCATATTGTGCCAGTGGCTCCACTTTCATTCAGGCAAAAAACGCAATGTCTAGCATTTGGGTACTTCTGAAGAGCTTTTCTATGAGCCACTTCTATATCTTCATCAATGAAGTAATCTTCGTTATCTGGCTCAATGGCAATATACCAGCCATAGTTGTTTTCCATATATTCTGGGCGCACACGCTCAAATATGGCGCGACAACGCTGATGAAATACCTCCCGTTCAGCTTTGCGCCTAGCAAGTTCTTCTGGTGGTAAAGTGTGTTCTGGGAATATTCTGCCTCGGCGTGCGGGTTGTTTTGGCGTTGATTGAGGCATAATGTTCCCTTAATTATTTCTGCTGCCTTAACTTCATTTTACGCCCTGTAATTACAAATTTAGCGGTAATTATATGACAGTCAAAATACATAATTTTAACTATAAAAATATCTCTTTTGTTTACTATAGATTCTTTGTTACTCTGTAGTTATTTTAAACACAAAGTAAAATGCGATCGCTTTTACTTTCTACGGGATTTACAATTAGCCAAGTCAGTAAAATAGGTATTTTTTATTACTTTATTTCTTCTGTGCCTCTATGGTTCGCTTCACACTAACTGAGGCTTAAGCAGTCTTAATTTATCCGTGAATACTTCCTCTACATTATGTTACGGGAAGTAACGAAGTGGGAGGTGCGATCGCTATCCTTCATCTTCTATTCAGTATATTTTTGGTTTACGCTATAAATTACACAAAAATTTTATACTTAAATACCATGTGCTTGAATTGGCGAATTTTTGTATATTAAATACTGTCGAATACTCTCTGTATACTGAGTACACTAATATTTATTAATAGTGATGCTCTGCCGAATTGGAGACTACAAGAGAGATGAATTATGTATTATCAGCTTTGGAATTTTTTCCTTAGAGAAGAACAATATTTTTTCTGGAAAGAAAAGATAAAAATTAACAAAGAATTTGATAGATTGACATGGCAAAAGATAATTAATTTTTTGTCATTAATAGAGCAGAGTTTTCTATTAAAAAGTCAACTAGGTGAGACTGATAGCGTTGAGCGGTTTATCAATTTAGCAACAGAAAATGGTTATAGCTTAACCGCCGAGGAACTAGCTTGGTTTCTAACTACAAGGAAACAAATTTGGGATCTTTTTGATTTGGCACAAAAAACGCCATCTCTCAAAGAGCAACTACTAACAGCTAAAAATCCGCAGGAGTTTATCAAAATAGCTGCCGAAAACGGCTACTACTTTTCCGTAGAGGAACTAGCTTGGCTTTTGACTGAAATCAAGTCATCTTCTGAATTAGTATCCATTAACAATAGTGTTGGGGAGATTCTTACAGTCTCTAACTACGGCAGAATAGAAACAGGATACTGGATTTGGCTAGCAGAAGACTGGGGAATTGTGCCACCATTCTGTCATCGGGATCAGCCTGTTACTTCCTTGTCTCAATATATGCACAATCCTTTTTTACCCGATCGCTGTTTCTTACCCAAGAGTTACTTTAATCAACGCCTCTTGAGTCGGGTGGAAGTAGAAGGCAGGAGGCAGGAGGCAGGAAGCAGAAGGTAAAAGTCAACAGTAGGGGGTTTCTCTGGTTGACATATTATGTCAACTTATTAGTATTTGGGATACCTCAAGCGTTGGCAGCAATTAGATATATAACAGCAAAGCATCCTGGAAATTGAAGCTGGATGTTCAATCTAGGATGCTTCACAGTAAAAAATTGTTGCATAGGCAACAATACTTCAGCAAATTGTGATGTGTTAGCTAGCAGAAACCTTCAAACTGCTGGGTTGTCCAAGATTACCTTGCAAAACTATACCTCGCTGATTGGCATATAGATGACGCAGAATCTTGTAGATTGACTCTACTTGTTCAGCAGCACCTGCTTTCTCGGCGATTTGTTCTAAGGAAAGGGCAGTTTTTTCTTTTTGTAGCACTGCTAATACTCGTGATTGCAGGTCGAGAATAGCGGCAGCAGCTTTTTTACCAGCCTCTACCCCTGGTTGATGGTAGGCGTTAATGTTGACTAAGCTGGCATACAAACCAACAGCGCGTTCATACAAAGCAATTAGCGCCCCTACAGTGCGGGGGTTCACTTGGGGAATAGTAACTGTAACCGAATCGCGCTGATTTTCATAAAGCGCTTGTCGAGTTCCTTGGAGAAAACCGGAAAGATAATCGCCTACTGTGACTCCAGGATCTATTTCTGGGGACGATCCCTTACGATCTTCTAAAACTTCAATAAAGGTAGCAAAGAAATTCGGCACACCTTCACGCAACTGCTGAACATAAGCGTGTTGATCTGTTGAACCTTTGTTGCCATAAACGGCGATGCCTTGATAGACAGTCTTGCCGTCTAAGTCTTTTTCCTTACCCAAGGATTCCATTACCAGCTGTTGCAGATAGCGACTGAACAACAGCAAGCTGTCCTTGTATGGTAGGACAACCATATCTTTCTCACCCCGTCCATTGCCAGAAAAATACCAAGATAAAGCCAATAAGGCCGCTGGGTTATTTTTCACATCTGGGACGCGGGTAGCATCGTCCATTTCTTTTGCGCCTTCTAGCATGGCGCGAATATCGATGCCCTGTAATGCTGCTGGTACTAGACCGACAGTAGACATTTCTGAGGTGCGTCCTCCCACCCAGTCATACATGGGAAACCTTGCTAACCAGCCTTCAGATTTTGCCACTTTATCTAAGTTGCTATCTGGGCTAGTAATCGCTACAGCATACTGAGCAAAGTCCAAATTGTGCCCAGCATAAGCTTTCTTGACTTCAATCATACCGTTGCGGGGTTCTGGCGTTCCCCCAGATTTGGAGATGACTAAAACCAAAGTGCTAGCAAGGTTGTTTCGCAGATGATTGAGAGTGCGGTCAATACCTGCGGGATCGCTGTTGTCGATAAAGTGAATTTTTAGGGGTGGGAAATCGGGGGCGAGGGCTTCAGCAACAAATTGAGGTCCAAGGGCAGAACCACCAATACCAATGGAGATAATATCAGTAAAGCGGTTTGCTCTCGGAGGATGAATAGCACCTGTTTGGACTTTTTCAGCAAAGGCTTCGATTTGTTCTAGGGTTTGGACAATTTCTTGTGTAAGTTCCGGAGTAGGTGCTAGATCGGGATTTCGCAGCCAATAGTGTCCGACCATGCGGTTTTCGTCCGGATTAGCGATCGCACCCTTCTCCAATTCCGCCATATCCGCAAACGCTTTGTCAAACTTCGACTGCAACGACTCCACGAAAGCGTCATCAAAACGCATCCGACTTACATCTAGGTAAAGTCCTAATCCCTCGTGGAAATATAACCAATTTTGGTATCGTTGCCAAAGTGCCTTTGCATCCATAAGGGAAATCTCAAGTAAAGTGTTTTTCCAAAACAAGTTTAATGTAAGGTTAGAGCCATCCCTGCCTAGCCTTATACAGTTTACAGTTTTAAGTGTTGGTCTAACTCTTCACCCTAAACATCTGGCATAGGGATGACCCGTAAAAATTTTACAATTTCACCCCTAATTTCTATACCAATTAAATAATTATCTACAGTAAAACGATGAAAAATGCCCTCACTGTCAAGTTGCCGCAGTTGTGGGAGACAATGCAGAGGGCCATTTTCGGCAAACTCCAAAAACACAAAATCATATACCCGCTGGTAGGCAGCTGGTTCTAAACTCTTCAGGTCTACCAAAAAAGACCTGGCGTAGCGCATTTCCAGACTCACTATGCGTCACCTTTACTGGGAATTGGGGATTAGGGATTGGAGATTGGGGGTTGGGGGTTGGGGATTGGGAATTATAAGAATTAGACCTCTTGGATAAATCTTTTTCTGCCTCACGCAGAGGCGCAGAGAAGAGAACACAAAGAACAACTTTTACAAGAAGTCTATTCTTTCCCAGTACCCAGTACCCAGTCCCCAGTACCCAGTCCCCAATTCAGACAAACATCAACATACGTGTTGCTTCTTCACTGGTTAAGATGTCCCACGGTTGCTGCGATTGTTTTACTTGTTGTATCGCTTTTAGCATGTAAAAGTCGCAATGCAAAGAGTGGAGAGCATTCCAACCGCTTTCTAGTTCTTCATCGGTTAACTGCTCAATTAAGTGATGAATTCTGATTCGTAGCAAATTCATATATCAATCAAATATTACCCAAAACACAAAGGTATTGTTCCCAAAAATTTGTCATAGTTAACGGCAAGGTAATATTATCCTCAAGCTACACTACAATCTATTAACTCGGTATGGGGATATGAGGGGGATGAGTGGACGCGGGGACAAAGAGAATAACTCCTAACTCTTGTACAGACGCGTAGACGCTCGTAAGAGTATAATCGCGTCTCCACTCCTAACTCTTGTACAGACGCGATTAATCGCGTCTCTCCTAACTCCTGCCCTCTGCCTTTTGACAACTAACTAAATAATGGTTGACTATCTTATCTTTTTAACGATTTCTACAGCAGTTTTAGCCCTGTTCAGCTTGGGACTCAATTTACAGTGGGGCTTTACGGGATTAATTAACTTTGGTCATATTGCTTTTATGACCCTAGGTGCTTATACAACAGTATTATTAAGCTTAAAGGGTGTTCCCCTGTTTGTGTCGATAGCGATTGGGGCAATAGTAGCGGCCTTTCTGGGCTTAGTAATTGGTTTTGCAACTCTACGCTTACGCGAAGATTATCTAGCAATTGTCACTATTGGTACGGGGGAATTGATTCGTTTGGTTTTGAATAACCAAGAGTTACCTGTAGGTGACACTTGGGTATCTGGGGCATTTGGGATACAAAGTTATCCAATACCCCTATCCACAGTGCCTAATTCGTTTTTCCAATTCTTGATGATTGGACTGCTAACACTGCTGGCCGCTGTGACTTTGTTTGGGTTGTGGCGGTGGATTCGCTATGCCCAAAAATCTCAAGTTGCCGATTCATCCCAAAAAACAGCTAGCAAGCAAGAATTAGCAACGCGTTTGGGTGTAGGAATTATACTCGCCCTGTTGACAATAGCGATTTATGTTTCTGGAGTAATCAGCCTGTATAACTACAACCCGAAAGCGGGTTTGATGGTGTTGGCACTGTTGGTATTAGCATTTGTCTTTTGGCGGTTGGAAGTTTTGGTGCGATCGCCTTGGGGTCGAGTCCTCAAAGCCATCCGTGAAGATGAAGAAGTGCCTAGGGCTATGGGAAAAAATGTCTTTTTGTATAAAGTGCAATCGCTCATTCTTGGGGGTGCGATCGCAGGTATTGCTGGTGCTTTCTACGCATGGCAACTCAGCGCTATTTATCCTGACAAAACTTTTGAGCCGCAGGTGACTTTCGATGCTTGGATTATGGTAATTCTGGGCGGTTCTGGTAATAATATCGGCACAATCTTAGGTGCGGTGATTTTCATTGCTTATGATGCCATCACTAGGGAAGTCTTACCAAGATTCGTTCCTCTTGATGAAGCGCGTCTGGGTGCATTTCGCATCATGGTTATAGGTTTAATTTTGATGGTACTGATGATTTGGCGACCTCAAGGTATCTTAGGTAAAAAGGAGGAACTCACCCTTGGTAAATAACTCAGTTCCTTTATTGGTAGCCACTGGACTTTGTAAAAGCTTTGGTGGGATCAAGGCAGTCTACGAGGCGAACATTGAAGTTACCAAAGGCAGCATCACTGGCTTAATTGGCCCCAATGGTGCTGGTAAAACGACTTTATTTAACTTACTCTCAAACTTCATTCGTCCAGATAAGGGAAGAGTGATTTTTGATGGCGAACCGATTCAGCATTTGCAATCATACCAAATCGCCCAGCAGGGACTAGTACGCACTTTTCAAGTTGCCCGGACTCTCTCGCGGTTGTCAGTATTAGATAATATGCTGCTAGCGGCCCAAAAACAAACCGGTGAGAACTTTTGGCAGGTGCAACTGCAACCACACATCGTTGCTAAAGAAGAAAAGCAACTGCAAGAGCGAGCGATGTTTTTGTTAGAATCCGTGGGATTGGCCAAAAAAGCATACGATTATGCTGGTAGTTTATCAGGCGGACAACGCAAGCTGTTGGAAATGGGACGAGCGTTGATGACTAATCCCAAGTTAATTTTGTTGGATGAACCAGCAGCTGGGGTAAATCCGAGACTAATTGACGATATATGCGATCGCATTGTCACCTGGAACCGCCAGGAAGGTATGACGTTTTTGATTATTGAACACAATATGGATGTGATTATGTCCTTGTGCGATCGCGTTTGGGTAATGGCAGAAGGGCAGAATTTGGCTGATGGCCCCCCAGCCGAAATTCAGACTAATCAAAAGGTTCTCGAAGCTTACTTGGGAAAATAACTGGTTAATTGTCAGAAGGTGAAAGGCAGAGGTTAGGAGTTATTATCTTTGTCCCCACATCCCCGCGTCTTTCCCACTCCCCACTCCCTACTCCGTCATCCGCCAATAAACTCCATTCTCTCGCTGCATTAGCTGGTAGCCAATCAACTCCCGTCGTAAAGTATCGCAGTCAGGATGATAGCACTTGAGAATTTCATTCACTGTGAGTTCGGGGTATTGAACCCCCGGATCGAACTTGCTTGTTAACCACTTAAGAATTACTAAGCGCTTTTTACGGCTAGCGGGAATTTCTTTGAGGCGTTGGACTCCATTCAAGCTATTAATATCATCTTCTAGATAGTTTTTTAGAACTTTACTCTCCCAAGCTTCAGTATCCACATCTTCTATCAAAGATGCTATTTTCTCAGGTGTAAAAATTTCCTTACTGATGTTTTGCAAAGCTTCACTATCTAACTGATACAAACGGCTATTGCCTTCAGGGCGCATAGTTACTAAATTAAGTTCCTTAAGTTTCGCCAGATGGTGAGACACTGTCGGCTCTTTGAGTTGCATGAGTGCCGCCAATTCTTCGACGCTGCACTCCTGATTTGCCAGGATACCCACAATCTTTAATCGGCTTTCGTCAGCCAAAGCTTTGAAAAATTGCAGCAGGGTCTGAAACTGTTCTCTTTTCATAATTTTTTATATTTAATTCGACCTCAATCTAATTAGAAAGAAATCAAATTAGTCGTGCTGTTCTTATCCGATACAGCAAAAGTTTGATCTCGGTTAATTGTGAATTAATGTTAATTTTGAGATTTGTTGTGTAAACTATTGAGATTTCTTAATTTGTTCTTTACATTTCCCCATATCAATACCCTTATCTATAAGCAATTTATTGATTCGATATTAAAAATTCAAAATAGTTTTACCTCTAAACATCAACTCTTGACCGAAATAAATACTGTTGACAGATGACAGATGATAGATAACTAGGAAACAGATATTTTCATGCTCTCGTTGTGGGCAATTGCCCGTGGGTGTCTGTCTTGAAAAGGGAGTAGGGAGGGGTGCAAGGCCGTGCGTTGGGCAAGTTCCCCTAAAGCAACTACCGTTAGCGCAGCAAAGCGCGAGTCCTCGCCCAAGGGTAGCCACTGCGGTGAGGCAGTCCGGTGAAGCACTTGCTGTCTTCTCCCAAAGGGGAGACGCTGGCGCGAAGGCGGTTTCCGTCGATAGCAAAGTGCTGAACCCGAAGGGTCTTGGTGGTTCTCCCAAAGAGGAACTGCCGTTAGCGTAGCGTTAGCGACGCAGGAGCGTCACCCCTTGTAGGTCTTGGGGTCTCCCCCGTTGTAGCAACTGTCGTTGCAAGACAACAGTCCTCATCTCTGGCTTTGAGGTCTAGGTTGTGTACCTCCCTCAGTTACAAACTACTGTATGTAGGACTGGTTAATTAGGCGATGAATTAAACTTACCTAGCCTTTATTTATAAGTATTGATGTTAGACAAAAATAGAAAACACATATACCTAACCTGTTAGAGAAGTCAAGGATATTGTTTTTCACGAATGAATTAGAATGACTATACACACTTAGGAATTAAACACCTATGTATGATAATTTAATGTGTCATCAACTAGACGAAAATCATCAATTTTGGATAGGAAATATACCTGATGATTTACATTTAACTCCAGCAGAATTTAATATTTTATGGGATATGCATCCATGCAATTTTTATGAAATTAAAATATATGGACGTTTGGTCAAAACACCACGTTGGCAGCAAGCTTATGGAATAAATTATCAGTATACAGGTCGAATCAACAAAGCTTTACCTATTCCATTATTACTTGAACCTCTCTTCCAATGGAGCAAAGCGAATATAGATAACCGCCTCAATGGGATTTTATTAAATTGGTATGATGGGAAGTTACATCACTATATAGGAAAACATCGCGATAGTACTATCAATATTCTCAATGGCGCACCCATTGTTACTATTTCATTTGGAGAAGAGCGCATTTTTAGATTACGTCCTTGGAAAGAGGAAGGCTATCAAGACTTTATGACAAAACATGGTTGCGTGTTTGTTATGCCTTATGAAACTAATAAAGCCTGGACACACGAAGTACCGTTATTAAAAAAGTATCAAAGACAAAGAATTTCTATTACACTGCGAGCTTTTAATGTTACAAGTCACGATCTGGCTAGTTCAAGCTGAATCAGCATCACAGTACGTATGATAATTTTATATGCTACAAATAAAAATTTATGCTGTCAGAAGTGAAACTGAATCAGCTAGCCACACTCCTAACAGCAACTGCGCTAAATTTCGGATTTTAAATTTATCTTCCTCTCAAATCCAAAATTTCAAATCGATTTAGGGAACTCCCAGAAATAAAGTTTCGTGCTCCATCGGTTCTTGACTGTCAACAGTCAATAGTTATAATTTTTTATTATTTAGAAATCCCTTAACTATATTGCTCACCTGCATCTAAGTTAAACAACATTTGTAGGGTTTGCATACATCGCCGCCTAGCATCAACATCCTGCTGCGATCGCAATTGCACCATCGGGTCGTGTAAAATTTTGTTAACTATTCCTCGTGTTAAAGCTTCAATCACTTCTTGATGTTTTTCGCCGAATTCTGAACCCAAACGCGACAAAGCTTTTTCTAATTCTTGTTCGCGGATGGTCTCGATTTTATTCCGCAGACAACTGATAGTGGAGACGGTTTCTAGACTGCGCCACCAAACATCAAAAGCTTCCACTTCTTCCTCTAAAAGTCTCTCTGCTTCTTGCGCCATCTTACGGCGGCTTTCGTAGTTTTGCGCCACTACTGCCTTCAAATCATCCACGTTAAACGCTTGCACGTTTTCGAGTTCATTCACGTCCGCATGAACGTTACGCGGCACGGAAATATCAAATAACATGAGAGGGCGATTAGGCTCTAAAACTATTTCTAACTTGGCTCGGTCAAGTATCGGTTCAGTTGCCGAAGTGCTGGTAAACACTAAATCGCTTTCGGCAATTACTGTCATCATTTCCGAAAGTGGATGCGTGTAAATCGGCTGTTCGGGAAACTGCTGTGCTAATTCTTGGGCGCGATCGCGAGAGCGATTGACAATACTAATTTGTGCAGCACCTTTAGAAATTAAATGTTGTACCAGCAACCGCGACATTTTACCAGCACCTAGAATTACGACGCGGCAAGCGGCTAAATTTGCTGCTTTTATCTGCGCCAACTCTACAGCTGCCGAACTGATAGAAACAGCACCTGTACCAATGCTAGTTTCCGTCCTAACTCGCTTACCAGCTGTAATTGCTTGTTTAAATAATCGATTCAAAATTGTTTTTATACTGTTGTATTGCTGCCCCAGTTTGTGAGTAGTCTTTACCTGAGCAAGAATTTGACCTTCGCCCAATACTAGACTATCTAAGCCAGCAGCCACTCGCATGATATGCATTACGGCATCATCATGCAGCAACATAAATAGGTGTTGTCGTAAAGAATGCACAGGCAGTTTACTGTATTCCGAAAGAAACTGAGTAACTTCCCGGATACCATACTCAGTTTCGCTGGTAACAATGTAAATTTCTAGGCGGTTACAGGTGCTAACTATTGCCACTTCGTCAATATGGGGATAGCTCCCTAGGTGAGCGATCGCGTTTTCGGTCTGTGGTTCTGGAATACTTAGCTTTTCCCGGATTTCAACTGGGGCTGTTTTATGGCTTAACCCCACCACTGCAATATTCATTTCTTATCGGTAATTGGTAATGGGTTTTTGGGATTGGGTACTGGGTACTGGGGATTGGGAAGAATGAAGAATATTGCCTAGTCCCCAGTCCCCAGCCCTAGTCCCTAATTAAGAATGCAATTGCACGATTTTAGGCTGCTCAAACATATGTATGGTATCCACAAAACGAGCAGTTTTTGATTGGCTAGAAATAACCAAGCTTTGAGTTCTTGCACCGCCCTTGAAGAAGCGTACACCTTGCATGAGATTACCAGTGGTAATCCCGCTAGCTGCAAACAAAACTGTGTTACCAGATGCCAGTTCATGAGCATCGTAGACCTTATCGGGGTCATTGATACCCATAGACTTCAAACGGTCAAGGTTAGCTTGTTTGCTTTCTCCAATCAAACCTGTTTTCACTACTTCTGGATCGTAGATCAGTTGACCTTGGAAGTGCCCACCCAAAGCACGCATTGCGGCTGCGGATATTACACCTTCAGGCGCAGCACCGATACCCATCAGCGCGTGGATATTAGTACCAGCAAAACCACAGGATATGGCTGCACCCACGTCACCATCCGAAATCAATTGCACTCTTGCTCCTGCTTCGCGGATTTCTTTGATTAAATCGTTGTGGCGATCGCGCTTCATTACTACTACCACAAGCTCATCAATACCGCGCTCTAGAGCCTCGGAGAGAATCTTGAGGTTTTCTGTAGCTGATTTGTTGATGTCTACCTTGCCCTTAGCTGCTGGTGGTGCAGCTAATTTCTTCATGTAGAAGTCAGGCGCAGCGAATAATCCACCTTTTTCCGAAATTGCCAAGACAGCCATAGAACCAGGCTGACCATATGCTACTAAGTTTGTACCTTCGCAAGGGTCAACGGCAATGTCAATTTCGATTAGTTCATCAGGGTTACAGAAGCTTTTGGCATCTGGTTGGGTACAGATCCCGACTTCTTCTCCGATGTACAGCATAGGAGCGTCATCACGTTCACCTTCCCCAATCACGATGCGACCGCGCATGTAAATTTTATTCATCCGCTCCCGCATAGCTTCCACTGCTACTTGGTCAGCAGTGTTTTTTTCGCCTTTCCCCATCCACTTTGCGGATGCGATCGCGGCTTGCTCTACTACCTCAATAATCTCTAACCCAAGTGTATTTTCCACAGAGTCGCCCTCTCAACTGCTTGACTTTGCGTCGTTTTATCTGGCTATTTCAGTCTTTAAGTCTACCAGAAGGGCGTACACCCATGGGAATATAGTCTCTAGTAGCAATTGTGTTAAGTTTTGCTGCTAATAAATAAATTCAATTGTTGCAGATTTTACTAATACTATTGTATTACTGTACTTTTTATACGCTAATTTTAGTTAAATCAGCCGTTATAAACCTTATTTCACAAACAAAACCTGATAATTTAGATAAACCCAGAAAGAGAAAGAGGGAAATCATGTTTATCGACTACATCACATTAATGTTGATCAATATGGTCGCTGGGTTATTTATACTAGCTGATTACGTTTATCGGGGTTTAGATAATCCTCATCAGAAACAGTGGATTCCTGGATTTGGGATTACAGGGGCGATCGCCTTAACAACTGGTTTGCATATGATCTTCACTTGGCCAGTTCGTAGTAGCTTTAACATCGCTTTTGGTGAAACAACCGTTTTATTCGGAATTTTGTTTGTGACAGCGGCGATCGCACTTTCCCTAGGATGGGAACTTTTGACAGTAGCAATTTATGCTTTCTTTGCGGGTTTAGTGGCCATCGTGGTGGGAATACGCATTCTTAACCTGAATATGACACAACAACCTTTGCTGTCAGGAATCGGCTTTATTCTCACTGGATTGGCTGGTATTTGTGCCGCACCAACTCTCTATTGGAAAACTAACCGCACTTGGCGGTTAATTGGTGCAGTCGTATTGATAGTTGCCGCTTTAATTTGGGCATTTACTGGTTATCTAGCTTACTGGAATCATCTAGAAAGTTTCCAGAAATGGGTTCCAGCCCCAATGCGGTGATTCATGCCAGAAACGATCTAGGCTAGAAATAATTCACAAAAATCCATAAGATTAAAATATGTTGGACTTTCTTAACCCTCTTCTCGGTCGCCATCCAGAACGCGTCAAAGCCAACGTAGAAATCTACACTTGGCAAACTTGTCCTTTCTGCATTCGTGCCAAGATGCTGCTGTGGTGGAAAGGTGTAAACTTCACTGAGTATAAAATCGACGGTGACGAAGCAGCCAGAGCAAAAATGGCAGAACGCGCCAATGGTCGCCGCACAGTACCGCAGATTTTTATCAATAATCAGCACATTGGCGGTTGTGATGACCTTTATCAACTAGATACAAAAGCTCAACTCGATCCACTTTTATCGCAAGCAACCACTTAATACAAATTCGTAATTAGTAATTTCGTAAGGCAGTCCGGTCTTGGTGGTTCCCCTAAAGAGGAACTGCCGTTAGCCTAGCGTTAGCGAGCTTGCGAGCGTCACCCGGAGGGGAATTCGTAATTAAGAAAGCGAGATTGAATCTGAGTTTTTAAGCTTGTCTCTAGAGCCTTATTTTGGAGAATTGGTATTAGAAACACAAGTAGCCTACCCTCATAAACTAGGCGATATCGTGTTTGAAAAGCTTAAATTTTTAGCTCTAGACTTTCTATCTGTGGGCTTTTTGCTTAACTAAATTTTATATAGGTTTAGCTTAAATTTTGAGCTAAACCTATATAAAATTGAAAACTGCTAATATCAAACCTTGTTCTATTTTTATTAATTACGAATTACGAATTACGAATTACGAATTAATTATGTCAATAGAATATCCAGAATATCTTATACATAAACAATGGATGGGCCGGGCCCTAGAATTGGCACAAGCCGCTGGGAATGCGGGTGAAGTGCCAGTTGGTGCTGTTATCATCGATGCCAGTGGAAATTTGATTGCAGAAGGTGAAAACAGAAAAGAACGCGACAAAGACCCCACAGCACACGCAGAAATTCTTGCCATTAGGTCAGCTGCTCAAACTTTACACAATTGGCATCTGAATCAATGCACCTTATACGTAACTTTAGAACCTTGTCCGATGTGTGCAGGTGCTATTGTGCAAGCGCGTCTAAAAATGCTTATATATGGTGTAGATGATACAAAAACTGGAGCAATTCGTACTGTAACCAACATTCCTGATAGTGCTGCTTCTAATCATCGTCTGCGTGTTGTTGGAGGCATTCTAGAATCTGCCTGTCGTCAGCAGTTACAAGCTTGGTTTGCTACTCGGCGGCATCAGAAAAAGCAACAGACAGAGGCGAAACTGTCCAATACCTACGACACAACTCATGAAAGAAAATCTACGGTGTAACTAATAAAGATTTTGTTATTCTTCCGGACAACCAGCAGCTACCATCATCATGCAATTTTACTCTTCCGACCATACTTGCCAGGAAACACCAGCACCTACCCAAGTAAATTATCAGGTGGCTGATACTACATCGCGGGTTTCTCCATGGTTAAGTCCTCTGGCGTATTTATTAGGTCGTCACCTCCTTTTACCATTATTCTTTGGACGAATTAGAATTACCGGACAAAAAAATATCCCTTCTACAGGGCCTTTAATTCTTGCTCCTACTCATCGAGCGCGTTGGGATGCATTACTAGTACCATACACTGCTACTACTTGTGCGATCGGCAAAGATTTGCGTTTTATGGTAACTATTGATGAATGCCAAGGACTGCAAGGCTGGTTTGTTCGACGTTTAGGAGGTTTTCCTGTAAATTCTAAACACCCGTCAATCACTACCCTGCGGCATGGAGTTCAATTACTTCAACAAGGAAAAACCCTGGTCATTTTTCCAGAAGGTAATATCTATCGTGATGGTGAAGTTCACCCTCTAAAGCCAGGAATTGCTCGTCTGTCTTTGAATGCTGAATTTAGTCAACCAGGACTGGGAGTTAAAATCCTACCCATTGGTATCAATTACAGTCAACCTTATCCTAACTGGGGTACAGACGTTAACATTCACATTGGAAATGCAATCAATGTGGCAGATTACACAAATGGCAGTGTGAAACAAAATGCCAAACGCCTCACAGAAGATTTAGCCAAGGTGCTGCAACAATTAAGCAATCAAGAATTAGTAATTAGCACTCACGCATTTGCAGAAATTTCCAACACTTAATTTTGTCAGTTATTCCTAGTTAACTGGAGTTTAGACTTATTGCATAAAGATTCGGCAACTCAAATCGACCGAACTTTAGATAAGATAATGCAAAATCCAAAATTGAGGACTAAATACCCAAAGTTAATTCCCAGTTATTCAATCTCCCCACATCTTGCAGGGCGTAATCGATTATCCACAACTGCCAGCGTCCTTGGGTTGAGACAGATAACAACTGCTTGAGGATTGGGTGCGATCGCACTGTGTAAATTATTTGTAATTTAGTACTACGTCCGAGAGTCCGATTTTGTAACAATACCTGTTGATTGTTAGGGGCTATTAAATAAATTTCTAAATCGCCTAAATAATCATGAGTGATATTTACTGCGATCTGAATATCTTTAACTGTACCAGATTCAGAAATGGCGATCGCACTCTTTATTCCCTGTTTTTCATTATCTGGAATCGCTAGTTGAGTGTTATTCTTTCCTGTTACTTGTTTGGTGGCAGTTGATGTTACTCCTCGTAGTTGCAGTGCTGCTTGTACAGCCCTGGCAGCATTGACTTTACCATAACCAAACCACTGAGAATGTCCGTCACCATCGTAAGTACCTGCGCGCAAACCCAGTTGGGGGTCGGGGTCAGAGTCCACTATTTTATCAGCGGTTTCTTGCAAAATACGCTTGACTTGTTGGGCTGTCAAGTCAGGATTTGCTGATAAAACTAGCGCTGCTACGCCTGCAACCACAGGTGTAGCACTGGAAGTACCGCCGAAGTTGCTGGTAAAGTTACCTGTATCGTAGCCTGCGGTTCCCAATTGGTCAGTGGTGAACATTCCCAGTCCCGTAAGAGAAGTGGCGATCGCAGGTTGTGTAAAAACATAGCCTTTTTCCTGAAACGACATTCCTGGTGGGGCATTGTTACTAGGGGCACACAGTGAAATACTAGCTCCCCAATTACTGTAAGCAGCTTTCTTATTTAAGCTAGTAGAAGCGGCGATCGCCATTATATCTGGATGTACCGAAAAACCACTTAACCAATCTACATTTCCTTTTAAGATGTTTTCTGGCCAATTCTGCTCATTAATAGTACCGTTAACTGGGCGGTTGGCATTGCCCGCAGCAAATACAATTACGCATCCTTTCCCATTGCGCCCTTTGGTGGCGGCGCGGGCGATCGCAGCCTTTTGGCGCAACGACAGAGGGAAATAAACAGCAGCAGCCCCCCAACTACAAGAAATCACACTGGCTCCCTTTTCTATAGCCCAGTTGAAAATTTCCTCAATTGATTCGTCATCCAAAAACCCAGTACTCCGAATGGGCATCAACGCACAACCAGGGGCAACCCCGACAATTCCCGTACCATTTTCTTCTGCCAAGGCTATCCCCGCACAAGCTGTCCCGTGACTAGTTTCATTTTCACCAGGCAAGGGTAAGAAGTCTTTTTGTTTTAAGTCTCTAGGGGCAACAACTTTGCCGCTACCTTGAAAATCTGGATGGTTCAAATCAAAGGAATCATCTACCACTGCCACAACCACAGAACGCACACCGCGAGTAACATCCCAAGCTTGTTCCACAGAGATATGGGAACCCACTATCAACTGATTCCCGCCGTTGTGGTTGAGATACCATTGCTGGGCATAGAGAGAATCGCGGGGTTTGTAATGTGACTCAGTTTGTACGAGAATATTAGGCTCAGCGGCTAAAACTTCTTTGAGTCCTTGTAACTGGTTAGTAATTTTGATGGGATTTTCGGTTGCTTGTTTGCTAACTAGAAACACGAAAGTATTAGGAATATCAAGGACAAATTTATTTGGGGCTAAGCTGAATGCGGTTGATATGGAATTAATCGTAGCAGCGTCTACCTCAGAGGCAAATTGAATCGTGATTTGGTCATTTAGGTAAACGAAAGTCCCAGGATTATCTTTGATTGTGTAAACGTGACTGGCGAAAGCAACATTGCGCGCAGCGCGTGCTTGGGCCATCGCCTCCTCTAATTGGGTGGGTGCAACCGTGAAAAGTTCTAGTTTTGCTTGGGGAATACTCCGCTGCCAAATGCCCCAAGTAACCTGAGATAATTGTTGGGAAGGAAAATCGGTAGCTGGGCGGATGGTGAAACGATCTAAAGCTTTTTTTAAAATCAATTCTTCACCACCGCGTTGTAAAACTACTCCTAAGCTGCTTGCTGGTACACCTGTGGTTGAGAAATCAGAGGAATTAACGCGATCGTTCATAAGGGCGATTTAGTAGTATGCAGAACAATGGGAACTCAATTTAACCGATTTTCAGTCTAAATCACAGAAACTTAACTAGGTAGCTTTGTTTTGTTAAAGACAAAAACAGAGTTAAGATACCCGAAGTTTCCATCCCTTTTTTATATACTTGTCACACTAATTTACCCATGAACTTTGCTGCTGTCGGTTCCTTGATTCGCTGCACTTCCTTATCACTCATAGCAGTCCTCAGTCTGCTATCATCTGCTAATGCTCAAGTACCACAGCTACCAGGTACTAATCAACCACAACCTATTGACCCCAACAATCCCAATAACCTACGTCCTACAACTCAAAATAATAGCTTGTTGAGCATTGAGGGTGGCGATCGCCTCATGAAAGAAGCCAATCAAGCTGTTTCTGGCCAAAACTATACCCTAGCTGCCAAGAAACTACAAGAAGCACGTCAGGTTTATAACCAGCTATCTAATTTTTATCAAGAGTTAAACGCTAGCTTTTCGGGAATTGACAATAGAGTTTCCGATTCCCAGCGTCAAAAGGCTCTATTAACCGCCCAAAAGCGAGATGAAGCTACCTATCAGCTAGCACTGGTACATCGAGCACAAAATCAGTCAGAGTTAGCCGTACCGTTGTTAATTCAAATTATCAAAAGTCAAAATCCGACACGAGATTTAGGCAAGAAAGCTTATCAACAGTTATTTGAGCTAGGTTTTGTTGACTCTCCCTATCCCAGACAAGGTAGTGGTTCATCTTCCTCATCCCAAAAATAAGCAGTTGTCAGGAGGCAGGAGGCAGGAGGCAGAAGGCAGGAGGCAGAAGGCAGAAGGCAGAAGGCAGAAGTGAAAGATTATCTCCCTTGTCTCTCCGAAGTTCGCCCAGAGGGAAACCACGCCACTTGCTTCAAGCTGGAGAACCCATCCAACGCAGTGGCTCCTCCTTGCAACTTCTCTGCCTTGTCTTCCTTATCTTTCTTGTCCCCGCGTCCCCGCATCCTCCCAACTCCCCTCAAACAAATTTGTCTGCTCTATATTTGTTAATAATAGAAAAGTAAGTTTTTTCAGGAATTGCGATGATTAGTCCGCAGCAGGTTGAGGCAATGATCAAAGCGGGACTGCCAGATGCCCAAGTTCAGGTGCAGGACTTGACTGGTGGCGGTGACCACTATCAGGTGACAGTAGTGTCATCGCAGTTTGCAGGTAAAAGACTGGTGCAACAACACCAGTTAGTTTATGGTGCGTTGCAGCAAGCCATGTCAACTGAAGCGATTCATGCCTTGGCTGTAAAAACCTATACTCCCGAAGCATGGCAAGCAACAACTGCCTCCTAAAGTTAAGAGTTATGAGTTAGGAGTTTAATTTTATAACTCCTCGCTCTTAACTACTAACTTTCTACTCCCCAACGCCACTTGTCTCACTTGGTGTTTCCCCAAGTGAAGCAAATGGCTCCTCCTCACTCTTGAATGCAGAATAGGAACTAAAAAGACTATGACACCAGAACTCAAAGAAAAAATTGATAACTTGGTACAACAAAACAAGATTTTTGTTTTCATGAAGGGAAACAAATTGATGCCTCAATGTGGTTTCTCCAACAACGTCGTGCAGATTCTCAATACGTTAGGAGTTCCCTTTGAGACGTTTGACGTTCTCTCAGACTCTGAAATTCGTCAGGGCATTAAAGAATATTCCAGCTGGCCAACAATTCCTCAAGTGTATATTGATGGTGAATTCATTGGCGGTTCGGATGTCTTGATTGAACTGTACCAGAAAGGTGAATTGCAGCAATTGGTGGAAGTGGCACTAGCTTCTTAATATACTTCCAGTAGCAAAGCAGAAACATATTGCTGAATTAGTGGTTTATTGTAGAAATAAATTTTGTTTTTACTGCCCTTGAAAATTAGGAAGATAACGATATTTACCTATTTTCAAGGGTTTTTTCTTAGTATTATAGCAAGCCCGTTTGAGTACTTCTAATAAAAGTAGAATTGATGTAATGACGATTTATCGAGTAAATCTCACTTGTCGATGTGGTTCTCTGTTGTAGTTAGCCGCTCAATTATTTTGGCTTTTTCTGGCAATTTAGCGTCGCGTTGCCCAGTGTAACGCACTCTGGCAGTGAACAAACCAATGGGAGTATTTAATAAATCTAAAACTGTTGCTTTACCTGCGATCGCCTTTACACTGTTTCTTAGTACTTCTTTTAATAACCAACGTACCAAGCGATAGCCGCATTCGGTAGGTGTGATTTCTCGCATCAACTCTACACCGTGCAATTCATGTAGATAGCGATTTGAGCGTCCATAACGCCGCCATTGGCTTTCTAATTCTTTGAGTGTAGTGCGGTGGCGGTGCTGGACAATCGCTTCTGGGGCAAATTCCAAACGCCCGATGTTTTGCCGCAGAATCCGCCAGCAAATGTCTGCATCACCGCCAGTTGTCAGATGAGGGCGAAATAAACCTGCTTTTTCTAAGGCGATGCGACGAATCGCTAAATTAGCAGTTTGACCATAGGCACAAAAAGAATGGGCAAGAGTATGCTTTTGCGATAAAGTTTCTTGGCTGTTTGCATATTGTTCTAGCAGAGTGTTGCCCGGTAGTGCAACAATTTCACCAGCGACAATTACCACATTTGGCTGGGCAAAAGGCTGGATTAATGAGGTTAACCATTGTGGTTGCGGACGGCAATCAGCATCGGTAAAAACGATAATTTCGCTTTTAGCGGCGCGAATACCAGTATTACGAGCAGCGTAGGAACTTTGAATTTGATTTTCGCTCAAAGGACGAATTGTAATTGGGCAATTTTCGGCAGTTGTTTTGAGAGCGGTGAGAGTGCGATCGCTACTGTTATTATCCACAAGTAAGTACTCCACCCGATCTTTTGGATAAGTTTGAGACAATAGACAACTAATTAATTCTGGTAAGTCTGCCTCACCGTTATAAATAGGAACAACCACCGATATCATTGGCAAGAAGCTGGTATCGGTGGTTGTATTAACTGGCTGATAATTCATAGAAGTGTTAAGGACGAAGTATAAAATTTCATCTTTTAGCCTTCATCCTTTTTAACACTGATACACGAACACCTGGTAATAAATTACTGGTACACGCTAGCGTCAATTTAAAATTTCAAGTCACTGGCGCTAACACTCATGGATTGGCTGGGTTGATTTACTAGAGACTGGGCGAAGTTGTTATTCGATAGAACTGCAATCGCGCGGGCATATTGTGGATCGCTTCGAGTGCCGAGTAGATCTGGATTAGATGCCAGTTGGCGTTCTTGTGCCTCTGTCAAATCTATCTTGATATTTGGAGTGATTCCCTTATGGTTAATATCTGTGCCAGCGGGGGTGAAGTAGTGGGCAATGGTGACGGCTAAACCTGACCCATCTGACAGTTCATGAACTGACTGTACCAGAGCTTTACCAAATGTTTGACCACCAATGACTACTGCCCGCTTATTATCCTTGAGGGCCCCTGTGAGAATTTCGCTAGCACTAGCTGAATTACCATCAACCAGTACTGCTAAGGGAAGTTTCGTGAGGGCAGTGTGATTGGCTTTACTATCTTCACTGTCTCCCCTACGGTTCACCGTGCGGACAATCCCACCATCATCCAACCACATACGGGCAATTTCAATGCTCGCTTGCAACAAACCACCAGGATTTCCACGCAAATCTAGCACAAAAGCATCAACTTTCTTGCCACTCAAATCCCGGATAGCTCGGCGCATTTGTTCCGAAGCATGGGCACTAAACTCGCGCAAACGAATATAGCCAACGCGTCGATTTCCTTCTTGTTTAAGGGTATAACGTACTGTTGGGACTTCAATGGTCGCCCGTGTTAGCCTAAGATTAAAAGTATTTTTCCCCAACCGTGATAGTCGCAAAGATATGGGAGTACCCGCTTTGCCGCGAATCAGTTTGGAGGCATCGTCCACTTTCATCGCCAGAGTGGATTTACCATCAATTGCCACAATTTCATCGCCTGCTTTGATTCCAGCTTTCAATGCTGGAGAATTCTCTATGGCTTCGACAACTGTGAGCCGCTTGGTTTTGTCGTTTACTTCCATGCGAATGCCAATTCCAGAGACTTCTCCAGATGTTTGACTTGTCAGGGCTTGATATTGATTGGGATCCATGAACCGAGTGTAAGGGTCTCCCAACTTTTGTAAAGCTTCGCGAATAGCTACATAAGCTTCTTCATTAGAAGAATAGTTTTTGCTTAACAGGCTTTGCCGAGTTGCTTGCCAATCTTGTTGATTAAAACTGCCGTCAACATATTCACGATTTACCACTTGCCAGACTTGATCGACTAAGGCCTTCGGACTATCTTGTAGGGCAGCACGAACGCAGCGAGTCCAAGCTGGACCAAATACAGACATGGTGGCGGTCGTGGCGATCGCTCCACCAATCAAGGCTATTTGGAGCGGCGAATAACGTTTCGCAGATTGGTTCATGTATATCAGCTGGGTTAATTTGTATTGTTGACAGTTTAGGCGATCGGGCTTTTAAGAGATTTTTAAGTTTTTATACTCAATTCTCAGCTATGTTCCCTTCATTTTTTCCCCTTTTAATTATTTTGAAATTTTGCAGTAATTTATTAACAATTATTGCTGCAATTGCCAGTTTTTTGGCAGTCTAATATGTCACTAGGAATTGACTGTAACGATAATGTGACACTTTTGTCAGTGTCATCTTTGCACCCAATATTATTTTTATAAGATAGCATTTCACTGACTTAATTGCAGGTCTTTTCGCCATAATTTAACCAAGCCTTTTCTACCATGTCATGAGACATAAATTTACCAAAACTTCATCAATTCCTAACAGTGAAAACTTCCGTAAACAGTGGCAATTGTTACAAAAAGTAGGTTGTGGTTTATGCCTGATCTTTGGCATCTGGCTGATTTGCACCACTATAGCCCTAGTTTTTGCTTTTTCCCAGCCAATAGATGCTTTTTTTGTGCTTGGTGGTAGTATTCGCCGAGAAATTTATGTTGCCCAAAAAGCAAAACAATATCCGCAAACACCAATTTTAATTTCTCATGGTTCTCAAGATCCCTGTATGTGGCTAATTTTTCAGCGGGAAGCAGCAGATATGGAAAATGTTTGGTTAGAAAATTGTGCGAATTCTACCTTTGATAATTTTTACTACGGGATTCCGATTCTGCGGCGTTGGGGAGTACATAAGGTAAAGTTGATTACTTCACTAACTCATTTACCACGAGCCAAATGGATGGCACAGATTCTCTTGGGCGCTCATGGCATTTGGGTAGAGGTAGATATTGTTGAAGAGCAAGGCGTTCCTGGTAATCGTGAATCTCGTCTGAAAACTGGACTGGATATAACGCGCAGCTTGTTTTGGGCTGGTTTAAGTCAATTTATTCAGCCACAATGCTCAAATGTAACAAGACTTGCTGAGGTGAATATGCAAGCTTGGCAGCATCGAGGTTTTAAGTGTGAACGCCAAGGGGGGGTGGGGAGATGAGGGAGCAGTAGAGAATTTTACAGCTATTAATAATGAATAATTAACCGCTGATAAACGCGATCGCTGTTAAGTATTGTGGAAAATAAGCCTGAATTAGACATAACTTGCAGGTAAACTATGGCAGAAATTCGGTTGGCGATTGAGGGTGAAGATGCAATTGCTGCAACAGAGGCGCTTTTGGAAATTCCTGGTTTATCAGGTAACTATAAATTTAGTTCAGATGCACCGCTAAGAGAGGGAGTAGTTGCAACTGTTGCTACCATTGTTGGTATTGTCGGGGGAACGATCGCCATTGCTGAACAAATTCGCAAGTGGTATCAAGAGTATAAAGCTAAACAGTCTGGTAAAAGAATTGAAAAGGTGTTGATTGTCGGGCGCAATGGCAAACGACTCCTTTTGCAAGATGCAACTCTGGAAGAAATTCGCCAAATTTTAGAACCGTAGAGACGCGATTAATCGCGTCTGCGGAATCGGCGGTGATAAACTTGGGGTAAATACTGAAGCCTCAGGATTCAGAACGTGCAAACGCTCCACCTTGACCTCAAGCTAATTGCCGAAAATTACGTAGAGCTACGTTACTTTATTGATAATCCAAATGAGTATCAAAAGCGATCGCTCTCTTTGTCAGAAATCGCCGATTTGATTCAGTTGGCGGAAAGAGATTATTATGTTTCGTTTTTCCCAGAGGATTATACGGTAACAGGACGGCGGTTGTATGACTGGTTGGATGGGAGCGATCGCTGGCTGCAACCCTTGCTAGATAAGTATCGGCGTGAGGGGATTGTTTTAGCTGTAGGGACGCGATTAATCGCGTCCCTACACCATCTGCCTTGGGAAGTGCTGCACGATGGCGTTAGTTTTTTGGTGCAGCGTATTCCGGCAGTGGTTCCCGTGCGCTGGGTACCATGCTAGTGCTTTTGATATCGCCCAAGAATTACAATTTCGACTGCCTAAACTCATCTTCCTCTCTGGTTGTCGCACTGGGCAAGCTGGCAATTCGGGTTCTGTGCCGTCAATGGCAGAAGAATTGCTGAAATCGTGTGCAAAAGCGGTTTTGGGTTGGGGTCAAAAGGTTTTAGATTCTGATGCAACAGCCGCAGCTGCCGCACTATATCAGGAATTATCAGCCGGAAAGCAAACCGCTGAGGCTGTTGCTTGTACCTACCAAGCATTAATTAAGAACAAAGCGCGGGATTGGCATTTATTGCGGCTGTATGCAGCAAGCAATTTACCAGGTTCATTAGTTACACCCTTGCGGACTCGTGGACGGAAACCAGCACCAACGCCTTCTGTTGCTACCCAGTTTTTAGATCCTGTGGGTAAGGTGAAAGTCCCGACGCGGGAGAGTTTTGTTGGTCGTCGTCAGTTGCAAAATTGTTTAAGAATTCTGAGTCAATCAACCAATGAAGTTGGGGTGTTGATTCATGGCATGGGCGGTTTGGGTAAAAGTAGTTTAGCAGCTAGACTGTGCGACAGACTGCCGAATTTTGAGCGCGTTGTCTGGGTGGGGAGAATTGATGAAGCTAATTTGGTGAGTCGCTTGGCTGAAAAGTTGGATGACAAAGAACAACGCAAAAGCCTACAAAATTACGATGAAGAATTGAGATTTCGGCTGAGGCGAGTTTTCCAGCAATTGCATGAGGAAGCAAAGCCATTTTTGTTGGTGCTGGATGACTTTGAAGTGAATTTAGAAACCTCTCCCCCAACCCCTCTCCGAGGCGGAGAGGGGAGTCAAGTTCCCCCATTCCCTGCTAGGGAAGGGGGGTTAGGTCGTCTGCAATCAGAAGCAGCAGAGGTTTTGACTGCTTTAGTTTGGGCAATTAGAGACAATTTCACTTCCCACCGCGTAATCATTACCTGCCGTTACGATTTTGAATTTACCCAGTTGCAGTATTTCTACAAGCAGCCGTTGGATGCACTGCAAGGCGCAGATTTGCAAAAAAAGTTTAATCGCCTCACTGCCTTCAGTGCTAAATCTCAGGTAGATGAGGCGTTAAAATCACAGGCGCAGAAGTTAGCAGATGGGAATCCCCGCTTGCTGGAATGGTTGGATAAGATTCTGCAAAATACAACAGTTGACCAAGCGGCAATTCTGAATCGGTTAGCAGCGGATCCAGTGGAGTTGCGAGAGCAAGTTTTGGCAGAGGCGCTGGTGGAACAGATGGATACAACTATGCGGGAGATGTTGTCACGGGGTTTGGTGTTTGAGTTACCAGTGCCGAGGTCAGCTTTAGCCGCAGTTTGTGACACCATCGCCAATTTGGAACTGGAACATTATATTAGTCGGGCAGTGGCGTTGGGACTGTTGGAAGTGAGCCATGATGAGGCATTACGAGTGCCGCGCATTTTACCTGTGCAGATACGGTCAGATGGGGAGGCTTTGTATAAGCAAGCGGCTGAGGTGTTGTATCGCCTTTGGTGGGAAGAAGCAAAAACAGCAATTGAGGAACAACAGTTAGAAATTCATCGGTTGGCGTTGTTGGGCAAGGAAGAAAAAAAAGCCGCAGAAATAGCAAGCAGTTTGGCAAATCACTATTCGCTTCAAAGCCGTTACAGAGAAGCGATGCAACTGTGTAAATCAACCTTAGAAATTACTGAAGACTATCGCGTTCTCAAGTATATAGGTTATTCTGAGAGCCTAGTTGGTGAAGTCGATAAGGCACTGAAGCATTATGAACGAGCGTTAAACCTTTGTCCTCCAGGTTGGCAGCTGTCGCCTATTTTAAAGAATTGGCATCAGCTATCCGTCTATTTTGAGTTAAGCTGACTCATCCAGGAGTCTTTGATACTCGTGAGCGAGTCTTTAATACTCGTGCGAGAGTCTTTGATACTCGTGAGCGAGTCTTTGATACTCGCACGAGAGTCTTTGATATTCGTGAGCGAGTCTTTAATACTCGTGCGAGAGTCTTTGATACTCGTGAGCGAATCTTTGATACTCGCGCGAGAGTCTTTGATACTCGTGAGCGAGTCTTTGATACTCGTTCATTAGTTTTTTACGCTAGTGCCTTAGCTGTCATAGCTTGCGATCGCCATCATTCACTCAGAAGCACATTCTAAACTAAAGAATTTGGATCTACACCGAGAGATTTTAGATGTTCTGCCAGGATTTGAGCGCGTAGTTCTGCTCGTTGAACTCTTTCGTTAGCGAGTTAGTGAAGCGGTAGCGACAAAGAACCATCACCCGGAGGGTAATTCGCTGATAGAACTGTTTCCCCAGAAACAGTATCTCCTTCTCTAGGTTAGTTAGAATTGACTGACATCAGTTAATTCTCTATACCTCAATCAGACGATTCAATAAACTGTTTGAATGCTGTATAGTTGAATGCTGACCATGAATACAGTTTCTTAAATGTGTTCTATTAGACTGCGATTATCACTGAATTTTTAATTAACTATAGATTATAAACTTGAGTAATTACGTTGGTATAGCTTACCGTAGGTATGCAAGATTGTGCCGCTGGAATGCAGATGGATTGGATTAGCTTACTCAAAGCTCAACAAGCTGACTTCCTTCAACGTGTAAAAAAACCTAAGACTTACGACCTCTCTTTGCTGGAAAGTCAAGTTAAAGGTTGCCACAGTGAAATTATGGGATTTTGGGGCGAGCCTTTGGCAAGAATCCTCGATTATTCTCGCCAACAAGCTGCAATTCTCGCTAAAAATCCGCCGCCGATACCACCTGAATATCCAGAACCTCCTGACTGGGTAATCCCTTTTCCCAAATATTTCCAGCAGCAAGCAGAAGATTATTTGTTGCGAGAACAAATTGTTGAGCGAGTCATGGCTGAACGTCTGGGCAAGTTGGTGAAAAAGTTGCCACAAGACACGTTGCAAAACATTGTTTTAGATGACGAGGGCAATTTGCGAGGCGAAAGTAAATTTACTTATTTGCTTGTAGACGATCCAAAGGTAAGTATTCAAGTTTATGTGGCTGATGGAGAAAGTTTTAATGGTATTAAGAAAGATAAAATTAGGTGGTCAATTACTCAAGAAGATTTAAGAAATCATCAAGTATTAATTTTTCTATGTTTGTTTTATCCATCTAATGGCAAACTAGGATACGAAAAACATGCAGTAATCACTGGATTTTTACCAACTAATCAAATTGAATCGATCGAGCCAAAACTGTATGTCAGCCCAAGTAACTTATTATATGCAGGGGGATTGAGTTGGTATTTAGAATCATTTAGTACTAAAAAAATTGCTAAAAAAGATGCATTGCTATTAGTTGATGAGAAAATGATGGCAGAGACGATTCAGACTTTGCCACCAGAACATCCCCGCAAGGAAATAATCGGTGATTGGGAATGTTGGCAGACTTTGAAAGGTCACACTAGAGGAATTAATTGCCTTGCCTTTAGTTCTAGGTATCAGAATGGCAAAACATCGCCCATATTGGCAAGTGGCAGTCGTGGAGAAACGAAGCTATGGGATTTAACCAAGGGTGAATTAATCGATACATTGTCAGAGTATCCTTGGGTAGTCTCCGGGCTAGTAGATGAAGTTAATTCTCTGGCTTTTAGTGCAGATGGACAGACTTTAGTCAGTGCTGGTGCAGACTCGACAATTAAAATTTGGCACGTAGGCGCACTAGACCTGATAGATATCCTGCACAAGCATAACGGTATGGTGCGTTGCGTCGCCTTTACCCCAGATGGACGGATGATCGCAACTGGTGGAGATGACAGAAAAATTCTATTTTGGGATTTGATGCGCCGTCAGGTAGCGATCGCTCTTTCCCTAGATGATACAGCTGCTCATTCCCTAGTTTTGAGTCGAAATGGCCAAACTTTGGTGACAGGTAGTTACCGCAAAATCAAAGTCTGGCATAATCCTCCCCAAACAAAGACCAAGAATTTAAAGGATGCCCAACCATTGCATACTCTCATGGGTCATTCTCACATTGTTAGTTCGCTGGCGATGAGTGCAGACGACCAACTGCTAGTTAGTGGTAGCTGGGATTGCACAATTAAAATTTGGTATTTGGGAACTGGGAGATTAATTCGCACTCTCAAGGGACATACAGATAGAGTCTATGCGATCGCCCTAAGTCCCGATGAGCAAGTTATCGCCAGTGCCAGTGCTGATAAAACTATTAAATTGTGGCATTTAGAGACAGGAGAACTGCTGGCTACCTTTACAGGTCATAGCAATATAGTTACAGCATTAGCCTTCACAGCTTCAGGCGAGATGTTGGTAAGTGGCAGTTTGGATAAAACGATTAAAATTTGGCAGAGGAGTTAAGAGTTCTGGAGTTTAGACTAGTTCGCGGTGTGACGACGAAAAAATAAGGGGTGTGCTTGAACACAGGCCCCCTATTAGCAGAAGCTGAGAAAAGAACCACCAATTCTCATCTGCCAATATGAACCGTGCCAAATTAGAGGAGTTTCGTCAAGCAGCGTACAGTTATTTAGGAAGAGCGCATGATGCAACATTTGAATTAATGGATGCAGTATTGCTGACTCGGAACGCATACAGTTTGGCAGATTTATCGCTATCACCAGCATTTAGACGTAAGTGGCCAAGCATCTACGAAGCATTACAAG
>LXQD01000331.1 GCA_003326215.1 Nostoc minutum NIES-26 | reverse complement strand
CACGTCGAATTGTTGAATATGAGGGAACTCTTGATATCGGTATGCACAGTACTTCTACTAGCGAGTCTTTATGCCGTTTGACAAAATCTCCTAAACTTCGATATCCTTTACATCCGCTCATTGTTCCCATGATTACAAACAACAACACCAGCCATAATGGATATCTTTGACCCTGTTGAGTCCGGAAATCTGGGACTTTTTTGAGTTCTGTGATTAAGCTGCTAGCCATTAGCACCCTGATTCAATACTGTTCTCATTCTGATTCAACCATTTTTCTTTCGAGAATGAAACAGTCCTGCTTTTTAAGGGGGATTTAGGGGGATCTAAAACTTTTGATACCGACAATAGGACTTTTCAAACATCCTCTGAGGTCAGTTGTCAGTAGTCAGTAGTTTTTTTAGTGAAGTCCGTGAGTTTACTCGAATCTCGCTAGTTTGCGATCGATGCACTCATCCAAAAGGAGCTTCATGCTTCCATGCCAACAAGCTGCTTTTCTGCCTCTTCTAGCAAGGCGATGACCTGCTCTCTGGTAACAGTCGGAAATCCATCCAAAAAGTCGTCAATCGACTCTCCCGCTTTCAGATAGTCCAGAAGTGTCTGTACAGGAACCCTAGTACCAACAAAAACTGGAGTACCACCCATGATTTCAGGAGATGCACTAATAATTAAGGAGTCTTTAAGCATAAGTCCTTGACCTCCAGGTTCCGTACCTACTAGTTTATCAATCCTCATGAGATATAATCCTTTGGAGTAGCCCCAGACTAGGCAAGCAACGCGGTCTAAGAATTCAGTTGAAGTGGAGATTAAACTGAAGTTCCCGCCAAGCAATGCGTTTGCTCTGCCCTCATCTCCCCTACTCCCTACTTCTTAACGCACAGGATGCAGGATTTAGTGCTGGTCTATGGGGTATTACAGTGGGTGCTTGGGCAACCAGAACCACGTCATCATTGCTATCCACCACCCACCCTTGAGCTTCTACAATTTGAGTAGAAGCAGTCATAGACTTAACTTTCTGCGATATTACTTGTGCAGGCTTCTGCTGCTGCATCATTACTCTATTCTGTAGACCATCGGCACGATTCTTATCCTGCGCCTCTGGTGAGATCCAATCTGCTAGCACCGCATCACTCATCAATGGATCTGTGGGACTAGATTCTATTCCTCCACGCCCTGTAGTAGTAAATGAAGCCCTCGCTGTTTTTCCAGCATTACAGCCAGCGACAATTTGCCGCGAAGCATCAACTACATCAGCGGGTAGTTCTACTAAACTTTTACTGGGGTCAACATCTGGTGAGTTAATTTCTACCGAGCCACTTAATGAAGGGTTTTCCTGAGAAAACGCCGTGATGTCATTGGTTGGTACTCTACTGGGGTTGAGTTCCTCTGGTTTTTCGGTGTTTAATAGCTTTACCAAGTCTGCGCGATCGCGCTGCACAAACCCAAATAGACTATTAGCATTGATTGTAATCTGACCACCAGAGCCAAAAAAAGCATTGGCTGTAATATCGCTATTGTTCAAAGGAACCGCGAATATTAAACCATTAGGTGCATCAATTTTGATATTACCGCCATTCCCACCAGTTCCTGACTTACCTGAATTAGTTGATATTTGACTATTACGGCGCATCGATAATAAGTCTCGCACCTGTAGTGTAATATTCCCCCCCTGACCAGACTCACTATTAGAGGTGAGTTTTCCTTTGTTTTCTAGCTGGATAGAGCGAGCAGTTACATTGATATCGCCTGCTTTGCCTATATTAGCTGTACCCTGTGGGTAGAAAAAAAACTTGCTCGATTGGCTGCTTACAGTGATTTCCGCTCCATCCCGAATAATTAATTTACCTGTGTTGACTGTCACTTTTCCAGCATCTCCAGAAGTGTTAGTCAAAGCAATCAAGCCGCTGGTAACATTTGTATTTTTTGAAGTTCCAATTAGTTCTACCGACTCGGAGGCATTCACAGTTAAATTTCCTCCTGCTCCTTTACCTGCTATTATTTGTGAGTTATCAACAGATGCAGATGCAGTAGAGTCTGTTGCTATTTGTCCCCCATCTTGAATACGCAACCTGCTAGTGTTGATGTTTATTTCACCCGCTTTTCCGGCAACAGTTGTTGAACTCAATAATCCACTAGGTATAATATCTATATTTGATATAGTAAAGTTACCAATCACCTCTACTGACTCATAGGCGTTTATAGTTAACTTTCCTCCATTACCCTCACCTCTTGTGACAGTAGATACTGCTGCACCATCCCGAACAATTAATTTTCTAGCATTAATTGTTAAGTCTCCACCATCTTTTGCACCTGTAGTTTGAGTCCTTAAACGAACAGGATAACCCTTTAATTCAACAGTGTTACCCTGCACCTGAATATTGCCTCCACTACCATCTCTGTTGCTTGCATCTACTTGAGATGAAATACTAATACCGTTAAAAGTTCGCTGGATAAGTTGAATATTTTGGAAATTTTGGACATTTTCATATCCCAAAAACCAGCCTTGGTTGATTGGTTTGAGACTGACCAGACTATTAGTAGCAACACTTCCTAGCTCTATTCTTCCCGACGCTGCTGTTAAATTGCCGCCTTCCAGCGTTATATCACCACCTACAAGTGCCAAAGTTTTGTTTGGCTTCACTCGTAGACCAACAGGGTTAGATACACCACTTACTCTTGCTTGAGATTGATTGCGGATAGGAGCCGCAGTTGCTCCGAATTGTAAGCCAACGGGAACACTAACTGTTAACAGGGGTGTGACTTGAGGATCTGTAGCACTAAACTTAGTACCATCAGCAAAGTTCAAACTACTCGCTGTACTCGCGACAAATGAACCACCGATGTCTAAAGAAGCATTGGAACCAAAAATAATCCCATTAGGATTAATCAAAAATAGGTTTGCTGTACCATGAGTTTTCAAGACACCATCAATGTGAGAAATGGATTTACCCGTCACGCGGCTAATAATGTTCTGAATATCAGGAGCGTTATTAAACTCAGCTGTACTCCCAGTAAGTAAAGAAAACTCTTTAAAACTGTGGAACAGATTACTTCCAGATTGAGTTCCACCTTCTATAATTGTGAAATTACCCTGTATTGTAACTTGAGAATTATTAAGCAGAGTACCATCTGGGGCGATTTGGGCAATAGCGGAGTTTATAGAGAAAGCTATTGCACCACCTACTGCAAATCCTAAACTTTTAAACCAAACCCCAAGAGTACTCATGCTGGATATTGCACTACTTAAGAGAAGTACTAGTTGCTGGAAAACTTTGATACTGAATCTAAATTAGATAGACTACATCTAAATTAGATAGACTACATCTAAATTAAGTAATCTAAGTTTCTCTTTCTACCAAAGTTTATAACATTCTCGGTTCCAAACAATACACAGCTGCACAAGATTATTGTGTCCTTTAAAAAATTATCTTACACGCAATTAAAAGTGACAATAATTAGAAATAGTATTGTCAATTTACTGATGAATAATCTGTTTGTTGAGAATAAAGATAAATTTCAATAAAACTACTAATAAAATAATTAGTTTTTTATGTTAGGTTTTTACATCTATTTTCAACAAATTAAGACTATAGCCGTTAATTTGACAATACTGCTACGACTTACTTACATTTCAAATTCCCATCCTCATCAATCCAGCAATCCGCAAGTAATATCTTTTTACTTGGGATTTGTCTTAAAAGATTCTGAGCTTCTTGCTTTTCAACAGAATTTTTATCTTGAATTTGAGTTCGGTTTATGTTGGTATTGGAATTAATTTCTAAAACTTTGTCTCCTGATGTATTGCGATTTTCCAGTACACTGTTGGAGTTAGATGTATTCAGATGATTAAGTAAAATAGCATCCTGATTAATTAGAGCAATAGCAGAGTTTCCAGAAAAAGCTATTGCACTAACTGTTGCAACTCCTAAACCTTTAACCCAGAACAAAAGATTACTCATACTATATATTGCACCTTTCGTCAAAAGTGATAGTTGCTGCACAGCAGTAAAGCTGTAACAATTTAAACAAGAGTACATTTAAATTGGTAATCTCTGTATCACTCTTTATAAAATTTAATTATTTTCATCTGGGAAAAATACATAATAGGGGCACAACATTGTTATGCCCCTACGGAAACCTGTATTCTACTTGATTAGAAATGGCTCTTCTTTTAATAAAGATATTGCCAACATTAACTCCTAAAAAGCTGGTTTATTGGAAAATAGGACATAATTTCAGATGATTTATAAGAAGAGCATGAGCTTTTTAGTTTAATTGCTACTTTCTCAATTGATAGAGAAAATAGCTATTAAGTTGACAATATTTTTAAAACTTACCTACATATTCTATTACCGTCCGCATCATACCAACAATCCTTTAGCTTCTTGTTTTTGGGTAGCCCAGCAGCATCGGTGTCGATACTGCCTTCCAAATCTAAAGAATTATCTTCTGATAAACCGTCTGTTGCGTTACTTGCGTCACTTGCGATCGCAACACTCACCTGAGAGTTCTTTACGCTTTCACTTGATTCGGTTTGAATATCATTTGTCAACTGTTGTGCTGTTTGAGATTCCATGAGTTTTTCTTTCCTTGCAGACTGATAGTTGTATGAACTGATATGTAATCTACGAATTAACGTGAATTCTATGAGTCAATTCTGGGAACTAAAGAATATAGAAACTAGAGGATGACTAAAGAATTAAACTTCTAAAGCTTCCTCCAATTCACACTTAATTGATTACTCAGTCTGGCTTGTAAGAATTACGCAGCTTTAACAAAGCTTTATACTTTTTGACTTAAATTCTCAAGGTTTTCACGAGTTCAATTGCTAACCTTTCTTTATTCAAAAGGGTTGAGTAATTGATACCTCCCTAACTTTTATACTCTCAAGCCTATTTGGACAATTTACAGACCAAACCCTACCTTCACCACATCTTTATTAACTTGTTACTTCCCTTGAGTGTTGATTACTCGCGTTGCAAGGTTAACGATACCTGGGCCAAATACTGCGTCCTACGCATCCAGATGGTTTGGATATTATCTACTGAATTTGGTAGGTAGTTACCAACATAAAAGTTACAAATTATTGCCTCTACTGTTCGCTAATTCTTAATACCCGTAGCCGCAATACCGCGAATAAACTGACGCTGACCGATAAGAAATAATACCATTACCGGAACCGTGGCAATTGTTACTGCTGCCATCATCAAGGGCCAATTATTCGTAAATTGTTCTTGAAATTCTGCCAATGCCAGCTGCACCGTTCTTAATTCTGGTCGGGTTGTGAACACCAAAGGCTTAAATAAATCGTTCCATTCCGCAATAAAGGTGAACAGAAACAGCGTCACCAAAGCTGGACGTGCTAAAGGTAACATCACCTGCCACAAAATTTGCAGTCGGTTCGCCCCATCTATGGTTGCGGCTTCTTCCAACTCCACAGGAATTGTCTGGAAATACTGACGTAACAAGAAAATACCAAAGCCGTTGACAGCGGTTGGTAAAATTAGCGCCCCGTAGGTATTTATCAGGTGTCCCCACTTCAGCACCAAAAAAATCGGTATTACCAACAACTGAAAGGGAATGACCAAAGTTGCCAAGACGACTAGTAGCAGCGCTTGCTTACCGCGAAATTTCAGCCGTGCTAGGGCGTAACCTGCCAATGCTGAAGTGACCATTTGAAAGGCAGTCACAGCGATCGCCACTAAGGTAGAATTAGCAAACGCCAGCAGAAATTTACCTCGCTGCCATGCATCGCGGTAATTAGCTAAAGACCAATTATTTTGGGGAAAAACTTTTAAGGCGGTTCCTGGAGGTGCAAAAGAGGTGATGAATACCACAAACAATGGTAACAAGACAATAAATGCTCCTAGCAGTAGGACTCCTAGGCTGAAAAAATTGGCTGATTTGAGATTCCAGTTTTCTTGAGACATGAGTTGAGCTTCAAAGCATTTATTTCTCTAGTACTAGAGCATCGCCCCCAGCAACAGCTAATCTATAACATAGGAACTTGTTAAGTTAAATTAAATCACAGTGCTTGTAACCTTAAATTCCTAAGGTAAATTAAGTTCTGGTATCAAATGATTCAGGTTTACAGGAGTAAACATACCATGCAGCAGTTTGCAGCCGAATTGGAAATTGATTTTAAAAGTGAAAAATACAAAGATGCTTACAGCCGTATAAATGCGATCGTGATTGAAGGGGAACAAGAAGCCCACGAGAATTACATCAAACTGGCCGAACTGCTGCCGGCACATCAAGAGACATTGATTCGCTTATCTAAGATGGAAAGTCGCCACAAAAAAGGCTTTGAAGCCTGTGGGCGCAATCTTCAAGTAGAACCGGATCTGCCATTTGCCAAGGAGTTTTTTGCTGGATTACATGGAAATTTCCAAAAAGCAGCAGCAGAAGGTAAAGTCGTCACTTGTTTGTTAATTCAATCTTTGATTATTGAATGTTTTGCCATAGCAGCATACAACATCTATATCCCCGTTGCCGATGATTTTGCTCGCAAAATTACTGAGGGAGTTGTCAAAGATGAGTATAGTCATCTGAACTTTGGAGAAGTTTGGTTGAAAGAAAATTTTGCTGAATCCAAAGCTGAGCTAGAGGAGGCAAATCGCCAAAACCTGCCTATTGTTTGGAAAATGCTCAATGAAGTAGCAGACGATGCCCAAACTTTAGCAATGGAAAAAGATGCTTTAGTTGAAGACTTCATGATTCAATACGGAGAAGCATTGAGTAATATTGGCTTCACAACTAGAGATATCATGCGCTTATCAGCTTACGGACTTACAGCTGCCTAAAAAATTAGGAGTGAGAAGTTATGAGTATTACTCCTCACTCCTGTATGGGCGCTGCGGCCTTGCACCCCTTCTAACTACTAATTACACGCTTTTAACGAGGCACACGCCTAACACATCACTACATGTTTGGTCTAATTGGACATCTGACAAGTTTAGAACACGCTCAAGCGGTAGCTCAAGAATTAGGCTACCCAGAATATGCCGATCAAGGGCTAGATTTTTGGTGCAGCGCCCCGCCACAAATTGTCGATAACATTACCGTTACCAGTGTTACTGGACAGACAATTGAAGGACGGTATGTAGAATCTTGCTTTTTGCCTGAGATGCTTGCTAATCGACGCATCAAGGCGGCAACACGTAAAATCCTCAACGCCATGGCCCATGCTCAAAAGCATGGTATCAACATCACTGCTCTCGGAGGGTTTTCTTCAATTATTTTTGAAAACTTTAAATTAGAGCAGTTTAGCCAAGTCCGCAACATCAAACTAGAGTTTGAACGTTTCACCACAGGAAACACGCATACTGCTTACATTATTTGTCGGCAGGTGGAACAAGCTTCCAAAAAAATAGGAATTGATTTAAAGAACGCAACGGTTGCTATATGTGGGGCAACTGGGGATATTGGCAGTGCAGTCACACGCTGGTTAGATGCTAGAACAGATGTCAAGGAACTCTTGCTAATAGCCCGTAACCACGAACGCCTCACAGAGTTACAAGCCGAACTCGGGCGAGGAAAAATCATGACTTTAGATGAAGCACTACCTCAGGCTGATATTGTAGTGTGGGTTGCCAGTATGCCTAAAGGTGTGGAAATAGATGCTAATGTTCTGAAAAAACCTTGTTTGCTAATTGATGGTGGCTATCCGAAAAATTTAGCTACTAAAATTCAGCACCCTGATGTGTACGTGCTAAATGGTGGCATTGTAGAGCATTCTCTAGATATTGACTGGAAAATTATGAAAATCGTCAATATGGAAGTGCCAGCACGCCAGTTATTTGCTTGTTTTGCGGAGTCGATGTTGCTTGAATTTGAGAAGTTACATACGAACTTTTCTTGGGGGCGCAATCAGATTACCGTAGACAAAATGGAGCAAATTGGTCAAGCATCGGTGAAACACGGATTTAGACCACTGCTGGTTTAGGAACTGGGGACTAGTGACTGGGGACTGGGGACTAAGGACTAGGATATAATTCGCATTGCCCCCAATCTAAAATTCATAATCGCTAATTGCTAAACCCTTCATAAATTATGCCCAATCCCTTATCATCAGTACCTAATACCCAATCCCTAATCCCCATTATCCCTAATCCCCAGAGGGTGCCCCGAGTTCCCCAATCCCTAATCCCTAATCCCTAACTATGGCAACTACTGAGCGCAAACCGCTATTGTTAGATTTTGAAAAGCCGCTAGCAGAATTGGCATCTCGAATCGATCAGATTCGGCAACTTGCAGAAGAAAATGGTGTCGATGTATCTGGTCAAATTAAGCAACTAGAAGCACGCGCCATGCAACTGCGTGAGGAAATTTTCAGTAGTTTATCACCGTTCCAACGACTGCAAGTCGCTCGTCATCCTCGCCGCCCTAGTACTCTCGACTACATTCAGGCAATTAGTGATGAATGGATGGAGTTACATGGCGATCGCAATGGTGGTGACGATCCGGCTTTAGTGGGTGGTGTTGGTCGTGTGGGTGGGCAACCCGTGGTAATGTTAGGTCAACAAAAAGGACGCGATACCAAGGATAATATTGCTCGTAACTTCGGTATGGCTGCCCCAGGTGGCTATCGTAAGGCACTGCGGTTGATGGAACATGCCAACAAATTTGGTATGCCGATTTTAACCTTTATTGATACACCTGGTGCTTTGGCTACAGTAGCAGCAGAAAACCAAGGAGCAGGCGAAGCGATCGCCTATAATTTGCGAGAGATGTTTTGCCTGGATGTGCCTATTATCTGCACAGTTATTGGTGAAGCCAGTTCTGGTGGCGCACTAGGTATCGGTATCGGCGATCGCCTGTTGATGTTTGAACACGCCGTTTATACCGTTATTAGTCCTGAAGGCTGTGCTGCCATTTTGTGGAAAGATTCTGCTAAAGCCCCACAAGCTGCTGTTGCCTTAAAAATTATTTCCCACGACCTGAAAAACCTGGGTATTATCGACCACATATTACCTGAACCCATCGGTGGCGCTCATGCTGACCCCTTAAAAGCTGCTACAACTCTCAAGCAAGCCCTATTAGAGAGTTTGGACGAACTCAATCAACTTACATCTCAAGAACGACGGCAACTGCGCTATGAGAAATTCCGCAAAATAGGCGTTTTTACTGAAGTTGCTCACTAACTACACTGGAAGATGATTGATTAGCTCAATAGCAATGCTATAATTGCCTATGGCGCTTAAAGATTTTTAACAATCTTCTCAGCCATAGGCATTTGCATTTTCGGCAAATCAACTCAACTTAATGAGTGGTTTGTGAAGTATTCAGTAATAAACTTTGAGTGAATGACCTGAGTTCCTAGGCAAATATTCGTTATATTCCCTAGAGGGACATTTAACAGGTAAAAATACCTATATTGACAAGGCATTGTAGCGGTTATCGGAAAAAAATTATCACAATTTAAGGTTAATTTAATCTATGCAACCCAATAGATTTTCATAATTGGGTGGCAAGCAGCCTTCGGAACTGCCAAAACAATTGGGAGAGAGCATGAGTTTCAAGCAGAAACAACGCGCCTTAATTACTGGGGCGAGTAGTGGAATTGGGAAAGCAACAGCTTTAGCCTTTGCGAAAGCGGGAGTTGATGTCGCCCTAGTCAGCCGCACTTTAAATAAATTAGAGGCGGTTGCAGAAGCAGCAAAGCACACAGGGGTAGAAGCCAAAGCTTATGCCGTAGACCTAGCTGATGTAACTCAAGTAGAGAAAAAGATACAGGCGATCGCCCTGGATTTTGGGGATATAGATATTCTGGTAAACAATGCAGGCATAGCATACACAGCCACTTTAAGCGAAACCCCCTTAGAGGACTGGCAGCAAGTAATTAACTTAAATCTTACCAGTGTGTTTCAGTGCATTATGGGAATTTTGCCCGGAATGCGCGATCGAGGCACAGGCACAATTATCAATGTTGCTTCCATTGCCGCCAAGCAACCCTTTCCCGGTTGGGGAGCATACAGCGTCAGCAAAGCTGGTATTGTAGCCCTTTCTCAAACCTTAGCCCAAGAAGAACGCCCCCACGGCATTCGCGTCACCGCCATTTGTCCTGGTGCCGTCAATACCGAACTATGGGATACAGAAACTGTCCATGTCAATCTTGACCGTTCAAAAATGTTAACCCCAGAAATTGTTGCTCAGTCAATTTTCTATACCGCCCTACTACCACAGCAGGCGGTCATTGATGAATTGACTCTGATGCCCAGTGCTGGCGCTCTCTAAGTGGGGAGTTGGGGCAGATGAGGGAGATGAGGGAGATGAGGGAGTAGGGAGAGATATAACTACTAACTTCTGCCTTCTGCCTTCTGCCTTCTGCCTTCTGCCTCATAACTAATTCAAACTCTAATCAAAACCTACACCATGACTATTGCTAGTTCCAACGGTTCCGATTGCTTTCAATCTCCTTTGATTCCTGACTTGGCAGAAACCATCAACTCCAGACCAGATCGCAACACCCATGATGGACGGCAGCCAGATTTGCACCAGCCTAAAGAGGAAGACATGGAGCAAATGATGGATGCCGTCAGGACATTACTGGTGGGTGTCGGAGAAGACCCCGAACGTGAAGGACTCCTCAAAACGCCCAAGCGCGTAGCAGAAGCAATGCGGTTTCTTACCAGTGGCTACAACCAATCTCTAGAAGAACTCGTTAATGGTGCCATCTTTAATGAAGGACATAACGAGATGGTGTTGGTTCGAGATATTAACTTCTTTAGCCTCTGCGAACACCACATGTTGCCATTTATGGGGAGAGCGCACGTTGCCTACATCCCTAATCAAAAAGTAGTAGGACTGAGTAAGCTAGCCCGGATTGTTGAGATGTATTCTCGCCGCTTGCAAGTTCAGGAAAGGTTAACCCGCCAAATCGCCGAAGCAATTCAGACTATTCTCGAACCTCAAGGTGTAGCAGTTGTCATGGAAGCCAGCCATATGTGCATGGTGATGAGGGGCGTTCAGAAACCTGGCTCTTGGACTGTGACCAGCGCAATGGTTGGTGTATTCCAAGAAGAGCATAAAACCCGCGAAGAATTCTTTAACTTGATTCGTCACCAAGCAGCATTCTTTTAAGTGCTGAGAAGCCAGTGCGTTGCGGAGCCAGTCTCGTGGTGAGGCAGCGCTGTCTTGGGGAGCCGGTGCGGTCTTGGGGTCTCACGCCACTTCCTACCCTGCGGGAAGGCGTTCCGCCTACAACGAGGGGAACCCCACTTCGGGTTCGCAGTTCCTTCAAGTCGGCGAAGCCGCCCAACGGACTGCTCACCGCAACGGAGTGGCTCACCAAGTGGAGCATCTGGCGTGGTTTCCCCCATGAGCGACTGCCGTAAGCGCAGCGAAGCGCGAGTCATCGAGCGTCACGAGCGTCAAGGCTCTGCTGACTTGAGAGAACTGGCGTGAGGTTCCCTCCGTTGTAGCAACTGGCATTGCTGAGTTAGGAGTTCGGAGTTTTATCTCCCCCCCTGCTCCCTACTCCTTAACTTCTCAAATAACAGTGCTACTCTATCTAAATCCTTGTCTCCTGGTTTAATTTCTACACCACTAGATAAATCAATACCGTCGGGTTTTGCCTGACTCAAGGCTGTCACGATATTATCTGGTGTTAATCCCCCAGCTAAAAACCAAGGGCAACTAGGATTAAATTGTTGTAGCATCTGCCAATCTAAAGTTTGACCAGTACCACCTAAATGCTGGGGATGATAAGCATCCAATAGTAAACTATCTACGCATTGAGCGTAATTAGCTGTTTTTTCGAGATGCTCAAGACTGGAAATTCTCAAGGCTTTAATAATTTCTACGTGGGGTAAAGCCTGGCGCATCTGGTAGCAAAATTCTAGAGATTCGTCTCCGTGTAACTGGATACCAGTCAATCCAGAATCAATCACTGTGTGGCTGATTTCAGAAATGTCGGTATTGGCAAATACACCAATTTTGTCAATGTTTTCTGGTAGTTGTGCCACTGCTGCCCGAATTTGGGCAGTGGTAACGTAGCGGGGTGAAGTAGGCACACAAATAAATCCTAGTGCTGTTGCACCAAGAGTTGCGATCGCAACAGATTGCTGTGGCTGAGTGATTCCGCAAATTTTAACTCGCATAGAAATTTAAGATATTGAGAAATTAAAAAAAGGTCGAATTTTTGCTAACAGTTTTCAGTTGTTTCCTGAGTAACTCTATAATTTTGAAGGCTTACATTAATTTTGCCTAGGAGATAGAAGCTTGATTTCATCAACCTTACTAGCAGTCCAATCCACTGTTCCCCCAACTCCCGTGTGGAATCCCACAGTAGCTATCATCATTAGCATCAGTAGCTTAGTGGTTCTTTTGCTTTCTACCAGAATTGAGAAACCCCAAGTTGGGCCTAAGTTGCCTATCCTGCCAGTCAGTGTTCCAACATTCATCGCTGCTATGGCTTTTGGTCATATTATCGGTGTTGGTATTGTTCTAGGTCTGACTAATATTGGTCGTCTGTAGATTTGAAATGCCAAAGACGTTGAATTTCACGTCCGCATGAATTCAAAACTCTGACAACCAATTCCGGTTCTTTCTCTAGTTATGAAACTCTCAGAATTAGCGCAGCTAGCTTTTACGTAATTACTCTAACTAAGGTAGGAGTTGTTAACCTACCCTTGGACGGAGGATGCAGTGACTTCATGGGCTGAGTATTTACATGGCTAATAACTGACTAAATTAGTTTGTTCATACAGGAGAAAGAACCACGATCTCATCAATGTTCTTAGCAGTACAAGCCACTGTTCCCGACACGGGAGAATGGAACTGGATTAAAGGGCTAATTATTACTGGCGCTTGTCTATTATGTCTTTTAATTATTCCCAGGACGATTCGCTATCCTGATGTTGGACGTAAGACACCTTTGCCCTTCCCGTTACTGTTTAACAATCCCAGCATCGCTTCATTTATGGCTGCGATGAGCGCTGGTCACTTGATTGGTATTGGCACTGTTTTGGGCTTGAGCAATTTAGGCATAATTTAAATTTTGTTTTTGCGACCATATTCCAGCTGATGCATTCAAATAGGTAATGGGGCAAAATCCTATATTTTAAACCAATACAGATAAAATAACGAGAATTTGCATAAATGATAAACGCTTGTAGAGACCTGTAATAGCACGTCTCTACACGTTTTTGGCTAGGAATTTTATTTTTATATTTTCAAAATAATTAAATAGCTTTAATTGTCTATTCTAGAATTTAGGGCATCTAAATCAACAAAGGTTGATTTTTTAATGTCTAGTGGCAAATTGCTGCTTTTTTATACACTCTTGGTGGAAAAATCATTATTAGCAAGACTTACAGCTAATATTTATAGTATGAACTGCTGAAAATATCTAGTGCAGCGTGGCGCAAATAACTATCCGGTAGAAAAAATTTAAAAACTTAATACTAGACACAATATTCCTTCTGCCTCCTGCCCTTGGGGTTCAGCAGTTGCTCATGGGGGAAACCCCAAGACCGCACTGCTTCACCTCTTGCCTTCACATACCAGTTTTAGGACAATGTAATGCAAACAAATTGGAGAATTGGGTCTTTATTTGGAATTCCGCTATTTTTAGATCCTTTATGGTTTGTAATTTTAGGTCTGGCAACACTCAATTTTGGAGTAGCTTACCAGGAATGGGGAACTGTCACGGCTTGGAGTGCTGGAATCATCATGGCATTGCTGCTATTTGGTTCAGTTTTACTACACGAGTTAGGTCACAGTTTAGCAGCCCGATCGCAAGGCATTAAAGTTAACTCGATTACCCTATTTCTATTTGGCGGCATTGCTGCTATTGAAGAAGAATCTAAAACTCCGGGCAAAGCATTTCAAGTAGCGATCGCTGGGCCTTTAGTTAGTATCGCCCTATTTTTGCTGCTGCGCTTTGTGTCTGATATTGCACCTGATACTAGCCCCATCACAGTCATGGTCGGAGATTTAGCCAGAATTAACTTAGTTTTAGCACTATTTAACCTGATTCCTGGCTTACCTTTAGATGGGGGACAAGTATTAAAAGCAGTACTCTGGCAAGTTACAGGCAATCGTTTTCAAGCTGTACACTTGGCAGCCAGGGCAGGGCAAATTTTGGGTTATGGTGCGATCGCTTTAGGATTTGCTGTAGATTTCTTGACTAGAGAGTTAGTAATTGGTTTGTGGATTGCGCTGTTAGGTTGGTTTGGTGTCCGTAATGCTAGCAGTTATGACCGCGTGACCACATTACAGGAAACCTTGTTAGAGTTAGTAGCCACCGATGTCATGACCCGTGACTTTCGCGTAGTTGATGCTAAGCAAACATTACGTTCCTTTGCTGACTCGTACCTGTTAGACTCCACCGCCCCAGAGGTTTATTTTGCCGCTTCTGATGGACGTTACAGAGGTATGGTTGCCATTGACGATTTGCGCTTAGTAGAAAGAAGTGAATGGGAAACCCAAACCCTGCAAAGCATTGTTCATCCACTAACAGAAATAGCGACTATTACTGAATTAACTTCCTTAGCTGACGTAATCAACAAGCTAGAAAACGAACAGTTACCTCGGATTACCGTGCTTTCACCTGCTGGCGCTGTAGCTGGTGTAATCGATCGAGGCGATATTGTGCGAGAGCTAGCACAAAAGTTAAATTTGCAGATTACCGATGCGGAAATTAAGCGGATTAAAGAAGAAGGTAGCTATCCACCAGGGTTACAGTTGGCGGTAATTGCTAGGTCAACCAATCTGTAACAATTAAAAATGCAAAAAAGTTGTTGCAGCAGGCATTATGCCTGATGAAGTCTGAAATATCAAATAAGGCAGCTTAGTGAAAACTGGGTTTGGGAGCAAGAATTATGGCAACCATCATTGACAAAATAATGGGAAAAGTTACTAGCACAATTACTATCACTAACCGAATTGACCAAATTCTTGCAGAAAGGGGATTTATTAAAGCCGAGCAAATCCGTTCAGTCACTTTAGAGAATGTCCTAGTTGATACGAGTGCTACTCGGCTTTGCCTGCCTGAAAATATCATTAGTGAGCTAGGACTAGTTCTCCAAGGAGAAGTAGATGTAAAAATTGCTGTAGGAGTGCATAGAGTTCGTATCTTTAGGGAGTTGAGTCTTGCTGTTGAAGGTCGTGAAGGGACTTTTAACTGTATAGAGTTGCCAACAGGTGCAGATCCATTGTTAGGGTTAATTCCCTTAGAGGATTTGGGTTTAGAACCTGATTTACAAAATCAACGACTGAGAGTTTTACCAATCGAGGGTAAAAATACTTACCTTACTGTGTTGTGAATTAAAAATTCGAGCAAAACTAAAAGTGGCAATCAACCGTCTAACTCAACAACTTCAATTCATCATTGAAATTGACCGCCTCAAGCAGGTACTACGTCAAACTTCGCTTACCGACGGGTCGCGCCGGGAAAATAGTGCAGAACATTCTTGGCATATCGCAGTGATGGCGTTTACCTTGGCAGAATATGCTCCAGAAGGAGTTGATATATTCCATGCCATCAAAATGCTACTGATTCACGATTTAGTAGAAATTGATGCGGGTGACACCTTCTGTTACGATATGCAGGGTAATCACAGCAAGGCGGAAAAAGAAGCTCAAGCAGCATTACGCCTATTTGGACTTTTGCCACCAGACCAAGCTAGCGAGTTGCGTTCACTCTGGGATGAGTTTGAAGCAGGAGAAACAACCACCGCTAAATTTGCCGCAGCCTTAGACCGGATACAGCCTTTACTGCACAACCAGCAAACTGAGGGCGGGACTTGGCGCATTCATGGCATTAGGCGCGACCAAGTAATGAAACGGGTAGCACCAGTAGAAACAGGTATGCCAGAACTCTGGCCGTTTGTCCTGCAACTGATTGAGGATTGTGTAGTCGCAGGGTATTTAAAAGAGGCTGCTATCAAAATTCAGGGTTGATGCGCTAAAATTGCTTCCCACTCTGACTGCGAAAGGGGTTGTACTTCTATCTGCATAGCAAAACAATTACTAGCTGCGGCAATCAAAGCGGCAATAATTTTTTCGACACTTAGGCTTTGAGGTAGTTGCACATTTGTAAAAGATTCTGAACCAAATACCTGAGCAAATAGTGCCGCATCTGGTCGCAAACGGATTGAACCATGTTGCAAAATTGCCCCAGCACCTCGCAGTTGGGCACTACCAATGAGTTTATTACCATCTGGCAAAACTAAATCTGCACCAGTGGCAGTACCAAAACAGTTAGGGTTGTGGATATAACCTCGTCCAGCTGTACCGTAGCGTAATTCAACGCCAAGCGATCGCCATCCTTGAATCAAAAACTCACAAATTTTTTCATATACCTGGAGGCGACTACCCGTCAGTCCAGATGTGATTACTGCATAAGTTAAATCGCCTTGATGTAGTACCGCCCTTCCTCCTGTTGGACGACGCACTAAATCTAATTTCTGACCTTGCCAAGTCAGATGCTGCCAATATTCAGGATATTGCCGTTGATGATAGCCAAGAGAAATAGCCAGTGGCGACCAAGTATAAAATCGCAGAGTCGGCGGATGTTTTCCTGATTGGTGCTGTTCTAACAACCAACGGTCAATTGCCATCTGCACATTGCCAGAGGCTTCTAGCAAAGGAATCAGTCGCCACACTTTAGAGTTCAAGAGTTGGAAGGGGGAGTTAGGAGTTTTTAATTAAAAATTTTAGACAACTGACAACTGGCAACTCATAATTCAAGCTGCACCAAACTCAGATTGTAAAGCTTCGTCGTTGTCATCGGCGATGGTTGCCACTATGGCGATCAGCCGTGAGACTTCACCTGGAGATAACTCTGCTAGGGTGCGTGTTGAAATAACAACCACTTGGTTTTCAATAATACCAAAGCGCGCTTCAAAGGTGCTAGAGCAGTTTAACTCTAAAAGGTGTCGCATCAACTTAGGTTCATCTTTGGCTGGTAACTTTAGCACCACCGACCAAACTGTTATGGTGTCTTCGTCACTTTTGCCTGTGAGTTGAACAAACACTTCCACACTACCGTACTTAAACTTCCAGAAATAACCACCTTCTGAGGTGTGGCTAACCATGGCACTATCATCTTGTTCTAGGGTGTCAATGACATTTTCGATTACTTCCACATGATTTATACTGGTCGTCTCTGCAATTAACTCATTGACGAATTCGTTATCACTTAGGCTTTCTTGGTAGTTTGTCATACAAATTTTGTCTCACCATGGTTGTTTCATCTACACATACTTTATAGCTTGTAGGCAAGGTTAATTTAAGCTTTCTGAAGTGATAGTCTGTTGGTAATACCAAGTCGTAATTCGTGAGGCAGTTTGATAAGGTAGCCCCTGTCTTGCTAGTTCTCCCCAAGAGGAACTGCCGATGTTGGCAGCATTAGCGAGGTACTCTTAGGTCAAAGCAAGCTACGGGTAGCGGACGCATCAGAAGGAGCATCACTTAAAGGGTAATTCCTTATGAACAGGTGCAAGACCTTGCACCTATCTCAGATTTAAGGTGAGTTTTTAGGCTTGATCTGTAGCCTAGTTTTAGAGAATTGATATACAGCGGATTTTAACTGAGTGAAGTACACAACCTAGGTCTAAAAGCTAGGCATAAAGCCTGTTTTACTTCTGAATTCTGACTCCTGAATTCTGCTGTAAGTTATCCCAGTTTGAATTAAATGTTGACAATATAAAAACTAAACACTTAATCTGGGAATACAGATTCAAGTGTTTAGTAGTCAGTTATTTGTGAAAATTATTCTTATGCACTATGTAGAAATTAGCACATTCATCTATCTATACCAATTTGAAACATTAGTTTAATACAAAATTAGGATATCTAGTATTATTTGAGATTCCTGGAACAGTCTTGTAGCCAGTACTTTTGATCAAAAATCTCAAATTTCAAATTAGTATAATGTCTAATCTCTACATTTGTTAATCCACAAACTTTATTTAGCTGACCTTGCTTAACAATCACACATGCATTTATATTTCGGTTATATCTATTGAATTATCCTGATTTTTCTGACGGCGAGATATAGCCAATGCTGCACCAAGTATTCCTAAACCTAGAATTGTAGTTGGTTCGGGAACAGAAGTAGTAGTGAATAAAGCACCAGCAAAAGCTAAATTTTTAACTGAGCCACCACTGTTAAGAATTGATTGGACATTAGCAACTTTGACATCGTTGACTTGGAAAGATAAGTTGCCTGCTCCCTGAGATTTAGTTCCATCTGCACTATTAAATAATCCATAAAGTGCAACGTCTATAGCCACATTTGCACCGCTTTGTTTTAGTGCATAATTTGCAGACTTCAAAGCAAAGGTATTGATTCCATCTGTTATTGAAGCAGTATCAGATGAAGACTGAATTATACCAGGTAAAAGAGTTTTACCAAAATCTATGAAGGGGTTATCCGCAGATAAAGGAGAAAAACTAATAACATTACCTATGTTAGCTGAGTTGAAAGATGTAAAACTTCCTGTCTGAGCTGAAAGTGCAACTGGTGTTACTGGTTGAGGAGAGAATATTAAGGATTTCGCTGATAATTCAACTAGGCTAGTTTCTTCTATAGGTGGCGAAGAAGTAAAGCCCCCATTTAGCTGAAACTCACCAGTAAAAGAGGTCGCTTGAGCAGAATTAGCAAAGGTAAATATACCAGTAACAGATAAAGGAATTGCTAAAGCGACAGCAAAAATTGCATCTAGTAACCTAGATGTAGAAGCACACATCTTCATTTTATTCTCCTAAGAAAATGCCGCAGAACGAAGTACGTTCTGTATGGTAATTACAAGATTTACGGCATAATTTATTTATTACTTTGATAGATTCTCATAAACATTTAAAAGAGACAATAACCCACATTCCACACTTACAACTGGCACATTAGTCCCGCTACGTGTAATTAAAAATTAAAAATGGCATGATTCTATCTTTTGATGCATTTTGAGTCAATTTTTACTTCTGCCGATGTATACTAGACAATTTTCACGCAGCAATGATTATTCGGTGAAGGTAAGCAATGAAGGGTGCATCCCAGTTTTTATTTTGCAATGAGAGAATAGCTGTCATTGCGATCGCGTAGCTTGCTTAAGAGCAGGGGTACGAGACGCTAACGCGAACGCTCGCAATGACATGCAAACCAGCATTTATAGCCTTTAATCGTCAATAAACTTTATAGTTTTGGCTGCTTCTCTTGCCTCAAAGATACTCCAGCAAAGAGTTTGCTATACTTTACCTAATTATTCTCTCATGAGAGTGATGGAAGAGCGCTAACTTATCTGATGTCAACCCAGATAATGCAGACTTGGTAGGGACACCTTTACCAGAAGATGCTAAATCTCCTAATTAAAATTCTCAAAATTTAATTTACGGGGTGTATTTGCTTGGTCTAATGCACTAAATTCCCTATGATTTGATTCTTCGTTGCTTATCGTGCAATATAGGCATCATAAACAATCCCCATGCCAAACCTGTAATCAACCCAAAAGGCGCAACCACGTAATTATTAAAATCCCACAAACCAAAAACTTGTGCTGCCAATTCTAAAGGATAAGCCATCATCAGCACACTAGCTAAGGCTGCACCGCTCTGTCCATAATGACTCAACCAATAAAAACCCTTACCGCCAGTCACCCCATACAGTAGACGAGTAATTAGCAAGCCAGTAACAGTACCATAGCAGCGCATACACACAGCCATGATAAAAGGGGGTGCTAAATCTAACCCCATCTCTGGTTGCGGACATACATGATTACCCATGAAATAAATGATGTCGGCAATACTAGGAAGCAAAGACATTCCAGACGCAGCCAGAAAGGGAGCAACTGGCGGGCCAAAAACCATCCCCACCAACAAAAAATCGGCAATGAAACTGACCCAATTGAGAGTTTTGGGAACCTGTAATTGCATGGCAAAAACAGTTTTTTGCATAAAATTCGACACTAAAAATGTAAGTAGTTATGGTATGGATTACGTAATAGAAAATGATAGTGTAAGCGATTATCTTTAGACTTTTCCCACATCTGGAAGTTAACGGTTAACCGAGTTAATCCTAAAAGCAGTAGAGTGGACATCGTCCACCCTACTTTTTTGTTTTTTGCGCTCTTTCTCAGCGCCTCCCGAAGTTTGCTCAACGCGGGGAACCCGCGCACGCAACTTCTCTGTGCGTGAAACTTTTCCTAACCTACCTTGGAAACATAAGGACTTGTCAACTTATCCAATTGCTGGATTAACAAACTGAGGAATAATCCCACATCTGTCACCACACCCACCGATTCCACAGAACCGCGATCGCTTAACTTCGTTACCACTGCTGGATTAATATCTACACAGACCATTTTCACACCAGCGGGTGTCATATTCCCCACACCAATTGAATGCAGCATACTAGACAGCATCAAAATCATCTCCGCACCTTCTAGGTGTTGGGCGTATTCCTGCTGTGCTTGAATCAAATTCATTTGGGTATCAGGTAAAGGCCCATCATCACGAATGGAACCAGCAAGCACAAAAGGTACATGATTGCGGACGCACTCATACATTACGCCGCTATTAATTACTCCCGCCTCAACTGCTTTCGCAATACTGCCATAACGGCGAATGGTGTTAATTACCTTGAGGTGATGGCGGTGTCCACCACGGACAGCAACACCCCGCTTCATATCCACACCCAAAGATGTGCCCATGATATTTTGCTCGATATCGTGGACAGCGATCGCATTGCCACCCAACAGCGCTTGTACGTAGCCTTCACGAATCAGCCGCGAGAGATGTTCGCCGCCACCAGTATGAATCACCACAGGGCCAGCTGTGACAACTACTTTACCTCCAGCATCCCTAATTTTACGTAATTCCCAAGCCACTTGTTCGACGACCAATTCTACACGCCGTTCGCTGGAAACACCCGCCGACATAAAGCTGAATTCTTGAGAATTGCGTAGTTCTCGCGATTCAGGTTTACGGATGGTGCGGATACCTAGCACGTCTACAATTACCTGTTCGCTAACTTCGAGGTCGCGGAGAATTTTACACCGTGCCACTATACCATTGGCAGTTTGAGTAATGGCGATCGCCCCATCCATGCGCTGATTTTCTACCTTCACCCAATGACCATTTATCCGCACTTCGGTAGGATAAATTGTACTGACATAGAAATCATCGGGAGCTACACCAGCTTGAATCACAGGCTCAAGTTTGGCATCTCGCTCATCTTGGGGCAAGTTGACAGCACCCAAATCAATCAACTGGGAGATGATTTCTTCCATCACCTCATGGGAAGGTGCTGACACCTTCACCTCAGCTGCTGAGGTACTTTGCCGCTGTTCTCCCAAGTCGAAATTCAAAACTTGGAAGCTGCCGCCTGCATCTACAATCAGATCCAAAGCGCGGTTAATCAAGCCAGAATCGAGCAAGTGACCTTCTATCCGAATAATCCGGCTTTCTACCGATACATTGGCATGAACTTCTTCTCTTACTGGTTCTGTTACCCGGAGGGTAAGACATTTAGCCGCACCGCCAGCTTTCAGAAATTCGGTCAGCGGCGTTTCAATAACTTGGAAATGAACATCTGCTAGGCGTGCTTTTAAAGCATCACTAGCCTTATTCATGATGACGATGCTATCCACATTCACCGCATTACAGGCGAAGTTGACGGCATCGGCTTCAGCAATTGCTATCCGCTTTTCTGGTGCTACTCGCATTTCTATTAAGCGGTTGGAGTAGGCATCAAAAGCGCCAGGATAATAAAGTAAATATCCATTAGCTAAAGGACAGAAGCAAGTATCTAAATGATAGAAGCGCTCATCTATCAACCGTAGGGAAAGCACCTCAATATCTAACCATTTGGCTAAATAAGGGTGAGAATCTAATTCTGAACGAAAACCGTATCCCGACCATAGCCAGCGTCCCTCCCGATCCAGGAGTGCGTCCCCTGCACCTTCAAAAGGTAAATCTTTAGGTAGTTCATAAACCTTGTAACCATTTTCCTCAAACCATCGTTTGAAGTACGGTTCCTCTCCTTGACGTTCTTTGTGTAAAAAGCGACTGAGAACAACATTATTCCCTAGCATTAAGCCAGCGTTGGCGGTAAAAACCATGTCCGGCCAACCTTTTTCCGGCGTTACCAAATCTACAATGGCGTGTTGTTTAAGGACGTAATATAACTGCTGCCACTGTTCGACGGCGCGATCGCGCGATGACTTGTGAATATTTCCTTCCATCCAGGGATTGATCACATAGTCCACATCGTAGTGGTCAGGGGCGCACATCAAAAAGCGAATCTGAGAAGTCATAAAAATTTTACAAGCGTTATAGATGCTACAAGCCTAATTTTGAATACAGATTTTTGCTCTACTAATTTATTCAATCTGCTACTAAGTTTCTACCTTTAGATAGTTAAAGGTAGATAAAGGCTTCGGTCTTTATTCTATTACCCATAGAGATAAATTGAACTTATGACAAAGGCAACGCAGTTATAAACTAGCTAATATCATGGGAGATGCAAGCAGAAGGTTGTGTTATTGTACCGCCATTTAGAACTGATAACTCAAATGGCACTAGCGATCGCAGTTGAGGATAATCCCGATCCAAAAGATATTCGTGCTGTCATTAGCAATCTTCTAGACTACAACAACAATAGTCAGAATTCAGAGGATGTTGCATATCCCTTAAGCGTCTTGATTCGAGATGCTGAAGGTGAAATTGTTGGCGGTTTAGTTGGCAAAACACACTGGAAATGGTTATTCGTTTCTCACCTGTGGGTTGCTGAAGCGTTGCGAGGTCAAGGATATGGACGAAAACTGATGTTACAAGCCGAACAAACAGCTAAAGAACGCGGTTGCGATCGCTCCTATCTAGATACATTCAGCTTTCAAGATTTGGGTTTTTACGAACGTTTAGGCTACCAAATATTTGGTGTTCTGGAAGATTTTCCCCCAGGTCATCAGCGGTATTTTTTACAAAAAAAGATATAGATTTCAGGAGTCAGGAGTCAGGAGTCATAATTCATAATCCAATTAATCCACAATTTTTACATAGAGTTAACAAACTCAAGCGAAGATTGATTTTGAGTAGAGATAACGCACAAACGCGAAGTTTGGTTTGAAAAAAACCCTTCAGGATCATGCGTTTGAGAGAAGGTTTCTGTACCAAACTAATGGCTTTAGTAACTTCTAACCACTGGCGTTGTCTTTTACCAACTTCTGGATATTCTTCACATACCATTTCTACTGGCATCAAATACATCTGAACTTGGTAAATTTTGCCTCGTTTACGATACTTGTAAGAACCTAGTTTCTTGACATCTACCTGTCCAATTACTCCAGCTTCTTCCCAAGCCTCTTTTGCTGCGGAATCAGGCGGACTCATGCCATTGGGAATTCCTCCTTTGGGAATTACCCAGTGTTGGCGATCGCGGGTTGTAATCAGCAATATTTCAATTCTTCCGTTGTTCACTCTGTAAGGAATTACCCCGGACTGCTTAAAGGCTTTGCTGACTTTTCGACTCATGGGACTTAAATCCTTTGTAATTCAGCCTTTGTGTACAATTTTTTCTCCAGATGTTAGACACATGATACCGGATAGATTTTGGTTAAGATATGTTTTGGCTCATTGAAGTTGATTGTTGAGAATTTTTACCTTTTGGGTATTTTTGCATAATCTAAAAGAAAATCAATCACCCCAATTAGGGAATGAGAGAGATGAGAAAGAAATAATAACTACATCTTGCATTCTGACTTTCAACAAACACGGGTGTAGGGAAAAAAAGTGTTTGTTTCCTTCGTAGCAGGTGGGGTGCGGTGTGTGGGTGCTTCCTAACTTTCAAGAAACAAGGCAGGAGGCAGAGGGCAGAAGGCAGAAGGGAAAAGGATTTGACTTGTTTATTCCATTCATCGCGGGTAGTAGTACCGCCAGTGAGGCTGCTCCTAATTCAGCACTACGCAGGCTTGTGATCTAAACGGGTTGCTTGCTCTAGGGCTGCTTTTTCTCTGGCTCTCCTAGCATAGGGCTGTAATTGAGTGCGATCGCAACCTGTAAGAATACTCAGGTTATCCAAGCTCATGCCCCGCATTAACATTTCTACACACCAAGTATGTTGTGCTTGAGCAATTTCTGGTGATTTTCCTTGGGGAGTTAACAGTCCCTCAGTCCATGCTTGCCAGTGCCCGAAAAGTTCTGATTCTGAGATTGGTTTACCTGCTTCGTCGAGAAACATCTCAGGGTGACTATCTTTGCGGCTTTTTAGCCATTTGATTAAGGGGTTGTTGGTGTAGGAACCATAGCGTTTACCCAAAATCCACTGATTAACAGGCACTTGGCGGATGCATCCTGGGGTTGTAATCTGAAGAAAGTGCCCATGATTATCGTTAATTTGATGCGATCGCTGCAAATTAACTATTTCTGTAGGAGATAACCCTGCCCCAAACAACGTATATGCCAAAGCATAGTCTTTTATGCCCAATTTTCTAGCTTGTCGCAGAATTTCGTGAACCAAGCCAGCAGGCAAATCAGCTACTTCCCTAGTAATGATGCTTCTTGGTAAAGCTTCTGTTGTTAATTCTGGAGCAGGTGACATCGCCCCATGCAAAAACAACTCCACCAAGTTTTCGAGAAAATCATCCCGATTCTCCCACAGTTCGTGAAATTCACTAGTAAATTCAATAACGGCATAACCCAGAATCATCCCATTCAGCAAACTAGCTAATTTCTCTGCTGGTAGATAGGTATTTAAGTCTCCCTGCTGAATAACAGTAGCTAAATACTGGGCCACGTAGCGATTAGCCTCCGTTAACCCTCTGCCTAAGGCACGGCGATTTTCCGTCGGAAATTGGTCAGCTTCACCTACCACAGACCGAACAAACTCTGGTACTCGTTCTAATGCATGCAAGCTCTCACTTGCATAATCTTTTAGTGCTTGGTAAACATTACCAGGAGGAGTTGCCCGTCGTACCAAAGACTCACCTAAATTTTTGAAGGCTGCGGATTCCTCCAGTACTGCTAAAAGCAATCCATGTTTATTACCAAAATTCCGAAATAGGGTGACTTCGTTGACTTCTGCTTTTTCAGCTATTTGGCGGGTTGTGGTAGCACTTACTCCCTGAGTTGTAAACAACTCAAGTGCTGATTGAATCAGACGTTGACGAGCTGAAATAGGTTGAGGAGACATAAGAAAAATGCAAGTGCCACTTGCATATAAACAAGAGAATTGTTAGCATACCAAATGTAAGTGATACTTGCTCTTATTTACTGTAACGAACTGCTGTGAAGAGTGGGTAAGAGGTTCGCTCCCCCTGCTCTCTTCTTTGACCCTTATGCCAACTTCTGCAAGAAGTCTAACCTCAAGAAAAAGCAAATCGCTTTATCATCCATCAACAGGAGTTTTTATGACCGCAAAACTTTCGGCGATCGCCCCTAATAAAGGAAATTCGCCTCGGCTCAGTTGGACAAATGTGGCCTTTTTTGGCACATTTCATGCTTTAGTTCTCCTGGCTCCGTGGTTTTTTTCCTGGTCGGCATTAGGTTTGCTGCTGTTTCTCCACTGGTTATTTGGCAGCATTGGCATTTGCCTGGGATATCATCGACTCCTGAGCCATAAAAGTTTTCAAGTACCTAAATGGTTGGAATATGCGATCGCCATCATTGGAGCGCTGGCTCTCCAAGGCGGGCCAATTTTTTGGATTGGCGCACATCGACAGCATCACGCTCACACCGAAGATATCAACTTAGACCCCTACTCTGCTCAGCGAGGGTTTTGGTGGAGCCATATGCTGTGGGTTTTATATCCGCGTCCAGAGTTTTTTGATTATGAAACTTATCAAAAATATGCGCCTGACTTAGCGCGACAACCATTCTATCGCTGGCTGGATCGCTACTTCGTGCTGATGCAAATTCCTCTAGGACTGTTGCTGTATGTCTTAGGAGGGTGGTCTTTTGTAATTTATGGAATATTTGTCAGGTCAGTTTTGCTCTGGCATTCTACTTGGTTCGTGAACTCTGCATCACACCTGTGGGGTTATCGTACTTTTGATGCCAATGACGGCGCTCGTAATCTTTGGTGGGTATCCCTTGTAACCTATGGAGAAGGATGGCACAATAACCATCATACTTATCCCCATATGGCAAAATCCGGATTACGTTGGTGGGAAATTGACGTTACTTGGTGGAGTATTCAAGTATTGAAGAGTTTGGGTTTAGCTAAAAAAGTAATTTTGCCTCCCCCACAAAGTGTGACTCACTAAATGAATTGCCACACCTTCATGATTCAACAACCAGCGCTTGCGCTCTATTCCCCCTGTATATCCCGTGAGTACAGCGTTTGTAGCCATGACGCGATGACTTAGTGAGTTTGCCATGCCGACTGCTGATCGCGCTGTCGGCTTACCAATTTTTGCTGCTAACTCAGCATCAGAAATGGTTTTCCACAAGAAATAATTTGCAGTGCTAGCCAAAGTTGCTATTGAAAAGCAGTACCCCTTGTACTTAGAGGAATATTGTTTTATATAGTGCGATCGCCCTTAAGATAAGCTTGAATTCTACTGCTAAAACCCTGTGGGTCTTTTACATCCTGGAAACGGAAGTTGCCCTAACGCCTCTGAAGAAGTTTTAACATTCGTGGTGCATAATCAGTATCCCTCTTTAATTAATCTGGCAAAATAAAAATAATAGCCAATTTTTCAACTGTAGATAAAGCGAGAATTTGAGCATTTATTTTTTAACAAAACTGCTGAAATCAAGCTTTTTAGTAAAAGTCTGATGCTGTAACGATTAGAGATTATTTTGTCGCAAAATAATATGAAGAGGGTTATGCTGAACCATAAACTTCACTTCTTGAGTAGGTGTTGTCGAAGACCGTGAACCAAACCCAAGGCATCCCGCAATAATAAGTTACTTTTTTGATCGCTGAAACGCTTGTAAATCTAAGGATTATGTTTTTACAAACAGGTAAGTGATTTCTGTGCGAGTCCTAAGTGCAGCAATAAATAATTGATAGCCAGTAGATTGAGATTGAAAGGATACGTTAATATAATAATGCGAGAAAATTTTCAAACATAAACCATTGACAGTTAGCGGAGCTAAGCTTCATATTCTGCAACATGGTTAAAAATTTGATTTAGAAGCCTGCAAGCTCATCTTGAATAATAATTCTTTAATAAAAAATAGTTAGATACCAGTAGGTTCAGTAAGCGTTTGGATTTTGAATAAAATTTAATGTGTTATGCCAACTTCTTTGTCTCTTGCTGGCTTAAATATTTTGGTAGTTGAGGATGATGATGATATTCGCTTTTTCGTCACTACCGTGTTAGAAGCAGATGGAGCTACCGTTACAGCAGTTCCATTAGCAGCCGCAGCACGAGAAGTGTTACCTCAATTACAACCCGATGTCTTAATTAGTGATATAGGTATGCCTGGTGAGGATGGCTACACCTTAATCCGCAAAATCCGTGCCCTCAAGCCTGATATTGGTGGACGAGTTCCAGCTATCGCCCTAACAGCCTTTGGTGATAGTGACAGTTGTGTTCGTGCCTTAGAAGCTGGTTTTCAAACTCATGTCTCTAAACCAGTTGCTCCAGAAGAACTTGTTGAAATCGTTGCTAATTTAGTTGCTTCTTGTAACTGGTAATTGTGCAAAGCTGAATACTCATACTAAGTCCAGTACATCTAAAAATTATTTTGCTTGAGTAAGTAGTAAAGCAAGTAGAGTTTGGCTGTATTGGGTTTCTTGTTCTAATATGGAAAAATAGCTCTTAAGTTAGAGGCGCTTTCTGTGCGTTGGTAGAGGATTTTTCGGCTTTATCTAAGTATATTAAATAGTAATCAAATCATTAAAAAATAACATGTTAACATTACTAACTCCACTAGATTAGCTTGATAGCAATGTTCAGGCATCCTAACCTCATATATTCAAAGCTAATTTTTTAGCATATATAAACTTTAAGTAGTTCAATTATGCATAAAAAATTCTTAAATAATCTTATTAGTTTGCAAATACTTGTAGAGAAAAAAGCTAATCATGGATAACATCAACAACGTCAATAGTTTGGATCGAAACACAACAGATACTGAAACTGAAATTAACGCTGAGTCAGCATCTGACGAAATGACACAAACTTCTAAAACAATTGACATAGATGGTCAGCGTCCAGTTGACCCAAGTAATATTCAAATTAAAGAAACAATTGACATAGACGGTCAGCGCCCAATCGTAAAAAATGAAAATTATTCTGAAAAAATAATTGACGTAGATGGTAAACGCCCGATTGCTAAGAGCAATTTTCAGGAGCATAACATGCTAACCTTAGACGGCGATCGCCCAGTCGACCCAAATGATTTGGAGGTTAAAGAAATTCTTAATATAGATGGCAAACGTCCGATCGCTAAGAGCAATTTTCAAGTTGAGGATGTTCTTGAGATAGATGGTTGCCGCCCAATAGTTTCAGATAATGCTGCTAATCTTGAAATTACAAAGGATTATGTAGACTAAAATTACAGGCGTTCCATAATAGTGGGATAAATTTAGACACGCAGAAATAAACAGAATAAGATGATATGGCGAACGATTGCCCTCTGTTTTCAATCAGAGAGCAATCGCATTACCTACATTACTCTTATAGCAATATTTTAATTTATCTGCTTATATCTAACCAAATAGCCAATTTTATCCTAATTATGGTAAATATTACATTTACTAATCTTGAAATTATAGAACTAAATGTTTTAAATGCAATACATAAGTTATAAAAATTTTAATTAAGCTTTTAATCAAATATTGATATTTTCATAAAATCCAGATAAACCCAGTGCTTTTATCTATAAATCATGATAATTGTACAATTTTTTAATTTATTATATCTAACTTTAGATTTTAAAAACAATCATATATGACAAAGTAAAAATGTTGCTAAACAATGACTTTAATTAAAAAAGAATGTTTATAAAAAAACAATAAAACCTTAAAAAATGTTATTCTTTGACAGAAAGATATTCACTATAAGAGTTAAAACTTTTATGACAACCAGTCATAAAAACACATCATGTCTGCCAATCAAAATTCTTCGTCTGCTAGTTCATTTGATATATCTTTAGAAAAATCAAAGGCTTTGGTCAATTATTCTAATGATTTGCAGCAATTAGATTTTTCTTCACTAGGACGTAGTAGTTCTTCAGACTTGACAGAAACTGTATCAACACCTTCTTTATCGGCAAGTGCAAATCCCAATCCCAATCCTTATATAACTAGTGCAGCGGTTACTCCTGATTTCAACGGCGATGGCAAAACGGATAAAGTCTGGGTCAATTCTCAAACTGGTGAGATTGTAGTTCGGTTAATGGATGGTGCAAACATTATCCAACAGGCTTCTTTAGGTACATATGACTTATCCTCCTGGAATTACAACATTGCCGATTTTAATGGTGATAACAAGACTGACTTCTTATTACGCAATAAGACAACGGGTGAGAACAACATTGTGCTAATGGATGGGACTAACGTTGCTAGTTTTGCTCCGCTAGACAAAGTTGACCCAACCTGGACTTCTAGCATTGGCGATTTCAACGGCGATCGCAAGACAGACATCTTCTGGCATAATGCGACAACCGGCGAGAATGCTGTTTGGCAGATTGACGGCACAACTGTCACCAGCGCGACTGTTCTAGACACAACAAGTACATCGTTAACCCCTGCCGTAGTTGATTTCGACGGTAATGGCAAGAGCGACATCTTCTGGCGCGATCAGACAACAGGTGAGAACAAAGTTTGGTTTATGGATGGGCCGCAAAAGAGTGAGTTTTCTTTACAATCACAGGATGCAGCCTGGACTTATACCCTTGGTGATTTCAACGGCGATTTTAGCACCGATATTCTCTGGAGAAACGCTCAAACAGGAGAGAACAAGATTTGGCAGGTGAATGGCATCATAGTCACTGAGGGTGCTTTGGGCGCGCTTGACTCAAACTGGACATCTAAAATTGGCGATTTTAATGGTGATGGCAAAACCGATGTTTTCTGGCACAATAATGCAACTGGTGAAAACACCGCTTGGTTAATGGATGGCACAACAGTTAGTAGTGAAGCTTTTCTACCAAGTAACAGCGCATCTGCGACACCATCCCTTGGTGATTACAATGGCGATGGTAAGACCGATGTCTACTGGCGCGATCAGACATCCGGTGCAGACACTCTTTGGACTATGGATGGCACGAGAGCTACTGAAACTCCCATAGCCGACGAAAATAAGCTCGGGCCAGAGTGGTATACCGCTTAATACGAATTCATAATTCATAATGAGGCTCGTGACGCTCGATGACTCGCGCTTCGCTGTGCTATCGCTTTTAGCGTCGCACGCCACTTGCTCTACTTGGGGAAACCCCAAGACCGCAGTGGCTCCCCTTGGGCGAAGACTCGCTAACGCTACGCTAATGTAATTCGTAATGAAGGGGCACAAGTCCGTGCGCCCGTATTCAGATTTTATCTGGATTTTTTTCGTTCCATATTGAGAATCCCCCAGCTTGAAGTTGGGGGATTCTTTACTCACAAGGGTTGCATAGCGTTAAAATTTGTAACTGAAAACCTGAATTACGCTATTTTCTGGTAATTTACCGGAACTAATAGTAATGGTGTCAGTCTTACTGCGCTGGACTGTTATACCCTGCATCAATGTCAGAAATTCATCTAGTGGCGAGATATCGCAGTTAGCAGCATCAGCAGCTTGGGTACGGTAGTGAGTGGGAATCACCAGTTTGGGATTTAGTACCTCAGCTGCTTGCTTGGCTTCTTGGGCATTGTAAGCTTTCGCACTACCTCCCACGGGGATAAATGCCACATCAGGTCGTCCTAAGAGGATTTTTTGCTCAATGGAAATCGGTGCAGCAGCGCCTCCTAAATGCACGATATTAATTCCCCCTTGCTTCCAACTCCAAGCAGTATTTGTACCGAACTGCTTACCACCTTTGCGATCGTGGTCTATAGCAATTCCTTGGAATTTGATTCCTTGGAACTCGTAAACTCCTGGTGCATATACGAGCTTTGGATTCCCTGATAGTCGATCCACGGCACCTTCATCTAGCAATTGGCTGCTAATCAGTACTAAATCTGCTGCAACTTTCGGTGGACGATAACCAGCAGTACAACCCACTGCCCGAAATGGATTAACAAGAACTCTCACCCCGCCACCAGTAAACAGAAAGCAAGTATGACCCAACCACTGAACTGATAAACCGCTAGATTGTGCGTCAGCCTGGAATTCGGAACCCAAGGTAGTAACCAAAGCTGTGGCTAACCCCGCCCCAGCATAGCCCATCAATTGTCGTCGTTTCATTAGTTACTCTCTCGACTGTAATTGTTCCAGAAAGTTTCGCAGTAACTGCTTTCCTGAAGATGTGAGGACACTCTCTGGATGAAATTGGACACCTTGAATGTGAGGATAGTTCCGGTGTCGCACTCCCATAATCGTGCCATCTTCAACCCAAGCGGTAATTTCTAACACTTCGGGACAAGTTTCGCGATCGATAACCAGACTATGATATCTGGTGGCGATCGTGGGATTTTCTAATCCCTGAAAAACACCCACGCCAGTGTGAGACACCTGAGAAGTTTTACCATGCATTAATTCTGGAGCAGAGACGATTTTACCACCAAATACTTGACCAATGCTTTGATGTCCCAAACATACACCCAAAATTGGCAAGTTAGCTCCTAGCTGTTTAATTAAATCTAAGCATATTCCAGCATCTTCCGGGCGGCCTGGCCCAGGAGAAATGACTACAACATCAGGATTTAATTTCTGAATTTCGTCTATAGATATCTTGTCATTGCGAAAAACCCTAATATCCGCAGCCACGGGGAACTCTGCCGCTAGTTCTCCCAAATACTGCACCAAATTATATGTAAAGCTGTCGTAGTTATCGATGACTATAATCACAGCCTATAACTCCTGGTTTCTATCACTTATTTTATTTTGCTTATTTGTTACCAGATTTTACTTGCTGTAAAAATCATCTGAACAAGGGAGTAGGAACTGGGAATAAGAGAGGGAAAAGGGCAAAGGAATGTTCTTCTCTTTCCCTTTTCCCAATCCCTAACTCCTAACGCTTGTAAGGGCACAAGCCCTTGCGCCCCGCCTGACTTCAAACAAACCTAGAAATTTGACATAATTAAGACTACCAGCGGTGGTAACAAGAGAATACAAGCAACCAGCACTGCTACCAAAGCAGAGACAAGCACAGCAGCAGCAGCACAGTCTTTGGCAATTTTTGCTAAATCATGGTATGTCTGCTTGACTGTTAAGTCCACAAGCGACTCGATCGCAGTATTCAATAACTCTAATGCCAAAACTAAACCACTAGTTATCCCAATAACTGCTATTTCGATTGGTTGCAAATGTAAAAAAACACTTAAGGCGATCGCTAAAACACCAACACCTACGTGGATGCGAAAGTTTCGTTGAGTTTGAAAACTATAGCTGATTCCAGTCCAAGCATATTTAAAACTAATAAATAAATTAGAGGCAACTTGCCAAGATTCCCGTTCCTTTTTTACAAGTGGTGGTAAGTGGTTAGTTTGTTGTGGAGGGGAAACTTGTTGGGACATAAGCTTAAAAATAAAACAATAGAGTAAGTAAAGTGGGAATCTTAGCTGATTTTAATGGTGTAATAAACTTTGAGACAATTTTCTACAGAAGTATTATAAACACTTACAGACATCAAGATTATTTAATATTCTATGTCAATAACAATACCTGTCGTCTCCAGTAATATCACTTGCTGTTTGAGCATCTGCAATAAACTTTCCTCATCTGGATGATCCCAGCCCAACAGATGTAGTAGACCATGAGTAGCTAACCAAGCTAATTCGGTTAGCAAACTATGTCCTTGCTGTTGGGCTTGGCGTTGTGCCGTATTCACTGAAACAACAATATCACCTAGATACAAAGGGTCGGCAGACATTTCCGGATGAGGAAAGTCTACTTCTAAGGCGGCAAAGGCTAAAACGTCTGTTGGTTTATTTTGATGACGATACTGGACATTTAGCGCTTGAATTTCCGCATCGTCCGTCAAACGCAGCCCTATTTCGTAGCTTGATGCTGGTGGAAGATGAGGTTGTAGAACTTCCAACCAGCGATGAAACCAATTTTCCCAAGTTTCAGGAGCAACTCGGTCATCAGTATCCCCAAAATTTAGAGTTGTGCTTGAGGACGACTCGTAAAAAAAATCCTGGACATCTAATTCAACTCGCACCAGTTACAAATTCTCCTAGGCGCTTTGGTTGTTGTGTCGTCAGCGAGTTAGGTAAGCAAGACCCACGAGGACAACTAAAAGCCCTATACTGGTCAGGGCAAAATGTTTCAAGGAAGTACCACCCTTTCGCACCATGTTTCGCATGGCAAGTTTTACATAGCTTGGTTTAGGTTCCGTTGTCGGAGAGTTGCTCATAATGATTTGATAACAAACTCTTTTATATATAAATGTAACAGGTTTGGAGATTGGGGATTGGGGACTGGAGATTGGGGATTGAGTATTAATATTTTCTCCCTCATCTCCCCTGCTCCCCTGCTCCCAATTAGGCAGGAGTGCTTTCTACCAACTGATTTTCTTGCCGGAGATAGGCTTGGATGAAGGGATCGAGGTCGCCATTCATCACATCAGCGATCGCAGTTGTTTCGGCATTGGTACGCAAATCCTTTACCATTTGGTAAGGGTGAAACACATAGTTCCGGATTTGGTTGCCCCAAGAAGCTTCCACCATATCGCCGCGAATTTGGGCAATTTCTTGTGCCTTTTGCTCACGGGCAATGACTAGCAACTTGGCTTTGAGACGGGTAAGAGCTTTCTCTTTATTTTGTAGCTGCGATCGCTCTTCTGTACAGCGCACTGCAATACCAGTGGGAAGATGAACAATTCGCACTGCTGTTTCTACTTTGTTGACATTTTGCCCACCTTTACCACCAGCTCTGGATGTGGTGATTTCTAAATCCTTCTCTGGAATATCCAGTTGCACAGAGTTATCTAACTGCGGCATCACTTCCACCCCGGCAAAACTAGTTTGTCGCTTGCCATTGGCATTGAAAGGTGAAATCCGCACTAAGCGATGTGTGCCGGTTTCCGACCGCAAGTAACCATAGGCGTAGCGACCAGTAATTTCCAAAGTTGCTGATTTAATTCCCGCTTCATCACCCTCGGACTCTTCGGCTAAAGTTACTTTGTAGCCGTGGGCTTCTGCCCAACGGGTGTACATCCGCAGCAGCATAAATGCCCAATCTTGAGCATCTGTACCACCAGCACCAGCATTAATTGTTAGTACTGCCCCTTCACTGTCGTAGGGACCAGAAAGTAACTGTTGTAATTCCCATTGGTCGAGGTCACGATTGAGTTTGGTAATAGTAGATTCCGCTTCTTGCAGTAGTGCTTCATCGGTTTCTAACTCCAATAGCTCAACAACTGCTTTAGTATCCTCCAGATTGGCTCGCCACTGATGATACTGTTCGAGGTGGGCTTTGAGGTCGTTGAGTTTTTGCAGTGTATTTTGGGCTTGAGTTTGGTCTTCCCAAAATTCTGGCTGGGCTGCTATTTGTTCTAGGTCTTGAATTTTGGCAGTTAGTGCAGGTATGTCAAAGATAGTCCTGGGCTTTACCCAGACGACCGGACAATGTTTCGATTTCGCGTTTGAGTTCTAGGACTTCCATAGTGCTTGCTTAAGTATGGAGCGCTGAGGATGTTTGATGATTCTTGTTTATTTTATTTGACTTCTTGATTTTAGCTGTAGTTGGGCAAATTCTCTTGTTATCACTTGTATAAGTTACCCAAATCGTTTTTAACTATTGTTTCAAGTTCTTGCTAGAGTTAGGTAAAGCTGGTTTGTGTCTCTTACAGCAATTGCTCGTCTGCTGATATTTCCAGTAGTTCTAGGGCTGCTTTGGTATCTTCTAAATGAAGTGCGATCGCTGATATTGTTTTTGCTTGGAGAATGTGAAGTATTCGATTTCTTGAACTATTTGATAGGCAGATCTGAATTATCCCAAAAATTGGGTTGGGCAATTAATTGAGGTAATTATTGAATTTTTACGCCTAGTTCTCGGAGGTCAAAGACAGTCCTCAGTTTTGCTTAGCATATTCGACAGCCTTTCTACTTCGCTTTTGATATTTAAGAGTTCCAGCATAGTTTTGCTTGCTTAAGGCTAATCTATTACTACAGATTGTATTACAAAAATTACTCATATCTCTCATTGAAATGAAAAAACCGTGGTTATGTCAGTAACCACGGCTGATGATTTGTTAGAGTTTTCTGGCTATGGGTGCTTAATCTCTACCATTGATGGCAATTAACAACCGCAAAATAAACACGAACAAGTTGATATAAGTGAGGTACATCGACAAAGCAGCAGGCAGATATTGGTCATCGCTGTAAGTGCGGGGCAAGATATAGAAATCGACAACAGAAACCCCAACAAACAGAAATACTCCTAAACCTGAAATGGCAATTTCTAACCAATTTGGCGTATAAACACCAAACATGGCAAACCCGAATTGGGCGAGGCACACAACCACCAAGGCAATAACGCCAAGATTGATGGTTTTAGTCAAAGCCATCCCATCTTGTTCAGAGAGATTTGAACCAATTTGACGGGCAGCAATAAAGGTAACACCACAACCAAGGGCAGCCAACCCAATGCCTTGAATGCCAACACCTTGGGATCTCAAAGCGACAAATACCAAGCCACTGAGAGTATATCCAGACAAGAGGCTGTAAGTTGCCAACAAAGGTAGTGCAAGTCCCTTGTTACCTTTTTGGGCAACATTTTGGGCAACAAAGAACAAAATTAACTCCACAATCACCGCACCAATAAATGTGGGAAAGAATATTTCGGGGTTAGTACGGATAACTCCCAAGCCGCCGTAGGTTCCTAATGCAGTGAGTACAAGACCGCCACCGACATAGGGTAATGCATTGGCAATTACATTTGGGCCAACGAGGGCTTGAGTTTTAGCCTCACGGATAGCTTCACGAAAGTTACTGGTGTTGCTCATATTTCAATTTTTTCAGGTAAACGTTCTATTTATTTCCATTCTTACCAATATTTGCGGTTAACAGCCAAGGATTTAATGTGGTTGCTAAATCTGAAGGGCGGCTTAGCTAAAAATCATGGTCGTCAGTCTCTGAAAATTCCACAGCATCTTTACTACTGACAGCATACTCTTTAGCCTTAGTAGCAAATGCAAAAGGCAACGGTAAGGAAACATCATTTGCAAAGTAAGGCCAGCGACTTCTGAGAGAATGGACAAAGTGAGCTAGCTTGTCAGCTTTGATTTCTGGGTGATGAATTAGGGCGATTTCTAAGATTTTGGCTTTGCCTGCTGCTCTGTTGCCACTATCAAGGCGAGAATGCTTCTGTTGTAGTATTTTTGTACCCTGTTCCGTGTTTAAAGGTTTTCTAAGGCTCAGGTAAAGCGATCGCTCCCCATCATCACATACATTCTGCCATCGATAAACACCACTGGTTCGACTACCAGGAGAATCTTTAACAATAGCAACTGGCACTTCACCATTATCTGCAACTCGTAAGCGCACAATCCATAGACGATTTATTTCTTCTTGTGAAAGGTGCTGTTTTAGTGCTTGTAGTGGGTCATTAGTTACTAGATTTTGGTTTTGTAACCAGTTCAGCATTTTGCGGGCATTTTGTGCCTCTGCCATGAATAGCACACGCGGGGATTTTTTATCAGTAATTGGAGTATTTAAGCAATCTTGCAAATATTCAGCAACAAATTTATTGATTAATCTTTGTTCTTTTGTTTGCTCCTTGCGCTTTTGTTCCTCATCAAGTTCTTCGTTACTTTCATCGTAGGAGTTGGTGTCCCAGTCTTCATCTGAAAGATGTGCAAGTCCAACAGGATAAGATACCCAACCTTGTTTATTAAATAAATCAGGTGTTGTTAACTCCACTTTTGCTGTAAGTGGATTAACTCTAATCATCAAAACAACAGTTTTGGGAATATTTTCAGCATTTGTTTTGCGAGTGCGGCGTAGAACATAAAAGCATGTTAACCAAACATCAGCATCAATCTCATCTTTTTCAGGATTAATTAAAGGAGTATCCGGTAAAATTCCGAATTGTCTTAGTAAGTCTGATACTGCTCGTTTCACTCGTTCTAAACCAGCTTTTTTCAGCTTATTCGGGTCTGTTATGGTGGTTATGCGGTGGATGTGTTGATTGAGATAGCCTGCTTTCACTGCCCCAATTCGCCATGCAAGTTTAGGATCGGCTTCAGTTTTGGAAGGTTTAGGTCTGATTTCAATTAAGGCTCCGCTTAATTCTTTAGTTTTAGGTAGAAATGCAGTAATCTTGTTAATGCGTTCTGCTAATAAATCAGGACGTTGCTGTTGATAAGTTTTCCTCGCTTCAGAAAAACTTTTAATTTCTAAGTTTTGTGTGAGGTCGCCAACGTGTTGAGTATTGATGCACAGCGAACCATATGCTCCTTCATAAATATTGCCTACGTTTGTAGGTGATAAATACAGTAACTTGCAAATCTCATCAATTAGTGCATCACGACATTGTGGAGTTTCCCACAAAATAAGTATAGTGTGGAGGGGATTTTCAAGTTTACGAAATACTGCTGGTGCTGCTAGTCTGGGTCGCAGCATTGGAGTAGCTGAATGATTTGGGTCTTCAGATTTCTTGGCTTTTTTAGGCTTGGAAGATTGGTTATCTTCATCAACAAGCAGAGGAACAATTTTATTTTTGGGTTTTTCTGAAGGCCAGAAGATAAAAACATCTGTCAGTCTTTCAGCTTCACCCACTCTCTGAACAGAAAGACGTGCTTCAATAGCTCGATCTAAACTAGCCAAATCCTGTGGACTGACACCACCAAAGCAGGGTGGTTCACCTAATTTAGAAGTGTATGCGATCGCAGCTTGTATCCCACTAGGAATTGTATTGACACCTGACCAATTGTAACTAGGGTTGGATACAAGATCGTTTGTGTCAGGAAGTTGAGAATCATTCAGAGAAAGAAGATTGCTGATGGCTTGAGGCCAACTCAGTTCAGTTCTATAACGATTCATCATCACTGTAATAAAGGAAAAAGGTTGGCGTTGACCATCTAACCACCGACGGTTATCACCGATGTGAACTTTAACTCCTGGGTATGGTACATATCTCACAGGTTGAGTCAGCCAGCGTCGAATCGACAGATGATGATAGATAATGGGTTTTTCACGCCAGGGAACTGTTTGCAAAACAAAGCTGACGACAAACGAGATATAGGCTGTTTCTATTGTTTCCTTTCCTTTAATGACCGTAACTTCACTGGGAGGCCATGACATCAACTCAGCGCCTTTGAGGCTAACTACTCGATAAAATGTCAGTTGATACTGCTCATCGAAACCAAAGGAAACTGTTGGGTTTTGGAGAAACTCTTTGGCAAGGTAATCTGGAATGGCTTGGTAAAGGTTGCTTGTTTCGACCTTATCTTGAGGATCGAGTAAATCATAGATTTTTGGCTCTTCCCAGCGCCAATCATCATTATTCAGATTTGTAACCTGCGACTCAACATCTTCTAAAGAACTGAATTCTTCAATCAACCAATCTTTGATATAGTTACCCAAGTCAGAAAGGTCTGTGGTTTCTGTTGCTAACAACCAAGGTACATTGCCTTTCTGCCAGCCATTACGCATAGTCTTGATAATTTGAGGAAAGCTACCAACTATCAAGGGGTCAAGAGAATAAACTGGTACGGCTCGATAACCTTGACCTCTGAATCTGGCACGCTGTTGAGCAAGGTTGTTAGCAACTTGTCGCCACGCAGTGGGAACATAGATTGCAGAGAGTTCGCATGTTGGATTTTTTGCAGTCAGTTCCCAAGCACCAGGACGAATAATTTTAGTCATAGTTTAAGTTTGTTGGTTTCATTTGTTGAAGTGCATTCAAAAAAGCGCCATAAAGCGATAGCGCCAACACATCCTCACTTTCGATATAGGGTTCCAACACCTTGATAGTGGCAACCAAAAGTGAAGTGCTTTCGCTGTCTTGTTCGCCAATGGCTGAATTTGGGGCAAATTTCACATCTATAAAATGGACTACTGCTGGTACGCCACCACGCACCAAACGTCCAATGATTTGCCAGATACTAACTAATTGAGTCCAGCAAAGTACCGATCGCTCATCTTTTGTTAATTGTTTGAAAGACCACGCCGTATAATTCAGATTGACCATCTCCGCAGCAGCATTCTGATAGAAAATATCTGCAACCTGAGCTAGGGTTAAGTTTCCCAAAGTTGATTGAGCTGCTTCGTAAAGGGTGGAGTCTTTTTCGTGCTTTAGCGCCCAAGCATTGAGTTGCTGAACAGTAGATTGCCAGTTATCGGGTATTGGCATAGGTCTATTGAGGAACAATACTGCACCGAATGCAGCTTTACCTTGAGCGTTCAAGATGTTGTGACCCCGCTCTAAAGCCATCAAAGGTGCAACAACAATCTGGGTAGGTAAATGTTGTAAATTCCGGATTTCGCTTCGAGGAATACCAGGAAGATGAGTAGGAGCATTGTCACGACGGAGGGTAGCGATACCATCGTCGTCCATGATTTGCAAGCGATAGCGCGATTGTAAGATAGAGGCTACCCACTCTGATTCCTCGTAGCTACCTACAACAATCAAGATGCGATCGCGATCGCTCCACCATTGGGGTTGCTGTTGTTTTCGCTGTTCTAAACTGCCCGTTCGCTGATTTTGAGCTTGTAAGGGTGAATTATGTCTTACAGGGGTTAAGTTCCAGCGCATAAAGAGATTCAGGCATTTTCATCAAGTCAAGAATCTGTTTTTGGAGGTGGTTGAGAGGGGTAACGAAGACCGTAGAATCAGGGAGGAAGTAAAGAGTTAGGTTACAAAAAACCTTAAGCATTTGCTCGGCAGAAGGGCGATTGGTTTTTCGCTTGGGATTGCCATCATAAAGACCTGGCAAAGATTCTTGAGCTAGTTGAAGTGCCTGCCTGACAACAAACTCCATCAG
>LXQD01000330.1 GCA_003326215.1 Nostoc minutum NIES-26 | reverse complement strand
ATAAATTTTTCTTGGAGCACAGCCTCAATAGCTTGGCAGGTAAACATCTTGGGCTAAAATTAGCCTCAAACTTTCAAGAGTTTATCTGGCATTCATTTGAGACTGTAACAAGCTATAATCCTTGTATAGGAATAAATTCAGTCATTAACCTTAAGATTAGCGGAAAATTTCAATAAGTCTGCGAATTTGGTAGGTAAATTTCACTTAGTCTGCAAATCCAGTTTCACTAAGTCCGAAACAAATCCGCCAAAACCCTGATTATTGCGTTCGGAAAATTTGATTAAGTCTGCGAACCCACACCCCCTACTTAGTTACTTCAGTTCCGCTCAATTTATATTTTTATTTGCTTATGCTTCTTCGCCAAGAAATTACGGATATGTTTTCAACATTCGTGCAGTTGGAAAGAGGCAGATTCAGCAAATGGTTGACCGATCCCAAACTGTATAGAAATATCCAAAATCACTTGCAACGTTCGTCATCAGCACCTAAATCAGAAAACTTTTGGGCGCTATACTGGCACAAACAATGGCGCTCTGGGTTGAATAACGTTGCCAGAATGCATTTATTAGCTTATTTACAAGAACCATGTTATTGGGTTGCTTCAAAAACAGTTGCTAAATTTAATCTCAGCCAATACATGCTCGCTGATTACTTTCAAATGGCGATCGCAGAAGTCGAAACAATTCTTAAAGATTTCAACCCAGAAAAATCTTCTAGCTTAAAAGCTTACGCCATCATGGCAATGCCCAGTCGGCTGAAAGATATTCTACGTCAACGCAAGGAAGCTGATATTTGCAGCAATTGGGCATTGTTACGCAAAGTGAGCAAAAAGCTGCTTAGTGAAGCTCTTAGTGAAGCTGGATTATCACAAAGCGCAGTTGCTCAATATCGTTTAGCTTGGACTTGTTTCAAAGAACTGTACACCCAAAACCAACCAGGAGGTACCAGTCAGTTACCAGAACCGAATCGCCAACTTTGGGAAGCTATTGCCAACCTATACAATCACCAACGCCAAAGCCAAATCACTCAACCTACTGAGCAACGCAACGCACAGACAATTGAACAGTGGTTAACGCAAACAGCTCTCTACGTGCGTGCTTATCTATTTCCATCTGTGAAATCTCTAAATGCTTTCAAGCAAAATGATGACACGACAATAACATTTGATTTGCTAGACCCATCCTCTGACTCACCAATGGCTGATATGATAGCCGAAGAGGATGTCCAAAATCGACAAAACCAAATATCTCAGATGTCTGGTGTATTGTTAAAAGCTTTACAGAGCTTAGATGTACAATCCCAAGAAGTACTTAAGCTTTACTACGAACAGGGACTGACTCAGCAGCAGATCGTGCAACAGTTGCAGATGAGTCAGCCTACGGTGTCTCGCAAACTAGTTAAAGGTAGAGAATCAATACTTGCAGCACTGATTAAGTGGAGCCAGGATTTGAATATTTCTGTTAATTCCAACCAAATTAAAGATATGAGTCTTGCTTTGGAAGAATGGTTGAGAAACCAGCATGGTGAGTACAACATAAATCCTTAGTTTTCACAAGGTAGTAAAAATGACTTGCGCGTTTGCAGATCCCAGAGAATGGTTGTTAGAAATATCACCAACTATTCAGGCGCAATCCTGGCAGCAAAGCCAGGTTTATGCCACGTCAAGTAGTTGCTGGTGCGCTTACATAAATCAAATTTGTCTCCATGCTTTCTTGGATTGGATCTCAACTGAGGATTTTCCCCAAGCCAGTGTTTGGTACAGTTTCCCTAGTACCCCAGCTTTTTGGGAATTTGTCAATGGCACAGCAGTTTTGCTAGAGGGGAGGCGAATCGTTTTGATCCCCAGTGAAGCAATTGATGATAGCGAGTTAGAAATCCCTCTAGAATGGGTAGATATTCCTAGTTGGGCAGCAGACTACTATTTAGCAGTGCAAGTCAAACCGGATGGCGAGTGGGTACGAATTTGGGGTTACACAACCCATAAAGAACTAAAATCTCTGGCTCACTATGACTCAGTGGATAGGACTTATTGTATAGATGCACGGCATTTGACAAAAGACCTCAATGCTTTCTCTTTGAGCTACCAATTTTGCAGAAGAGAAGAGATGAAAGCGGCTATAGCTCCATTACCACAATTATCCACCGAGCAAGCAGAAAATCTTGTGCAACGGTTAGGCAATGGCTCTTTTCGTTTCTCTAGATTGGCAGTGCCATTTAGAACTTGGGGAGCGCTAATAGAGAATGAGCAGTGGCGGCAGCGCTTGTACCAACAACGGCAGCAGCCACAATCTTCCCAAGTGCGAGTGAATCTAAGTCGTTGGCTAGAAGGTATATACGACAATGCTTGGGAAGCAATAGAAACATTTTTGCGTTTCAATTCCAACAGTCTAGCTTTCAATTTCAGGGGTAGCTCTGGGTTAAGTGTTGGTAGTATCAAACGAGCCAAGCTGATTGATTTAGGAATGGAAATAGAGTCTCAAAAAGTGGTGTTATTAGTTGCTTTCATACCAGAGGATAGCCAACAAGTTAGTATTCGCGTGCAACTACATCCTGCCAATGGAGAATACCTACCTATTAATATCAAGTTAGCTTTGCTTTTAGAGTCAGAGGAAATCATTCAGGAAGTGCAAGCAAGAGAACAAGATAACTACATACAATTGAAACGCTTTGATGGAGAAGTAGGAGAAGTTTTTAGCATCCAAGTTACTTTTGATAGTCACCAGATAACAGAAAATTTCGTTATTTAGTCATTGGTCATTGGTCATTGGTCATTAGATAAGGACAAACAACATAGACGCCCAGAGGGCGGCTTCCCGAAGGGTAGGACAAATGACAAACAATAAACAACAAATGAGTAAGCTAGTCATCTTCAGCTTGTTGGGAGGAGACTTAAATCAAGGATTTCCTGTTATCACGGCTCAACTTTGGCACAATAACCAATTATTTAAAATAACAGGGAGTCTGCCAGCAATACCAGAACTTTCCGAACTTTACAGAAGATGGAAGTTACTCTACGAAGCTATACATCAACGTTTGGGCAGCAATCAACGTATAAAAGTACATTCACAAGATATTACCAATATTTCTGTGAATGATTTCGATGAAGTATGTCATCAGTTACAAACACATATTAATGCTTGGTTAAAATCTGAATCCTTTCAAAATATTGAACGACAGTTAAGAACTGTACTCAGTCGAGATGACGAAATTAGAGTTATTTTTGAAACAAATATAGCTTTACTACATCGGTTACCTTGGCATCTGTGGGATTTTTTTGAGGATTACCCGAAAGCAGAATTAGCTTTAAGCAATCATGAATATGCATCTCCTCAATTAGTACGAAAATCTACCACAGAGCAAGTCAAGATTTTAGCAATTCTCGGTAATAGTTTTGGTATTGATATTGATAAAGACCGTTCTTGGTTGCAAGGTTTAACAGATACTCAAACTATTTTTCTTGTTCAACCTACAAGAAAAGAACTTGATGAGCAACTGTGGAATCAGTCTTGGGATATTCTGTTTTTTGCTGGACATAGCGCTAGTATTGCAGATGGAGAAATAGGAGAAATTTATATCAATCAGACAGAGAGTTTAACAATTTCTCAATTTAAAAATGCCCTGAAGACAGCAATTACACGCGGTTTAAAACTAGCAATTTTCAACTCCTGTGATGGCATTGGTTTGGCACGGAATTTGGCTGATTTGAACATTCCCCAAATAATTGTGATGCGGGAAGGGGTGTCAGATTTAGTCGCACAAGAGTTTTTCAAAAACTTTCTTGTCGCTTTTGCTCTTAATAAGCCATTTTCTCTAGCTGTGCGAGAAGCACGGGAAAGACTTCAGGGGTTGGAGAATAACTTCCCTTGTGCTAGTTGGTTGCCAGTTATCTACCAAAATCCCACAACTGTTCCTACTACTTGGCAAGAACTACGCGGTGGTTCGGGTGACACCAAGACTCGCAGTGAAATTTCGACTCAGAGCAGAATTTCAACCACAAAGACCAAAAGCACAATTGCGACTCGAAAGGGCAAACTTTGGACTGTACTGCTGAGTACTGCTATTGTGACTCTTTCAACGATAGGTTTGAGATACTTGGGTTTTTTTGAGAAAGCTGAACTGCAAACTTTTGACCAAATGCTACTCTTGCGACCAAAGGAAGATTTAGATCCAAGATTGCTCGTTGTTGAAGTTACTGAAAAAGATATTCAATCCCGACAAGAGACGACCACAGGAGTGAAGTCTATTTCGGATAGTACGTTAGCTCAATTACTCAACAAATTACAAAAGTATCAACCGCGAGTCATTGGACTGGATATTTATAGAGATTTTGCTGACCCCCTAAATGAATCAAAGCCGATACAACTTTCCACTGAACTGAGCAAAGAAAATGTGGTAGTTGTCTGTAAAGGCAGAGATCGTAAACACGACCCCCAAGGTGTTAAACCACCTCTTGAAGTCCCTGTAGAACGTCAGGGTTTTACTGATGCAATCCAAGATCCAGATGGTACCGTGCGTCGCCAAATTCTGATGATGGCACAAGAGCCTTCGTCTGTTTGTACAACGCCTTACTCACTTTCGTTGCAATTAGCTGCTCGTTATTTATCTTACGAAAATATTCAACCTGATTTAAATGAAGATTATGTACAGTTTGGTTCTAAAGTATTTAAACGCTTAAAGCCTGGTCGGAGTGGTGGCTATCAACAAAGAGTTGATTTGGGCGGAATTCAAATACTTGTTAATTACCGTGATGCAGATTACCAAAGAGTTTCTTTGGTAGATGTACTGAGTGATAAAGTTAACTATACTTTTTTCAAAAATAAGGTTGTTCTCATAGGAGTGACAGCTAACACTATCAGCGATACTTTATCAACTCCCTACTCAGCTGCACAGCAACCTTACCAGGAAATACCAGGCATATTTATACAAACACAAATGGTCAGCCAAATTCTGAGTGCAGTTTTAGACGAACGTCCAATTATTGGGGTTCTGCCTTTCTGGGTCGATATTGTTTGGATATGGGGATGGTCGAGTGTGTCTGGTTTGATTGTTTGGTGCGTGTATGGTTCGCTACTCAAGAAGGGATGCACCGTGCTTGCGATAGTTATCATTTTATATGGAGTTTGTGCGATCGCCCTTTGGGCAGCTCCTTTTGGGAGCATCATCCTTTTAAAACAAGGAATATGGTTACCATTTATTCCCTCAACCTTTGCTGTGATTGCAAGCGGTGTTGTTGTAGTGTTGATTCAACGCCGTCAGGAATTTTTCACGATTTCACAACCCTTAGTTGAATAAAATTTTGCTTTATAACTGAAAAATAACGTCAATTTGACGATTGACGATCTCAAAAATCCGTCATTAATTTTGCTTTGCGGAGCACAAATTGCAGTACAGTTTCTTCGCGGGTAATAATATCAACTCTGCCATCCATACCCAATTGAATTTGACATTTCTTTGTACTGCGACCTAAAGCAAGTTTCTCTGGTTCAATTGTGACTTCGTAAAAAGCACCTACAGCAGTTGCTTTTGGAATAGAGTTCGTATCAGCATCTGCATCGTTTTTTTGCAACCTAACAGCATCCGGGGAAATCGCTTTGACAACGCCATTGAGAGTACCGTAATCAGGATAAGGACAAGCACTAACTCGCATTTGCACCTTTTGACCGACTTTTATCTTACCTTTTTCCTCAGAACCGACAGCTGCTTTGATAACTAAAGGTGCATGACTAGGAACAATTTGGACAACTTCCTCCCCAGCCCGGAGAGTTTGACCGGGGTTTCTCAAATTTAGCTTGGAAATAATCCCGTCTGCTGTAGCGGTAATAGTAGTTTGCTTCAGGTCAATTTCAGCTTGCTTGAATTCGCTAGTATCGCGCTCTAATTGTTTTTCCGTTTCAATTTTCTGTTTTATAAGTGCTTGAAGTTCTCTTTCTAACGATGCTTTATTCACTTCCCCAGAGGCTTTTTCTTGAGCAATGCGTTCAGTCGCCATTGCTACCTCTGCATTGCTTGGGTTGAGAGCTGCTTGAGCGCGAGATCGTTTAGCAATAGCCCCATTAACAGCTTGTTTTAGCCGTTCATTTGTTTTTTCTTGGGCTTTATAAGTTGCTTTTTGCGCCTGTACAGCTTGTTGTTGCTGTTTGACAGCCAGCTGTACTTCTTCTAGTTGGTCGCGGGATAATGCCCCTTGTTTAGCGGCACTTTCATATCGGTTCTGCTTTGATGTCGCTGCTCCTAAAGCCGCCTCAGTTGCGTGGAGATTAGCTAATGCTGATTGTAACTGTGCTTGCCCTGCATATAATTCTTCTTGGGCCATTTTGACATTGGCTGATGCTTCTTGAAGTTCAGTGATACTGGTAATTTTTTTGTCTTGATGATCGCGATCGCGTCCCTGCAATTCAGCTTTAGCAGAGGCGATAGTTCGATTGGTGCGATCGCTTTCGGCTCGAATTTGACTCTCGATTGCATTAATTTGGGGAACGGTTTGAATTAGTTGTAACCTAGCTTGTTGAATATTAGTTTGTAGCTGGTTTTTTTTGGTTTGCAATCGAGAGTCATCAATAGTAGCAATTATATCTCCTTTTTGCAGTATTTGATTTCCTTTGACGTAAATCTGCATTACCTGTCCTTCTATCGCTGCCTGCACAATTGGCAATTCACCCGCAGGACGGACAACCGCTTGCCCTTTGACCGTAACTTTATATTTAACAACCGCAGCTACAGGAACAGCTAACGACAAGGCAAACACGATAAATAGTCCGCCAAATGTAGTCCAACGACTAATTGGTGGGAGAAACTCGTTGTCTTTAACTAAAGGTAAAAAATTTGTTTGAGACTTACTAACCATAAGTTATAAATATCTCTAAGATGTTTAATAAACATTAACTAATTCTGAAAAAGTAAAGAAGATTTCAATCCATTACCATTATTAGAAGGATAAATCTCATCAATAAAGCTTAAATGCTCTCCAGATATCTGACGTAATTCTTCTGGAGTACCTTGAATTTTTAAGCGTCCATCTTCTAACAATACAATCCAATCAGCCCGTTTGATAACTTGAGGACGGTGGCTAATCATAATTGTAGTTTTCCCTTGACGCTGTTCAATTAATCTATCTAAAACTTGAGTTTCACTTATTGGGTCAAGAGCGCCTGTAGATTCATCTAAAATTAATATAGGTGGGTCAGTAACAATTGCTCTAGCTATAGCTAATCTCTGCCTTTGTCCGCCAGAAATATTTGCACCAAATTCGCCTAAAACAGTTTGATATTTATCTGGTAATTTACTAATAAATTCATCTGCACCAGCAATTTGACAAGCAAGGACTATCTCCTCAAAACTAATGTTGGGATAACTGAAGTGAAAATTTTCCACAATCGAACGACTCCAAAAATGAGGTTCTTGGGGAACTAATACGACTTGCTGCCGCAAACATTCTAAAGATAAATCTTGCTGGTTGTATAAACCATAACGGATATTACCAGATTGAACGTGATATAAACCAGTAATTAATTTACCAAAAGAGCTTTTACCACAGCCAGATTGACCGATTAAGGCTATTACTTTACCACCAGGGATAGTTAAAGAAAAATTTTCTAACAGGTCAGTTCTACCAGGATGGTGAAAGTTAACTTGAGAACAACTAATATCTGCATTGCCAGGAATTTCTGCCCAAGGTTTTTTAAAGTCATTTTCATCTTCTGGGGTAGAATCTATCACTTCTGTCAAGCGTTGAACGACAATTTGAGCAGTGATAAATTCATCAATTAGCCCGACTGCTGACTCTAAAAATTCAAGAAAGCTACCACTCATACCGCTGTACGCCAGCAGTTGACCGATGGATAATGTCTGATTAATCACCAAGCTAGAACCTAACCAGAGTATGCCAATACTCGTTAATTTGGAAAGAATACTAGTGGCTGTGCCGCTGTAAAGCTCCAACTTCATCGTAGTCCAGTCTAAGTTAGCAAGGCGACCAAAATTTGTTTGATATTCTTGCCAAGCTTGCGGAGTCGCTTGGGTGGTTTTCAGGACTTGAACACCACGAAAGGTTTCAACTAAAAAGCCCTGATTTTCCGTACCTTTAACGATGAGGCTGCGGGTTTTCTGACGCAAGGCGGGAAGAAAAAGCAGGTTGACAAAAGTGACAATAACAAAGGCGGCAAGGGAAGCGAGAGTCAGTTGCCAACTATAGAAGAGCATGAAACCCAAGGAAACTAGAGCCACAAAAAATTGACTGGGTAAACCAAGAACAATTTGAGAAACTAGATTATTGATGGTATGAACATCAGCAATCCGGCTAACGACTTCCCCACTGCGACGTGCTTCAAAATATGACAATGGTAAGCGCAACAGTTTTCGCCCGTATTCTAGAATTAGCCCGTATTGCAACCGTTGACCAAAATGACCAATCAGGTGAGATTGTACTAAACCAATGGCACTTTGAATTAGGTTCATGGCAATCACACCAATTGCCACTGTTGTTAGCAGTTGGCTATCTCCCCGCACTAGCACATCATCGGTGAGGAGTTGCATCATTAAAGGGGAAGCCAGGGACAACAGCCCGATCGCAAAGTTGATAGCGATCGCCTGAGCCAAAAGATTGCGATAGGGCATAACGCGGGCAATAAAGCGCCCAAAACCGCCAATTTTATCTTCTGGTTGCTCATAGAAGCGGCTATCGTCTGGCATCAGCAGCAGCATCACACCATCACTCCAACCTGCGATTAACTCCTGGGAGGTGAGGTATAAGATGCCGAAGGCAGGGTCAGAGATCACATATTTTTTCCCCTTTTTCCCGTATAATACAACCCAGTGGTAGCCTTTCCAGTGAGCGATCGCGGGCATTGGGACTTCATTTAATTTCTCAAGCAGTTCCGGGGTAGCTTGAACTTGACGAGCATGGAATCCCAGGGTTTCAGCTCCCCGCCTTAAACCTAATAGTGTAGTTCCTCGCTCTCCCGTACCCACTGCTTCTCGCACGCGATTGAGGGCAAAGGTGCGTCCGTAGTATTTAGCGATCGTGGCTAGGCTTGCTGCACCGCAATCTTCTTCACTGTGTTGCAATATACTGTGGTATTTCATTGTTTAAAAAATCACTACCAGCCGCAGTTAACAGTACCAGCCGCAGTGAACAAGGGGTGGACGAGTCCGTTTCCTACCTGATAACTGTTAACTGATAACTGTTAACACCGTTGACGTTTATTTGTGCTATTTTGATATGAATGAAAAAGTAGGAGCGAAAACGACCTCGCCCCTACGAACTGCAAGAGAAGAGTGTTACTCAGCTAAAAGCTTATATGAGGGCATTCTTTTCTCTTTGAGGCTTTGAAGGATTCGAGTACATGGTATGAAATAGACCAGAGCTGATTATCGAGGTTTAACAGACTCAGTTTCTCACAGGTCTGGCAGACTCAATGTCTATGTACAAACGATGCCCTAAGCGACCTGATGAACCTGATTCCAGACGCCTTGATTGACCTTTGAAATTCTTACCACTGTAGACAATCCAATCTCCACTACCCATCACCCAGTACACAGATGCTTTATTGTTAAAGGGGCCTAAGCTGCGTTTTGCATTTCTGAGCTTTATCCCTCTCCAATCCGCCTGCCCTAAGAATAATACACTACCACCACTAATAGTGGCAGCGGCTTCATGAGAAAGGTCTTGCACAGCTTCGATGCTGTAGAGGTCTTTGATTTGCTTGTTGTTCATATCGACTTCGTGGTTATTGATGTTAGACATTGTTTTTCCCCTGAGTTTTAGATTGGGGTTTGAACTGAAGGTAAGCTTTAAGCAAAGTTCCTAAAACGGATGCACAGAAGTCAAATCTATGATAAGCGTCTGAGAGAACTAATTGTATTGTTTACTCCTCTAGAAAGTGTACGGTATCGTCCTGGTCCCAAAGTTATAAACGGACCTTGAAAGCCCGGTCTTTCATAAAACCTCCATCTTTGATTCCCTGTAATAATAATAGATGAGGTTCCGTTGTCGAAACCGTTACGAAATAGGTCGCGATCACTGCGAGAAAAGAATCTGCCCTGTCCGTTAAAGTTAGTAGCGCCGAATAGCGTTACACTGCCTCCACTACAAGTAGCAGCAACCTCATCGTTAAGTTCTTTCACTGCGCTGAAGCTCAATTCTGTTAAAGTTTTCTTGTTCATATCTACTCCGTAGTTGTTGATGTTAGACATTGTTTCTCTCCGAAATTTCAAAGTTTCTCTCCGAAATTTCAAATTTGAACCTGAACTGAAGGCAATCGCTGGTTTGGCTTGACTCTAATTCTTAATTGGTAGCAGTGAGATGGGATTATTCACGGCTAGGAATCAGAAGTTTTTTAGCTTTGCCTTCTGATTCTTAATTGGTAGCAGTAGTTGGGTTTATTCACTGCTACGATTATCAGCAATGGAAATGGTATTATTCATAGCTCTTGAAAGCCTTGGATAATTACCCAGGAAAAGGATCAGGCACGAGCGAGGCAGACGCGATGTTGTTGTCAAAAGGACCAGTCAAGTTACCTCTTGTACCTGCTTTCAGACGCCTTATTTGACCTGTGAAATTCTTACCAGTGTAGACACTCAGCTAAAAGCTGATGTGAGAGCATTCTTTTCTTTTTGAGGTTTTGAAGGATTCGAGTACACGGTATGAAATAGACCAGAGCTGATTATGCAGGTCTGGCAGACGCGATGTTGTTGTTAAAACGACCGGTGAAGCGGCCTCTTGCACCGACTTGCAGACGTCTTGAATCACCTGTGAAATTCTTACCAGTGTAGACAATCCAATCTCTATTACCCGTTACCACGTACTCAGATGCTTTATTGTTTAAGGGGCCTAAACTGCGTTCTGCTTTTTTGAGCTTTCTTGTGCCTACACCAGAACTATCGTTCATTAAGAATAATGCACCACCACTAATAGTGGCAGCGGCTTTATGGGAAAGGTCTTGCACAGCTTCGATGCTGTAGAGGTCTTTGATTTGCTTGTTGTTCATATCGACTCCGTGGTTATTGATGTTAGACATTGTTTTTCCCCTGAGTTTTAGATTGGGGTTTGAACTGAAGGTAAGCTTGTTTTCTTCCTTCTAATTGTTAATTGGTAGCAGTATTTTCGTTTATTCACGGTTGGGAATCAGAGGTTTTTTAGCTTTGCCTTCTGATAACTGCGGCTGGTAAGCTAATAATCATTCAAATTGTATCCCCGCGTCTCTCATTCTCCGCGTCACCGCGTCTTTCTGAGGCTAAGAATTATGCAACTTAAAGGCGGATTAGCTTACTGATAACACCATTTACGTTTATTTATACTATCTTGATATGAATGAAAAAGTAGGAGCGAAAACGACCTCGCCCCTACGAACTGCAAGAGAAGAATGTTACTCAGCTAATAAGCTTATGTCAGAGGATTCTTTTCTCTTTGAGGTTTTGAAGAATTCGAGTACACGGTATGAAATAGACCAGAGCTGATTATGCAGGTCTGACAGACGCGATGTTGTTGTTAAAAGGACCAGTAAAGTTACCTTTTGTACCTGCTTGCAGACGCCTTGATCTACCTGTGAAATTCACACCAGTGTAGACAATCCAATCTCTTCTACCCGTCACTTCGTACCAAGATGCTTTATTGTTAAAGCGGCGTAAACTGGCTACTGCGCGTCCGATATTATTTCGCCGCGCTCCATCACCATTCCTCCCGTCGGAAAGGTCTAAGGCACCACCACTAATAGTGGCAGCGGCTTCATGGGAAAGGTCTTGTACAGCTTCGATGCTGTAGAGGTCTTTGATTTGCTTGTTGTTCATATCTACTCCGTGGTTATTGATGTTAGACATTGTTTTTCCCCTGAGTTTTAGATTGGGGTTTGAGCTGAAGGTAAGCTTGTTTTCTTCCTTCTGATTGTTAATTGGTAGCAGTGAGATAAGTTTATTCACGGCTGGGAATCAGAGGTTTTTAGCTTTGCCTTCTGATTGTTAATTGGTAGCAGTGAGATAAGTTTATTCACGGCTGGAAATCAGAAGTTTTTTAGCTTTGCCTTCTGATTGTTAATTGGTAGCAGTGAGATAAGTTTATTCACGGCTGGGAATCAGAAGTTTTTTAGATTTGCCTTCTGATTGTTAATTGGTAGCAGTGAGATAAGTTTATTCACGGCTGGGAAATCAGAGGTTTTTTAGCTTTGCCTTCTGATTGTTAATTGGTAGCAGTGAGATAAGTTTATTCACGGCTGGGAATCAGAAGTTTTTTAGATTTGCCTTCTGACTGCACTGCCTCCCCATGGCACTGGCTCCCCTACCACCATGCAACCCCTATTCCCCTACACCCCTTTGAACTATAAGTGTTGAGCTTTTAATGACGGTTAGCTTAATATTTTTTAACCGAATTCTCACTGCACTATACTTGACAACAATGCCTGCTTTGGATGACGACGATTCGTTTTTTGCAAGTCATACCAGAAGCGAGAAATGTGTTGATACCCAAAGCTTGTGAATAAGTCGAGCACTCTGATACCTATACTTAATTGAGGATTCACTCGCTAAATTTCCTGTTCAATAGGAGAGTGCAATGTCTGGAGTATCTATACGTTTGTACTGGTGGCAAGGTCTAGGAATTGCGATCGCGAGTGCAATAGTCTTATATACAAATAGCTCAGTTGCTCAAATTACGCCAGATGGAACTCTGCCAAGTAATTCCAACGTGAAATTAGAGGATAATACCAGGATTATCTCAGGTGGAACGACAAGAGGCGCTAATCTGTTCCACAGTTTCTCTGAGTTTTCTGTTCCCACTGGCTCGCAAGCTTTGTTCAATAATGCACTCGATATTGAAAACATTCTCACACGAATCACTGGCTCAAGTGTTTCAAACATTGATGGGTCGATTCTTACGTTGGGTAAAGCAAACCTGTTTCTGATGAATCCCAATGGGATTATTTTTGGTAAAAATGCTAGTTTAAATATCGGCGGTTCCTTTGTCGCCACAACAGCCAATGCCATTGGGTTTGGCAATTTGGGATTTTTCAGCGCCTCAAATCCAGAAGCACCTTCACCTTTGTTAACAGTAAATCCAAATGCCTTATTATTTAATCAAATTGCGGCTGCACCGATTCAAAATAGTTCGACTGCACCAGCAGGATCTACTCCTGGTGGCAGGGATGCATTTGGTCTACGTGTCCGAGATGGTCGAAGTTTGCTGCTAGTAGGCGGCAATGTGAACATGGATGGTGGAAGATTGAATGCTTTTAGTGGGCGAGTCGAGTTAGGTGGGTTACGGAGTGCAGGAACAGTCGGGTTGAATGGAGATGGTAATAATAGTCGTTTGAGTTTTCCCAATAATGTAGAAAGAAGCAATGTTTTCCTTAGCAATGGCGCGCAAGTAAATGTGGTTGCTGACAATGGTGGTAGTATTGCAGTTAATGCCCGCAATTTAGAGATGACGGGAGAAAGTTCCCTCAGGGCTGCAATAGGAGAAGGTTTGGGGACAGTTGGTAGTCAAGTGGGAGATATTGAGGTTCATGCCACCGGGGCAATAAACCTTAACAATAGTGACATTTTTAATCAGGTGCGACCAGGAGCAAATGGACAAGCAGGTGATATCAGTATTAGTACTAGCAGCTTGCGGCTTGAGGGTGGGGCACAAGTAAGTGCTGGCACTTTCGGTGCAGGCAAGGGGGGTTCTTTGAGGATTGATGCCCAAGATGTGCAAATCATTGGTAGAACCCCTGATAGTCGGTTTCCTAGTGGCTTGTTTGCTGGTGCAGACGGAAACTCAACAGGGGATGCGGGTGATATAACGCTCAGAACTAATACCTTGCTAGTGCGAGATGGGGCACAGGTAGGCAATGGTACTTACGGTTTGGGCAAGGGGGGTTCTTTGAGGGTTGATGCCCAAGATGTGCAAATCATTGGTAGAAGCGCTGATGATCGGTTTCCTAGTGGCTTGTTTGCTTCTGCAGACGGAAACTCAACAGGAAATGCGGGTGATATAACGCTCAGAACCAATACCTTGCTAGTGCGAGATGGGGCACAGGTAAATACTGCCACTTTCGGTGCAGGCAAGGGGGGTAGTTTGACTGTTGATGCCCAAGACGTGCAAATCATTGGTACAAGCGCTGATGGTCGGTTTTCCAGTGGCTTGAATGTTTCTACACAGCGAAACTCAATAGGGGATGCGGGTGATATAACGCTCAGAACCAATACCTTGCTAATGCGAGATGGGGCACAGGTACTTACTGTTACTAACGGTGCGGGCAAGGGGGGTAGTTTGACTGTTGATGCCCAAGATGTGCAAATCATTGGTAGAAGCGCTGATGGTCGGGCTGCCAGTGGCTTGTTTGCTTCTGCAGGGCGAAACTCAACAGGGGATGCAGGTGATTTTACAGTAAGAACCAATACCTTGTTAGTGCGGGATGGGGCAGGAGTAGGCGTGGAGAGTCTCGGAACAGGAACCGCAGGCAACATGACATTAAATGCTCGCTCTATCCGTTTAAACAACGGCTTACTCATCGCCACTACACGCAGCCCTAAAGTTGACCCGAATAGAGAACAGGCGACAATTAACATTAACTCAAATGATTTGATTATAAGTCGCAATAGCAATATCAGAACCGACGCCAGAGGAGCAAATGTTATCGGCGGCAACATTAATATTAATGCCGATGTCCTGGCTGGCTTTCAAAATAGCGACATCACTGCCAACTCTACTGATTTTCGTGGCGGGAATGTCAGAATCAATACTAAAGGTATCTTTGGCATTCAGTTTCGAGATATCGCTTCCCCAAACACAAGCGACATCACCGCCACCGGAGCAACTCGCGAGTTGAGCGGTAATGTGCAAATCACTACACCTGATATTGACCCCACTAACGGTTTAATCGAACTCCCTACTAATCTCGTTGATGTCTCTCAACAAATTTCCACTGCCTGCACTCCCGGAAGTCGGCAATTTCAGAGTTCCTTTGTGTCAACAGGACGCGGTGGACTACCGATGAGTCCCACTGAACCATTACAAGATACAAGTACTCTCTCAGCGTGGGTGAGATTAAGACCAAAACCAGCAACAAGAGCTAAAACAACAATTTCGCCACAACCAACAGCAGTCTCAAATAGTACTAAAGTTGCTGCGGCGACGACAATTGTGGAAGCTACTGGTTGGGTAGTTGAGAGCAATGGGAATATAGAACTTGTGGCACAAGCACCTAATGTCACTTCTGAGAGTTCTCGGCAGACTCCTGCTTCTTGTCCTGCATCTCGCTAAGGTGTGAAATATGCATCCATTTGCGCTGACCAAGCGACTCATTAGATTTGCGGTAAACCATGTAGTCCTATTTACCCTTGCTTTTTCCCTAACTATTATCCCCAGGACATTCGCCAAACAACCCCAGACAAATTCACCCGCCGGATTCTACACTCAAACCACCAAACCTTCAACCAAAACACCACAGCAACTTGTCTCTCAAGGAGAAGCGCTTTATCAATCTGGACGCTTTGCTGAAGCTGTAACTGTTCTACGGGAACAACGCGATTTGGTGAGGTCGGATAAAAAACGTGCGTTCACGCAGTGTGCCGCAGGTATCGCTAAAAAGTCATCTTAGTATAATTAAAATATTTATTACATTTAATTACGTATTAATACTACTTTAAATTGACTGACGATTTTAGGATATGAAGATGACTTGTTTTTTTGGGACAAAAAAAGGTAGGATTCCCGAATAGTAAAGGTTTTGATATCTGACATCAAAACAGGAAATGCCTACACTGAATGAAAAATAACATATATTCTACCTTGGATTTAAGCAAATCATTGTCACACTTTCAAGAAAAAGTTACCAAACTTTTAGAATTAACAAATATCTCGGAATTTGATGGAATACTTTTAAAATTACGTGAGGGAGAAATTAGGGAATCTGCATTAATTTTAGCAGGAGAATGTATTGCTTTATTGATTAATAATCTGTCTAAATCTCAAGATTTTTTAGATGAATGGCACTAAGAAAAGCGAAAAGGCTTGCCAATCAAGCACTCTGCAATTGCTTTCGTAATTCTTGTCGGGATTTGGTCATAAAAGGGTAAGCTTTCGGGCGGCGTTTTTGAACTCGTGGTTCACTGCGTGCGGGACGGTCAGGAACAGCCTTGTGAACAATAACTTTCAGCAAAGTAAGATAAATGTGAAGTCGTTTTTGAGGGTCAGCAGCCTCTAATTTGGGAATAAAGTTAGTTCTGACTACTTTTAAGGTGGGATAAGTGACTTGAACTAATAGAGTGGTAATTAAGCTCACTCGCTCTGTACGAAAACCGGGAATAATAATGTAGTAGTAAATTTCTCTGACAGTTATAGAAGCAGGTAAAGCTAAAAAGTCATCTTTGCTCAACCCTTGTGGGCATCTTTTAGGTTTATGCCAAGTCACTAATTTGTCACAGTCCCCAATAATTTTACCTTTTCGCATGGTTGTTGTGCGAGATTGATGCTTGCGAAATACAGCATCACAGCCGAGTTTTGTAAGAGAAAACATATCAGCGTAAGCGCAAAATGCTCTATCCCCTAAAAGTACATCATTTGGTTGGAGAAAACTGTACAATTTTCTTGCTAATTTAATATCATGAGTATTCAAAACGTCGATGCACAAAGCAACAGCGCCTCCTGTCACTAAACTGAATATCACACCAATTTTTGCAATTGGAAATCCACATCCCGGCTTTTGACTACTGGGCTGAGGATATTCTTTCTGATTCTCTACAGTGTCAGGCATGGATACAGTTGAACCGTCTATTACTAAGACATTCCGACCACACCATAAATGTTCTTCTGTCACTTTCTTCTCTAGATTCTGTGCAGTGTAATTAAAAAGTTTTTCTAATAACTTTTCTGGCAATCTTGACCTTGCTTGGCAGTAAGCACTTGTATCTGTTGAAGGAACTTCTACCTCTGACTCTGCCAAATGAGCAATTATTTTACTTACAGCATTATGGCAAGTTTTATCAGTATCTAAAACTTGAGATAAAAATGCCCACAAAGTTACAAACGGGTCAAATAATCGCTTTTTATACTTAATTTTTAGCTCAGATAACACTCGGTAGCGCAACTAGTAGAGCGTCCAATTGAAGTAGTGGAGTATCAACGCCATACCTGCGTGTGTGAGTGCTGTGAAAATGTACAAACAGCCTCATGGCCACAAGATATTATCCCAGGGCAAGATTTAGGAATTTCTTTGCAGGCGTTTTTAGGATGGGTAAATAATTATGCACATATGCCCTATGAAAAACAGCAAGAAATGCTATGGGAACTGGGGCAAATTGAAATTGGGTTGGGAACTTTAGTCGCCACCAATGAAAGAATTCAACAAGCTATTGAACTGAGTGTTAGTGAATTAAGTAGTTGGATAAAACAGACCCAACCTAACGTTCATGTAGATGAAACACCTTGGTCAGTCAAAGGTATCAAAGAATGGTTGTGGGTAGTTGCTAATTGTGAGTTCTGTTTATTTACAGCAGCCGATACTCGCTCGAGAGCAGAATTGGAAGCAATCTTAGGGAGTGAATATACAGGGGTAATCAGCAGCGACGATTTTAGTGTTTACAATGGTTATCCAGTTTTTGCCCAGCAAAAATGTTTGGCTCATCTACGCCGTCACTTCAAAAAATTAATTCAGCTTCCAGGTCTTCACAACCAAACTATTGGTAAAGCGTTTGTTGATTTAATTGATGAAGCCTTTAGAAATTACGCCCAATGGTTTGAAACTCTTGATTCAAGCAGTTATAACGATTGGGTCAATCAATTCAAATCCAAATTGCAATCTTCTGTTGATCAATGGATTGACTTGGCCTCTGCTACAGCAGGAAACCTTTTACGTTCCTTGCGCGATAAAGCCTCTCAATGGTGGTATTTCCTTGACTATCCTGAAGTTCCTCCTGATAACAATCAGGCCGAACGCTCACTTCGTTTGGCTGTGACAAAACGCTCATGTTAGTGGTGGTTCACGTTCAATGGAGCGGTTTCAACACACTGCCAATTTGTTGACGGTGGTACAGACTTGTCGCCGTCAAGGTAGGTCTGTAATTGATTTTTTTGCACAAGCTCTACTGGCTGACTCTATTAATTCTCAGTCTCGCCCGTCCCTGCTTCCTCAATTTTAGACCTGAATCCTTACGAAGGATTTTGCCCATTCTTAAGATATTTAGGAATGTCCGAGGGTTTAACCCCAGTTGTTTTATCAACAGTTGCTCAATATGGTGCAATTGCAGGCTCGTTTGAAGCTGCACGTACAACACTAATTGATTGGGGAATAAATATTAGTCTAAAACGAATAGAACGGTTAACATATTATTTTGGTAAGTAGGTTGGTGTGAATATTTATCGTTGAGACAAGGCAGAAGGCAGAGGGCAGAAGACAGAAGGGAAGAGGGTTTGAGGTAAGTTTACTTTCCGTTACATAGTTATGTTTATTTGCACCTTTCTACTTAAAATCGGGATAGATTTACGTAAAAATAAGTTAAATGACTTAGAATATGGTACTTTATCTAACTTAAATATTCTTCCAGACCAACGTGTTGTAATCGCTGTGGATGGCGGTCGTACCCGTATTAGGATTAATAAAAAAGGAAGACGTAAGCTGAAAACCAATCGTCATGGCTTTACAGGTGAATGGATGGAGCCAAAATTACTAACAATTTATGTAGTAAATGAACAAGGTAAAAAAGTTAGGATTTCAGCAATTCTTATTACTAATGATGGCACATATTCAGGTTATCAATAGTTCATTAAAATCTTAGAAATATACTTGGTAAATTTGAGCATAAGTCAAGCAAAACAGGTATTATTGATTGCCGATGGTGCAGAATGGATATGGATACAYATTCCYCSTTTATTAAAAAAGYTAAAATGCCCASATGAAACTTATCAATTATTAGATTTTTCTCATGCTGCTGAATATTTACAAAGCTTTGCTGACGCTACTTTTAGCACAGAAAATGAGCGAAAAGAATGGTTTAAAAAAGCTCGAAAAACTTTAAAAAAAAGGTCAGACACTAGATTTAATAAGAAACATGGGTGAGTTGATATTATCAGCTACTGGAGAACGCTCTTTAATTCTGGTACGAGAGCGAAATTATATTTTAAAAGCGTATAGAAGGAGGCTTTTAAAGTATAACGAAGTTGCATCTCGAAAACTCCCCCCTTGGTAGTGGCGCAGTTGAAAGTTTAATTTGTCAAGTCGTTAATTTACGCATGAAAGGCAACAGTAAGTTTTGGTTAAAAAATCATGCTGAAATTATGCTGCATCTTCGATGTCAATGGATAGCTAGAAGCTGGGATAATTTTTGTAATTCTATCTTTAATTCTTTTATCAAACTCAAGCCTGCTTGATAAATTTTATACTTTAATTCTGCCTTTAATTTATTCGTCACCGTAATTGATACTAAATATCAAAGACTTATTGCAGATATTTTGGCAAATAATCGTTAAATGACTTGCTAGCAATCTTTTTGAGATATCTCATCAAGATGAATTCTCCTGTGAGCAAGTACTTTTTGCTGTAAATAAAATTACTTTGTACTGAAATATGATTTTTAGCGATACCTGCGGCACACTGCGTGAACGCACGTTTTTTATCCGACCTCACCAAATCGCGTTGCTTCGAACAAGGCGTATGGTTACCATTTATTCCCTCAGCCTTTGCTGTGGTTGCAAGTGGTGTTGTTGTGTTGTTCAACGCAGTCAGAAATTTCCTACATCCTCTGAAGTGAGTATGCAAAATCCGCTAAAACTTGATGAAACAAGGTAGTATTTACTTTTTATAGTTGCAATCCCTAAACCTAATGAGTCAACCAGATAACAAGGAGTAACTTGCTTGTTGAGGGAAAAAGTTTGGTTTCAAGCAAACATTCTCCATCTCTGTATGAAACACTTCAGTGGCAGAAGCAGAGATAGGCGGAACAATTCTGCCCCAATCAGCAGGAACCATCCGACCAGCCTGTGCTTCTCGTTCCATATGTTGAATAAACTGAGATGAAGCCGTATGGTGATCGACAATCGATACGCCTTGCTGCGCGAAAGAATGAAGAACCGCCGTATTTAGTGCCACCAACGCCCGATCTTTCCATAGAGAAAGTTTAGAGCGAGTATCCAACCCCATTTTTTCTGCAATGATGGGCAATAGGTTGTAACGCTGCACATCTCCTAAGTTGCGGGCACCAATTTCTGTACACATATACCAGCCACTAAAGGGTGCTGTTGGGTAGGAAATGCCACCAATTTCTAAACGCCAGTCTGAGACGGCTGGTAAGGCGTGCCACTTCAAACCTAAATCAGCAAACCAAGGGTAGTCAGGATGGCTAAGGAACACTTCCAAAATTGCCTTTGATGGAATCTCAAACCATTGAGGAGGCCGATCTGGCATCTGAATAATCAGAGGTAATACATCAAATGGAGTTCCTTTACCTTTCCAACCGAAATGTTGACAAATCTCGGTGAATTTGCAGTGTTCTGGATCGCCAACAACTGAGCCATCTGCTTGACGATATCCAGCGTAGCGAATCAGTTGTGGGTTCCAAATACGCATACCCTTTTTGCCTGGTTGTTGAGGTGCAAAAATACTAATATAGGGGTGGATACTGCCATTATTGGTTGCTAACTCAATGTGTTCAACGAGGGCGGCAAAAATCTCCTCGGCTGTCGTCAGATGGCGCAAGTCGCGGACATTTAGGGACTGCCAGAAGATTCTCCCAATGCAATTTGTGCTGTTGCGCCAAGCAACTTTGGCTCCGTAGGCAAGTTCTGCTGGAGTTTGCCAGTAAGTTTGCGATCGCCTATATTCCTGATACACCTCTGCTAGTCGTACTTCGAGGCGTGATTCTGGTTGATCGTGTTCTCGATAAAACAATCGGAGGTAGTCGGTTGCTTCTAGCAGCATTGGCAAGGCTTCTAAGTAACTCAAATCGTGCATAGTGACTAATGCCTCCTTTAGAAACAGTTTTTCAAGGCAACCTGTGCAGATGCTGCCATAACTAGTTCGATGATTTGTGGATCTTGCTCACAGATTTCCGACCGAAAAAAGACAAGCACTGCTATCACTTTAGCCTTCGCGAGAATCGGTACTCCCAATCCAGTTTTGATACCGAACGCCTTGGCAATGTAATGTCGCAATAAAGTAAGTTTCTGAGTGAGCCGAAACATCTAAAATCCATTCGGGTTGCTGTGATGACCAAACTCGCCCTGGTAAACCAACACCAGGAGACAAGATAAACGCTTCGCTACAGAACCGGAATTTCTGCAAGTCAGACACTTGCTCGATGCTTCTTGCTGGGTTGACGTACCAAGCTGGACTAAGTTCTAGAATGGTGCCATCCTGTTCAGGAATCCAAGCTTCTCCATAATCCCAGTTGATGCTTTCACAGACAATACGAAGTGTGGCAGTAAGCACAGCATTAAGCTCTGTTGTTTTACTGATTGACTGATTCAGTGTTTGCAACAGTTGAATTTTTGCCTCGGCTTGTTTTGAGTTGAGCATAATCTTGACAAGTTCGAGAAATGTTGGACTTGGCTACTGAATCAACGCAGATGGATAACCAGTTGAAGGCTAATTTATAGAAACAAATGTTGAGCTTTGAGCTTCTAGTATCGCTGCCGTATAAGGCAGTGTTTGGCTGCCCTTGTCAATTGCTCTGCTCTACTTTCGGAATGGCATCGTTTTCAGCAAAAGAAGCACTGGGTTCTTGGAGAAAGAATCCGCAGAGGCTAGCGCAGATCAGCGCTACCACGCCCATTGTGGAGAATAGTGTCCAAGTATTTGTGAAGTTATAAACCGTTAGATAAACTACGCTGCCGACATTACCGTAAGCCCCAACAATACCTGCAATCTGACCTGTAATGTCTCGCTTAATTAACGGCACTAGGCTGAAGGTGGCACCTGCACCTGCTTGGACAAAGTAAGCACACAAGAGCGTCACTCCAATGGCAATTGGTAACGACCAATGACTGTTGATTCTACTCATGAGTAAAAAGCCGACTCCAATACCAGCCGTGAACAGCGTCATCGTCCATTTACGACTACTGGACTTATCGGAGATGAGTCCCCCACTCGGTCGCGATACTAGATTCAAAAAGGGATAGCTAATGGCAGCTAACATGCCTGCCGTGACGCGATTTAGGGCAAAAGTTTGTTCAAAGAACATTGGCAGAATTGAGAAGACGGCTAACTGAGCGCCAAAATTGGTGAGATAGGTGAAGCTCAGTAAAGCAATTTGACGAAACTGATAGCGTTGTGCAGATGGATAGGTTTTACTACTTTTGAGAAAATTTGAGTTGAGCGGGTTCAAGGAACCCACGACTTCTCGATTCACCTGCCAAGACTTATAGGTTTGCAAGAGGAATAATCCTGCCAGAAATCCCCAGCACAATAGCTCTTGCCAGCCCTGCAAAAAGTGAATTTGCGGTTGTGTGAGAGGAAAGGTAAGTATGCCCAACGACAGCCACATCCCCATGTCCAGCGCCATCATTGCCCAAAAGCTGTTAGCAGACATGACAGGCATCGCGCCATGTCGCTGAGGTCGCTGATAGACTTTACCAGGTGGAGTGTCTTCAACGCAAAGGAAGTAGACTACACCGTAGAGCGCGGCAACGATTCCGGTCAATAGAACTGCCAATCTCCAGTTCACCGCACCATTTGATAAAAAAGTTGTGGCAACGGCTAAAGCAGGTAATGTAAATTGGGCAGCAGCAGCTCCAAAGTTACCCCAGCCTCCATAAATCCCTTGAGCAAAACCAATTTCTTGAGGGGGAAACCACTCTGCCACCATGCGAACTCCCACTACAAATCCAGATCCCATAATCCCGGTGGCTAAACTGCTCCAGACTAGTTGGTTGAAGTTGGTTGCGGTTGCAGCAATCGAGCAGGGTATGAGCGCCAACACGAGCAATGCTGAGAAGACAAAGCGAGGACCAAAGCGATCCAGAATCATGCCCACCACAATTCGCGCTGGAATGGTCAAGGCTAGATTACAAATTGCTAAAACTTTGAGTTGCTCAGTGGTTAACCCTAAATCCTGCTGAATCGTTGTGGCAAGCGGAGCCATGTTAAACCAAACGACAAATGAGAGAAAAAATGCAAACCAGGTTAGGTGAAGAATGTAGTAGCGATCGCTAAATGACCATAATCTTCGGATCACGAAAAATCTCCTTCTTGGGGTCAATTTAGTGAATCTAGCTGTCACCCAAACCAGTTATCGTGTAGGTGATACCAGTAGCAATGCAAGTGAGAAATCAGAGGTTTTTAGCTTTGCCCTCTGATTCTTAATTGGTAGCAGTGACTTTGGTTTATTCACTTGTTGAGAATCAGAAGTTTTTTAACTCACCGTTCGCGTCATAGAATTTGACTAAGAGGAATTATCCACAAGATTGCTATAAATATCAGGTGAAAGCCCAAGCAAACTAATAATTTCCTGCTGTAGAGGGTTTAAAGTAGATTCCTTTTTTAGTTTATCTGCTTTGCATACTAGTTAGGCAATTAGGGCTTTCATTCACTGCAAATATCTGATGGTAATACAATCGAATATTTTCAATTCTGCTCCTCTGCAACTCTTGTTGAGTTACACCGACCCATATATAAGCTGGATGCTTGCACTCCGCCCAGAATATCAGGATCGTTAGTGATGCATACCTGGACGCTGTGACGTGCTACGCTGACAACTTCTTCTATGGTCAGAAAGCGATCGCCCACTACTAGGATTTTGTCTAAATTATTCAGTAGGATTGTTTCTGTTAGCATTGTTCCTCTACCCTTGACCTTCAACAAATTTCCAAGCGTTCGCCTGTTTTTCTTCTGCCTCCTTCTTTACAGATCCCTGATTTCATCAAATAGATTCTCGATTACGCGAACGGTGAGTTTTTAACTTTGCCTTCTGATTCTTAATTGGTAGCAATAACTTTGGTTTATTCACTATCTAACCTGAGTTCGAGTTAAGACAGAAGCTAAAAAGCTGATTCTGTAAGGATTGAGCAAAACTCTAAGTGATAAAAGAAGCAATTAAAGTGGAATCATTTTGTCAATAAGGCTCACAAATGAGACTAATATCAACAATATGTCTTATTGAGAACCGATTAAAACAGAGCTTCAGACCGAACAACGAGAAATCATGGGTTTTGAGGATTTCTTATCCCGAACTTAGGTTATCTAGAACTGCCGGGAGGACTCCAGATAGGCGCAAAGCAAGGCGGAGTCTTGATTAGAGTAGGAAAATTACGTAAAGACAGCATATTTCAGGTAACTACAGTACACCATTTTTATAAATAGTTACATATCTATTTTTATGGGTAATTTCTGAATAACTCTTAACGGTGTACTTCAATTACATACAAAGCGCTGTAAATTGAGGACTCACTAGCTAAATTTCCTTTTCAATAGGAGAGTCCAATGTCTGGAGTATCTATACGTTTGTACTGGTGGCAAGGTCTAGGAATTGCGATCGGGAGTGCAATAGTCTTATATACAAATAGCTCAGTTGCTCAAATTACGCCAGATGGGACTCTGCCAAATAATTCCGACGTGAGATTAGAGGGTAATACCAGGATTATCTCAGGTGGAACGACAAGAGGCGCTAATCTGTTCCACAGCTTTAGAGAGTTTTCTGTTCCCACTAGTCAGACAGCTTTCTTCAATAATGTACTTGATATTCAAAACATTTTCACACGAGTCACTGGCTCAAGTGTTTCAAACATTGATGGGTCGATTCGTGCGTTGGGTAAAGCAAACCTGTTTATCATCAATCCCAATGGGATTATTTTTGGTAAAAATGCCAGTTTGAATATCGGCGGTTCGTTTGTTGCCACAACAGCGAACGCCATAGGGTTTGACAATCTGGGATTTTTCAGTGCCTCGAATCCAGAAGTTCCCTCACCGTTGTTAACAGTAAATCCAAATGCTTTATTATTTAATCAAATTGCAGTTGCACCGATTCAAAATAGTTCGACTGTACCAGCAGGATCTACTCCTGGTGGCGAGGATGCATTTGGTCTACGTGTCCCAGATGGTCGGAGTTTTTTACTAGTAGGCGGCAATGTGAACATGGATGGTGGAAGATTGAATGCTTTTGGTGGACGAGTCTCCTTAGGTGGGTTAGCTAGTGCCGGTACAGTTGGGTTGAATGGGGATGGTAATAATAGTCGTTTGAGTTTTCCCAATAGTGTAGAAAGAAGCGATGTTTTCCTTAGCGATCGCGCGCAAGTAAATGTATTTGCTGGCAATGGTGGTAGTATCGCAGTTAATGCCCGGAATTTAGAGATGACAGGAGGGAGTTTCCTGCGTGCAGGCATAGACAGTGGATTGGGTTCTGATAATAGTAAGGCAGGAAATATTTCGCTTAATGCTACGGTCGCAATAAACCTTAACAATAACAGTGAGATTTTTAATCAAGTGCGATCGGAAGCAAATGGACAGGGAGGCGATGTCAGTATCAATGCTACTACCTTGCTAGTGCGAGATGGAGCACGGGTAAATACTGGCACTTTTGGTACGGGCAAGGGGGGAAATTTGAGGGTTGATGCCCAAGATGTGCAACTGATTGGTACAAGCGCTGATGGTAAGTTTCCTAGTGGCTTATTTACTTCTGCACAGCCAAACTCAACAGGAGATGCGGGTGATTTGACGGTCAAAACCAATACTTTTCTAGTGCGAGATGGGGCACAGGTATTTGCTGGTACTTTCGGTGCGGGCAAGGCAGGTTCTTTGACTGTTGATGCCCAAGATGTACAAATCATTGGTAGAAGTGCTGATGGTCAGTTTGGCAGTGGCTTGTTTACTCGTGCAGGGCGAAACTCAACAGGGAAGGCGAGTGATATAACCCTAAGAACCAATACCTTGCTAGTGCGAGATGGGGCAGTGGTAAATGCTAGTACTTTCGGTGCGGGCAACGGGGGAAAATTGACTGTTGATGCCCAAGATGTACAAATCATTGGTAGAAGCGCTGATGGTCAGTTTGGCAGTGGCTTGTTTACTCGTGCAGGGCGAAACTCAACAGGGAATGCGGGTGATATAACCCTAAGAACCAATACCTTGCTAGTGCGAGATGGGGCAGTGGTAAGTACTAGTACTTTCAGTGCGGGCAACGGGGGAAAATTGACTGTTGATGCCTCTGATGTGCAACTGATTGGTAGAAGCGCTGATGGTCAGTTTGGCAGTGGCTTGTTTACTCGTGCAGAGCGAAACTCAACAGGGAATGCGGGCGATCTTACAGTCAGAACCAATACCTTGCTAGTGCAAGATGAGGCAAGAGTAAGCGTGGCGAGTCTCGGAACAGGAACCGCAGGCAACATGACATTAAATGCACGCTCTATCCGTTTAAACAACGGCTTACTCATCGCCAATACACGCAGTCCCAAAGTTGACCGGGATAGAGAACAGGCGACAATTAACATTAACTCAAAAGATTTAATCATGACTGGCAATAGCAACATCAGAACCAACGCTACAGGAAAAAACGTTATCGGTGGCAACATCAATATTAATACCGATGTCCTGGCTGGCTTTGAAAATAGCAACATCAGTGCTAATTCTGCTAACTTTCGTGGCGGGAATATCAGAATCAATACTAAAGGTATCTTTGGTATTCAGTTCCGGGATGTAAATTCCCGAAACACAAGCGATATCACCGCCACAGGGCGAACTCGCAGGTTGAGCGGTAATGTGCAAATCACTACACCTGATATTGACCCCACTAACGGTTTAATCGAACTCCCTACTAATCTCGTTGATGTCTCACAGCAAATTTCCACTGCCTGCACTCTCGGAAGTCGGCAATTTCAGAGTTCCTTTGTGTCAACAGGACGCGGTGGACTACCGATGAGTCCCACTGAACCATTACAAGATACAAGTACTCTCTCAGCGTGGGTGAGATTAAGACCAAAACCCGCAACAAGAGCTAAAATAACAATTTCGCCACAACCAACAGCAGTCTCAAATAGTACTAAAGTTGCTGCGGCGACGACGATTGTGGAAGCTACTGGTTGGGTAGTTAATAGCAATGGGAATATAGAACTTGTGGCACAAGCACCTAATGTCACTTCTGAGAGTTCTCGGCAGACTCCTGCTTCTTGTCCTGCATCTCGCTAAGGTGTGAAATATGCATCCATTTGCGCTGACCAAGCGACTCATTAGATTTGCGGTAAACCATGTAGTCCTATTTACCCTTGCTTTTTCCCTAACTATTATCCCCAGGACATTCGCCAAACAACCCCAGACAAATTCACCCGCCGGATTCTACACTCAAACCACCAAACCTTCAACCACAACACCACAGCAACTTGTCTCTCAAGGAGAAGTGCTTTATCAATCTGGACGCTTTACTGAAGCTGTAACTGTTCTACAACAAGCTGTCCGCATCTATCAACAAGAAGGCGACAACCTCGCACAAGCCGCAGCACTAACGAACCTCTCTCTAGTGTTTGAGCAACTCGGCTCATGGAAAGAAGCGTCAAAAGCTATTAATAACAGCTTAAATTTACTTGGCTGGGACAATACAAATCAAAAGTTAAATGTCAACAATCCCAAGTCAGAATTGCTAGAAGTTCTAGCACAAACTCTAGAGATTCAAAGTGGACTGCAACTGTCACAGGGACAGGCAGATGTATCTCTAAAAACATCACAGATTTCAGAGCAAATCTGGAAGCGCTTAGGTAAACAATACAATATTGGAGTGACGCGCAGCCGTATCAATCAAGCACAAGCTCTACGAGTTTCTGGGTTTTACCGCCGTAGCTTAGACATATTGAATGAAGTCTCTCAACATTTACAAACCCAACCTGACTCACTTGAAAAGGTAACTGCTTTGCGCTCTCTCGGTAATGTCCATCGACAATTAGGTGACTTAGAACAATCCTGGAAAAATTTAAAACACAGTTTAGAAATTGCCCAACGTCTGCAACTACCTTTAGAGACTAGCCTAACAGAATTTTCTCTTGGTAATACTGTTAGAGACTTAGGTAACATAAAAGACGCTATAGCTCATTATGAAAATGCGGCTTTAATTGCATCCAACCCACTCACCAAAGTTCAAGCTCAAATCAATCAACTCAGCTTGCTTGTCGAGAATGAACAAGTAGCACAAGCAAAAACAATAATACCCACAATCCAATCTCAACTCGCAACTGTGCCTACCACTCAAGCTGGTATTTATGCACGGATCAATTTTGCTCGCACCATAAGTAAAATTGGTAATAAAAAAGATATTGCAGAGACTTTGGCAAACAGCGTTCAACAAGCCAAAAATATAGGTGATGAGCGCGCTCAATCCTATGCTCTCGGCAGTTTAGCAGAAGTCTACGAGCAAAACAATCAATGGCAAGATGCACAGAAATTGACGCAGCAAGCATTGTTTCTCGCTCAAAAAATCGATGCTTCAGATATGGCTTACCGTTGGGAGTGGCTGTTGGGACGCTTGCTCAAAGCACAGGGAAATATTGAGGGAGCGATCGCTGCTTATGATACCGCAGTTGCAACTCTTCAGTCTCTCCGCACCGATTTAGTTACGGTAAACCGAGAAGTGCAGTTTAATTTTCGTGATAGCGTAGAACCTATTTATCGCCAGTCAGTAGAACTGCTTTTACAACAGAAAGGACAAGGAAAACCCGATTTAGATAAAGTCCGCAAGCGAATTGAAGCTTTGCAACTAGCAGAACTAGACAATTTTTTCCGAGAAGCTTGCTTGAGTAACCAATTTGTGGTATTAGACAAAGTGGTAGACCGCGATCGCCCTAATACTGCCATTTTTTACCCGATTATCTTGGATAACCAGTTAGAAGTTATCCTCAAACTTCCCAATCAACCTTTGTTACATAAAACTTCTGTGGTGAACCATCAGCAAGTAGAGCAGGCGATCGCCCAAATGCAAGAGACGATAGTCCAACCCGATGCTAATAATAAATTTCAAGTGGTTTCCCAGCAGCTTTATGATTGGTTAATTAAACCAGTTGCAAGTGAACTCAAAAATAGTAGAGTTAATACTCTAGTCTTTATCCCAGACGGGTCACTACGCAATATTCCGATGTCTGCATTGTCTGATGGCAAAGAGTATTTAGTCCAGAAGTACGCTATAGCCATTAGTCCGGGATTGCAACTATTTACCCCCAAACCTCTAGCACAGAAAAGATTAAACGCTCTTGCTGGAGGACTCTCGCAACCACCCAGGAACGAAAAGTTTGCACCGCTTCCCAATGTCAAGGTTGAACTGGAATTGATTCAGCAATCGGGCATATCGACAACAATATTATTGGATGGAAATTTCAAAAGTACAACTTTAGGAAAAACGATTAACGCCCAACCTTTTAGAATTGTTCACCTGGCAACTCACGGACAATTTAGCTCTAAAGCAAAAGACACTTTTATCTTAGCAGCCGATAAACGTATCTACGTAAATGAATTAGATAGCTTGCTCAAAAGTAGAGAGCAAAAACGAACAGAGCCAGTGGAATTACTTGTTCTGAGTGCTTGCGAAACAGCACAAGGAGATAATCGTGCTGCATTGGGATTAGCAGGAGTTGCTATTCGAGCTGGGGCGCGGAGTACTCTAGCTTCTCTATGGCAAATTGGGGATGACTCCACTGCTTTATTTGTTAGTGAATTCTACCATCAGTTAACAACTGGCAAAACTACAGCAGAAGCTCTACGCGAAGCTCAATTAAAGCTACTGTCCAGTTCGCAATACACTCGTCCTCTTTACTGGGCAACTTACGTGTTAGTTGGGAATTGGTTGTAAACAAACAGTTATTTCACCAGAGGAGCCGTAGCAACATTATCCAAATTGACAGACCTCAATAGACTTTGCCAATCGGAAGCAACAGATACATCATGAGGATTCTTCTGGCGCATTTGTGCCAGCATAGTCAGAGAATCAAACCAAATACCTTCTTGTGCATAGATTGCAACCTTTTGTTGCGGAGCGACTGCTGTTTCCAACTGCTGCATCATCCGAGAATCTAAATTGACTCTTTGAATGTCTCCTTCTACATAAATAGGAACACTCGCTGTTTGTTGTTGATTGCAAGCAACTTTTAAATACCAGCGATATGTTTTCCCTACTTGCAAGGATGCATTGGACGGGAGAGAAACACCGATGACACCAGGTTTTGGAGGTAGTGCGATCGCATTTCTATAAATATCGTTTTCTGCACTATCTTGTAAGATAAATTCAGCACTAGCGGTTAAATCCTGAGTGTAGGGAACGTAAAACCAAAACGTTGGTCGTTCAGAGGTAGTTAGTCCCCCCACAATCGCGGAAATTGGTTTGTCTGTTTGTTTACTAACCTTTTGTTCTTGTTCCTCTCGCAACGGTACTAAAGCAGTAAGTGCAGTTGTCACCGCAGGACAATTATCCCGGCTACCCATTCCGGTTCTACGCCCAGAGATAGGACTTAATCGAACGGGTGTTTTTGGCAAAACAAAAACTGGTCGAGAGGTACGCCCTTGAGGTGAAGTCTTACCTTTGGTTGGTTGTACAGGCTGCTTAGTCGTTGCTGCTTGTCTAGTTTGGGCTGTTACCTTTCCTGGATAATAGGTAACGCTGCTCAAAATCAGAGCAATTGTTAGCATCCATTTCATATTTCTCGATGCTACCAGTACAAACGCATAGATATCGTTAGACATTTCACCTCCTATTAAAAAGGAAATTTGGAATCCCCTATCATGTATAGTTATCAGCATAATCAAATTACGTTACGCACAAGCTTTGGACATTAACAAATTTCTAGCTATTGGTATAACTTGCAAAAAATAATTATTTTTACGATCCAAAGCACGCATTTTTGTCAAGTACAATGCGGTATAAATTAGATTAAAAAATCTTAAGCTAACCGTTATTGAAAACTCAAGACTAATACGTAATTTTAAGCACTAATCAAGACTCAGCTTTGCTTTGTGCCTATCTGGAGTCATCGGAGCGGCACAAGATAGTGAATAAACTCATTTCACTGCTACCAATTAAGAATCAGAAGGCTCAACTAAAAACTTCTGATTTTCCACAGTGAATAAATTCATCTCACTGCTACCGATTAAGAATCAGAGGAGAAGGTATCTGTACCAAGTGCAGATAAGGTCAGTTATATGATTGAAAAAGAATTGGGAGGTGCAATGAATGGTATGGACAATCGACTTAGACAAGTTTTAACGATAGTTCTGCTGCACCTGCACAAACTAAATCTTGAGTAATTGGAGACTGTTCCGCCCAAGCAGTCGTAGATCAAAATCACTTAATGACCACATTGCTTCAGTTTGGTATTTTGTTCATTTATACAACGCTAGTTTACAGGAATTAAATGATGGCTAACGACTCAAACCGTTTTCCATTGCAGAACGCAACCCAAGAGATTTTGGATGACCCAAACTCAAGACCGGCATTACCAGATGGTTCATCTGTTGGAGATGACAATTTTGGTAAAGCCCATCGCTACGATACTGGTAAGTCGCCAGAGATTGCTTTGAATAATAAAAATGTAGTTGTAGAAGTTCACAAGTCTGAGAATGAGGATACTCTTTGGTATCGTGTTGGTAAAGTTGATGATGGCAAGATCGATTGGCATCAGAGCCATAAATATGACGATGGAAAAGAACCCTCAGTTGCCATCAATAACGATGGGGTGGTCGTCGAGGTTCACAAGTCTGAGAATCACGATACTCTCTGGTATCACGTTGGTAGAGTCAAGGATGACAAGATCGATTGGCATCAGAGCCATAAATATGACGATGGAAAAGAACCCTCAGTTGCTATTAATAACGATGGGTTAGTCGTCGAGGTTCACAAGTCTGAGAATCACGATACTCTCTGGTATCACGTTGGTAGAGTCAAGGATGATAAGATAGATTGGTATCAGAGCCATAAATATGACGATGGAAAAGAACCCTCAGTTGCCATTAATAACGATGGGTTAGTCGTCGAGGTTCACAAGTCTGAGAATCACGATACTCTCTGGTATCACGTTGGTAGAGTCAAGGATGATAAGATAGATTGGCATCAGAGCCATAAATATGACGATGGAAAAGAACCCTCAGTTGCCATTAATAACGATGGGTTAGTCGTCGAGGTTCACAAGTCTGAGAATCACGATACTCTCTGGTATCACGTCGGTAGAGTCAAGGGTGACAAGATAGATTGGCATCAGAGCCATAAATATGACGATGGAAAAGAACCCTCAGCTGCCATTAATAACGATGGGTTAGTCGTCGAGGTTCACAAGTCTGAGAATCACGATACTCTCTGGTATCACGTTGGTAGAGTCAAGGGTGACAAGGGCAAGTCCCCTTGGAATGAAGTGCATGGTAAAAATTCATACTGTCATTGTGCCTGTCGTGGTGCTGGTAATAACAAAGAAAAGCATCACTCCCAACATACGATGAATGTCACAAAGGGAGCGCCTTATTTCTATGCAGTCCTCACTAAAGACAATGACTCGATCGATTTCCCACAGGGTGCAGAACTGACAATTAAAGGACCTGATGGAACCAAATACGATCACGATATTCAAAATAAAAACCAACTTGTGATTACGTCCGGTTCTTCAGTTCGATATCTGATTATCAAAGACCCCAAACCAGGTAAGTGGGAGATGGCGATGACAGCGCCTAAGGGGGTGAGGTTCCATTGTGAATGCAATACAGTTCCGTCTAAAGACGTGTACAGAACGATAACAAATACCTTAAGCAAACACAATCTGACGATTGACAACAGAGATACTGACGATGCTACAGGATGGCGAGGTATAGCACTTCTGGGACTAGGAATCATACTCGTTGTTGCTGGACCAGTAGGTGTAGCGTTAGGAACGATAGGTGTAATGGCGGGTGGAGTGACAGGTGGAGTGGGGGCCTTGCTCATAACACAAAATTATTCCGCATTAAAGAACAGTGAATTTATGAGATTAGTTGCAAAGCTTAACGAGCAGATCGATAAGTTCATAAAGGAGGCAAAAGAAAAAGGGTTTCGTAAAACCATTGCTCGTTACCGCGACTTATTGGGAAACATAAGTTATTCAGAATGGAAAATTCTGGTGTTAAGACCTCATAAAATTTTACAAGGAGGGTTGCTGTCGTACGCTCTAACATACAGAGTTGTTGAACACATGGAGAATGCTGACAAACAAAATGCTGTTCGCCATACGCTTTGGCAATGTTTACTGGTAAAGGGGCTTAGTAAAGATTTAGCGACGAAATTAGGTGATGCACATGAACGTGAAAGACCAGGACATAAAGCTGACAATCTAGCAGATGAAATCAATAATATTAAAGGGCAACGGCTAGCAGATGAAGTAGACTCTTTCGCTAAGTGTGAGTCTCGTGTTAAGGAGATGTTGAAAGACGGAAAACTACAACTTAGAGAGGACTTGGAGAAGAACGTAAAGCTTCGCTCCAACGGAAATCCTATCAAGATTTACAAAAAACCTTCTATCGATGCTGGTTCAGACTACGTCGGTAGGGATGGCGACAAAGTCAAAATAATTGGCTACCCTAAACCTGACGATAAAGATTGGTGTGAAATCCAACATAAACAAAGAAATGCAGGAGGTTGGGTACTCGAGAAGTTCATTGAATTTGAAAAAGTACCAGAGCCACTTTTGTAAATGGTGTGTTAAGTAACTTAGCATCCAATTTCCTTCTGAATGAATTAATAATAGTGAGTTACGCTCACCCACCTTACAAATTTCTCTTCTGTAAATTTCCGGTGATGAGTCATGCTTTTTGGCGAGACGAAGAGTTTCTCATGCCCAGATTCATAGCCAATCACCAAATTATTTACAGGTGGATTTTTTGAAGAAAATCGCACCAAAATATTTCCTAATTGTAGGTGAGAAATCAGCGATCGGTTTGAGGGTAATACAAAGGGCGCGATCGCACTATTTCAGCGTAATTCATTTATCCAACATTACTTCTTAGCGTACGAGGAATTTCAAATGGAAATCTATCCAAAGAATGGCAATCCTATGATTGCTATGGTTCTGGTGTCCCTTAGCACATTCGAAACTTCGTTTCTCTTAGCAGCATTTCAGAGTATTTCGCTCACTTTTACTTCTGAAGCAGCGGCTAAAAAATTTGTTGAGGATGTTAAATCTATAGGCGCTCAGCAATCAAGATTTGAGTCAAACAAGGTTGTGGTTATGCCTGACTTTAGTGGTAGCTACCATGCTGCTAGAGCTGTTTACCATGCGGTTAACTCTTACAAAGATCGCTTAACTGCTGTGAAAAAGTTTGAGGTAAATGCTTTCTCTAAAGAAGACAAAAGCCTACTTAAAAACGTTCAGCAGTACATCAAGGAACACTTTGGTTCAGATGCTTTGACTGTGAAATAAAAGCTTGGTTTTTAACCATGCCCGAAGTTTAAAAATGAAATCTAACACTGTAAATCAAGAGGTCATTTCATGAAAACATCCAGTTTGAGAACAAAGTTCTTTGTTCTAATCATGATCGGTGTTTTGCTAGTGGGTGAGCTATTGTTAGCACCACAAGCAGCATTAGCCCAGACCAGTAAACCCAATATCCTTTTCGTCCTAGTCGATGACATGGACGCTGACACAATTAATAGAAATCCAGAGAAATACGCACCAAACATCAAGTCGCTGTTGATCGACCAGGGCGTCTCCTTTCCCAACTTTTTTGTCAACGTGTCTCTATGCTGTCCATCGCGCGTTAATACTTTGCGCGGTCAATATGCCCACAATTCGGGGATCTTGACCAATTCACGACCTGATGGGGGTTTCCGGAAAACCTATGCCCAAGGCTTAGAAAAAGAGACGATCGCCACCTCGTTACAGGCAAATGGCTACCAGACAGCGTTGATTGGCAAGTACCTCAACGGCTACCCCGACACAGCTCCTAGTGATACCTATATCCCACCCGGTTGGACAGAGTGGTATAGCCCAATGGAAAAAGGCAAGAAGAAAAACAAGAAATATGGCAATCCTTACGCGCAGTACAACTATACACTGAACCAGAATGGCAAGCTGGTCGAGTACGGTGACAAGCCAAAAGACTATGGCACAGACGTTTATACTAGCTTTGCCGTTGATTTCATCCAACGTTCCGCCAAAGACGGCAAACCGTTTTTCGTTTATCTGGCTCCCTTCAACATTCACGGACCCTTTACACCAGCACCACGCCATGAAGGCCTCTTCCCCGGTGTTAAAGCGCCCCGTCCAGATAATTTTAACGAAGCTAATGTTAGTACTAAGCCTCAATTCATGCAAAAGTTGCCTCGACTTAATCAAACCCAAATTGACAAAATTGATCAAAAGTATCGCAAGCGCTTGCGATCGCTCCAGTCAGTTGACGAGGCAATTGGCAAGTTAGTCGATACGCTCAAGGCGAATGGGCAACTTGACAATACCTACATCGTTCTCACCTCCGATAATGGTTTCAAACAGGGTATTCACCGGGCAAGTACAGGTAAACTAACTGCCTACGAGGAAGATATTCGCTTAAATCTGGTCGTGCGCGGACCGGGAATTCCAGACGGCAAGAAACTGCCCCAGCAAGTGGGTAATATCGACTTTTTCCCAACCTTTACCGATATGGCTGGAGTTGAACCACCCGCTTTTGTTGATGGACGCTCGTTCTTACCCTTGTTAAAGCGTACGACACCAAATCTGCCTAAGTGGCGCTCTGCATTTTTGATAGAACACAAACAAGATCCGAAGCGAGATGCTGCACTTGAGAATCAGACAAAGCTTGTTCAGGATCTGTCAGAGCCTGAGGATCAGTTAGAGCTTGAGGATCTGTCAGAGCTTCAATCGCTCCAAGAAGGAGGACAGGTACCGAAGCTCCCTACTTACCAGGCAATCCGAACCCAAGATTACACCTATGTGGAATATAAAACTGGGGCGAAGGAACTGTACAACATCAAAAAAGACCCATATCAGCTGAACAACCTGGCTTCTAATGCCGATCCAGCTCTACTCAAACGGCTTGCTAAGCGACTGAATAAACTGCGTACTTGTCAAGCTGATTCCTGTCGGGCAATTGAGGAGCAGCCGTTTACTTCTTAAAGAGGTTCTGCCAGGATACGTACCACATATCCTGGTAAATCAGACAGAGCAACAGCAAATATCCAAAGCCAACGATGGAATTTAGGGTTTTTGGTGACTAATTTAGGGGGTTTTTGTTGTAGAAGCGATCGCTTGGATTTATCTATGGGGCTTTCAATTTTACTCATTTTTCTTCTCCAGCCCCGATTCTTCAAGGCGCGGCAATACCGTGCTGATTAAACTCTGAATAAATTTGAGACACAATTCTTTTCTTTTTCTTTTACTAGAGAAATGAAAGAGCGTAAATCACGAATTTACATCAACATGGTCAAAGAACAAATAGACGAACAAGCTTCTTTACAAGCAACTACCAACCTGACACCCGCCCAGGAGGTTTTACAAGACCGCTGGGAAGCGCATTTGCAGTCTGAGTTTGTCGCTCACAACACGGAAGATGCCCTCGGCACAATGGTTGAGGATGCTTACGTTAACAACATTCCGGTAATGACCGGGGGAGTAGGGCAACCAGCACTGCACGAGTTTTATTCCAAATACTTCATTCCACAGATGCCGCCAGATACCGAGATGACCCCGCTCTCGCGCACGATCGGCACTGATCGGCTCGTCGATGAAATGGTGTTTAAGTTCACTCATACCATCCAGATGGACTGGATGCTTCCCGGCATTGCTCCGACAGGAAAAAGGGTTGAAGTACCACTGGTAGCGATTGTCCGGTTCCGTGACGGCAAGCTAGCCCACGAGCACATCTACTGGGATCAGGCGAGTGTATTGGTTCAAATTGGCTTGCTCGATCCTGGTAGGCTGCCCGTTGTGGGTATTGACAGTGCACGTAAGGCGATCAATCCGAACTTGCCTTCAAACGCACTAATCGATCTTGCCAGCGATCGCGACTAAGTGCTATGCATTAGTCGCATCTTTCTTAACAAAAGAGTGAAAGAGTAGACAGATGTACAACAATGGAGGTATTGAATGTGGGAAAGGGCAGCAGACTCCACAGGCTCGGCATAGAATACAACTCTATCGGCAGTTTACAGGAGTGTTGGATGTTACTCCTGGCGAGAACCTCTCTTGCTAGGACGGGGATCTAGTGATAGTCTTAGGTCGTTTTTTACCCTGAAGGAGCGAAGCATTCGGACAAAAAAACTAGGGTTTGAGCCATAAATTATCGCTCACAATGCTTCGCCCCTACCCCTAATTTTAATTACTGGACTGAATGGCACTAAGAAAACCCAATAAGGAAGGGCAGATCGTTCACTACTGCGAATACTCAAACCCGATGTCTGCGATCGAGGCGTGGGGTGGCATCCAAAATTTGTAGCAATCTTTCAATTTAGATGGTGCAGGGTATTTACGCAAAGAATACGTGACCTGCAAAGTCGTTTTAAATCATCAATTACGAAAGTAGCATTGTGGAGGCTCTAATGGACGAATCTTGTGTCATTCCAGTGGTCAAATCGCCGCATGAATATCAGGCTTACCGTATTAGTCCAGATGCCACAAATCGGTTAGCAATCGTTTTTGATCCAGCAACTGTCAATTTATCCATCACGTATTGCATTGAGATTTTTGATGTTAATGGAAAAACGCCACCCAATCGACATCTATTTGCGGTTGAGACATTTTTTGTGCTGAAAGGTGAAGGCATTGCAATTTGTGATGGGAAAGAAGTTGCGATTCGTTCGGGAGATACCTTGCTCGTGCCGCCGACGGGAGTTCATGAAATCCGCAACACTGGGTCAGAGCGACTGTACACGATTACTGTCATGGTGCCGAATGAGAATTTTGCTGAACTGATTCGTAGCGGCGTTCCAGTCAAACTTGATGCCGAAGATTTAGCCGTGCTGCGGCACGATCTAGTCCAGAATTCAGTTTGACGACATTATCGAAGTGGCTGAGAGCAAGCAAACCTCCATAATTACACGAGTCATTCAATAGGAGCAATCTGATGACACAACCTCGCTGGCTATTTGGTTCTTCCTGTCTGACCATCCTTACCGATCGCACCACAACTAGAGGACAATACGATCTGATTGAAACCTACTTTCTTGCAGACAAACGGTCTCCTCTCCATCACCACACGCGCTATTCGGAACACCTCTATGTGCTGGAAGGAGAATTCCCCGTCTGGGCTGGCGAGAACAAGGTTGTGCTGAACGCAGGCGATCGCTTCCTGATTCCAGTTGGCATTCCCCATACAGTTGGTGTGCTGAACAATTGCCCTGCTGACGGACTGGTGCTTTCTCCATCAAGCTCTCCATGCAAGACTCCGCTCAATTTTTTTAATTGAAGGTACTATTATGTCTCAATTTCTCGGTGTTGCCTTTCAACCTTATGTTGGTCACTGGAGAGGAACACCTCCAAAAGCTACAACCCCGCAGTGGAACTCTTACAGCCAGCAAGAGATTGTGGATATGCTAGAGGTGATTGCATCCAAGTTTACCAAAATCAGCACCTACAGTATGGGGTATACCGGGTATTACCCAGCTACAACGCCCTGGAATCAAGTCGATTCTAACTGTCATGTTGCAGTTGCTGCTGCCCATTTAAATAAGCGTCGTGGCAAAGTTGCTATTAAGGTAGCTCAAGGTATTTATCAGCAGTCGAATGCACAACTGCAACACGCAGAAATTAAAGCGGCTTTTTCTGCTGCTAGCGCAGCAAACGCTATTGTTTCCAACACGGTTACTTCATTGGTTTTTACTAATGAATATATCGTTGACGCGCAAACAACTCATGCAGTCAACGCAATGATTGTTGCTAACAAGCAGAAATCTCATCACCTCGATCTCAAAGTTGGTGTCCGCTCGAATACCTTCGGAAATATTGCTAATCCAAATAGCCCATTTCACAAAGAGCTGAAGACGCTGATTCAAAACTGCGATTTTATTCAGTGCAATCTTTATCCTGAGGCAAACACAGCCACTCCCCAAGAGGGTGTGCATGGGGTAAGCCAAGCTTTCAATAGGATTAAATCAGCAGTCGATAAAATCAACCCAAAATGTGAAGTGATGATCGGCGAGACTGGCTGGCCTTCAAAGGGAATCAGCTTCAACAAAACGCATAACAACGTGAACAATCTCTTAGCATACTTTGAGGCGATCGATAAGTGGGCATCACAGCACCATGTAATTACTTACTTGTTTGAGGCAATTGACGAACCTTGGAAAAGCAACCAGAACAAGCAAGATCCCCCTTGGCAAGGAGCGAATGGTGCTGAGGGACACTACGGTCTTTGGTTTCTCAATGACTCTGGTGGTTATACACACAAGCACGTCTAGCAACAAACACAAACATGGAGGATATTTATGTCTTGTACATCAGGTAGTTCATATCTCGTCAAGTCTGGAGATACGCTTCATATCATTGCCCAGGAACAATTAGGTAATGGCGATCGCTGGACTGAAATCAAGAACCCAGATGGTAGCGCACCCATTTGAGGAGTAGCCGCCTCTAATTTATCAATAAAATTAATTAAATGATGGCGATTACCCTCAATGATAAGCGTAAGGAACCAGGAAAACGCATCTTATTTTCTAACAAAAACTAACAAGCATTTCAAAAGTATCGTAAGTAAAACAAGGTGAAAAAACCAAACTGTATAAAGATAAGTAAATACGTAGATTTATCCACTAAGGGAATAGGGATATGGGCTGCCGACCTTGCTTATGCTGTGATGGATGGAGTTCAAACAAGAGGAGAAAAGGAAAACTACAGTACACAACGTGTCCGATTTAATTCTTATTCTTCTGCTTAATTATTTGTTACATACTTATGAATTTTCCCCACAGCTTACTTACATGAAAATCAACAGCAATCCACCTTTCACAAACTTTGTATTTTTTATCAATACCTTAGCCAATTTACGAGAGGTCAAAATCTGTGTAAACGGCATGAATCCGTCCTAAAGAAGTAAGCTTGGCAAAAATTTGAGCTAACAAAATAGGGTCAGGCTGTTGGGGAAGCATTTTTAATATTTCATGGACATATCGAAAACCACGGTAATAAGCTTTCAGGTCAATAATGCCAGAGTTAGGATTATGTTTACGGAAATCAGCGAGAAGATGATGGGATAAATGTAAGGATTCAGGTGAAAGAGTATTGACAAAGGGGACATTGGAGGTGGAGTATCACAAATATGAACCAAAACCTGCCTCAAGAACTAGATAGAGAAAGCTTGAACCAGTTGTCGAAGGAAGAACTGGTAGAGATAATCATTGAGCAGAGCAAGGTAATACGTGAGTTACAGAAAATCATCTACGAACTACAGCAAGAAATAGAACGTTTAAAAGTCAGTAGAGATTTAGACAGTTCTAACTCATCAAAGCCACCATCTGGAGACATTCACAAAAAGAGCGAAAATAAAAAAGTTCCT
>LXQD01000329.1 GCA_003326215.1 Nostoc minutum NIES-26 | reverse complement strand
TCGCCTTGGGCTTCTGGCCCCCACAGCAACAACAGGGAATGCCCCATGCTGTCGGCTGGTGATGATACTGCTACTGTTAAAAAGTTACAGCCTTCCAAGTAGGATGACGCTAACCCGTGGGTGTACCATGAGGTGACGAACGTTGTACCGGTCAGCCAACCGCCTAGTGCCAGGAACGCGCAGGGAAATAATAATATCCCTGACCAACCTACGAACACGAAGCGATCGCGCTTCAACCAGTCGTCTAGAACGTCAAACCACCCTCTACTACTGGGGGCGCGTCCAACTGCGATGGTCATCGAACTAAAATCCTCTTTTTACTAAAATTGCAACGTTTTTCGAGGAATTAACGTTTTTTTTGACACTCTCAGTTGCGTTAAAGCTGCTGAGATTCTGAGAACTTACTCCCTAAATTAAGTTAGTATTTCTCAGGGTTATGCCATTACACGTACCATTGGCTAGTAATCTAGCTTTTGGTATCTTAATGATTCTTAACTTATCACATTACTTCGGGTTTTCGCCCGAACCACGGAAGTGAATCAGCTATTTAACACAAACCTATTAAATAATATGAATATCAGAAATTTTACAATCTGACACAACTTTTCTCAGAAATCTTAAAACTCCAGTCTCTCAACTTGCAATACCCACTGCTCGAATGGCAGACTTTACAATGGGAAGAACTCACAGGCCAAGGTAGTTCCATGACGGCATCAACAAAAATTAACAAAGGCGATTCGCCTAATGGCGACAGATCCGCTTCAAGCGTTCTGCATCAAAAAGTTATCGGTTCTCGTCGGTTCAGCAACTACTGGTGGGCAACTGTCGTTACATTGGGTGCCACAGGCTTTTTACTGGCTGCGATATCCAGTTACCTAAAAGTAAATTTACTCCTAGTTAGCGATCCAACACAACTGGTATTCGTACCTCAAGGATTGGTTATGGGGTTATATGGTGCAGCTGGCTTGCTTTTAGCCTTATACTTGTGGCTGGTGATTTTATGGGATGTAGGAGGCGGCTACAACGATTTCAGTCAAGAAACTGGTAGCGTCAAAATCTTTCGTTGGGGATTTCCTGGCAAAAACCGTCGGATTGAGATTGATAGCACCATACAAGACGTGCAATCTGTACAAGTAGACATCAAAGAAGGACTCAATCCCCGTCGCGCACTTTACCTACGTATTAAAGGGCGGCGAGATATTCCTTTGACACGGGTAGGTCAACCAGTATCGTTAACAGAGTTAGAAACTAAAGGTGCAGAATTAGCACGCTTTTTAGGAGTTCCTTTGGAAGGACTCTAAGGGAATGGAACTGGGAACAAGGGGGAAAAGGAAAGAAGTCGCAAGGAGGGACAAGGGAGACAAGGAGGACAAGGGGGAATTATCAAGAGTCTCTATCTACCTTGTCTTCTCCTCATACCCAATACCCCTTGAAAGGATAAGATACTCTGGTTGATTCAGTAACTGGCAATGCGTTTAAAAGTTTCAAAATTTTTGGTTGTGCTTCTAATGGTCGGTGCTTTGATGTTGGGAGGATGTTCAACACAGCAAGTCACTTCTAACTCTTCTCCAACCTCCACAGTTGTCGAGACAAGCACTACGGCAACTACTGAAGCAACATCTGTATCTGAAACCACAAGTGATAGTGTTCCAGGAATAAAAGATTTACCACGGCTCGAAGGTAAAGCTACAGTGGTGATGACAGTTAAAGGCTCGCCGATTACTATCGGAGTAGACGGTACTAATGCTCCAATTACAGCCGGCAACTTCGTAGATTTAGTCCAAAAGGGTGTGTATGATGGGTTAGTATTCCATCGTGTTGTGCGGGAACCCCAACCGTTTGTAGCTCAAGGGGGCGATCCCCAGAGCAAAGACCCAAAAGTTCCCGTAAATAGGCTGGGAACGGGTGGTTATATTGACCCAAAAACCGGGAACGAACGTTATGTACCCTTAGAAATTAAACCAAAAGGGGAAGCAAACCCGATTTATAGTAAGACATTCGAGGCGGCAGGTGTAACTAAACTACCTGAGTTGCAACATAAACAGGGTGCAGTCGCAATGGCGCGATCGCAACAACCCGATTCAGCCTCCTCACAGTTTTACTTTGCTTTAGCCGATCTGGGTTTCCTAGATGGAAACTACGCCGTCTTTGGCTATGTTACCCAAGGCTTCGATGTAGTGAACAAAATTCAGCAAGGCGATCGCATTGACTCTGCTAAAGTCACTCAAGGCGCGGAAAATCTGAAAACCCCCCGTTAGTAAGAGCAGGGGGAGATGAGGGACAATAATTACTAACTCCTGCACGGGCGCAAGGCTTGCGCCCCTACTAACTCACTACTTCCAAATTGCAAATTGGTTAAGGTTTTTGTTACTGGTATTGGTTTAATCTCCTGCTTAGGCACAAACATAGCGGATAGTTGGCAAAAATTGATTGCGGGTAAATCTGGAATTCAATGGCATCAAACATTTCCAGAACTCGAACCGCTTCCTCTAGGCTTGATTGGTAAACAACCAGCGGGGTTAAGAATGCTGACTCAGTTGGTTGTAGATTCAGCTTTGAAAGACGCTGGCTTGGTTCCTCCTTTACCTGATTGTGCTGTGGTTATCGGATCGAGTCGTAGCCATCAGGCTTGTTGGGAGTTACTGGCGCGGCAAATGTATGAAGATACGGATAGGGAAATTATCCTCACGTCCCCCTATCTCCCTTCGGGTGACGCTCGCAAGCTCGCTAACGCTGCGCTAACGGAAGTTCGGACTCAACGGGAATCACCAAGACTCCGACTTCCTCACCACGTCCCCACGTCCTCTTTGGAGGATTGGTTAGATACCTTACCTCACATGAATGCGATCGCAACTGCGCGACAAATCGGTGCATCTGGCACAGTTTTAGCACCGATGGCAGCTTGTGCTACAGGTATTTGGACAATTGCTCAAGCTGCTTTCCTTGTGCAAACTGGGCAATGTCAAAGAGCGATCGCAGGGGCAGTAGAAACACCGATTACACCTCTGACTATCGCGGGGTTTCAGCAAATGGGTGCTTTGGCAAAAACAGGGGCTTATCCTTTTGATTTGCAGCGAGAAGGCTTAGTGTTAGGTGAAGGTGCAGCTGTATTTGTCTTAGAATCAGCAGAATTAGCAAGGCAGCGACAGGCAAGAGTTTATGGTGAAGTTCTTGGTTTTGGCTTGACAACAGATGCTTATCATCCAAACCAGCCAGAACCAGAAGGGAAAAGTGCGATTTCTGCTATCCAGCAATGTCTAGAACGCAGTTCCCTAGCACCAGCTGATATTGATTACATTCATGCTCACGGTACAGCTACACAGTTAAACGACCGCATAGAGAGCAAAGTAATACAACAATTGTTTACCCATAAAGTAGCAGTTAGCTCTACTAAAGGAGCTACAGGTCATACTCTAGGTGCTTCAGGAGCTTTAGGCATAGCTTTTTCCCTTCTGGCTTTGCAGCAAAAAATTTTACCTCCTTGTGTGGGATTGCGTCAGCGAGAATTCGATTTAAATTTAGTGATGGCGGCACGTCAAAGCGAAATTCAGCAGGTATTATGTTTCAGTTTTGGCTTTGGCGGTCAGAATGCTGTTGTAGCGTTGGGTAACTCGCCAGACAGGGGTCTCCAAGCCAGATAGATCGAGTAATAACTCATAGTAAGGCATTTAGCTGCTTCCTTCTAGACAGACTAGCAACCACACAGACCAATTTATCCAAGTCGATCGGCTTGCATAAATGTATGTGAAAACCTGTTTTCAATGCATATGCACGATCTTTATCTGTAGCAAAACGAGTCAGGGCAATAGCTGGAATCCATCGACCTTGCTTTGCCTCTAAATTTCTGACTTTCGCAAACAGTGAGTGGACGGTTTCATCTGGTAAATAGATTTCGCCGATCGGTATGTCCGGTTGAAAACAGAAAATTAATTCTAGAGCTTCACTAACTGTTGCAACAGCTTTAATCTCAGCGCCCTGCGTTTCAAAGAAAATCTTGAGCAATTCTCTACTGTCAGCATGGTCATCAATAATTAGCAAGCGTAGACCATCAACACTGATGGATTGACGATGCATTATCCATTCCTATACTTTTCAAACCTTGAGTAGCAATGGCATAAAGATGCTTAATTTTTAACTGTACAAATGCTCAAGGTTGATAGTCAGTACGGTTTCGTACATCAGGTGGATAAATGCAAAGATTTTCTTTGGCTCTACTTGCTCTAATCTCAAGTTCGGATAAATACTTATAATAAAACTGTAATCGTTGCAGTGTATGTATTTACGTCTGATGCCCAAAAGGATTGCGATCGCAATCCGCATTTTTGTACGCCCACAATCATATGAAACTTATTGATGGGTTCTTCCTGATGTAAATACGGTGAGATTTAATCGAGTCTCGGCTGATTTTGCTAATGAATATGGTCTTGGAAAGTGTAATTAATTCTTTCAGACTAAAGTAGAGACGCGCTATAGCACGTCTCTAAAGCCTTACAACTTTGTAGACAAAGATAAATTTGCAGACCGTTCTAACTTACTGTCTTGATTGTTATTAACTTCTTCCGTTGCCAATAATTCACGAATTAGATGTGCCACAGCCTTTTGTACCAAGCGATTAGTAACTTGCTGACCCAAACGCTGTACGCCTGGATTTACTAATAACTGGGTGAGTTGGGGAGCAAGCTCTATTGGGTCAAAACCACGAGTTTCTTGGAGAATATTTAAAATGCGTTTGATATGTTCCAAAGTTTGTTGCTGTTCGACTGTCGCCGCAGGAATTTCGTTTACTGCTGTCAAGCCTACCCGTTCGCGTAGCAGGTAGGTGAAGTTATGCAAAACATTTTTACTTAAAGCATTGAGTCCGTTAACAAATTCGTCTACCAACTTGTCACGAATGAAAGCACCGCGTTCAGAAGATAGAAAATCTAACCCTTGATTTAGCACTAGGTTGAAGTCGTAATCCTGATTTTTGCGGGCATTGCGTAACAAGTTTTCTAAGCGATTCCAACGGAATCTCCCTTCTTTAAACAGCAAATCTCGCAATGATGTTCTTAATTCCGTTGATGGGTCGGTTAACAAGCGTTTAGAAACGTAAGGATAGGCTTCGCTGAGGACTTTAAAGTTAGGATCTATATATATAGCAATACCTTCCAGCGTCACGAGGGAGCGAATGATTAAAGCGTAGTAGGGAGGTACGCGGAAGGGATACTCATACATCAAAGCCGATAGTTCGTCAGTGATGCTTTTGATGTTGAGTTCGGCAACACTAGCACCTTGAGCATCAGCAAACACTCTCGCAAAAGCCGGAATAATCGGCGTTAAATCTGTATCTGGTGATAAGAAATCTAGTTTGACGTAATCGTTGGCTAAACCTTCAAAGTCACGGTTAACTACGTGAACGATCGCTTCAATTAAACCATAACGCTGGGGTGGCTTAATTTCACTCATCATTCCAAAATCGAGATAAGCCAATTTGCCATCTGGGGTTGCTAGCAAGTTTCCTGGGTGGGGATCGGCATGGAAAAATCCATGTTCTAGCAACTGGCGCAAGGAACACTGTACGCCCACTTCAATCAAATAACGAGCATCTATACCTTGGTCGCGGATTTCTGCTGTTTGAGTTAATTTGATACCATCAATCCATTCCATCGTCAAAACGCGACGATTCGTGTATTCCCAGTAAATCTTCGGTACGTATATGTCTTTTATGTGACCGTATAGCTGAAAAAAGCGCTCGGCATTTTCGCCTTCGTGGATGTAGTCCATCTCTTCAAAGATGCGATCGCCTAATTCATCCAAAATACCAACTAAGTCACTCCGCACCCGTTTGACATTCTTCTGTACCCAACCAGCTATGCGGCGCAAGATATATAAGTCAATGGTGATTCGCTCTCTTAAATCAGGACGTTGGACTTTAACGGCAACTTCCTCACCTGTTTTCAGTTTGCCTTTATAGACTTGCCCCAAAGAAGCAGCCGCTATTGGCTGGGGTGAGAGTTCGACGTAAATCTCTTGTGGTGGTGCGCCTAGTTCTTCTTCAATAAACTGGTAAGCAATTTCGTTGGGAAAGGCCGGCAATTGGTCTTGTAGCCGAGTTAGTTCTTCTAAATATACCGGAGGAACTAAATCCGGTCTAGTTGACAAAGCTTGTCCAATTTTGATGTAAGCAGGCCCCAATTGCGTTAGTAACTCTCGTAGCTGAATAGCTCGGCGACGCGAATTTTTAATGTCAATTCCCCTGCGGCTGTCACACCACAACCCAAAAACAAAGGAAAAAGTTGGTCCTAAAACTGCGATGATGCGCCGTAAAACTTGCAGGGGTCTTTTTCGATAATGCGCTTCTATCTCCACGGGGTTGTAGCGTATTGTCTCAAACTCCGCTGGTATTGTTAGCACCTGCTGTTTTTGGGTGAGTCTTGGCGATGTCTGCGACGGGCTACGCCTACGCACAACCAATGCACCATTTTCTGGTACTACTTCAGTAACCTGTGGTTCGTCCTCAATCGATTCGGGAGTTGGGGGAAGTGTCTTAACAATCATGAAGAAAGCCACCAGTTGGATTAAGCATGTTAAGTATTGTAACAATTATGTTTACAGTCCAGCATCCCTGAAACGGGCATAATATTTAGCATCTTCCGAACAAGATTTGTCTAGGATCTACTATTCAAAATAATTATTGACACCAGGCAGAGATAATTAAGAGGTTTGCTACACTTAAATGGGCTTACTAGTTCAATAGTAGTAGGTATTGCTGTCTTTCTAAGTGGGGAGTTGAAAGTGCTGAGTTAAAGACAGCGCCTCAGGCGCTACTAACTCTAGATTCTCTTCCCACTCAGGACTCAGGACTCAGCACTATCAAAGGAGAATTTGGCTTGATGTTGCTTTGCCTGCGAATTGAAAACTTTGCCCTCATCGACCAACTAGAGTTGGAATTTGGCGCTGGACTGAACGTATTAACAGGTGAAACTGGTGCGGGAAAATCGATTATCCTAGATGCCATTGATGCTGTCTTGGGCGGTAAAGTCTCAAGCAGAGTAATTCGCACGGGGACAAGCAGGGCATTAGTGGAAGGTACTTTTACATATAGTCCCCCCTTGGCTGCTTGGTTGAGCGAACAAGAAATTGATTTAATCGATGAAAACTCTGTAGTTATCAGCCGAGAAATTACAGCTACTGCCAGTAATATCCGCAGTCGATCGCGGGTGAATGGAGTATTAGTAAATCGGCAGATTATGGGGGAACTGCGCGATCGCTTGGTCGAAATCACTGCCCAAGGTCAAACTGTACAGGTGGGACAATCTGCCCAAGTCCGCGAGTGGTTGGATTTGTATGGTGGTGATTCTCCAATGCAGCAACGTCAAAAAGTTGCCACTGCCTTTAGTGCTTACCAAAGCGCTCATCTCACACTAGAAAAACGCCGCACATCAGAACGGGAACGTCTGCAACAACTAGACTTACTCACCTATCAAGTACAGGAATTGGGAACAGCCAACCTCGACGATCCCCAGGAATTAGAACAACTAGCACAAGAACGGGAACGCCTGAATCACGTTGTCGATTTGCAACAGATGAGTTACAAGGTCTATCAGGCTTTGTATCAAAATGACGATGAAACTCCAGCCGCAGCAGATTTACTGGCGGACAGTGAGGCGACATTAAATGACATGGTGGAATACGATGCCCAACTGCGATCGCTACTGGACTTGGTGAGGGACGCGCAAACAGCAGTAGTAGAAGTAGGACGGCAGATTAATGCCTATGGTGACAGTTTGGAAGCCGATCCGCAACGTTTAGAAGAAGTAGAAGAACGGATTCAGGAATTAAAGCAAATTTGCCGCAAGTACGGGCCGACACTTACTGAAGCGATCGCTTACTATCAACGCATCCAAGCAGAATTAGCGGCACTTAACGACAGCGAACAATCTATCGAAAATTTAGAACATCAAGAAAAAGCGTGTTTTGAAAAGCTAACTCAAGCTTGTCAAAAATTAACTCAATTGCGTCGTCAAGCTGCTGCTAATTTAGAATCTCGATTAATAGCGGAACTTAAGCCCCTAGCGATGGAAAAGGTGCAGTTTCAAGTTGAGATAGTGCCGACATTCCCAACCGCCGTAGGTGCAGACAAAATTACTTTTATGTTTAGTCCCAACCCCGGAGAACCCCTACAACCTTTGACAGAAATTGCTTCTGGTGGGGAAATGAGCCGCTTTCTGCTGGCCTTGAAAGCTTGTTTTTCCCAATCAGATGCCGCTGAGACACTGGTGTTTGATGAAATTGATGTTGGGGTTTCTGGAAGGGTGGCACAAGCAATCGCCGAAAAATTACATCAGCTCAGTCAAAGCAATCAAGTATTGTGTGTCACCCACCAGCCCTTAGTAGCTGCTATGGCTGACCGACATTTCCGCGTAGATAAGCAAACTATTACCCAAGGCAAGGGTAAAAAAGCTAACAACGGTAACACTGAACAGCGCACCGTTGTGCGAGTTACTAATTTAGAAGATTTAACCACTCGCCGAGAAGAACTAGCGCAGTTAGCTGGAGGTAAATCTGCAAGTGATGCGATCGCTTTTGCCGAATCTTTGTTATTGCAAGCCGCTAATCATCGCCGCCAAGAACAAAGTTGAAATTAACCCTCATAATATAGTAATTTTTACTCCAGAAACCGTACACGTAATTTCTGTAAATTAGCTCGCCTCTACTTGTCGCTGGCAAGAATGAAAAGATTGAGCGATCGCGATTAAAAACAAGCAGGATAAAACGTGACAATCGAAATCTACATCAGCACCGATATAGAAACGGATGGCCCTATCCCAGGGCCCCACTCCATGCTTAGCATTGCCTCGGCGGCGTATACCGCAGACAAACAATTAGTTGCCACTTTCACGGCTAATCTAGAAACCTTACCAGGGGCGCAAGGACACCCTAAAACCATGAGTTGGTGGTCAGAACAGCCAGATGCTTGGGCAGCCTGTCGAGTCAACCCACAGCCGCCAGCCCAGGCCATGCAGTCATATCATTCTTGGCTGATGGCGTTGCCAGGTAAACCTATCTTCGTCGGCTATCCAGCTGTCTTTGATTTTATGTTTGTCTACTGGTACTTGATGACCTTTGTGGGCGATAGCCCATTCAAACACTCAGCACTAGATATCCGATCGTATGCGATGGCATTCTTGAAAAAAAACTACAGCGATTCTGGCAAGGATAATCTACCTGCTGCATGGTTAGAGAATCTTCCGTTGGCACACGTTGCCTTAGATGATGCCGTTCAGCAGGGGAGGTTATTTTGCAATTTGTTGCAAGCGAACCTACAGGGTGAAACAAGATAGCCATGCGATCGCATGGCTATTTTATAACAAATTTGCGATAACGAACAATGATGCTTCGTCGTTATCGCAAATCCATTGCTGCTTTCAGAAATCTAGGGTCTTGTCCTATGCCTGGCAACCCTCGATATAAGCCTTAATCGTGGGTAACGCCGTCATCTTTTCATAGAAGAAATTGTTAACTATTTTCATCACTTCCGCTTGGGCTACATCCACTTCAGAACCGAGGGGAGTGCCAGGTTCTTGGCGGCACAGACTGCGGTATAAGCGCAGCAGATGACGCACGATTTCCAATTCTTCTTCCCCCTCCAAGACCTTGACGACTGACACGATCAGTTCATCGGTCTGATTGAGAATGCTTTCGATATCAAAAACAGTACTCTTATCTCTGGCTTCTTGGACGGTTCGCACCAGTGCGTGGACTTGATAAAGTAGCGCCGCAGGTTCATCGAACAACTCACGTAGGAAAGCTGCTTCCTCATAATGCCCGTTCAGTCGAAAGATATTATAAAGGCGTTTGGCTGCCTTGCCATAGTTGAGGTTATCACCTTTGACGCATTTTTTGACTTCCTTTTCCAATCGCGCCACATAATCATCCATGACATCAGTGGAAACCTGCTTCACCAGCTTGGAAAAGATGGGGGCGGATTCAGCCTCCAAGTAAACCTCTTGGAAGTAGCCATCCAGATAGCCGTCTAGTGGAGTAATAGTACCGTCTGGTGCTTCCCAGGTAACATCTAAGACGTTGCTGGCGTTGGACAATTGACCGCGTATCGTGTCGGCAATCACCCAGTCCAGCTTGCACCAACCTGGGTCATGTGCTAAAGAATCCCAGGTGATGACTACAGGATTACCCTTTGCATCGATCCCTTCGATCTGACTGGCGGCAACCTCACTGGGTAACCAACTAATTGGTGAACCAGCGCGTAGGGTGCTTTCCCCGCGAATTATCTCTTGGGGATAGTTACCAAACTTCACTTCGATTAATTGATAATTTGGCCCGGATAAGGTATTGAGCGCCTTCTCACGCATCAGTTTGGAAATAATTTGGCAGGCTTCGGTGCGGGTGGGTGCAATGATATTCACCCGCTCGAAGTAATCACAGTCGCCTGGGTAGGTTTGAATTTTGGATTGAGCCGCTGAACCAGAGAGCGCCAACGCGGTTTCCACCACACCGGGAATGTCGTCAAATTCTACGATTTTGCCAATGGCGCGAAACCGTGCCAACTCTTGCGGATTGAAATCCAACATGGTGACTTTGTGTCCAAAAACACCTGTGTCTTTATCGACGACAATATCGCTATCGCCTGTAGCCTCGCTTATAGACTTCATCCAACGTTCCAGCTCTTGTTCATTGAGTTGAACGCCCAATCGATTGGCAGATTCTAAAACACGGTTGTATGCCTCTGTAGTTTGCTCTTGTGATTTTGTCATGGTGTATTCCTTGTTGAATTTTGTGCTTACAGTTTGTTGAATAAGACCACCGCTTCATTAAAAAGCTGTCAATCCTGGACTGAGATTAATGAATATGATTTGTCAAGAACAAGTCCAAGGGATAGATCGAGACAACATTGCAAATTAAGTAAAATTCATCGTTCAAATTTTTGGAGTGGCTGCATAGATTTCTCGTAGCGTCAGAAATCTTAGAGGATGTTTTAAAAGTATTGTTATTAACACCAAAATTTTAGAAACCTAGACCTCCAGCCCCCTTTTCTGCGAAATAATGGGGGTTTAAAAGCCTATTTCCACTCTGGAAGATGTTTGGAAAGAAGTTTTTAGTAAACTTTACGACTTTACAAACTTCCTCTTAACAACCTCAAGAAATTTTTACTACATAACCATTATTTTTCGATAGTTACTGGTTGACATTTCGGTTTCAGGTGTTTTGGGTGATATGAAATAAGGCTGAAGGATATTGATTTGTAATGAATTTGTTAGCCATGTTTTAAATACATACAACAAAATTTTTTATCAATCTATCATTTATTATTATTTAACGATAAATATTAAATATTATTTAATGATTTAATTTATTTTATAAGTAAAGAATTTTCTTAAGTGTCTTAACTGTCTTAAATGTCTTAACTGTCTTTTCTTTATTCTGAAGATAGATAAAAGGCATTGCTGAATTGGAGTATGTATTGTACAGTATGAAACTCAATATTTCTCTTTGCGTCTGGTGCGTATATGCATGAGATTTTCACACTTTTATTCAGCAACGCCAAATAAAATTACTGTTGCTAAAGGCAAGTTCAGTCAATTAATCAGCGCAGCAATTTCATTCAATGCTTGCAACAGCTGATGAATCTCTTCAACCGTGTTGTAGTGTACCACTCCAATTCGTACTAAGCCGCCAGTTGCTTCTACACCTAACTTCTCAGTCAGATTCAGCGCATAGAAATTGCCATGCCAAGCGAAGATACTGCGATCGCCTAACGCTTTAGCTGTGGTTTCAGGCGTTTGCCCCGTGAGTCGGAATGCAACTGTTGGTGTTCGCCAAGCAAAACGACTTGGATTGGTAATGCCATAAAAGCTTAAGCCAGGAATCTCTAATAGTCCAGAAATCAGCTTGTGGCTTAATTCTCTTTCGTATTGCTGGATTGCTGACATTGCTGCTACTAAGGCAGCACGGCGACTGTGATAGGCAGATGCTAGCTCATGGCTAGGTTGATTTGGTGATGTCAGGAAGCGGGGACAGCTGAAGGTTTCCAAACCCTCCTTGTCAGCTTCTGCAAGGGCTGAAACTAACTCGCTGTCAACAGTGGGTGAGACATGGCAACCTAGTTTTGCCAAATAGTTAACTGCTGCCACCACGCCTGCCAAACCCTCGTGATTCAAAGTTCCTGTTTCCCAGCGCGATGGCACTTCTTCTGGGGCAGGTTTGACTTTGTATGGAGTGAATCGAGTAAGATGTTCCCGCTTGCCATACAGAATACCAACGTGAGGGCCAAAGAATTTGTAAGCGGAACAAGCGAGAAAGTCACAACCCAGCGCATGTACATTAATAGGGGCGTGAGGGGTATAGTGAACTGCATCGACAAAAACTAAAGCACCAACAGCATGGGCAAGGCGTACTATAGCTGCCATATCGTTGATTGTCCCCACAGCGTTGGAAGCATAACTCACTGCTACCAAACGTGTCCGCGGATTAATCTGCTGTGACAAATCGCTCATGTCTAGGGTGCAGTCCTTAACGTTGATATCAACTAGGCGGACAATTACACCTCGTTCCTCCAAGGCATACCAGGGAGAAATATTGGCAGAATGGTCAAGGCGGGTAACAATAATTTCATCGCCTGGTTGCAGTTCCCGACCAATAGCTCGACTTACGGCAAAGGTGAGCGTGGTCATATTGGCACCGAATACCACCTCATCGCTATTGCACCCTAAAAAATCAGCGATCGCAGCGCGAGCCGAGGTAATGAGCGCATCTGTACGGGCACTTGTGGCAAAAGCCCCGTGTGCGTTAGCGTTTGACCTCACTAGATAGTCACTCATAGCATCCAATACCGCTCCCGGTACTTGAGTGCCACCCGGGCCATCAAAGAAAATTGCAGGTTTACCGTTGATTTTTTGTGTAAGCGCCGGAAATTGGGCGCGTATCCATTTCAGGTCAAGAGGCTCCATAGCAAACTCCTCTTTTAATAGTACTTTACTTATGTTTTCAGCCAAAATAACACATGAAATTTGGTATTTGGCTGACAATTTGAAACAAGTAATTCTAGACAATTTAAAACACAAACATTATTGGTTATGTAGGACTCATATTTAATTTTTGCGAAGCTAGGTACACTTTTATTTCTTATTCCCTGTTAAGAGTTCCCCATTCCCTGACTCTACGAGTGATTCAAGAATCAATTCGGATTGTTATATTTCGGTCACACAAAAGAAAATTTCTACTTTTAAGAATGTCTTCATCATAATTGTTTCCTCAGATATTTTGTACTTCACACCCCTATAACCAAATTGCACTCAGATAAACAAATAAAAATCATAGAGTTACACAATTTCACAAAATTTCTGAGTTTGCTTCGATGCGATCGTTCAGATATGCTATTTTCTCTAAACTTTATACTTTAGAGTAGTAGAAATTTTTCTCAATGCCCACAGCAAGTAGGAACTTTTCACTACCTCTTTAGCGATCGCAACTACCAAAGTCATAATATAATAATAATCATTACCAAAATCAGTTAGCTCAATCGCCTCAAATATGCTGTTTTCACCACTATGATTTGGAATTATTTAGTCTACCTAAATATTTTTACCTCCCATTAAACCCAACTTACCGAATTGTTAACTTTCGCACTGATAAATTTAGGGTGAAATATACAGGTATTTAGGTATTCAAAATGGTGCTTTCAGCACAAGAGCATGTGACTGATAGTTCGGCATTTGATTTAGCTTCTAGTCAGTCTTTAAGTTCAGATTCAGTGCCATCAAACCAGGTTAAGCAAAAAGTCGAAACTCTGTGGACTGCTCTAGTGTTACTAAGCACTTTTTTTTGTGTGGAATTAAGTGCAGGAATTTGGAGTCATAGCCTGTCCCTTTTAGCAGATGCACAGCATGTTCTTTCAGATGTAGCAGCTTTGGGTCTGGCATTATTGGCAATTTGGCTATCTAATTCTATGTCCAAGCAGACTATATTTAGGCGCTATCGGCTGGAAGTTCTAGCAGCTTTAGTTAACGGCATCGGTTTAGCTTGTGTTGCTGCTTGGATTGTCAAAGAAGCTTTAGTGCGGCTGCAATCTCCAGATACAGAGATTTTGGGCTTACCAATGTTAACAACTGCATTAATTGGACTGGCAGTTAACGGTCTTAATGCTCTTTGTTTGCACGGATGTAGCAATCACGATCTGAATCTCAGGGGTGCATTTCTGCATCTATTGGCGGATTTAGTCAGTTCAGTGGGAGCCGTATTAGCTGCGATCGCAGTTATCTGGCTGAATTGGACTTGGGCCGATGGGGTCATCAGCTTGGGAGTGGCAGTGATGATAGCACTTTTTGCTGCTTATCTAGTCATTCAGAGCGTAAATTGTCTGCGCGGTCAGGTAGCGAATATTACCAATACGTCCTGCCTATGTAATCTGCAAGCAGAGGTGTATAGCGATCGCTCTTCAGCAGAAAAGCTATTATTTCCATCTTTACAGGAGCTGATTCGATGATTTCGTTACTAAAACAGTACAAACGTTTATTGGTTTGGTTAATATCAGGTTTGGTTATTACAGTCTTGTTATCCTTAGCAACACCAGATCGACAAACAGCTACTGCCTTTAACCAAAGTAAAGCCACAGCGGTTTCTACTCAGCCAAGTGTCAATACTGAGTACCCAGACTTTGCTGCTACTCATCTAGAACCCAACTTTTATCAGTATTAACCGCTAACAATTGCTCGATTAGTTTTAAGGCGCACTGCAATGATTTCATTTTTGCGAAAGTATAAGCGAGCGCTAGCCTTTACTATGGCTGGCTTCCTCTGTAGCGTTTTACTGGTATTCGGTAATTCTGTTTTTCAGACGACCTTAGCGGCTGGTAACGGAATTAACGTGATTATCATGATTGGCGATGGTATGGGTTGGAATATGGCGCGGGCGGCAGCACTTGCCAAGGGCGCTCCCTTTTACACTAGCGGTAAAGGCTCCGGTCTGAGCTTTCAGAATCTGACTGGATATGGACTAGTAACTACCTACGGTACAACGATTCAAGGGAATACACCTGAAAATCCTAAAGATCAGCCACATCTCACAGGTAACTCTGCATTGGATGGGTCTAATCCCCTCACCGGTGCAAGTTCTGTTCGCCCGAACTTTTCATTTAAGCCTACCCCTTTTAATCCAGGCGATCGCCTTGATGGCAATAGCCTAGCAGATGGTAACTTGGCAGGTTACGACATCAGTAAGGGAGGCCCTGTTCCCTGGATTCCTCTGTCGCCTGCTAATCCTGGTACGTACGACAAAGAGTACATCAAGTATAGTTATCCCGACTCTGCTAATACCGCTACAACTCTTTATACAGGTGTAAAGAGCTATAACAACGCGATGGGGGTAGACATTTACGAGAAGAAGTTGAAAACCATCCTAGAAATTGCCAAGGAAAAAGGTAAGTCTACAGGTTTGGTCACTTCCGTACCTATTAGCCACGCCACACCTGGTGCTGCTGCTTCTTTCGTAAATCGTCGTAGCAAGTACGACAGTAAGTACGACCCCAGCAAGACCAACCAAGATAGCATTTTGCAACAGACATTATTAAACTTTCAACCTAATGTTTTGTTGGGTGGCGGTCATCCTAAAGACTTTGACAATAAAAGTAGTACAAGTACAGCAGAAGGTGTCTTTAACTATGTATATATTACGGAAGATACATACACGCATCTGAGAGACAACCCTACGTCTAATCGTTACGGCTACACCTTTTTAGAACGTGGCCCTAATGCAACTCAGACACTACTGAAAACGGCTGCCAAAATCGACCCGAATAAGGGAGGCAAGTTATTTGGTCTATACGGTGCCCGTGGACAAGAAGGCAACCTTCCTACTAGCTCTTCTAAGGGAGATTACAGTCTAACAGGTCTAAATAACGGCTCGCTCTATACCTCTGTTGTTAAAGCAGTAACTCCCTGTCCATCAGGTCAGATAATTCCTGGGACATCTGGGGATTGTGTTCCTGTCATTGATACAGCAGGTAACCCAATTTCTGGGCCTACACCCGATACTGTGCGTCCTCTGGCTCCTGGTGAAACTGACGCTAGCTTCATCGCCAGAGAAATTAATGAAAATCCGACTTTAGCTGATTTGACCAAATCTGCTTTAACTGTTCTAGGTAAAGACAAAGATGGCTTCTGGCTGATGATTGAGGGCGGTGATATCGACTGGTCTGCTCATGATGACAACATGGATAACCTAATCAGTACTATGAATGATTTTGATAAGGCAGTCCAACAAGTCATTACCTGGATAAATAATAACGGTGGTTGGAGCAAGAACTTGCTACTTGTGACTGCCGATCATGACCACTACCTAACCCTAAATGATGACTTTGTATCAAAGCTGACTCCCAATCCTGACCCCAGTAAAGCCAGAGGCTTGAAGTATAACGCTAAGGACATTACTTTCAACAAACACAATCCTGAAGACGCTGGTCACTTCTGGGGGGCAGATCCAAAGTACAAGTACCTCTGGGGTAGCCACAGCCGCCGAATTGTACCTGTTTACTACCAAGGTGCTTATTCATCGAGTTTGACCCGATACTTCGGCCAAGGCTTCCAGATAAAAGATAGTTCTGGTACTTACAGTGTGCCGGGTGTTCGGGGAGTGGTCGATCAAAGCCATATCTTTAAAACTATGAAAACTGCCCTTACAGAGCCGCCACTTTAAGACATAACTTCACTGAACACTGACTGAAGGCTTTGTGTTGCAGAGATGTATCTTACCACGTCTCTGCGCTATCAAACTTTTTCGGTCTTTTTGCACCTGTTCTTTATCAAGGGAAAAAAATGACTGACTTCATCTTTAAGAAATTAGCAGTTGTCACAGTCGGAACTGCTCTGATGTTTTCGGTAGGGGAGACTTTGCCTGCTCAAGCTACCAACCTCACTTACAGTTTCGCTAACGTTGATAAAACGCTGACGGGTACTTTTTCGTTCGACGAGGCGGCCGCAGCAGACCAACAGGTAACAATTTCAGAGGGTCTAAAGATTTTTGCCACCTATGCTGGGCAGTCCTACACCGAAGCAAACGATGCTTTAGCGTTGGTGTTGACCGACTTGTCAGGAAAAATTCCAGAAGGACAAGGATTGGGATTGCAATTTGTAATACCTGATGTCTTCACAGTCTACGGTGACAATTTTATCAACCCAAACGATCCGACTGATGCGGGTGTTCAGGCAATTACCTACACTAGTGTTCCAGAGCCAAGTTCTATGCTTGGGTTGTCTGTGTTGGGACTAGGTTTATTCTTAGGCAAAAAAACTGCATCTAAGTTATTCAGTACAAAGGCTTGAACAGACCTAATTCTTAAATAGAGCAATTTTTAGGTAAACATACTACGGCTAAGATGGGGAGTGATAAAATATTCACTCCCTACTCCTCATTTCCTCACTTTGATACCGCAACATTTCTGAGGATGGTCATTGGGCCTTGGTTTTTGAGAAGCTGCATTTCTGACTCGTTTCGCACCAGCAGGGCACCGGCAAATCCCAATGAGTTTATAGAGATAGATTGGAAATGCTCCTGCGATCGCGGCACGATTAACATCCATTCTCGTGTAGCTAAAAGATTGTAAGCTCCTGATTGTTTGTTCTCTGCAACTGCATCTAAACCTACAGCAGACAATAAGGTATGATAACACTCCAGTAACGCTTCTGCTGCTATTAACGGAGACTCCACCCAATTACGATCTAGTCGTACAAAAGCGTGTACAAAAGGAAGTCCAGGTATACTTGCAATAGAATCGTGAAATTGTGCTGATGTCAGCAGCGGTTCAATAGGTATCTGCGAACCCGAAGGCGCAAGTGGTAAAGGTACAAGTTGCAAGTGCTTGTGTCGCTGACTAGCCCCTGCGATTTTACCACCATTGTAGAACGCTAAACCATCAAAGTCAGCTAGACATGCCCATAAAGCTGCAAAATCTGACAACGTGAGTAAGCTTTCCTGTTCCTCGAAAGCACGAGTGATAATCAGTAGGTGATAGTCAACTACGTTAAATTTGTTCAAGATACACACATGGGTGTCAGAAATATCCGCAACAAATAAATCTTCTTCATAGGGAAGGAAAGGATTGAAATCCTTTCCTGAAGTAGCAGTTTGTTTGTCTTGTTTTTCCTTGGCTGCTTTTTTGCGGTTCAGGTTAGACAAAATCCGCACGAGGAATAGCACACCATCCTGTTCTACAAATTCAAAATCTGTCGGTATCGATAGCAACGCCCCACATTGCAAAGCGTGTTCAGTTCGCTCTTTGACACTTGTCCATAAAGTGCCAGATTTGAGTAATATTTTCCGCTGTGCTATTTGTTTTTTTTCAGGCATGGTCGAATATTGTAGCAGTAACTAGTCCTGAGTTAGTAGGGGGCGTTCGCTGTACTGTAAGGCAGAAGTCGTTCGCGTCAGCGTCTCGTACCCCTGCGGGGAAGCAAGCTACGCACAGCGTCTCCGACAGGAGAAGAGAAGGGTAGAGTAAGCGTTCCCGCAGGGTATGGGCGAACGTCCGTACAGGAGTTAGTAGTTTTATCTCCCTCATCTCCCCTTGCCTCTTCGCCCCTCTGCTCCCCTGCTCTCCTGTGGAGAGGCTTTAAAACATAAAACAGGCCTGCGAATTGTTTCATATCGCAGAAATATATAAGCAAATGGCACCTAGATGTTGATAATGAACTATATGCCAAGATGCCAAGAGGATAACCAAGGGTCATTCCTACTTGGAAAATGTGCATCTTCAAATCACTGATTTGAATAAAACTTACAACTAAACACACACTGATCCTATTTCATTTGCTTGAATAGCTATATTGATAGGATTAAGATTCACTATTGTTGACTATGCCTAGTAAGTTCATTGACGTTAGAGAATACACTGTCAGGGCCCATAAACGGCAAATTCACACTCGTGTTTTCCACTTCGTCTGTAAGGAGTGCAGTCAGACTACAAAACGCGAGACTTATGGTCCTCGCCCACTATATTGCGAACAATGTCGCCCTCCGCAAGTGCCTAAAAAGTCTCAGCGGCCATCTCAAAAAGCAAAACCTAGACCAATGACTTACAAAAGTGATATCGATTTGGGTTGATTTGAAGCGTTATGAATAGTCAGTTGCAATTAGAACCTCCTCCTCAAGCCTTGATCTCTCCACTGGTAGAATTACGAGACTACTATGCTTGCCTTGTAGAAGAGTACGAAAACTTGTACGCACAGGCGCGATCGCAGCTTAACCATGTAGAAGCTTTGTTGTCTCACTGGTCTCCTGGCTTGAATCTTAACGGTAAGCTTTCTACATTTGAAGCGGTTCAAAGGGAATCCCCTCACAAAGGTTCGTTGTTATCTTTGCCTGATAGCATTTCTCACACTGACAAGGACTCGGTATCTATCCAATCTGAATTTTCATCAGATAACTTAGAAATAGATAATTATGCTGCTGTGGCTGAAGATACCAACGAATCCTCAGCATTAACCATAGAGACACTTGCAGAAGCTAAAGAGAACTCGAATAAGGTAGCTGACATTCCGATGCTACCCGAACATCAATCCCTAACTCGGATGGAAGCTATTAAAAAGCTATTGCAAGAACATCTTGGTACCGTATGTCATATAGATTTCATCGTGCGATCGCTTTATGGAGATTTAGAGCCTTCTGTCTTCAAAGTAGTTAAAGGTAGAGTCCAATCTTCGCTGACACAGGGCAGAGAAAGGAATGCTTGGTCAGCTATTCCTGACGAGCCTGGTTGTTACACTCTGGATTTAAGTTTGGTAACCTCAAATCGTACTAATGGTTACTCTCAGGCTGCCAAAACCAAAAAGAAGAAACCTGTCATACTCCCGCAGACAAGAGTAGTCCCAATGCTTAAAGCATATGAGGGACAATTTTTGATAGATGCACTGACCTCTTTGTTAGAGCAAAATCCGGGCAAAGTTTTCACTGTTGCTGAAATCATTGCTGGAATTTATGGAGAACTAGATTCCGATCGAGTCAGAGAGATCAAAAGCAAGGTGCTGAATGAGTTATCGCGAGGTTATCGGACAGGACGATTTTCTAGAGTGCCTGATAAAGTTGGCCTTTACACTTGGGACTCAAATTTGATGTTAGAGACTAGGTCAGGCTAAACCATATCTTTGAGCAGGCCGATAGTCATTATCATTTACGAGAATGCTTTTGCATCAAGGAAGCCGTTTTCAGTGCATATACATCTGATTTGTTTGGCACAATCTGAAACTCTAATTTCGTTATGGGAAATAAAAAAGATTGTTTTCAAGACAGGCAAATTCGAGAAAAAGCGAAAAACGCGGTCTTGGGGAGACACAGCATTGCCAGGGTTCTCCTAGTTGTAGACGCGCTTTGCGCGGTGAACCAGCGCGGTCTTGGGGGTTTCCCCTATGAGCGACTGGTGAATTTGAAGGGCTTCCCGCAGGGTAGCAAGTGTCGTCTTTGCTCAAGTGGAGCGATTTTTGAAGACAAGGTGTCCTTGTTTCCAACCCCCAAATTTATGATGATGTTGGCGTAATAAGGAGTATTAACCAACAAACTGTACTAGGGGCACGGCGTTATTAATATTGTGCAATACCCAAAATATAAATATTGCTGTGCCCATCCCCCACCCCATCCCGATTTTACAGATAATAGCCCAATCCCAAATTAAGAAAGGATGTATTTTTTAAAGAACAGGATAACTAATGCAAACCGCCTGTATCAAGTAAAGGCCCAACGCTAACGGTAGTTCCTCGTTGAGGGAACCACCAAGACCAGACTGCTTGACAAATTATTTTGATTCTTTAATTCTTGAATACTATATGTTTTTTTAAGTCAAAACTAATTAAACCTTGTTGTTGTAATTTGCCCATCAATCGTGTAACTGTAACTCTGGTGGTGCAACAGGCACTAGCGATATCTTCGTGAGTAAAGCGAACACTTAAGCGAGTTCCCTCCCCCACAGGTTCACCGAGTTCTCGTTTCAAAAGCTGCAATAGATGGTGCAACCGATCTTCTACCCGTCGCCTACCAGAAATAACTAAAAACGATTCAGTCTGCTGTAAACGCTGATTGATTTTTGGTAATAAAGTATAGCTAAGCATTGGAGTTACTGCTATTTCTGCTACATAAATTGATACTAACTCAACATCCGACAAAGCTATGGCTTGGTAAATGGGTAGAGAAGTCATATTAGAGCCAAAAACCATTTCTGTTGTTGCTAATCCAATCAATACTTCTTCGCCTGTTTCACAAAAGGTACTTAGCTTGACCAAACCCTGACGAACATACCAAATTACTAGTGGATTGAGAGGAATTGTTTCTCCTTTGGAGTGTTTAAACACAGGACGACCTTGACTGAGATCGCTATTTGTATTTACTGATACTAATTCTATTCGCTGATGTTGATTAATATTACGCATCAGCCAGTGAAGAGAGTTGACTCTACCATATTGATTGCGAACCACTGCTACTGTTAAAGCTGCATCGAAAGATTCGCCACGGTATTGTTGCAAGCGTAATACTAACTCTTTAATTCTGTCTGATTGGGATAGCTGGTTAAGTTCAGTGCGAAAACACTGTCTTTCTTCAAGACTGATGAAATTAGCCATTGGTTTGCCAACCAGAAACTGCTGTGAAATGTTGAGCAACTTAGCTGCGGCAGGATTAGCTTCTTTGATGATTCCTTCCGCATTAGTAACTAAATAGCCATCTGGCGCAAACTCAAATAAATTCTGGTAATGTTGGCGTTCTGCTTCTAGGAGATTTCGTGTTTGTATTAGTTCTTCATTTTGCTGATAAAGTTCCTCTGCGGCTAGCTGCACCATTTTTGAGTTGCTGTAGAGTTCCTTAAAAGCTTCTGGCAAAAGATCCGGTGGTATCCAAGGCAAGACGCTAGCTGTCTGGTACAAATCTGCCAAACGTTGATGCAATGCTTCTGCGCGTTGGATAAACTGTTCTATGTTCACCTTAAATTCCCGCTACTTACTTGCAGAACTCGCTCGAAAAAAGTCCAATATGTCAATCACTAGGGGAATTACAACGCCCCTTTAGTAATTTACAATTGCTGCTCAAGTGAACTCTCAAAATGTACATTTATGCTGGTATTTCGCTAATTTCTGAACTTCACACAAAACAGGTAGCCTAGTACTTGGAACACATTGGGACACAACATATTGCAATTCCAGCTAGATACTCAACTATAGACGTATTTTTGAGAATTGCATGAGTGAAAATTGATTGTTTGGGCTATCATTAATGTTTTCCTCTAATTATTTTATGGGTTTTTGCTAAAAATTGCTTCTAATTTCGGTGGAAAAATTCTCTAGTCATAGCTAAATAAGAACGTAAAAGACGCTGATTTCAAAGCGTTTTTAAAGAAATGTAAAAAGTCGGTAAATCAGGGATATCCAAGGGAAAGTCCTTAACATCTACACCTTATAGGAAGCAATATTAGTTTAATGTTAGAAGAGGTCTTAATACCTGAATCTACTCCTTGATAATCATTTGCAAATAGCCGCAGAGGATTAAAATAACACAAAGTTCTGTCAATCCTTAATAGTATCTGTCCTCTACGCTTGCATATTCTGAACTGTATTGAATCCTATTGATAGATTTCCTACAATATAGCGCTCGCCTCAATGCTATCGAAGACGATTGCAGATGTAATAAAGAGTAATGCTGCAATTAAATGAGCTAAAATTTTACTTTAACAAGCGTTTTTATCCTATTTTTGAGCTTTTCAAGTCTATGATTGTATGCCCATAAATTATCTTTTTATCGCTACATTTTAGTTTTAAATAATTCCTATTTTTTTTACTCCTACCTTTTTTGAACACATTTTTGCTTCTATGCTGATTTACTATTCGCCATAATCATTACGATTATTCTTCACAATAACTTTCACGATTCTTTGCAGCTTCCACCCCAGGAATCAAGCTACTACTACCGTAGGTATAGGCCTTTTGTTAAGCTTATTTGTGGTCGTGAATACAATCTATTTGTCACTACAGCAAGACTAAACACAATGATTGTATAAAAAAATACATTTTACCTTAACAACAAGAAGCATCTTTGGTTAGAGGAAAAGTTAAATAGTAATTTGCTGTACTTTGAAATAAGCATAACAGCTTATCAACGCACAAGGTATGAGGAGTGATGAATTAAGTGAAATATTATCACTTATCGTCACTCCCTTTTTTTCATAAAACTTAATCAGCAGAGATCGTTGTCAACGGTTTTATCGATAAATAAATTTTCAAATAATTATCTAGACTAAATATTTGCCCGCACTACTAAGTATGACCCGCAGGTGAGGGCAGGATACGAAGAAAAGACGCAAAGAAAATTTATTACAAATTCTTTAGTATTGCTATATAAAAGAATCTTTTAATTTGCACTACTTCGCTTTATTAAGAGTTTACAAATTTGAATTTTTTTACCTAAATATACGAATCATTTAATAGCTGTATAAAGCTATGTTTATTTTCAAAATCCGTATTTTTTCTCTTACTTTGTCGACAAGATGCGTATATATTTATTGATAGTTGCGTTGTACAAGTCAAAAAACACAGTATCAGCCTGCATTTACTATCTAAATATTTCGTTGGTTTTCAGGTAAATTATCTCTGATTTAATTAATTTTACCTGAACTAAATAATGTTTTGTTTTTTATAAAGATATAACCAATATCTTTATACAAAAAGTATAACGCAAATTATCCAATTTTTAAGTTCTAGCTTTATATAAATCACAATGAATCAATACAGTTATCATCTGCTATTGCTGGTATTAACAGCAGTCTCTGCGTTCAGTGTTTGCCCATGTCAGGCAAAGACTCCGTTGGAATCAAACACCGACCAGAATAATATTAGTCCTGTATCTTCTGAAGTATTGACCACAACAGATACAACAGATATAACGAAGTCATCTCAAGTAGACAATCCAGCTAGTGATATTAATAGTAAGCAAACAATTTTATCTGAAACTATTAGTGATACCTCCTCTGCTAGCAGCACGTTAGCTACTACTAACACTAATTTACGTATTCCCATATTCAGCAGGATTTTTTCTGTGCCTTCAATGCGGCAGTAATTTGAATTTTGATTTCAGAAAAGAATGTAGAAGCCCTAAATACCAAGCGGTTTCTGTCTATATGTTCTTTTGTAGAGTAGGCTAAGATGAAGTCTTAAGGATTAAACTTCATCTTAGCCTTTATCATTACTTCCAATACAGACTTGCTCATAACATTTGCCGGCGATATCCCAAGTAAATTCTGTTTCTACAAGTTGTCTGGCGTTACAAGATAATTCAAAACGCAGTTGTGGATTATCGAATAGTCTACTAATAGCGGTAATGTACTCTGTTGGTTCATTTGCTCGTAATGCCTTTAATGATGTACCAACACCATCTACGGCTAATCCTTCTAAACCGCGATCGCTTGCTACTATTGGTACACCAGCTGCCATTGCTTCTAAAGTTTTATTTTTAATACCAAACCCTGTCCGCATCGGCACTACACAGACGGTTGCTTTGTGTAAGTACTCTACCATTGAAGGCACTCTACCAGTAACTTTAATTCCTGGTTGGTTTTGCAGTGTCAAAACTTCCGGTACAGGACGAGAACCAACAATATCGAAAGTAGTATCAGGATACAGTTTTTGAATTTCTGGTAAGATTTGGTTGCTAAAAAAGCAGACGGCATCTATATTTGCTAAGTTATCCATTGCACCGATAAAAACTAAGCGATGTCCCCCAGGATCGGCAGTACGCTTGGGAAACGAAACTAAATCTACGCCATTAGGAATAACTCTAATTTTACTGTTAGGTTTAAATGCTTGTAGTTGAATTTTATCGTCTTCGGTTGTCACTACAATTTCTGAAAATTTAGAGCAATAGCTTTGTTCATAACGACGCAAAAGTGGTAAATTAATTTTGTCTCGCAATGTGTTTTCTGAAACGCCAGTTGCTAGCTGGTTGAGACAAGTACCGTAGACAGAACTATGAATATTAACGACTGTTCTTAGCTGTTTTTGGAAATGCGATCGCACATAAATTTCATTGACACTATGTTCGCAGGTAATCACATCACATTTTCTTGCTTGCACAAAGCTATCAATCCACTCTTGTATATCAACTGAGTAGCGGTTGAGTACGCTTGGCGGTGTACCTTGTTGCACAAATGTACTAAATCGCTGTATTTTATTCAGTATTCCTGCGGTAGCTCCAACGTCTGGGGGACGTTCAAAAATGGCTAGATGCTCCACACAATCTCGCAATCCTAATATCTCTGTGTCTGTAACATCGCGATCGCGTTGAGTCACCAAGGTAATAACATGACGTTGACTCAGATACTTGAGTAAGTTAAACGTTCTAACTTGAGTTCCTCCCCGCGTTGGTGGATAGGGAAAGGTGGAAGATAGCATTAGAATGTTCATATAGTTGATATCAGGAATAACACTAAGTAAAGTGATGACATATATACAATGACTTTAATTAGGGCTTAATGTCATCACTAATATCCCTTATATGCTTTTTTTCCAAGCAGATCGAAATCTAACTACCACCTGACTAAAATAGCAAATTTGTTTAGTGAGATGACATGTTGCCAGACATTATGCCATCATTGGGCTGTCTACATGATTCTTAAAAAAAAGTTTTCAAACACAAACACAAAGGATTTGTGAAAATGGAATTTTTCGGTGTTTACACCCTTGCTAATGATGTTGTCTACGATCAATTAGTCGCATTACTCAACAGCATTGAGGTGAATGTTAGCCCAGATATTCCTATTTGTATTATTCCCTATGATGAACGGCTAGCTCGTATTAGACAAGAAGTTAATTCTCGTAAGAATGTAATCCTTTTTGATGATTGGGAGGTAATTCAACGCTGGGAAGAATTTGCTCATCAGGTTTGGGCTGCTCATCCTAGAGAAATGCAGAATAAAACATCCCGTCCTGGTTGGTACAAAAGTCATTTACAAAGAAAGTTTGTGACTTTTGAAGGTATTTTTGAGCAGTTTGTATTCTATGACTGTGACAGCTTAGCAATGAAGCCAGTTACTGATGTTATAGAAAAGCTAAAAACTTACGATTTTGTGTTTGATGATTGGGAACATATTAAACCTAGGTCTGTAGCTGCACTAGATATTTCAGTTATCCAAAAATCCGGGCTGTATACAGAAGTAGATATCCGTCCTAAACTGCATTGTTCTAGCTTTTTTGGCTCTAAACGAGGATTATTTACTGCTAAAGAAGTTGAAGAAATGAAGCAGTTATTAATTGACCAACGAGAAGTTGAATGGATTAATGGATATGGCTGGTGGGATGACGCTTTTTTATTTAATTATATGACTTTGCGATGCGATCGCCCATTATTTAACTTTACACTCAGTTCCGAATATCAAGATAGAACTGGTAATTGTGCCAATGCCGATACCTTCATTAATGTTAATAATATTCTTTATGATCGAGAAGGATTAAAGCCAATTCATCGCATTCACTATATGAGCTATTCTTCTAGAGATTTTGCCCATTTATGTCAGGGTGAAGATGTCAATATTCGTTATCAAGAAGAATTTTTACATTATCGTTTTCTGAAACAGCCAGAACTCAAACCAAAACAACTAAAACCACCTAGTATATGCTCAATCACTAACAAAAATATTCAGAAACTTTTAGGTAAAATTACAGTTCATATATAAGCTTGAAAAAAGTGTATCTTGATTTCAATTATCAATATTTTTCATAATTATGCCAAAAGTTAGTGTTTGCATTCCAACTTACAACCGAGCAAGTTTGCTGCCTTACGCAGTTAATAGTGTGTTAGCTCAAACTTACAGAGATTTTGAAATAATAATCTGTGATGACGGTTCTACTGATGATACTGCTCTAATAGTAAATCAATGGGACGATCCACGGGTTCGCTATATTAGACATCCTGTTAATGGTGGGCGCAGTCGCAATATGCGTTCGGGTTTTGAGGCTGCTTGTGGTACATACTTTATCAAATTTGATGATGATGATGCTCTAACACCTGAGTTTTTAGAGAAAACTGTAGCTGTATTAGAAGCGGAACCAAATGTAGATTTTGTTTGTACTAATCACTGGATTATCAATCAAAACAACGAAAAAATTGAATCAGCAACAAAAGAAAATTCTGCAAAGTGGGGAAAAGATAAACTTCAGCGGGGAGTGATTCTTGACTTGATGAGACAGACTTTTGAATATCAAAGCTTACAAGTGGGTTCAACACTATTTCGTCGGGCTTGTTTGGAAGAAGTTGATTATATGCGTCCGCAAGCTGATGGATGTGAGGATTTTGACTTACTGGTAAGATTAGCGATCGCTGGTAAGCAAGGATATTTTCTGCCAGAATTTCTGATGGAGTATCGTTTTCATGGCGGCCAGACAAGTTTAAAACAAAACTTGCACTTTTTATCTGCAAAAGTTTTCTGTATCAGTGGTTATAAATTTCCCAACGAAGAATTAGAAAAACTGCGATCGCGCAAACTAGCTGGGACGCAGCAAGCTTTGGGTTTAAGGCTGATTGAAAAGGGAGATACCGTAGAAGGGCGGAGACTTTTGCAGGAATCAAGTCGGGTATTGGGGAGCGATCGCAAAATTATGCTTGGTCTAGTGCTATCTTATTTACCAGCAAGTTTGCGGCAATTTGCCTTGCAGAGTTTTCGTCAAGCGCGTCCCAAGGATTATACAGAAAGAGTACGAGAAGCAGCTGTTTAAGAAGTAGGCGAAACTACATATAGTTAACTGCAAACGTTTGAGTTTTATTTGACGAAATTCCATAAATTATCATTTTAAACTGCACTCATGACTCAGGAAGCTCCGCAGATTTCTATCTTAATTCTCAACTGGAATGGTAAAGAAGATACAATTGAGTGTCTAGAATCAGTTCAAAAAATTGATTATCCAAATTATAAAATAATACTTGTAGATAATGGTTCTATCGATGATTCAGTTACAATCATTCGAGAAAAATTTCCTCAAGTATTAATCATCGAAAATGGTGCTAATCTTGGTTTTGCTGCTGGTAATAATGCCGGGATTGATTATGCTATATCCCAAGGAGCCGATTATGTCTTCTTATTGAATAATGATACTGTAGTCGATCCAAAAATATTGTGGGCGTTTATTCATGCCAATGAAAAATATCCTGATGTTGGGATATTTGGCTCACAAATATATTACTACAAAGAACCGAAAAAGATTTGGTTTGCTGGGGTGCAATGGTTACCCAGTCAAGCGAGATTTATTCACACAGGATGTGGAAATATAGATAACGAAGATGTGAAAGAAATTCAGTTTTCTGAATATATCTGTGGCTGTGCATTAATGGTGAAGTCTGAAGTAGTCAAAAAAATAGGAATGCTTGAACCAAAATACTTCTTGATGTGGGAAGAGGTTGACTGGTGTTATCGCGCTAGACGGGCAGGATACAAATGTCTTTTAGTCCCAGAGTCTAAGGTATGGCACAAAATATCTTCAAGTTTTAGTGGTGGAGATAAAGCCCCTCACTATCAATATTTTTGGTGGCGAAATCGATTGTTATGGGTTGAGCGTAATTTCTCTTTTTTGGAAGCGCTGAGTATTTATAAAGTAATTTTTAGAGATATTTTGCGCCAGCTTCGCAAGTATTTTAATTCACAGTCAGGTAGCCAAGAACGACTAAAATCTCAAGCTGCTTTACAGGGAGTCAAAGATTACTTCTTTCGTCAATTTGGGAATTGTCCTGCATGGGTTCGTTCTCCAGTTAAGCAGTAATTATAAGATTTAGAAATCGGTTATTTTGCTAAAAATCTTTTGTCACAGCAAGTCTATTTTCTTACTCAGCAAGTAACTTTTGAATAGCTAGGTCAATCTTGCGACTAACTGCTTCCCAAGAGTATTCTGCTTGTACTAGTTCATAAGCAGAACTAGCTAGTTTTTCTCCCAAAGAGGGATTTGACCAGAGTTGACTCACACCTTCAACTAACTCTTCTACTTCATTTCTAATTAGTAAGTGTTCGCCATTTTTGGCTTTAATTCCTTCAACGCCTTTAGCAGTACTGACAACAGGACAGCCAGCCGCAAAAGCTTCTAAGATTTTTAAGCGCGTACCTCCGCCTTGAAGTAAAGGTACAACCATTACGCTAGCAGCAGCCAAATAAGGTCGAACATCTGCAACGCTACCAGTAACAATAATTCCGGGTTCTCTTTTAGCGGCTGCTTGCATAAATTGAGTGGGGTTACGCCCTACCAGCAATAGACGGCTATCTGGGTATAGTTCCCGGAGTCGCGGGTAGATTTGATTAATAAGTAACTCAACCGCCACTGTGTTAGGTGAGTAGGAAAGCTGACCAAGAAAGAGTAAATTTCGCTGTGTATCCTCTAATCCCGCTTCTGGTTTGCATTCACCAGAGTGTACGCTGTCGTAGTGGGCTACGTTGATACCGTTGGGTACAACGTGAGTCGGTGATACTTGTCCGTAATACTGGGTTATTAAGTTAGAATCATTTTCGCTGCAAACCCATACTTGGCTAGCTTGCTTTGCGAAATCACTTTCAATGGATTTGAGATGTTCTAGCTGAATCTTTGCTTTTAACTGTGATTTGAAGCTTCGAACTGAACTGTATCTCTGCTGCCACAGAGATGCTTCGACATTAATGTTATCGAAGATAATCTGGCATTTATGACGCTTCACTACACTCACGTAGGAGTACAGCCATACTTCCTCGATGATTACTAGATGGGGTTGAAATTGGGTGAGCGTTTCGTCTAATTCCTCAGCCGCAGCTTTAGCATAAGCCCAATCAGCATCTGGATGTCTGCGGGGATGCAACCACCACAACCGATTTTCTAGCTTTTCCCAGTTTGTACGCTGGATGGCTACGTTGGCATGTTTCCAGAAAGTGACTCCAGGTAGAGATGTATTTTTAGGACTCCAGTTAGAAGCTGAAAAAACACCAACGGGGCCAAACTTCATCATGATGTTGATGTTTTGCCAAGTACGTAAATTTACCCCTCCCACAGGTGGATAAGGCACTTCTTTAGTGATGAACAAAGTGCAAATCGAGGAAGTCGTCACTCTAGTATGTCTCCTGTAGGTGTATGAGGGGCTTTTTGCTAAAGATGTTTGATGCTTTGCAGAAAATACTGAGTAAAAATACTTATTTTGAAGTAGTAAATGTGCGATCGCACAACCCACCATAGTAATTGGCACTAATTATAACTACGATGAAGAAAGTGTGTAAATCTTTGCCCTTCGAGCTAGAGTAGTGCTAAAGCAAATCAAAGCATTACCCGTATGGATACTGATGAGTTGAAGTTCCTGTTAAAGTTATTGGGGTTTGAAAATTATCGGGCAAGCCTAAGTGCAAACGCCTTCAAGACTTTTAAAGGTAAGGACAAAATTTGTCAAAAATTGGGCGATCGCGAACTGGTAGACTATACCCGTGAGATTGCCACAGTCAAAATTTCAGGTTCAGGTCAAACTGTACTGAAAGATCCAAGCAAAGTACCCATCACAGATAAAGAACTCAAGGTGCTGGAGAATATCAGTAAAGTTTCAGGCAAAATCACCCCTAGCAAAATTACTTCACCAAAAGCTACTGAACGAGATGTGATATTGAAAACTCTAAGTGAGCGAGGATTGATTGAAGCTGAAACAGGAATTAAAAAAACTAAAGCTGAGGTTTGGCTCACAGAAAGAGGAATTGAGTATTTACGGGATGATTATAGTCCTAACAAAGGCTCTAATCCTGTCATTAGCTTGGAACTATTGAGCAATTATCTGCGCTTTTTACGGAAGACTCTACGGGTTAAGCCAGAGCAAGCAGTTACTCCTCCACTTACTGGTGATGTTACTGATGAAGAAATTAGTGATGAAGAGATTTTACAACTTATTGAACAATTAGATCGAGAACTAGTTAAAAATAATTATTTACCCATTTTTCATTTACGGCAAAAGTTACAACCGCCGCTGTCACGAGATGAATTAGATAAAGCACTGTATCGCCTCGAAGAAGCTAACAAAATTGAATTAAGCACATTAGCAGAGCCACAGGATTATACTCCTGAAGAAGTTGAAGCTGGAATTCCACAAATAAGTGGTGGCTCCTTGTTTTTCATCACTGTGAATTAGCGGTATACACCCATATCAAGAACAAGCTAACTTTCAAGACACCATAGATATCAGTATGGCAACAATTGATCAACTTATTAAACAATCACTTAACCCATTTGATAACAATGCGGCACGTAACTTTTGGGAAGACCAAGAACCAGCCCCTACTGTTGACTCTATTCATCAGGAGGCATTAACTGAAATAAAAAGTGTTTTAACTCAGATTGCTCAAGACCATCAAACTCGTACCCTAATTCTCTATGGTGATGCTGGAGCTGGTAAAACTCACTTTATGGGTCGGTTGAAACAAAAGCTAAACGATCAAGCTTTTTTTGTTTACATTGAGCCATTCCCTCAGAGTGACCATATCTGGCGGCACATCTTACGCCACACCGTTGATAGCTTAATTAACACTCCAGCAGGACAAACAGATTCTCAATTAATTCTTTGGCTCAAAAGCTTTTTGTCTACTATTCGACAAAATTTACAAAGTGAACAGCAAAGTTTGATTGATAAAATCAAAAACTTTTTTGGTAAAACAAAAGTAGATACTAGAGGCGAGCGTCAATCATTTATTGAAATACTCAAAAAAACTATTGGTACAAAAGGTATTTATAATTCTAATGAATTTTTTGGTATTCTTTATGACTTAACTAATCCAAACTTATACTCATTAGCTTGTGAATGGTTGAAAGGTGATGATCTGGATGACGAAATACTAAAAGAATTACGAATAAAGCAATCTATTGACAACGAAGAAAAAGCGCTGGGTATTTTGGGCAATTTTAGCAGACTTTCTGTTAAAACTCAACCAATTATATTGTGTTTTGATCAACTAGATAATATTGCACGTTTGCCTAATGGCTTGCTTGATGTACAAGCTTTATTCAACGTTAACTCTACGATTTATAACGGTAATTGGGAAGGTTTTTTGATTATTATTAGTATTAGAACTAGTACCTGGAATGAAAATTATAAGCGAGTCCAACCTGCTGATTTGGATAGGGCTAGTGTAAAAGTACCCCTCAAACGCATCACAGTGGAGGAAGGCGAAGCCCTATTAGCTTCTCGACTTTATAAGTTGCACCACCAAGCTTACTCCCTACCAGATTCTCCTATTCACCCCCTAAATACTGAGGTTCTACCTAAAGTCTTTCCCAGTCGCAAAGCTTCACCCCGACAGGTGTTAACACTTGGGAAACAGCTATTTCAGGAGTACAAAGAATGGCTATTTAGAGATAAACAACAGCCTAAACCAAAATGGTTAGATGGTAAAGCACCACCACCACCTCCTCCTGTTTCTCCAGATCGCATCCAAGCAGAATTCCAATTACTCTGGCAGCAAGAGTATAAAAAAATCCAGGGTAAGATAGGTAAAATATCGCTTCTAGCGGCACCTGACTTGATACAGATGGTGCAAGAGGCTTTAGAGGCATTACAAGTACAGGCAATTCAACCTAGACTTATAAGCGGAACTTTTGCAGGTTATTCCTTAAGTTATCAACAGCCAGGTAAGCGAGAAAAGATAGGAATAGTTTGGACAGAAGATGCCAATATGAAGAGTTTTTTTAATGTGATGAATGCTTGCCAGAGAGCTATTCAGAGAAACCTTTGTCAAACTTTATATTTAATTAGAATTGGAAGTGTAGGAAATGCAAAACTCGCTGGCTATAAAATCTATAGTCAGATTTTTACAGGTACTAAGCATGTTCATGTTAAACCAAATCTTACCTCAGTTCACTACTTAGCTACATATCATAGTTTAGTTAATTCTACACTTGCCCAGGAATTAATTATTGCAGGTAAGACTATTACTTTACAAAAACTACAATCTTTAATTCGTGAATATCAAATTCTGGATAAATGTATTTTATTGCAAGATTTAGGGATTGTTTCTAAACAAAAGCCTGATGATGTGAATGGTAAAAAAGATTTACGACCAGTCAAAGATTTTATGTTGAATCTAGTCAAAACACAGGGATATATGGGAGTGCCAACTTTAATTTCACAGGCAGTTAGCCAGTTTTCTGATGTGAATGAAACTGAAACTCAATATTTAATTGACCTATTATGCCAGGAGAAGAAAGTAAAAATTATAAACCCCAAAGCTAAATTGCAAGATCAATTAATTTGTTTAATTACTCATTAATCAGTAATTAATGACTTTTTAGCCAATGTATTATCTAAAAGACTCAACTGAAATCCAGACCCAAATTGCAAAATTTGCTTTGGCTAAAACACTATGGTTAGATACAGAAGTGGCTGATTGGAATACTTATTATCCTAGATTATCATTAATTCAAATACTGGTAGAACCTACAACTCGTACAGGAGAGTTTGCTTATATTCTCGATGTATTGGATAAACCTGACTTGGTTGCATTCTTTATTAACCAAATCATGGTCAATTCTAAAATTGAGAAAGTATTTCACAATGCAAGCTTTGACTTAAAATATTTAGGTGGAAATTCTGCACAAAATATTATCTGCACTTTAAAGCTAGCAAAAAAAATTAGCCGAAAAGCTTTACAAGTAACTAACTTACAACTTAAAACTTTAGCAGCAGAACTCTGTCACTTTTCCAATGTAGATAAAGAAGAACAAGGAAGTGATTGGGGAAAGCGTCCGTTAAGTGAAAAGCAGTTAAAATATGCTGCTTTGGATACAGTCTATTTGGCTGCTGTTCATCACCGTTTATTAGAAATTTATAACCCTAATTATATAAGTAACATTTTTAATATGATACCTCATGATTCAAAGCAGCCAACAGAAAAGGCTGTGAATACATCTTTATCGGCTACTAAAGTCAGAGTTGCTTTTGAATGTCCCCGTTTGTTTTATTTATATCAGCGTTTCGGTGGAAATAGTTTATTCATACCAACCAATAATCAGATAGGAATTGGTAATATTTTTCATCAATTAGCTAATAAGTTTATAGATTTAGCTATAAATGAGCCAAGATTTACAGAAATATTTCAACTAAGTGCGCTTCAATTAAACATTGATGAAGTCGCTTCTCGTATGCAACAGCTTTTTTATGAAATACAATTCTCTGTTTATCTTCAAAAAGCTGTTGATAAAGATGCAAGTCAAGCACAACCACTTTTTAAAGTGTGGCAAGGATTGCAAGGATTAATTCGACGCTTTGCAGAATTACTGGTAGTCAATCGCCGTTATTGTAGTGCAGAAGCGGTTATTCGTAATACCTTTGTTTCTGAAGAACGTAAGCTTGAGTATTATTTTCAGCTACCTGATGGAACAAAACAAAGAGTAGCAGGAGAATTTGATTGCTTAGTCTATAACTTTGAAATTAAGCGTCTGTGTGTACTTGAATTTAAAACCTATCAGCCTGTAGATCCATCAGTGCAGTTAGCTCAGGTTTCTCTTTATAGCTATATGCTGCACCAAAAGAAAAAAGTACCTGTTGACTCAGGAGTTTATTGTGTGTTACCAGATTTTAAGGAGTATCGTTACTCTTGGGAACAGCTAGAAAATACGGTGCATCAGTTGATTCCCTACAAATTGCTACAGATGCAGCAATGGCTGACTTGGGAACCGCCTCATCCCAATCCGCCACCGCCAACGACTCAGCCTCATCTGTGCAAAATTTGCCCCCAGCAGCAAAAGTGTCAAACTTTTTTTGTTGATACACGGCTTGATCCCCCCCAACCCCCCTTAAAAAGGGGGGAGGAGTTTACAAAGAATAACCCGCCATCACCCAATGCTGATGTCATGGGGGAAGAGTTAGCTGCTACTCTACAATCTTTTAAAATCAAGGTTGATTATCAAGGCGCTGCTGTTGGGCCAGCTTTCATCCGAGTCAAGCTGAAACCACATCTAGGTGTGAGTGTTAACTCGATTCTGCGTTTGTCTAATGACTTACAAGTGCAGCTAGGGTTAGCCAATCCGCCTTTAATTGCGCCACAAGCTGGGTACGTCAGTATTGATTTACCTCGTCCAGATCGGCAAGTTGCTAGTTTTGAGGAGTACATTCAGCCGCAATTCTTAGCCCCAACTGCGCCTGTCAAAATTGCAATTGGGGTAAATTTAGAGGGACAGTTACTAGAGGCTGATTTATCCGATCCAAATACTTGTCACTTTTTGGTTGGTGGTACAACTGGCAGTGGGAAGAGTGAGTTTTTGCGATCGCTTCTTCTTAGCCTCCTCAATCGTCATTCTCCCCAACACTTAAAAATCGCCTTGGTCGATCCCAAGCGAGTCACATTTCCAGAGTTTGAGCAAATGCCTTGGTTATACTCACCAGTCGTCAAAGATAGCGATCGCGCTACTGAACTCATGGAAGAATTAGTTGCAGAGATGGAGTCCCGTTACCAGCAGTTTGAAAAAGTCGGTTGTGCCGATCTCAGCACTTACAATCATCGTTCCTCTAAGCTTTTACCTCGTATTGTCTGCATATTTGATGAATATGCCGATTTTATGGCAGAAAAAGAAATCCGCATAGTATTAGAACAAAGTATTAAGCGCTTGGGAGCAATGGCACGAGCAGCTGGTATTCATTTAATTATTGCCACTCAACGCCCAGAAGCAAAAGTTGTTACGCCGATAATTCGCTCAAATTTACCAGGACGAGTTGCCCTACGAACCGCCAGCGAAGCAGACTCAAAAATTGTTCTAGGTGGTACACAAACAGCTGCCGCTTATTTATTAGGCAAAGGTGATTTATTCTATCAAATAGGCGCTCAACTGCATCGCTTACAAAGCTTACTGGCGACAAATATTCGGATACCATCAATCTAGACCGAGCTTACATTGCGATAATCTGACTGGCTCAACTGAGTAAATATCACTCAACTCACTCTTCTGAGTTCCGGAAAATATTAAATTAAGCGGAAGTTTTAAATGTTTAGCATGGGTGTACGCTACCTAGATGGGAATGCGTCATCAGAGGAATCAACTAATGGGATATGTAATTGCTACTGCAAATATGAAAGGCGGTGTCGGCAAAACTACCATCACCGTTAATTTAGCTACTTGTTTAGCGAAAAATTATGGAAAGCGGGTGCTTGTGCTTGACTTAGATAGCCAAATCAGCGCCACACTCAGTCTGATGTCGCCTATCGAGTTTGCCAAGCGTCGCAAACAAAGTAAGACATTCAGATCTTTGATAGACGAAATCATCAATCCTGGTTCGCAAGCTACACAAACGATTCAGGATATTATTCAATCTGAGGTCTGTAATCTACCTGGACTGAATTTATTGCCGGGAGATATCGATTTATATGATGAATTTGTTGTGTCCGAAATGCTGCATCAACAAGCAACTGCTTTGGGCGAACAGGACTTTGAAACTGTTTGGAATCGTTTTGAAAGAGTCTTAATTAATAACATTTTAAAACCAGTTCGCCAAGAGTATGATTTTATCCTGTTAGATTGCGCTCCTGGTTATAATTTATTGACTCGTAGTGCTTTAGCTGCTAGTGATTTCTACATACTTCCCGCTAAACCGGAACCCTTATCGATAGTGGGTATTCAATTGCTGGAAAGGCGCATTGGGCAATTAAAAGACAGTCACGAACAAGAAGCAAAGATAGATATCAAAATGTTGGGAATCGTCTTTAGTATGTGCAGTGGGAATTTATTAAATGGCAGATACTATAAACAAGTTATGCACCGCGTTGTGGAAGATTTTGGTGTAGAAAAAATTTGTCGGGCACAAATCCCAGTTGATGTAAATGTCGCAAAGGCTGTTGATAGTTTTATGCCAGCTGTTTTAAATGCTCCCCAATCATCTGGTTCAAAAGCATTTGTGCAGTTGACACAAGAGTTGTTGCAAAAATTATAAAAGTGCTGAGTGAAGAGTACAGACGCGATTAATCGCGTCTGTACAAGAGTGAGGAGTTATGAATTAGACTCCTCACTCCTTAGTTTTAGAAATTTCCTGCTAAGGCTGCAACGCATCTTTCGCAAATCAAAGGATGCTCTGCTGATTCTCCCACATGGGTGGAGTAGTTCCAGCAGCGATCGCATTTTTCGCCGTCTGCATTCACTACACCAATTCCCCAAGTGTCTGACTGCAAGTTGTATTTCACTCCTTGCAGTTTGTCAGGAGAATCTAATAATTCTACCTGAGAAGTGAGGAACAGATAGCGGAGTTCATCGATACCGTTACCTTTGTCAGGATTCAGTGCTTTCACAGAGGAGCGGAACTGCTCGTTATTTATATAAAGCAGCACTTTTGCTTCTAGAGATGAGCCAATCATTTTTTCGATTCTGGCTTGCTCTAGCACCTTGTTGACCTCAGTGCGGATTTGCCGGACTTGTTGCCAGAATTCTGCTAGTTTTGGATTCTGCCATTTATCCTCTACCTGAACCCAACCGGATTCAAATACCGATTTGTAAGGTGTTTTATAGGGGAGATATTGCCAGATATCTTCTGCCATGTGGCACAACACAGGAGCGATCGCTCGTGCTAAATTCTCTAAAGCTATCTTCAGCACTGTTTGACAACTGCGACGGCGGAACGCATCAGGCGCACTGATGTACAATCTATCTTTGGCAACATCTAAATAGAAGTTGGATAAATCCACGACGCAGAAATTCTGCACCGTTTGGAAAAAGCGAAAGAATTGATAACTTTCAAAAGCGTCCGTCACTTCCTCAAATACCTCAGTGATGCGGTGCAGCATGTAACGGTCAAGTTCTGGCAATTCCTCGAATGGTACTGTATCTTTTTCGGGGTCGAAATCATGCAAGCTACCCAACAAGAACCGCGCTGTGTTGCGAATCTTGCCTCTGACATCGTTCAGTTGCTTGATAATGTTTTTACCAATGCGGACATCGCCGGAGTAGTCTACCGATGATACCCACAATCTCAAGACATCTGCACCGTAGGGCGGTTCTACTTTTTGATTTTTCCCACCTTCAATGATTGTATTTGGGTCAACCACATTCCCTTCTGACTTGCTCATCTTCCGCCCCTGTTCGTCCAAAGCAAAGCCGTGAGTCAGAACAGTTTTGTAGGGCGCAATGTCATTTACTGCTACGCTGGTGAGCAAACTCGACTGGAACCAGCCGCGATGTTGGTCGGAACCTTCCAAATACATATCGGCGGGATAGCGTAACTCTGGACGTTGCTTGGCTACAGCTGCCCAAGATGATCCAGAATCAAACCATACATCCATTGTGTCTGTACCTCTGCGGTAAGACCGTCCATTATTACGGTAGGACTCTGGTAACAACTCCGCTACCGACAATTCCCACCAAGCGTCGGAACCTTTTTCGGCGATGATTCCTTGGACGTGGGCGATAGTTTCAGCATTTAGCAGTGGTTCCCCAGTTTCTTCATCGTAGAAAACCGGAATTGGCACACCCCAAGAACGCTGACGGGAGATACACCAGTCAGAACGTTCTGCCACCATTGGCGTAATGCGATTTTCACCTTGGGCTGGAATCCATTTTACCGAAGCGATCGCCTTTAATGCTTCTTCTCTAAATCCCTCCACGGAAGCAAACCATTGTTCAGTCGCCCGGAAAATCGTCGGCTTTTTCGTCCGCCAGTCGTAGGGATATTTGTGTTGATAAGGTTCCTCTTTCAACAAAGAACCCGCCGCAGTCAGCGCATCAATTACCGCTTGATTGCCATCACCCAGAACATTCAACCCAGCGAACTGTCCCGCCTCTTGGGTAAAGTCGCCATTGTCATCAACTGGCGCAAGGATAGGCAAACCGTAGCGCTGACCAACAATGTAGTCTTCTTGACCGTGACCGGGGGCAGTATGTACCAACCCAGTACCCGACTCAGTTGTGATGTAATCGCCACCAACCACAACCGGACTTTCGCGGTCAAATAAAGGATGGCGGTAAGTTGTATGTTCTAAATCTTGTCCCTTGAATGTGGCTTTTACAGTTAACTCAACTCCTAAAGTGGCAGATAAACTCTCCACCAAATCAGCAGCAACAATCAGGTATTTAAAGTTATTCTGCACCTCTGGGCGTGAGACTTCTACCAGTGCATAATTAAGGTCTGCGTTTACCGCCACAGCCAAATTCCCTGGAATAGTCCAAGGCGTAGTTGTCCAAACAGCCACACCCAAATCTGACTGATATTCTGCCAGCTGCGGTTTCACAGCTTCCGCAACACCCGTAATTGGGAAAGCCGCATAGATACTGCGCGAAGTATGACCTTCTGGATATTCCAACTCCGCTTCAGCCAAAGCAGTTTTAGAACTGGGACTCCAGTGAACAGGCTTCAGTCCGCGATAGATGTATCCTTTTAAGACCATCTCACCGAACACGCCAATTTGAGCCGCTTCATATTGCGGCTTCAGAGTTAAATAAGGATTGTCCCAATCACCCCAAACTCCGTAGCGTTTAAAATTTTGACGCTGGTCATCTACTGTTTTTAAAGCAAACTCTTTCGCTTTCTGTCGCAGTTGTAAAGGTGTCAAGTTTTGCCGTTCTGCTGACTTCATGTTCTGCAAAACTTTCAGTTCAATTGGCAAGCCGTGACAGTCCCAACCAGGCACATAACGAACCTTACGCCCTTGCAGCAGTTGGTAGCGATTAATAATATCTTTGAGAATTTTATTTAAAGCATGACCAATATGAAGTGAGCCGTTAGCGTAGGGAGGCCCATCGTGCAGTATAAATAATTCGCCTGGATTGTTTTCGGAGAGGCGATCGTAAATTTGATTTTCTTCCCAAAACTTTTGGATTTCCGGCTCGCGCTTGATGGCGTTTGCCCGCATATCAAAGTTAGTCTTGGGTAGGTTTACAGTATCTTTGTAGCTTCCAGTTTCTGTCACGGTGCTGATGTTAAGGAATATAGAAGTCTGATTCTCACCATTATCCGTGAGAATTTCCAAAGTCTTCAAGTTGAATGCATTTCTAGCCGCAGGAGTCTTACCCACTTGCTGAAATACCTGAGTCTTTTCAATGGTAATGCATCCCACTCATCCTAGTTGCTTAAGATGTAGTAGGATGCACCGCATGTAGTATATTGTAGCATGGTTGTGAAATATGATGCTCAAGATTTGAGCCTTTAACTAGCGCGGCGACGCACTAGCAAAATATAGAAGAAACACAGTCTAGCGAATGTTTTAAAGCGAATAAATATTACACTTGAGTAGTACCATGACAGCAAAAACCGTCCGATCAATGGTGCATTATTCGCCCGAATTTGAGCCTGGTTCTGGGTGATTTTGGCAGAAATATTGGTGAAGTAACGATTGTTACTATCCCGTTTGAGAGATTAGATTTATTGGCCTCACCCAGGCATGGTACATCTAAAACAAAAACGACGGAATCCCTTTTATCAAAATTTATG
>LXQD01000328.1 GCA_003326215.1 Nostoc minutum NIES-26 | reverse complement strand
CCATTTGGGTGGATGGCGGCTTTGATGGCGAGGCGTTCATGCAGTGGGTTATGGACTTTTGCCGTTTGATTGTCCTTGTGGTTCTGCGACCACAGCAAACCAAGGGCTTTATATTACTCAAAAAACGTTGGGTTGTCGAGCGTACTTTTGGTTGGCTTATGGGGTGTCGGCGATTAGTCCGAGATTATGAGTTATTACCAGAAACATCCGAGACGTTTATCTACCTTGCCATGATCCGAATTATGGTTAGGCGATTAGCATAAAATTTAACCCCTCAAAACTTTTCAAACATCCTCTAAATAAAACTCTACATCATCCACAAATCCCAACAAGGCACTTTTAAATTCTGCATATATATATTCGCTATTTTCGCTAATAATTTTAGTTCTTGGTAAGGATTGAATAATACTTTTGAGCTTGGTGATAGCTTGTTCTGGAGTAGATGTAAAAGTCAGTGGTGCGATTTGATGAACTGCATCTAAACTCTGACTGGAAACACAATTAGGTGAGTTGGGACAAGATGCTAATTTGCCATTACTAACACCTAAATTATTTGGTCGTTTACCTGCAAAAACCATGATTTTTTCTTGTGAAAGGGATTAGGGATTAGAAATTGGGTAAAGAGCGGAAAAATTATGGAAGAAGCTTTGACTCCTCTCAAATTTTAGAATACTTCCCCGGTACCCAGTCCCCACTTCTTCAACCAAACCTGATATCATCTCACCTTCTAGCGGAAAGTCTAATGCCTTTAGCAAAATAATCGGTGTAGGATGCGGCAATGAAGGCGATCGCTAAAGGTTTCAATCGTGGTCAAGGAAACTGGCAAACAAATAGTTCAAGAAGCTTGGCAACGAGAAGCTATCACTCAGCAGGCAGGGCAGCAAGCCAGTTCGCGAGTCGGATTACCATCAAGATTTCGCTGGGTGGAGAAATTTAGCTGGGTTGTCCCGATCGTTCAAGAAAAAACTGCCCCGATCGCTGAAAGCATCAAAGCCAAGCTACCTAAGAGATTTTTCCGGGAAGCACAAAATCCAACAGTTGCAGAACCTGAACTCATTTCCACTGCCATAACTCTTCAACCACCAGTTTCTCTAGGAGTTGATTCAATTTACAGAAAGTATCGCTGTTGGAATGGAAATACTTTAGGCTGTGAATGGACGCAAAAAACATTAGAACAAGATCCAACAGCTAAAAAATGTCTGCAATGTGGTTTTCCAACTAATTTGCCTCTAAAAACAGAGTTTCGCGGGTATCGCGGTCGATATCGCATAGACAGCTTTCTGGGACACCGAGGAATGGGGCGTTTGTACCTGGGAATTCAGATTGCAGATCGGCAGTTGGTAGTAATTAAAGAATATCTGCTGCCCAACGTTTGTTTCAATCCAGAGGAAACTAGAGATAGAAAACAACTCTTTGAACGTATTGCCGGATTGAGTCTAGCAGATGGCAGAATTCAAGATATGCGTTTGAATTCGCCTTGGGATGCAGTTGCCGATCCAGTTGCAGAACGCTGCTATCTTGTTACTAACGGTAATCAAGATGCATATCCCACCCTCAGCGCTTACCTCGCCACCAATGGCGCAATGACAGAGGGCGAAGTCTATCGTGTCCTCAGCCAAGTTCTGCAAACTTTACAATTTCTCCACAGTCAAAAATTTAGCCTTCCTTCCGGTCAAGTACAGCAAGGCATAGCACATGGCAATATCAGTCTGGATAGTCTGCTGATTATGGCAGATGCTAAGGCATTTTTCATTCATGTCAGCGATCTAGCACTTTGGGAACGTTTGTTTGATTTACCAACCGCTAAAACAATAATTCCTACATTTGCCCAAGACTTGGTAAGTTTGGGATACGTCGCTTTTTATCTGTTAACAGGAAGTACTGTAGACCTAGTTAGTCATCAGTCTCTCGACCCCAAACAAGAACAGCATTGGACATCAATAACACTTGCATTCAAAGCCTTTATTTTGAGACTTTTAGAGCTAGATAAACCTTTCTCTAGCGCTGAAGAAGCGCGACAAGCACTGTTGCAACTACCGCTGCCACCGCCTAGCGAGGTGTTAGTAATTACAGGTAAACTCGAGGACGATAAAACTAAACTGCGTCGTCCTCCTTTGCTACTTTTAGGAATGCTTGGCTTTGTATTGCTGGGGTCGTTGATATGGTTTTTGCTCCAGAAGTTTCAAAATCAGGTAATTTTATCTGAGAATATAACAGTTTGCTGTTTGAAAGACGTACCTGCCGTTCCTCCAGGAAGGTATACTTATACCGGCGAAAAGAACGGAACTTGGAGTTATATACTGCGGCAAACCAATTTGATATTACAGAATCAAACGCTGGAACAAAAACTTAAAGCTAGTCAGCCTAAATTAGAGCTAACTTATCAGCCAGAAGATTCACTCACAACAGCAATTGATAAAGTTAAATCAGCACAATCTGACTTTGCTGTTACTAATTTAGTTAATGAATTAACGCCTGAGTTAAGAGACAAAGAAGTTGCCTATGATGGTTTAGTCGTATTTGTAGCTTTTAGTTACTCAAAACGCGATAAAAGCTTGCCAAGAGCATTAAATGGACAAATTAGTTTTGAGCAGTTGCGAGATTTGTACACAGGAAAAATTACCAATTGGAATCAACTAAAAGGTGCTAATTTACCTGATTTGCCAGTAAGACTTTACGTGCCACTTGAACAAGAAGCCTTGCAAATTTTTGAAAAACGAGTACTCAAAGAAGAAAGTGCGATCGCTGCTTTTGAAAATTTGCAGAATCAAAATCAAAAATCAAGCACATTTCGTACAAGTTCGATAGATATTACCCGACTTTCACCATTAGAAATGCTACGGCGAGTACTAGAAGATTTCGAGGAAAACAATATTGGTAGCATTGGTTTTGCCACACTCAGTCAAGTTTTTGGACAGTGTTCTGCTTATCCCCTAGCTGTAGTAGATGGTAACAAATCTGCGGTACAAACTTTAGTTCAAGATAACGGCAAATCAATAGATCCAAATACAGATTTATGTGATGATAAAGGAAGCTACAAGCCTAACATTCAAGTATTTAAATCAGGAAGCTATCCCCTAGGTTATCCAATAGTCGTAGTTTATCCAGGAGATAATAGTCGCCCCCCTATTGGACAGAAATTCGCTGATATGCTGAGAACAGAAGAAGTACAGAAATTGCTAGAGAAAGCTGGGTTAGTGCCAGTAGAGAAAATTAAAAATTAAGAATAGGTAAATCTGTGCAAAGCACTCGCGCTGCCTACCTCCGCTTTTAGCACTTTTTCAAGCTAGATGAACACTATTGCATCACTGCAACAGGTCTATTATTCCGTCCATGCTGCTTGGAAAAAGTCGCGCTCACAAAACATGGCATAACGATAAGTAGAGTTAATTAAACCATTGTTTGTAGCGTAATTGTTAACCAAACTTTCTAATTGTTGTGCCAGTAGCTGAAAATCTGCACTGCTGTAAGTACGAATCCAATCAGTATATTGATGATTGGGTATGCCATTACGAGCCAACTGTTCCCCCAAAAACGCATAAAGACGCATACAGGGAGACATCGCCGCAGCTGTTAAACCCACATCTCCACCCCAAGCAGTAGCTAGTAGAAAATCAGTGTAACGGCGGGTGGCAACTCCAACTTCCACGGAGTGCAAATTGACTCCCCACTGGGTAGCATAGCCTTCATGTAACCGCAGTTCTTCCAAAACTCCAGCAGCTAGATGGTGAAATGTAGTAAACCCTAGCCAGTCTGGTGCTTTAGCAGCGGCTATGCTGTAGGCACGGGCAAAGGATTGCAAGAAGAAAGCATCTTGCCCCACATAGTAAGCAAACTTTTCCCGCTCAAGGGTGCCGTCAGCAATGCCTCGCACAAAAGGATGCTGCAAGCAAGCTTGTGCTAAATCTTGATTTGCTGCCCATAATTGAGTAGATAGAGTCATTTGTCAGCGAGCGATCGGGTCGGATAATCCTTATCATTAAAATCTCTCCACGTTTTTGGGTTAGCCATAATGATAAGTCTTCAACTGGATATGATATCAGTGCTTAGTGGAAAACTAGCAACAACTGATGACTACCGACGAATAACAACTAACAAAACTTAAAAAGGTAGAAATTGCAGTAAGACTGAACTCAGACTTCCTAAAAAGTCGAAAAAGCTAGGTTTACCAGTAGTTACTTTTTCAGTATAGGGTGTTTGCAGTTCTTTGATAAAAGCCTGGGTTGTTTGTATACCAGAACTATTATTTTGGGATGTAAACAGTTTTTCTGCCATTTGGGCATCTTGAAATGCACCTTGGCGATCGAAGATTTGATAACGAGCAACACCACGAGCAAAGTAAGCGCCTGCATATTCGGGTTTAGCAGCGATCGCTTGTGTGAAATAATTAATTGCTTGCTGTTTGTTCCCTTTTTGTGCTTCTGCTACACCCCAAGCATAAAAATCTTCTGGTTGGGCAATTTGCAATGGTATACCAATTGCACCTTGAAAGTTAGCACCATTGAGGTAAGCACTATTAAATTCTGCATTCCCTAGATAAGTATTTCGCAAGTCAGCACCTGCTAGATTTGCCCCACTCAACTTAGCTTCACTCAAGTTAACGCCAAATAATCCAGCACCGCTTAAATTGGCTCCCCTTAAATCAGCGCCACTCAAGTTGGCACGACTGAGGTTAGCACCTGTAAGATTAGCACCGCTTAAATTGGCTCCAGATAAGTCAGCCATTACTAAACCCGCGCCTGTCAGGTCACAGTTTTCACATTTTTTGGTTGTCAATAACTGTTTAACTTGTTCAGTATTCGCTGCTTGAGCGATCGCTGTCATGCCGATCGTAGTTAAAAATGTGGCTATGGCTAAAATTTGGCTTTTCATACTCAGTTTTGTAATCTTTTTAACTCAACATCAAAGCTTGGCTAACAAATTTATACTCCAGCCTATGATATGAGTAATCTGAGTATTTTGCCCTCTGTAGTTACCTATATTACTTGTGAAGCTGAGTTAGGGTAAAAACTTCTTGGTTATGAAAGTTCATTTTGCCAGTTATCCAGGTCGGAGAAGACCAACTAATTTCTGTAAACAAGCTCAGAGCAAATGTTAAAATAACTGCCAGCCAAAGTTTTTCCAGCATAATAGTGACTCCCCACAAGTACTAAATAATAAGTTAAGATTATTTTCTTATTAGTATAATTTATTTATGAAAACACTAAGTGATAACCGAATAGTCAGTCAGTGATTTACATCTGATTTGCAAGTGACACTTATCACACATAGTAGTGCATAAGCCAAAGTGTAAATATTGAGTATTATTAAGTACAAGTTTAGGAGAATGGGTATTAGAGCATTTTTCAAGTCAAAGCGCTTCGCGTTGGGTGTAAGGGGGTAGGGGTGTGAGGATGTAGGAGAACCCCATTAAGAAAGTGATTTGCTCTGAAACAAAGATGCTGTATTTCTTGTACTACATATTTTCATTCATCCTTTTGGTTTTCCTTACGGGAATGCTGCGCCTATGGAGCTACATCCTTCCCTTACACCCCTACACCCGCTCCAAAGGAGCTTGGTCAGATGCGCGGATTGGTATTACTATCTGCTTGGCTTGACACTAATAGCTAACCGCTTTTTCTTTAGCCAGATTGCCATCAACCCTAAAACTGCTATTCCACCAGTAATTGGTGGTTCAGGTACAGGCTCAACACTCGCTAGAGCAATTCTCTGTTGATCCTCATCATGCACACGAAAGACACTGATATTATCTAGGTTGTACCAGGCAGAGCCTTGTTGGCTAGCAAATTTTAACTTTGTGTGTTTTGATGTTGCGACAAAATTATATGTATATTCTGTGAAACCTTGGAAAGGAAGATTGATTTTTTCATCAATTAACTGTCCATCTACATATGTGCGAAAGATATTATTGTTATCCTCATCTACGTTTGCTAAGTAGTAAGTCAATTGGTATTCTTTATTCTTTTTTGTATTGAGAATTTGTGAGATACGAGTAAAGCCATCCGATGCACCAAAACGTACACTCAGAGAATTATTCTCAGCGTCATCAACAGTATAATTGTCTAAGTAAGTAGTATAGAAATCTTCATCAGATTCACTATTTTTCCAATCTGTAATGAAAGGATTATTTCGAGTGAGATCGTTAGGATTTAACAGGGAGTCTACTGTAAAACTTCCATTCTTCACAAGATTTACATTTGCTGCTTGTGCTTTGGAAATATAACTGCCTGTAATCACAGCAGTACTCACAAAGACACTGGTTATTCCAAAAACAGCAATTCCAAATTTTTGAGCTAATTGCGCCACCATAATTTACTCCAAACATTCCACAATTAACAATGATTTTTCTTTGACAAAAAGAGGTTAGGGAGATTTGCGATCGCTACAATATTTATTGCACTCTTGTCCTCTTGATTCAGCCAGATACATCGCCAAGTATTAGAAGATAGTAAGGGGCAGTGATAAAAAATTCTGAACACAAAGAGAAGTGTTTCAGACTTAATATAGAAAACCTGCCCTTAAAAGAGTAATCTATCTCTCAAATAGTACAGATGCTTAAACTGTGAGACTATCAGTTTGACTTTAGATAACTAGCTAAACGCTTTTTTTTGAGCCTGATTCCCATTAATCCTAGAACAGCGATTCCGCCAAGAATTGATGGTTCAGGTACAGCAGCGGTGACACTCACATTATCTAGGTTGTACCAAGCCTTACCTTGCTTGCTCGCAAACTTTAACTGTGTCAGGTCTGATGTTGCTACAAAATCGTATGTATATGGTGTGAAACCTTGGAAGGGAACATTAATTTTTCGATCGAGTAATTGTCCGCCTACGTATGTCTCAAATTCGTTCAGGTTCTCCTCATCTATGTTTGCTAAGTAGTAATTTAGTTGATATTTCTGACCAGCAACAGTCTTCAAATCCTGAGAAATATAAGTAAAGTCAGTTGAAGCACCAAAACGTACACTTAGAGACTTATCTTCGGCATTATCAACGGTATAATTATCCAGGTAAGTAGTGTAGTAAGTATCGGCAAACTCACTATTAAACCATCCTGTAATGAAAGGATTATTGCGGGTAATATCGGTAGGATTTAATAAAGAGTCTGCCGTAAAATCTCCATTGACAACAAGATTTGCTGCTTGTGCCTGGGGAATATAACTGCTAGTGATAACAGCAGTACTCATCAAGGCACTGGTCATTGCAAAAACAGAAAGTCCGAATTTTCTAGCTGATTTCATGAGATTTATTCTGTTTAGCGGAAGAGTTTAGTAAACAAACCGTTGGAGATAAGTAGGTCGGTTTTAAAAATTGTCGTTATGACAAGGCAGGAGGCAGAAGGCAGAAGGGAAGAGGCTTTCAAGTAACTTTACTTTTCGTTACATAGTTTAGTTTATTTGCACCGTTCTACTTACTCGGTAAATACCTTCAAAAGAGCAAAGCTATTTTTTTGCAAGCACTACATCAATAGAGGTGTCACACTTTAACTAAGCAAGCCTATATTTGTTAGGGAAGAAGGAAGCCACGATTTGTTAAGGCACTTTGGGCTGTTGAATTAGTACGTATGAAGTTAGCAAAAGAATTAGCAGCAGTCGAACTAGTACTTCTTGTCAGTACAGCTTCTGGATATACAATTGGTGTGGTTAGGCAGCTTGAAGGGGAAGTTGCTACCAGGGTTGTCAGAGTGGAAACTTGTTTATCGGTTGAGTAAACTATACCTGCATCAATGACATTGCTACTTAGAGTTTTAGTTTCAACTGCACTCAAAACGTTGCGGACATTGGTAGCAAAAAATAGCTTATTGGGTGCTGAATTATTCAGGAGTGTTGTATAAGTACCGCCTCCACAACCAGTACCAGTACTAGTTAGAACTTGTTGAGCGTATGCTCCTGCGGGAACGATGCTGGGATCGCCTATAGCAATGCCTCTAATACCGCTTCTACCGGAGCCATTAAGTAATGTGTTAAAGGCAGAGATAGCATTAGATGGGGTCGGAGCTGGGCTGGTTGGCGTGTTAGGTTTAATCAACACTAGTCTGTTTTTAGCTACATTTTGAGGCCAACCCGTAGCCAATTTCCCTGCGGTCTGCAAGCTAGTCATCTGGGATGTAGCAGCAGAAATGAAAACATCTGGTATGCCTGCTGTCTCGTTTGGCGCATAGTTAATATTTTGTAACAAAATACCTGAAGAATCTAAGCTGTTAGTGAAGTTGATCTTTGGTGTGGTAGAGCCGTTATTGTTATAGGCTTTTTCCAGGTCTGTCAACACTTCTAGTAAGCTAACCGCAGCATAAACCTTCAGATTAGCTGTGGCACTGCCTGATGTTACCGTTGTTGTGTACTGTGGTGTTGGTGGAGCCGTCTGTGCTAGTCCAGGCATTAAGGTTAAAAGCGGCAAAGCGATCGCAATTATCAAGCTAGTCACTGCCGCTGCTGTCCAAGTAATAAGTCTTTTTTTGTTCACAAAGAAATACCTCAGGGAGATTACTTACGCCAAGTAGGCGTTAGATAGAACAATACCAAAAAAAATGGTATATTTTACCTATAAAATTGGTATTTCAAGAATCCCTGACTTTAGGACAAAAACGCTAAAAATGCCTAAATACCCTAATAATTAGGTTTTTGAATAATTGCTTAGTACGATTAATAATTACAAAAACAAGAAAATTTACCTATAAAATACCAACTATATAAATTAATACTACTTTTATTGGTATAGATAAAAAACCATAACTTATGACTCTCTGTTCCAAAAGAAAGTGACACTCAGTCATTGAGACTGAGTGTCACTTGTATTTTTGGTATTGCTGATTAAACGAGAGATTCAGAGAGTTTGGCGGAGAAACGCCTTATTTTTTATTAGAAATTCCCTAGTAAAAGAGCTAGCTTACCCAGGTAAAGCTATGCCTGTAACGGCGAGCGCTCCAGCAATGGCACTGGCTACTAGAGATGTTAAAGCTGTCCCAAATAACCACCAAGCAGCTCTTGCAACAGTTCTCTTGGTTTCTTCCGCTTGCTTTTTAGCTTGCTCTCGAATCGCTTTCAGGCGTTTTTGCGCTTCTTGTTGGATGCGTTCGGTTCGTTGCAGTACGCTATCCCGTGCCGCTTCTATTTGGTTGATAATGCGGTTGGCATCCTCTTGGGAAATATCCTCACGAGAACTGAGGACGGCCACTAAGGTGTCGCGATCGAATTCACTGAGGCGATCGCGCAATGCCTCAAACCCCGCTTGTGGATCGTCAAACAATTTAGCAAAGTCTTGTTTGATGCCTTCGTAGTTGAGTTCTGGACGCTCCAATGAATTGAGATAGTCGCGAATTCTACCAAAAATCCCATCGATCGCAGATTGCAATCTTTGCTGAATCTGCTGAAATTGTTGCACAATCGAGTCACGCACAGATTCAATTCGATCTGCTATTTGGTTGGCTTCTTCTTCTGAGATATCTTCGCGTTGAGACAACAGTGACACAAGTGTAGAACGGTCGATTTTAGAGACGCGATCGCCTAAATTGCCAATTCCCAATCGTGGATCTTGCACCAGTAATTGCAAATCGCGCTTGATACCTTCTGGATTGAGTTCTTCTTTATTGGTATGACGCAGATAGTTTTCGAGATTCGCTTCAAAGTCAGCAACTCGTGCAGCGGTACGATTTACTAAGCGTTGTGGCGCTCTTACAATGCTACGAATCGCCTCTTGTACCCGATCGATAATCTGATTAACTTGCTCCTCACTCAAGTCTCCACGTTGGCTGAGGAGTTTCACTAAGGTTTCTCGATCAACGTGAGACAAGCGATGTCTGGCGACAAGCCGCTTCGCGTCTACGCGCAATGCCGTAGCACCTTCTCGCGGATCGACCAATAATCTTTCCAAATCTTGCCTAATACCTTCTGGGTTAAGTTCTTCGAGGTTGGTGCTGCGGAGATATTCAGTGAGTGCTTTTGTAGTTTGCTCGTATTGTTCTCTTGCTCGCTGCGCTACTGCTTGCGGTGCTTGCAAAAGACTATCTCGTACTGATTCTAGAGTATCAAGGATTTGATTTACTTGTTCTTGGCTCAAATCTTGCCGCCCAGAAAGCAACTGCACTAGTGTATCTCTGTCAAATTGCGATAGACGCGATCGCAGCAGGCTAATTCCTGCTTGTGGATCTTCTAGTAAAACTCTAAACTCGCGTTTGATATCTTCGGGATTCAATTCTTCTTTATTAGTATTCCGCAGATATTCTTCTACCCTTTGCCGCAATTCGTTAGCTTTAGTTGTTGCTTGTTCTTGCAATTCTCTGGCGCGATTCAAAACGCGATCGCGAGTGCTTTCGAGTTGACCAATAATATTATTAGCTTCTTCTTCGCTAATGTCTTGACGTTGCTGAAGTACTTGTACAAAAGTCTCGCGATCGATTTGGGAGAAGCCAGCCTGTAAATCTTCAAAACTAGCTTCTTGCTCTTCTAACAACTTAGCAAAGTCTTGCTGAATCGCTTCTGGATTGAGTTGTTCTTTTCCTGTCGCCCGCAGATAATTTTCAATACGGATGCGGAAGTCTTGACTTTTTTCCTGTGCTTGTGCTTGTTGTACGAGTTCTAAAACTTCCTGGCGGATAGTTTCCATCTGCTGACTGATTTCTTTTACCAAAACTTCGCTGATATCACCTCGCTGCGTCAGCAAGTTAACAAAATACTCTTGGTTAAGTTCTTGCAATTCCTGTTCTATGCTTGCAGGGTCAGCATTTGGGTCATAGATAACTTCTTGAAATTCATCTCTAATGGTTATACGATTGAAATGCCAAGGTAAAGAATTCAGTATGTAGTCTTCTACATCTGCTTTGATAGTATTTGAGGTTGGTTGTGGCAACCTTTGAGATATTTTTTCGCTGGTTTTGTCTGCAAACTTTTGCAATTCATGGGTAATTTTTTCGACATCTATGTCTCGAACATTTTCTTTCAACTTTTGCAGTTGATTAGTAATTTTTCCGACATCGATATCTGAGACGTTTACTCTATCCAGCACTAGTGGTACAGCAGCACTCACACCATACTGAATAGCTTGCTTCATGACACCATTGCTGCCATTGCCATTTTTTCTGGTTCCAACCAATTGCTGAAGCCATTCGCCTAAATTTTCTGAATTTAATTCTTCAGGAGTGGCAGATTTGAGCAAATTAATTACTCGCTCTGTCGGATTTTGGCGAGATACAACTCCTTTCCAAGCATCTTCTAATTGGTCGGCAATTTTATTAATATCGTCTTTTGATAAATTTGTGCGATTGCTAACTAAATCGACAAATGTCTGACGATTAATATTTTGTAGCAGATTGTTATCGGCTATTGCTTGTAAATCTACATCACTCAAAATCTTGTCAAATTGATGGCGAATTTCGTCTAAATTTAGCTGAGGTGTTGGCAGAGAAGCTAAGGAACTTTGTAGGGTATTACTAATACTGTCTGGGGTAAAACCCGAAGTTAACTCCCGCCGCACTGCGGCTGTAACATCTTCAGCAGTAGAAACAATCTGTTGTCTTGTAGTACTCGCGCCGATACCACTAGTGGCTACACCCATCAAACTTTGTAAGCCAGAAGTGGTAGTGCTAATAATAGAACTAATTAAGGAGCCTGCTGCTGATGAACCCAACCAAACTACTAAAGAGAAATAAGTCGACCAAATGACAATACCAATAATTGCTCCTAAAACAGCACTTTCGATGACGGTAAGTTTTACTGCCAGAAAACAAGCACTGAATAAAGCAATAGTAGCGGTTACTAGCGCCCAAGAACCAACTTTAGCTTCAATTTTGCGAACTGTTCCGCCCCAAGTTTCTGAATCATTATCGGGATATGAGTCACTTCCCCAGGATGAAATTCCTACTGCAACTGAAAAGTTAGTTAATAAGAATTGAAAGGCAAATGCCATCAAAGTACCAGCTAATAATGCCACTAAAAATTTAGAACTAGAAAATACAAGAGATCCTTCTTCTGGAGTTAGAACCTCTGGCACTTGATTAATAGGTGCTATTCCAAAGGGTAAATTGAGCGATAAAAAAATATTTTCAAACTTTTGTAACATAGTATTTTTCCCTCTTGCTTGATGGATGAAATACCCATTGATATTAGGCTATGCCTTATTTCTCAGTCTAAATAACAGTTATCTTGATTTACACCTTCTTAGGTATTAAGTCCATTGAACGATAATTAGGTTTTCATCTTACTAAGTAGGTAGGTAATATACTACTTTTGGTGGTGTAATGCGATAATAATCGACTGCAATAAAAAAGCTTTTTATATACACTTTTAGTGCAATTTTAATCAAACATTTATTATTAAGTTTAAATCCACATAAAATAATTACCACTTTTTTCCCAGATACTCTTTCTAGCAATCACAGATATTCGCAAAACTTTCATTTATGCCTTTTTTTATACTTAAAAAAATATGTTTTACAATATCAATGATAGTGTTATAAAAATAAAAATAAATTTATAATATTTATCAGATTTATGTTATTTTTTTATTAATTGTATTGACTAAATCTGTCAATTGTAGTTATCGTAACTCGAATACTATTGCTATAGTAAAAAAGTCATCCTCCAGCGTGATTATGTTATTCACGCAAGTATAAATAAAAGTCAATAGTGATATTTTAAATCAATCATTAACTTTGGCTTTAAATGTTATCCCCAAAATACCTATATCCAATGATAGAGATAAAAATTCTGCCATGCGATTGATGATAAATAGATAGAAATCTGCTTTATTTGAAGTAATGACATCAATATATTTTTGTTAAATAGATTGATTATGTTTTTCTTGGAGGAGAAGTAATGGTAGTAGGTGTAAGAAAACGTGCTATAGGTGTTTTTTCTAATCGCGGGGATGCTGAAAAGGCACTGCATGAATTGAGAAAATCCGGTTTTTCAATGGATAATGTTTCTGTTATTGCGAGAGATACAGACAGCAGAGATGATATTGCTGGCACTCCAGTGCAGGAACGGGTTGGTGATAAAGCTGACGAAGGTGCAACAGTAGGGGCAGTTTCTGGCGGTGTTTTGGGTGGTTTGACTGGCTTATTAGTTGGTCTTGGCACCTTAGCTATTCCAGGAATTGGACCAATCATGCTTGCAGGAGCAGCAGCAACTACTCTAGCTACAACTTTGGCTGGTGCAGGTATTGGTGCAGCAGCGGGTAGTTTAGTTGGAGCATTGATTGGTTTAGGAATACCTGAAGAGCGAGCCAGAGTTTACAACGAACGAGTTGAACGAGGACACTATCTAGTCATCGTAGATGGCACAGATGCAGAAATTGCGACAGCGGAAGCAATTTTCAATAGACATAGTGTCGAAGAATTTGGTGTTTATGACCATCCAAATAGCGAATACCCAACTGGCGATTTCACAAACCGGGACGTTACTTCTAGCAAACATGCCGTAGGTTACTTTTCTCACCTCCAAGATGCAGAAGCAGCAATCAAAGATTTGCGAAATGCAGGCTTTCCTTTGAGCCAAGTCTCTTTAATTCATCGGGAACCTTTGCAACGAGAATCGTTGGTAGGTGTTAATGTTAGCAATCGCTTTGACGCTATGAGGTGGGGACTACCAGATACCCGCACTCACTTCTACAATGAGCGGATTAATCAAGGGGACTACATTGTTGCCGTTAGTGGCACAGATGTTGACATCCAACGTGCTGCGGCAATTCTCAGCCGCCATGGAATTCAACAGTGGCAAATTTTCAGCCCAAGCGATCGCATTACCGCACCTTCCCACAAAACAAAACGGGCGATTGGCACATTTCCTCATCGCCGAGATGCAGAGGCAGCACTAAGCGACCTTCGAGATGCTGGTTTTCCGATGACCCAAGTTTCGCTCATCGGTAAAGATACCAACGGTCACCACACCACTGGTGTAGACAGAAATGTTGGTACAGGGAATAAAGCAGACGAAGGGGCAAAAACTGGAGCAGCTACAGGCGGCGCATTAGGCGGTTTAGGAGGCTTATTAGTTGGGCTTGGTGCTTTAGCAATTCCCGGAATTGGCCCTGTAATTGCGGGTGGTGCTGTAGCAACTGCTTTGGCGACAACCGTAGCTGGTGGTGCTATAGGTGCAGCAGCTGGTGGTATTGTTGGCGGACTTGTTGGTCTGGGCATTCCCGAAGACCGCGCACGAGTTTATAATGACCGCTTGCAAAAAGGCGAATATTTAGTAATCGTCGATGGTACGGAAACTGAAATCGACCACGCCGAAGCAATTCTCAAACGTCGAGGCATTCAAGAATATGCCATCTATGACGCTAATGATATAAACAGGGAGCATCGCCAAGGTTTTGACAGCCCCGATCGCGGAACACCTATTTACTCAGGTACACGCGATCGAGAAGATCCATCAGTTGTGATTGTCGATCGCCGAGATCCAAAAATCTAACGCAAGTTAGTTGTTAGTCAGAACCATTCATTTTGATTGTAGGAGCAAGACCCTTAAAACTTGCTCCTCACCACAACTACAAACATCGACAAATTCTAAAACTTTTACTTGGCGCTCAAGAATTCATTAAACATATGCAAAAGCTAACTCCTTTCTTAATTAGTTGCCTTCTAGTTTTTGGTGCTGCTGCTTGTGAAAATCCATCTAAAACAAGTGAGTCTGCGCCTAATAATTCTAACGAAGCTGCACAAGCACCAAATGTAAAAGCAACAGAAGCTGCTCAACAAGATGCTCAGAGTGAAGTTCGCAGAAGACAATTAAATGAGGATATTCGTGCCCGCGAACAGCGGAGTAATGTTACAGGCGGCGATACAGATAGAGCCAAAGGCGACCTAGCAAGCGAAGTTCGTTCTAAGTTAGAAGCTAATATCCCCAATGGTCAACTAACAGTTGATGCAGCAAAAGATGGAACAGTTACAGTAGGAGGAACTGTAACTAATCAGCAACAATTGGCTAAAATTGAACCTTTATCTAAGGAAATTAAAGGTGTCAAAAATGTTGTTGTGAAAGCAACTGTTGCTCAGCCAACTAACGAAAATAAACCATAATCAATTTTGGCTAATTAGTTAATTTGAAATTTTGCGGAAAGTTCTGATAGTCGTAAACCTGCACTCAGAACTTTCCCAAAAATATTCGCGAATAACAACTAGTACAGCTGCTATCCTATAAATAAAAATTCATGATTGTTGTATATTGATTCTAAGTGTGTTTATTTATCTCAATTTATTTATCAGAACTATTGTGATTACCAAGATATAAAAACAATGGAAACTAAACAGCAGTTAGAATCCCTTAATACTTCTACACCAGAAGGTATGTTAGCCCTAGAAAGTGCAGATAATCAAAACTTGCCCAAGCTGCCACCTGCTAGTGAACCTGAAACCCAATGGCAGCGAATTAGCCGAAAAACGTCTGAGTTTTTCGAGCAATTGCCTGAATATTTAGGTAATTTTTTTGAGACAAACAAGCAATCTTTGATTACTGTATCTCTAATTTTGGCCGCGATTATTACAACTAAAGTAGTGCTTGCAGTTCTAGATGCGATAAATGGTATTCCCTTATTAGCACCAATTTTTGAGTTGATTGGAATTAGTTATACAACTTGGTTTGTTTTCCGTTATCTTCTCAATTCTTCAAATCGTCAAGAATTAAACCAGGAAATTAAATCACTGAAACAACAATTTATAGGCGAAGAAGTTTAAAAACTAGTAAGCTAGTGGCGCTGTAGTGGCGCTGTGCAGAATCAAAAATCAAAAAAGCTTTGTTTTGTTTTTTGACGCAGTTCAATGAGATTTTTCACAGCGCTGTTGTATTAGTGCTAATTAAGCAAGTAATACCATTAATGAGTCTTTTGTAGGGTGGGTATGACCTACCCAAATTTTTATGTTTTTGTCGAAATTAAGTAGTACTTGAGGATAATAAGTAGATTAGTTCAGTTAATCCAAATTTTAAAATTCAACACATATAGAAAAATTACGCTGGCTAATCGTGCATAAAATCTTAGCACTACATCATATCTGATAAAAATTTATTAAAAATTATACCAAAAGATAGAAAAAATAGTGATTTTTTTACTTAAAATCACTTCTCCAGATAGTTTCTTTCTCAATAATAACAGCCTAATCTAGTTCTCAAAGTTATCAACGATTCTTTAACGAGGACATAATTTATGGCTAATGAATCATTTAAAAAAGGTGTAGACTCATCCGAGCGAGCTGAAGTTGATACATACGATAGAGGAATTGTACCTGCTGAAACTGCTGCTCGTAAAGAAAGAGAAGGAGATAAATATAAAACACTTCCCACAGAAGAAAGAGAGGCAGATGCACCTACCGACGATCAAACAGGTGCGGAAAGCATACACACTACAGATGGCTATACAGTAGATAAAGAAGGTTTGTTGAACAACTACGCAGTTGAGCCGGAAATGTACTACGAAGTACCAGGCGATGCACAACAAGAAGCGTCAGAGGATACTGAAAACCGGATTGAGGAACTCGTAGAAGTCAATGAAGATAAAGAAGGTGAATTGACAGAACGAGGTGACAAGCGTGGTAGAGGTCCGGGAATAGTTTAGTCTTAATTCTTTTAAGAAATTGCGGCGAATTCTTACCCACCATAGTGAAGATTAATGGGGTTTAAAATAGTCAAAAGAAAATCATCATTTGCCTTTTCAATACTAATCCCCTTAAACGATTCTCTGAAGTTGATGATGGTACTGTAACTGCGATGATTGGGAATATAATTCCCGTCATCGCTTTTCTATGGATAAATGTACTTATTTTCTGCTCTTAAACATAGCTGTGTTACCAAATATACTCTCAACAAGCCTGATGCGATCGCCTCTGTTATATCATTATTCTGAAAATAGCAGGACTATCTTCACTCAGCCTGTCTGAGTTCTGTAATATGCTGCGGCTCAAAATCCCAAGGGACAAGCGCAAGTGCCACATCATCAGGAATTTTCATCAAAACCATGAATTTACTGCTCAACCCTTTACTCGCAGCTGATGCATTACCCAACAAAGGCCTGATCAAGCCCCTTGGTCATCATGAATTACTTCTAGTATTGCTGGAGTTGGCTTTGTTGCTTCTGGTCGCTAGAGGTTTAGGCGAGTTAATGCGTCGAATCCAGCTGCCTCCGGTAGTCGGTGAATTACTGGCGGGGGTACTGCTAGGGCCATCGGTGTTCGGATGGATTCTGCCAAATCTACAGCAGCATATTTTTCCTAAAAGCCAGGAACAATCTAACCTGCTTTCGGTTGTCTCTTGGTTGGGAGTGCTGTTTTTACTAATTGTGACTGGACTAGAGACAGACCTCAACTTAATTGTTCGTAAAGGCAAAACGGCGCTACTCATTTCCTTGGGTGGTATTATCATTCCTTTCGCCACTGGATTGGGGCTAGGCTGGTTTCTGCCAGAGAGCTTTCTGGCAAACCCTGACGAACGATTAATTTTCAGTCTGTTTATTGCCACTGCCATGAGTATCTCGGCAGTCCCGGTACTTGCCAAGGTGTTGATGGACTTGAGGTTGATTCGCAGGGACATTGGCCAGGTCGCCCTGGCGGCTGGTATGACTGATGACACCCTTGGCTGGATTCTTCTTTCAGTGGTGTCTGGGTTGGCGACCAGCGGTAAATTTGATTTCCAAACAGTATTTAAGTCAATTGGAGGCGCAGTACTGTTTTTGGGAATTGCATTTACCCTAGGGCGAACAGTAATGGCTAGGGTGTTACGCTGGGTAGATGATTATATTGGCGGGCCGACAGCTAGTTTGTCGGCTTTATTAGTACTGGCATTGAGTGCCGCAGCCTTTACCCACAACTTGGGAATTGAAGCCGCGCTAGGAGCTTTTGTCACAGGGATTTTAGCTGGGCAATCGCCGCGTTTTAGTCGAGAAGCAGGGCTAACTCTGGAACTAATCACCGCTGGGTTTTTGGCTCCTATCTTCTTTGCGACAGCGGGATTGAAGGTAGACTTAGTACAATTGCTGGTGCCCCAGACGTTTGTAGTTGGGTTAGTGGTGCTGGCGATCGCTTGTTTTGGTAAATTTACTGGAGCCTATATAGGTTCGCGTATCGGTGGCTTGAGTCACTGGGAAGGGATTGCAATGGGGTCGGGGATGAACGCCAGGGGCGCGATGGAAATTATCGTTGCCACCATTGGGGTTTCTTTAGGGGTGCTGAATCCGTCGATGTACTCGATTATTGTGATGGTGGCGATCGTCACTTCCCTGATGGCACCACCCTTGCTGCGCTGGTCACTGTCTAAGGTATCAATCGGTACAGAAGAAGCTCAACGTCTAGAGCAAGAAGAAATGGCGAGCCGCAGCTTTATCAAGCGTATCCGCCGAGTACTTGTACCGACCCAAGGAGGGCCGAATGTCAGGTTAGCTGCCCAGTTAGTCAGCCATCTGGCACAGCAAAATCCGCTAGAAGTGACTGCTTTGTTTGCCCAAAGCGATAAAAAGCCTACACGGAAATCAATAACTGCTGTGAAAGATACCACAGCAGAAACCGCTATTACTGCTGTGGCACAAGAAATGGATCTCCCAGCTACCTCACCATTGCAAACCAAAGTTGAGTCAGGACAAAACAAGGCTGAAGTGATTCTTAAAGAAGCCAACAAAGGCTATGACCTGATTGTCTTAGGTGCAACAGGAACTCAGCGTTCCAAGGGTTCTTTATTCAATTTGCTAGTAGATCGGGTGGTTCAAGAAGCTCCTTGCGCCACAATGGTAGTCAAATCAAATTTATCTCCTACAGGGCAGCAATCAACTGGCTATCACAAACTCGGTCATATTTTAGTACCCACTAGCCGTAGTGATTACAGTCAATATGCGGTTGAGGTCGCTAGTTCAATCGCTGCTCAAACTGGGGCAATTGTCACTTTAGTTAATGTCGTCAACCGGACTCAGCGGGAATATATTTTGTTTGAGGAGCAGACAATACATTCAGTAACAGAGATTGCCCAACAGATTGTACATCAGCAAGCTGAAGTGGGGCGAGGACTTGGCGCTGAAGTCAAAACTCAGATTCTTGCAGGAATTCCAGAGTTTGAGGTTCTCAAATATGCTCGCAGTATGCAAGTAGATTTGATTGTTCTAGGCAGCAGTATTCAAACATTCTCAGGTCGGGTATTCTTTGGTCACCGCGCTGATGCCATCCTCAACAAAGCACACTGTCCCGTCGCCGTGATTACTATACCGAGTAATTGAGGCAGGAGGCAGGGGGCAGGAGGCAGAAGGCAGGGGGCAGGAGGCAGAAGGCAGGAGTTATTCTCCGTGTCTCCGTGTCCTCCAGTCCCCATTGCCCCTAATCCCCAGAGGGGGCCCCGAGTTCCCCAATCCCGCCTAAATCTTAAAGGGTTCAATTTCGTAATTATGCCACTGCCGCTGATGCCATTCGGCTACTAAGGGACGGACAACAAACTTAGGATAGCGTTCGCATTGAACATCAATGCGAAGACCTGAGTAGGGTCGTTTCTTTTGGGAACCCTGACCGTTGCGACCGACAAAAAGATGCGATCGCGCTACTAATCTATTTTCTTTACCTGCATTGCCAATGGTTTCTACTAAATCTGCTCCTTCCGTTCTCTGCCGTCGCAAGCTAAATCCACTGCCACCACAAACAATCCAGTGAAGATGAGAATCGGCGTGTCCGGTATCCAAAGTCTGAAGATATTCTAAGCAATGAGCGTGACCGTTTAATATCAAATCAACTAAAGGACGCTCTTGGGTCAAGGAACCTAACGCTTCCGCTACTGCATCCAGTACGCCACGCAAGCGGCTGCGAATCGCCAAAGTTTGTGCTTGTTCCCACTTCGTCGCTTCTGTTACATAGGGAGGATGGTGAAAATAAATTACCCTGCCTCGAACTTCTTTGGTATTCCAGGATTCAATTAATCTCTGCTTCAACCAGTCCAGTTGTTCGATATCAGTCAGCATTGTTTTGTCAGTGGCTAGCTGCTTGTCAATATCAACAATAATTTCCTCAATTTGTGACAGCTTGGCGTGTAAGTCGTCTAGTTGGTCGGCTTCAATGGGATTATCGGGATTTAGCTTGGCTGAGGTTTCAATTATTTGCATCTTCTCCCGTTCTAAATCCTGACGACGTTGCTGCAATAATTTCCGGTCAGCATCACCTTCTCTGGTTGCAGGTAGCGGTGGCGGATCGTTAAATGTATTAGAATCTAGGGCAAAAAAGTCAATACCACCGTAGCGAAAAGTATAGTAGCGATTTGGCAGGCGGGTAAAATGCCCGGGTTGATAGGAAAGACAGCGACCAGTGTTTGTCTTAGCAGTATAGTATCTATCTAAATGCTGGGCTAAATCACCTGGAAATTGATACGCTTTCAGGTAGTCTAGAAATGCCCGTGCGTATGCGTCACCCTTTCCCGAACCATGCAAGCCTACATCCAAGTCTAAGCGCGATCGCAACAACTGACGGATGGGAAATGTCGTTAGAGATGCCAAGCTCAAGAGAATCGGCAAGTCGTAATAATCGTGATTTCCCGGTACGGGTAGAATGGGCAAGGTGAAAACCATCTCATCGTAAGCAATGCTTTCGGGATAGTCTCCACCCAAGATAAACTCACGGTAGGGCTGGATAAAGTTCTGCTGATAGTACTCACTCGACCCCACTAGATAGATAACATCACCCGTGTGCAGCATAAAACGGCATTCATGATGATGGGGCAGCATCAGTTCAGCAACCTTTCGTTGGGGATTATGCCCTCGGTGTTTTCCAGAACCACTATCACCCACAACCAAAAATGAAAATTCCTCATCATCTGCGCGACCATCGTCGAGTACTAACCGAGTTTGGTCAATGTTCTTTTCCAAAATTAACGGGTCTTGCCACCTTACCCGCTGCTGCATTTTACGAATTTTTTTAGCGATCGCCGGATCGGAAACGAGTTTCAAAGCGACTTACTCCTGAGTCAGTTGTCAGTTGTCAGTTGTCAGTAGTAATTGGGGATTGGTAATTGGTAATTGGTCAGTGGTTAGTGTTATTCCCCCCTACCCTTCTGCTCCCCCAGCTCTCTTACTCCCCTACTGGATTCTTCAGTTCAACAACCAAATTTGGCAGTCCCTCTAGTTTTTCCGCTAGCTCAATTTCTTCTACTGATGGCACAAAAATCTTCAAGCCTTCTGGTATGCATATAACTTCAATTGGTGTTGTGCCTACCATCTCGCCATCCAGAACAACCTTTTGCGGTGGGTCAGTCGTGATTTTAACTTGTTTGGTTCGCAGATAACCAATGTCATCTCTTTCGGCTGCACTGCCTGAAGAAGCCGTTTGAAACAGGTGATATGTGGCAGCGATCGCACCAGCTTTATTAGCTGGAGCTACTATTGTTAAATCTAATAATCCATCATCATAAACGATACCTGCTGGGCCTTGAGCTAATACTGAAGTGGGAGGTGCAGCATTTGCCACTGTTACCGCTGAGGCAGTAGTTTTAATTATCTTGTCTTCAGTTTCAATCTCGACATCAAAGCTCTCTAATTCACGTAATTGCTGAATTCCTGCCAAGATATACGCCATAATTCCAAAGCGTTTCTTCGCTTCTCGGTCTGCCTTTTCCACAGTTTCAGCTTCAAAGCCAATACCTGCTAGCAGTACCATCGGCTGACCATTACAATAAGCTACATCTACATTTTTGGTTAATCCCTGCAAAATTGTCTGACAAGCTGCTTCGATAGTATCTGGGATTCTTAAAGCTGTGGCAAAAGCGTTTGCCGTTCCCCGAGAAATAATGCCAAAGGGAATATCAGTATCCACTACTGCTGTTGCTGCTGCTGACAGTGTACCATCTCCCCCTGAAGCGATAATCGCATCTACACCCCGTTCTACCGCTGCCCGCGCCAGCCGATCGGCGCCGATTTCTTCGGTTGTTACGTAAATATCCAAGTCAATTTCCGATTCTAGTAGTGTCCGAATCTGTATTAGTTCTTGTTCTGGGTCACCTTGACCCGCAACTGGATTAAATATAAGGCAGGCGGAACGATTCATAAAATCAAAACTTCAGCTTTTATCAATAAAATAGCAAATTATTCTCAGCATAGAAGTAAAATTATTACTTCTATCTATCGATAGATATGCCTAAAGAAGGAGAAAGCGAGGAAATCTTACAAGATGCGATCTGGGCATAATAACAATGCCTGATGTTCTGGTATCGTTTGCCTATACTTACATAAGGAATTTTGCTATGCGTCAGTTATTACTCTTTTTTATCAGTATGGTAACTTTCAGCAGTTTGGATATTCATACTGCGATCGTAGCAAGTACAACGCGTTTAGCTCAAAAGTTAGACTGCAATAATGCTCAAACTCAATCAGATATCAATAGATGCGCTCAGTTGTCCTATCAAAGTGCTGATAAAAAATTAAATCAAGCTTATCAACAATTGCTGCCAAAGTTAGATCGCTCTAGAAAACAGAAACTGATTGCTGCACAGCTAGCATGGATTAAGTTTCGAGATACCAGTTGCGAGTTTGAAAAAAGTGAGTATGAGGGAGGAAGTATTGCTCCTACTATTTATTTCGGTTGCTTGGAAAAGACTGCAAAACAGCGTACCCAACAATTACAGGAATATCTCCAATCCGACCCTTAATACGAGTGCTGAGTGTAGAGTACAGACGCGATTAATGAGCCAGCGCTGTGCGGAGGTTCCCGACGCTCGTTCGCGTAGCGTCTCCCAAGGGGAGAAGACTCGCTACCGCTTCGCTATCCGTTGAAGCGACTGGCGTGGGGTTCCCACGGCAGTTCCTTCAAGTCGGCAAAGCCGCCCAACGGACTGCCTCCCCGTTGTAGCGACTGGCATCGCATCTGTACAAGGGTGTTTTCAAGAGCGTTCCCGCAGGATACTGCCTTCGTCCACACATGAGTGAGGAGTTAAAAATTTACATTAATGTAAATAAATGTAAAGAAAAATAATCATAAATTTGACTGAAAACTAAGCGATCGCCATCCGAATGATGTCGGAATGGAATAGGTAATATTGTTTAAGATTCCTAAAAAAGCTTTGTAGGAAAGCTTTTGAATCCAAAATCCCAAATCCAAAATCTCAAATCCAAAATTAGTATGGGTCACCCACTGCGGTAGTCTAGATGAGAGTGAATATATCGCCTGGTTTGACATATTGTTTTATGACTTCAGTTATTTCCAGTGCCGTCCGCACAATTCGTATTGGTTCTCGTAAAAGTCAACTTGCTCTAGTTCAAACCTACTGGGTGCAAGAACAACTCCAAAAAAGCTTTCCTGATATCTCTTTTGAAGTCCATACCATGTCTACCCAAGGCGACAAAATCCTGGATGTAGCATTAGCCAAAATTGGCGACAAGGGACTATTTACTAAAGAACTCGAAGTGGGAATGCTCAACCACGAGATTGACTTTGCGGTTCATTCCCTTAAGGATCTGCCGACTAATTTACCAGAAGGGTTAGCACTGGCAGCTATTACTGAGCGGGAGAACCCAGCAGATGCCCTAGTGGTGCATGAAAAGCACAAAGATAAACAAATTGATACCCTGCCAGCAGGTGCGGTAATTGGAACATCTTCTCTGCGTCGATTAGCACAGTTACGTCACCAGTTCCCCCACTTTACTTTTAAAGATGTACGGGGAAACTTAAATACGCGATTAGCAAAATTGGATGCAGGCGAGTACGATGCTCTGATTTTAGCAGCAGCAGGGCTAGAGCGATTGGGAATGAGCGATCGCATTCATCAAGTCCTATCCCAAGAAGTTTCCCTCCACGCTGTTGGACAAGGAGCATTAGGGATAGAATGCCGTGCTGATGATACTGAGTTAATCTCCATACTTAAAGCTATTGAACATACCGAAACACGCAATCGCTGTCTCGCCGAAAGAGCTTTCTTACGGGATCTAGAAGGCGGTTGTCAAGTACCTATTGGTGTAAATACAGAAATCAATGGTGATAATTTAACATTGACAGGTATAGTTGCCAGCGTGGATGGTCAAAAATTAGTAAAAGATACTGTCACTGGGCAAGCCAACAACGCCGAAGCTTTAGGCACAGAATTAGCGAACCTGTTGCGGCAACAGGGAGCGCAGGAAATTTTAGAAGAGATTTTTACCGAAATCCAGCGAGGTTCTTAAGTTATTGGGTGAGTTGATGTGATTAGATAAGTAATCAGTGAGCAGTAATCAGTAACTCAGTAAGCAGTGAAAAACTGACTCTTACGGGTGACTCTTCTTTGTCGTTAACGCCAGTCATCCAGGTCAGGAAATTCTCTTACAGTGCTAGATTCACCGCACTGGCTGACAACTGACAACTGACCACTGACAACTGTGTAGACAGAACCGGGGAAACAAAAATTACCATGCGGATTCTATTCGTTGCAGCAGAGGCAGCTCCCGTTGCGAAAGTAGGAGGAATGGGTGATGTTGTAGGAGCATTGCCCAAAATTCTCAGACAAATGGGGCACGACGTGCGGATATTTCTACCTTACTACGGCTTCCTGCCAGACAAAATGGAGATTCCCAAAGACCCCATCTGGAGGGGATATGCCATGTTCCAGGACTTTGCCGTTTACGAAAGCATTCTGCCTGGTACTGATGTTCCCTTATACTTATTTGGACATCCTGCTTTCATACCCCGTCGCATTTATTCTGGAGAAGATGAAGACTGGCGGTTCACCTTATTTGCAAATGGTGCAGCAGAGTTTTGCTGGAATTATTGGAAGCCCGAAATTGTCCATTGCCACGATTGGCATACAGGGATGATTCCCGTGTGGATGCACCAAGATCCAGATATTACCAGTGTGTTTACCATTCATAATCTGGCTTATCAAGGCCCATGGCGTTGGTATTTGGAAAAAATTACTTGGTGCCCTTGGTATATGCAAGGACACAACACAATGGCAGCCGCAGTACAATTCGCTGACAGGGTGAATACAGTTTCTCCAACCTATGCGGAGCAAATCAAGACAGCTGCTTATGGTGAAACAATAGAAGGTTTGCTGTCTTTTATCAGCGGCAAGTTATCTGGGATTATTAACGGCATTGATACCGAAGTTTATGACCCAGAAAATGACAAATATATTGCCCAAACCTTTACCAGCAATACTCTGGATAAACGCAAGGCTAACAAAATTGCTCTGCAAGAAGAAGTGGGATTAGAAGTTAATTCCAAAGCCTTCTTAATTGGAATGGTTACTCGCTTAGTAGAACAAAAAGGTATTGATTTAGTATTGCAAATATTAGATCGCTTCATGGCTTACACAGATGCCCAATTTGTCTTGTTGGGGACAGGCGATCGCTATTATGAAACTCAAATGTGGCAGTTAGCATCCCGCTATCCCGGACGCATGGCAACTTACCTACTTTATAACGATGCTCTATCTCGCCGCATCTATGCTGGTACTGATGCCTTCTTGATGCCTAGTCGTTTTGAACCTTGTGGTATCAGCCAAATGATGGCTTTGCGTTACGGTTCTGTACCCATTGTCCGCCGTACAGGTGGATTAGTTGATACAGTATCACATTTTGACCCCATAAACGAAATCGGTACTGGTTATTGCTTTGACCGTTATGAGCCACTGGATTTGTTCACCTGTATGATTAGGGCTTGGGAAGGCTTCCGTTTCAAACCTCAATGGCACGAATTACAAAAACGTGGTATGAGTGAGGACTTCAGTTGGTATCAATCTGCCAAGCAATACGTGAAGTTATACAGATCAATTTTTGGCTTGCCAGATGAAGAAGAACAAGTACCACAACCAGAGTTAGTGTTAACGAACCAGTAATACCAATTTTGGATTAAAAGTTTCGATCGCGGCTCATGATAGCGTAGCTAATCGTGAGCTTTTTTATTGGCGATCGCTTATAGTCAATTGTTATTCCCCTCGTCTGTTTTTTATTGTGATTGCCTTGTTGCCCTAGAAAGTATCTGAAATTATTACTGAAATAGACTTGCAAGTTATGAAAAAAATTACAAATCGACAGCGTACTTATGGCTTAATTGGCTTAATATCCTTAGCTAGTTTACTAAGTACAAGTACATCTGCCTTAACTCAAGTAGAAAGTTCCCCAATTCAACAAACTCCCATTCTTGCTGCTAAATTAATCTGGCCAACTCAAGGAATTATTTCTCAGGGCTTCCGTAAATATCAACATGAAGGAATTGATATAGCTGGTGCATCTGGAACTCCTATTATGGCTGCGGCATCCGGTACAGTTATCAAAGCTGGCTGGGATGTTTGGGGACTAGGCAACGCCATAAATATTAAGGATGCTGATGGAAGTATCACAGTTTACGGTCACAATCGCCGTTTGTTGGTAAGCAAAGGTCAACAGGTTAGTCAAGGACAAATTATTGCCGAGATGGGATCTACGGGCAATAGTACAGCACCTCATCTACATTTTGAATTTCATCCCGATGGTCGTCTAGCGGTTGACCCGCTTCGTCTGTTGGCATCCTCAACTGCCAACAAAATACCACCACAGAAGGTAACTGCTTCTACTTCTAGAAATCATCAAGTGAGCGACTCAAGTCGTCAAGCCTCGATACTTCCAACAGCACAGCAAGTATCTCCTTTGCAACCAATTCCAGTAGGTTTTGCACCTATTAGCACTAATAGTGGATGCAGTGGTTTGACAGTTATTGAAGGTGAGACAGCAAGCGTTAATGTAAAAGTCTGTAACGAAGATGGTCGATTATTTTATATTGGGCAGTTAAAGCAAGACCCAAACAAGCCTGTAAAGCTTCCTGCAAGGAATATTAGCAGAGATAGATATCAAGCAGATAACGGTAGTTTTTCCTACTTAGTCAGCCCTGAAAGAGTGGAAGTATGGCGTAATGGAAGTCAGATTAGAACTGATAATTTTTATACTTTAAATCGATAGTTAAATTGAGTTTATTTATTACCTAAGATAGTTGAAATATTGCATTCTTGATATTTGCGATCGCATGGCAATCTTCATGCTCAACCGTGCGATCGCTTTTGTTTAAAAATTCACTAATTTTATGATTTTTTTATTCTGCTATCAGTGAAAACGCTCTATGATATTTGTACTCTAAAATACAGAAAAACTAAATTTTAACTTTTTACACAAAGGTACTCATCATGGAATATATTGCTTATTCCCTTATGGTTCTTACTTACGAAGAGGCAACAGGACAAGCTGATTATGCTGAATATAATCTCCCCAAGCTGCAATTCAAATCAAATAGAATTTTTAAATCTTCAGCATGGTTAGTTTTAGCTGGCATTAGTGTATTATCTGCCCTTCTGACTCAAGCTCAAACAGCTTCAGCAGCTTATGTAAGCACCAACGGCAGTTGTCTGCATATTCGTTCAGGCCCAAGCACTGCCTACCGAATTGTAGAGTGTATTCCTAATGGCACTGTCCTGCCAGCAATTACAGAAACTCAGAACGGTTTCGCTAGACTGTCTTCAGGTAGATACGTTTCCCGGAGATGGATTAGCGATACATATAATCCTCGTCCTACTAATCCTGGTGGTGTTGGCGGCCCTATTACTCTCAGAATTGGATCTAGAGGTGCAGCAGTTTCCCAAGTTCAAAGAGCTTTAGGTGTCCAACCTACTGGATATTATGGTTCCGTCACCGCTAGTCGAGTGCGAGAATTTCAGGCACGTAATAATTTACTTGTAGATGGCGTGGTTGGCCCCCAAACTCGAAGTGTTTTATTGGCAAATAGCGACTCAAGTTCTCGTCCTGGAGTTGGCGGTTCCATCACTCTTCGTATTGGATCTAGAGGTGAAGCTGTTTCCCAAGTTCAAACAGCTTTAGGTATCCAAGCTACTGGATATTATGATTCTTTCACCGCCAGTCGAGTGCGAGAATTTCAGGCGCGTAATAATTTACTTGCAGATGGCATAGTCGGCCCTCAAACTCGCAATACTTTATTTGCAGAGAGTTAGCAAAAAAAGAGTTAAGCATTGTGGATTCTGACAAATGGTTTTTTGCTATCGCCTTGATTTTCAGGTTTAGCGTCAATAACTTCTGTTAAACGCTCGACAGCAGTGTGGGCACGAGTAAATTAATCTACAAAGTTGATTGTATTAGCAATAAAAGATGTAAAATTAGCATTCATAGCGACCAAAATACTTTGGTTTTCTGCATCAGTAACTAATACACTACGAATTTTTGTCTGAGTGTGGGCAGAAAACAAAAGTTGATAAAGTCATGATTACGGCAATTAATCCGGCAACTACTGTAAGTTTCCAACAGTAGACCGGCATAAAAACTAAAGATAGTATAGCTATAAAAAAATCGCTTGGTAAACTAATAATAACTTGCAAAACTAACTAATTAATTATTTGGATATCTTGCAATACTTACTTTTGCTCAGCTTCAACTGTTGGAACATCGCACCAACGATAGCTTGATATCAATATATACAGCAAAGTGTTGACTGCATAACGAAATAGAGCATGTGGCATTCCGCACACTACCGGATAAGCTAAGGTGCTGAAGACAATTGGCAAAATCCACACTATAAGTATTCGGTTTCACTCAGCAGCCCTCAAGAACCGCTTGTTAGCCTGGAGAAATGCCAATTGCAAGCTTAATCTTTAGTCACAACGTTAACCATCAACAAAATTTGTAATTAGTTTCAAGACTTACAGTAAAAACTGTAGCCTTTAAAGTTCACAGAAAGGCTTAATGCTGAGAAAAAATTGGTTTTTAACAACAAGGCTGGCTTTTTTAATTTTGATCGTGGTTATGCAGACAAAATTTATAGATAAACCTTATCCTCTGACAGAAGTATATATATTCGGGGACAGTCTTTCAGATGTAGGTATGGTATTCCGCATGACAGGAGGAATATATCCACCTAATCCTACTTACTTTCAGGGACGTTACTCGAATGGTCGAATTTGGATTGAGTACCTTAGCGATCGCTTACATTTGTCCGCTAAACAAACTAACAATTTTGCTTACGGAGGAGCAACCACTGGCAGCATTGGTAACAGTTATGTACCTAGCTTATTTAACCAAGTGCAATCGTTTACACAAACACATCAAAAGATAAATTCAAATGCTTTATGTGTGTTGTGGGCAGGGGCAAATGATTATTTGCAGGGAGTAAGCAGTGCAACTGTTCCAGTGAAAAATGTGATAAATGCAATCAACTTACTCACAGATGTAGGTGCTAAAAAGATTTTGGTAGCCAATTTACCAGATTTAGGACAGTTACCTGCGACCAGAACCACTACGAATTCTGTGAGCCTAAGTGCATTAACACAAGCACATAATCAAGGTTTAAGGCGCTCGCTCAAAGTATTGACTCAAAAAGATTCTAAGCTTCAGATTGCGACTTTAGATGCTAACAGTTTATATCGAGATGCGATCGCAAATCCGGCAGCGTTTAGTTTTACAAATGTCATCAGTCCTTGCCTATCTGGTTCTGGCATCTGTGGTAATCCAGACCAGTTTTTGTTTTGGGATGGCATTCATCCCACAACTGCGGCTCATCGGATCGTAGGAGAAAATGCTTTTTCAGCGATTCAAGAGGCAGGGATGATTCATTCTCGTTCAATATTGATTCCAGAAACTACTTTATAGCTTTTACTTAAAACTGAGAAAAGTCTGCGATCGCTCTACCGCAATCTATTTAATTTTTGAAAATGAAAGGCTTAGATTCCCGACTTATCAAACAAGTCGGGAATCTTGTTGAAGTCGCATTTAAGTAGAAAGGCGCAAATAAACCGAACTATGTAACGATAAGTAAAGTTAACTCAAACCCTCTTCCCTTCTGCCTTGTCTTAACGATAAATATTTACGCCGACTTACTTAAGACAGCCCTAAATAGTTCTTGACAATCTGCAATATTCGCTCTGCTGCATGACCATCCCCAAAAGGATTAATTGCATTAGCCATTGCTTCATAGGCCTTAGGATTACTCAGCAACTCAGCCGCAGATGCAGCTATATTCTCGCTTGTGGTTCCTACAAGCTTAGCTGTACCCGCAGCAACGGCTTCTGGTCTTTCTGTCGTCTCTCTGAGAACTAAGACTGGTTTTCCTAGGCTAGGTGCTTCTTCTTGCAAACCACCTGAGTCAGTCAGCAAAAAATGCGATCGCCCAATCGCACCCACCAATTCTGCATAATCTAAAGGTTCTGTTAAAAAAATTCGCGGATGATTTCCTAAAAGCACTTGCAACGGTTCTCTTACTGTCGGGTTGCGGTGTAATGGTAAAAGTAAAGCTGTATCGGGAAACTTATCTAATATCTGCAAAAATCCTTGAGCGATCGCTTGTAATGGTTCTCCCCAATTCTCCCGCCGATGGACTGTTACTAACAAGGTGCGATACTCATCCCAGTTTAAGCCTGGTATATCACAAGCTGGTTGGGTTGCAGCCACATTCAGCAATGCATCAATTACCGTGTTACCCGTCAGATGAATTTCTCCCAACACACTAGAACGCTGCAAGTTTTCCACAGCCAAAGTAGTTGGTGCAAAATGCAACTGAGTAATTTGAGAAATCAATCGCCGATTGGCTTCTTCTGGATAAGGATTAAATAAATCATCTGTTCTTAATCCTGCTTCTACATGACCTACAGGGATTTTTTGATAAAAAGCTGCTAAAGTTGCCCCAAAAGCTGTAGTAGTATCTCCCTGTACTATTACTAAGTCTGGCTTACTCTTTTGGAATAAGGCTTCCAAGCCTCGCAAACTCCGACAAGTAATATCGCTTAACGATTGCTGAGGCTGCATAATCTCTAGATCGTAATCTGCTTTCAGGTCGAACAACTGCATCACTTGCTCAACCATCTCGCGATGTTGTCCAGTTAAAATTACTTGCAACTCAAAATCTGGAGATTTTTGGAAAACCTGAATCACCGGGGCTAATTTAATTGCTTCCGGACGTGTGCCCAAGATAATGTAAACTCGCTTTTGATTAGTCATTAGTTAATAGTTAATAGTCAATGGTCATTAGTCAATCGTTACAAATGTACAAACAACAACTGACAACTGACCCTTCGGGTTCGCCAGTTATTCATGGGGGAAACCCCCAAGACCATACTGGCTCACAACTGACAAATAAGCATGAAAAAACCCGGCTTAACCGGGCAGATGCGCTGTTTGTCGTATTTAGCGATGATGAACTATAGTTTGATGTCACAAGTTAAAGGACAAGCCGCATAGACTGTGGTCTGCGCTTGGTCTGCTTCTCCATGCAACCAGCTTAACCATTTGACATCACTGGGATGTACACCCTTAGCTGTCAAAACTCCAGCCGCGATCGCAACTGCCATGACATTAAACATAATCAAACTGCCTGCTACAAATAAAACCGCACTAACAGGCATTACAGATTGCAACACTATCGACAGCAGACATCCGACCGTAGCCATCAACACCACTAATGGAAAACCGACAACCAACAAGCATACTGCCAACGTGAAAGTCCAGATTAAGAAGCTTTTGACCATCATCAAGGAGTAGGTCTTTCCTAGATTAGAGCTCTGAGCCGAAACCATGACTTTTCCTCCTAAGTTACACAGCAAAATTTGACTTCAGTTATATTTCGCTTGTAGCGAGCAAACTGAATTGTTTCAGTGAAATTCAGTATATAAAAAGCTATTAGGAAAATGAGCATTTAGTTACTAAAGTTTACAGTTAATTTTTTGTAATTATGAATGTAAAGTCGAATTTACATTTATGTAGAAAACTAGTTTCTCGTATCTACCTTAAGGAATAGAAGGTAAAGTGCATTAGTTGCTAATGAGGATTTCAAACTCTTGATTTAGATTATGCTTAACATTTCTTATAAAAACAAGCTTTAATTCTCATAATTCTGAGATGAGGCTGAATAAATGATCTGCTATTGATTTGGCTGTTTATTTGCTAGCACCTTGTAGGAACGCCAGGAAAAATTTTCTCATTTAACAAGATAAAGTATTAATAATATATTTTTAAGTTACAAAAAACACTTTTAACTCTAAATATAAATACTGAAGGTAACAAAGTAATATAGTGTGCTAAACAAGTTTATGTAAGCGATTTTTTTTTCAACCTAATGAAACTTGGAATTTAAAGAAAAAAAATATACAAGTACGAATCATAAAACGTAACAAACCGTTACTTTGAAGTTCTGAGCGGACGGACGGTCATAATTCTGCTTTCTAGCACTCTAGAGGTTACTAATAGAGACTTCTTACCGATCGAGTTAATGAAGGTCAAATTTTTAAGATATATGACAGAATCACAGCATCCATCGAATTCCAACTCTGTTGCTCCGCGGAATGTGCCTCCAATGCCGCCACCGCCACCATCGTTAACGACACAGCGCCAGTCTACACAAACGTTGGATATGGCATCAGTAAATAGAAATGTCAGCCAACCGCCACCTCCTCCCGGTTCTGCATCTGCTGCGGCTCATCGCCCAGGTACTCCACCGCCAATGCCTAATTATATTCCAGCTAAAAACAGCACTTCGAGATTATCTTTAGCACAGCTGATCAGAGAAGCTTACGATCAGGGATATTCTGATATTCACTTAGGTGTAGGTGAAGTGCCTCGCTTCCGCAACCGAGGAGAAATTCAATCAACTGATTATCCAGAAACAGATAAAGAGAGTTTGATGAGTTGGTTGCGGGAGGTAATGACAGAAGCAGAAATTCAGCGGTTTGAAGAACACCTCGAATTTGACGGAGCAACTCAGTATGATTTTGCTCGCGTACGGATTAATGTTTTTGGCTCCCTCAGAGGGCCAGCAATGGTGCTGCGATTGATTCCGCTGAAAATCTTGACTATGGAACAGTTGAGATTACCCCCAGTTTTTCGGGATATTTGTCATCATCACAAAGGTTTAATTTTGGTTACCGGGCCGACTGGTTCTGGTAAGTCTACAACAATGGCAGCGATGATTGACTACATCAATAAAGAGATGGCTAAACATATCATCACCATTGAAGACCCAATTGAATTTGTCCATCAAAGCCGTAAGTCCCTTGTCAAGCAACGGGAAGTCGGAATGCACACCCGGAAATTCGACAATGCTTTAAAAGCAGCCTTGCGGGAAGATCCAGATTTGATTCTAGTGGGGGAAATGCGGGATAAAGAAACAGTCAACACCGCCCTAAAAGCCGCCCAGACTGGTCACTTAGTAATGGGAACCCTGCACACCAATAGCGCTGTGAAAACCATTGAGCGGATACTCAATCTCTACTCTGGTGAGGAACAGGATGCGATGCGGGTAGCAATTTCCGAATCTTTAGTGGCAGTGATTGCTCAAGGTTTGTGCCGCACCACAGATGGTAAGAGGGCTGCGTTCCACGATATCTTAATTAACACCGAAGCCATCAAAGAATGGATCAAAGACGGTAAGTATGATGAAATTAGCGAGCTGATGAAGCAAGCCAGTTTTGATGGCATGATTACCATGAATCAGTCACTGCTCAACCTCTACCAAGATGGACGTATCACTGAAGAAACAGCTTTAGAAATGTCACCAACTCCTAATGAAATGGCACAATTTCTCCGAGGACGAGTTTAGGTACAGTAAAAGGTAAAAAGTGAAATATTGAGGAGGCAGGAGGCAGAAGGCAACGGACAGAAGGCAGGAGACAGAAGGCAGAAGGCAGAAGTGAAGAATTATTTCCTCCTGCTTTCCCTGCTTTCCCTGCTTCCCCTACTTCCCTTGCTCCCTTGCTCCCTTGCTCCCCTGCTCCTTTGCTATTTTTACCTTTGAGTTCCTTAGCCCCTTTAACTGAGTTGACTACAGACAAACTATCTAGACCCCAGTTGTTTAAAGGCATTGCCTTATTTACACCAGGAGGGGATTTAATTTACTGCATCGACCCTAACAAACAAGGCCGATGGCATTTGCATTTATGCACTGCTTTGCAAGAAATCTTAGACTTACCAGAACCGCCTCACTTTTTAGTGCCTTGCTACACGGCGACAATTGACCATTGGTTAGATCCGCACACCCAACAAGTGCGAACTTTTGCAGAAGCTTATCCGGCAGTTATCCGACATCAGGCTGTACTCAACGCTATTTTTGGTACGGAGTTGGTTTGGCAAACAGCTCCTTGGCAAGAGGGGTTATGCGATCGCATGGTATTGTCCACTTATCGCTCTTCATTTCCCCAACTTTGGCAAGATCACGATCTAATCGTTAACTTAGATGTTTCCGAACCAGCACCAAAGTACCGTCCACCAGTCATTGCAGCACGAAAGGTACAGCTAAAAAATCAATGTTATGTGCTGCGCTTATTTGTAGCAGGGCATAGTGCCAACACCGAACGCATCCTTCAGAATCTACACGAATTGTTAGAGCGATCGCTGGGGTATCCTTACACTATGAAAGTTGTTGATGTTTTAACTAATCCAGAGCAAGCAGAAATTGACCAAGTCACTGCAACTCCTACCCTCGTCAAGGTTTGGCCTCACCCAATTCGCCGCATTGTCGGAGATTTGGATAATGCAGAAAAAATTTTACAGATGTTGGGTGCTACAGAAAAAATTTGAAAGCGATGGGGACTAGGGACTTGGGATTTTGTAAGGGTTTGCTCATGAATTGTCTGATAATAAGTTTTTAGAAAGCTTCTGTAATCAAGACATCTACACCGAGTAAAGATGCAAACTAGCCAAATCTACCTTTCAACTATGGGGTGCGGGACTTGGGCATGGGGAAACCAATTGCTTTGGGGATATAACGAAAGTATGGATGACCAGTTGCAAGAGGTTTTCAACCTTTGTGTGAGCAACGGCGTAACATTATTTGACACGGGCGATTCTTACGGCACTGGTAGATTGAATGGGCAAAGTGAGCTACTCTTGGGACGATTTTCTAAAGAATATCAGGGCTTTGGTAAAGAGAATATTTGCATTGCCACCAAGCTTGCTGCTTACCCTTGGAGATGGTCGCGCCAGTCAATGATACGAGCTTGTAAGGCATCTGCTCAACGCTTGGGAAGAAACGTAGATTTGGTACAGATGCACTGGTCTACAGCGAACTATGCTCCTTGGCAAGAAGAAGGACTTTTGGATGGTCTTGCCGACCTTTATCAGCAAGGGTTAGTTAGGGGAGTGGGACTGTCCAATTACGGGCCGAAACGGCTGAAATACGTGCATCAAAAGTTTGCTGAACGAGGAGTTCCAATTACTACACTGCAAGTCCAGTATTCTTTGTTGTCTACATATCCTGTCACTCAACTAGAGCTGAAAGACATTTGTGATGCGATGGGAATCAAACTGATTGCTTACAGTCCTTTGGCATTAGGGCTATTAACAGGAAAATTCTCCGAGAAAGGCCCTTTTCCTCAAGGCATCCGAGGTTTATTATTTAGGCAGTTATTACCAGGAGTGCGATCGCTTTTAGCATCTTTAAAAGAGGTGGCAGAATCAAGAAATAAAACGATGTCACAGGTTGCCATCAACTGGTGTATCTGTAAAGGAACCATACCCATCCCCGGAGCAAAAAGTGTAGAACAGGCGCTGGAGAATATTGGTGCTTTGGGTTGGCAGTTAAACTCAAGCGAACTTGCAGAGTTAGATAAAGCGGCTGCAAATACAGATAAAAAAATGGTACAAAATATCTTTCAGACTAAGTGAAATATTTCTGAGTGAATTTGCGTATTTCAATTTTAACCTTGTGCATGTTGAAACCTGGAGTTTCTAATTATTCAAATCTGTCATTGCGACGTAAGGAAGCAATCTCAAAGTCTTGGTAGAAAACTATGGTTCTCAAGTTAGATGAAGTTTGATTCGTAATTCTTACAAATGGCATAGGATTACCATCACTGTTTCATCACATAAAACTTACTCTCAAATCATCAAGTAATAATATCAAATAATCTTCAAAACACTTTAATAAGAGGTGAAACTACATTAAAAAATAAAAGGGCGCAATAACGCCCTAATGCCCTTATCACAGTTAATTATGAACTCTACATTCTGATTACCATTCAAACTTATTTCTAGAAAAATTAAATCGGACAAAAGTCACAGATAGACCCATGACTTTGGTCATGAATTTTAAGTGAGCCGAAAATATTATTTTTTTATAGCTGTAAATTTGTCCTTATTTCTGACCACTACGAACAATTACTTGATGGTCGGATTGTCTGAGAAGCCTACACTGTAATGTACTCAGTTGGGGTAGGAGTATGTTCTAATTCCTAAGAAGGATACACGACTTCAGCAACTAAAACAGTTCTGTTGCCGTACTCAGCTTCTAACGCCCTTTTCACATTTACATCCCAGGTGAAGTCATAGTCTTGCTCAATTTCAGTCACAACAAAAGGACGAACTTCACCCATTACCGATACTGTCTGACCCTGATTGATTGTGACTTTAGGCGGTGCTTTTAATAAAACTAGTAAATCTTGTCCACCAAACAATTGATTTTTATCTAGCGTTAATAAAACCGGACTGCGGATATTTTCTAGTTTCCCCGTAACTGCAACCTTATAGCGATAGTATTGTTCGGGATGTTGCGTTATTTGACTAGGTTGGGGCGCTAATATAAGATTTTGAGCAATAATTGCGGGTTTATTAATGTAATCTCTATAATATTCGTCCTGAATTTTGAGATTAAACTCTCGTTCAATTTTGGGAATCACTAAATTACGCACCTGACCAGTAACTTGAATTTTGATATTTTGGTCAAGTGGTAAATCGAAAGGTATACCTGAAGCATTGATAACTACAATGGGTTCGCCGTGAAAGAATTGTGCATCACTGACTGTGAAGGAACTCAAACCAATTTTCTGAATTGCTCTGCTTTTAATTGTCACAGATTTACCGATAAATTCTTCTGCGTTCTTAGCAACTTCAGATGTCTTGGTAAAAGTTGCCTTGGCATCAAAAAGGCTACAACTTCTAACTAGCATAGCGATCGCTATCAGAAAAATGAATACCCCTGCATGACTAAGTCCCTTAAATAAACCTCTGCTTTGAGAATTGTCATTACCTTTATTCCTGTTTGTCTTGAGGCTATGCATGGTAAAAAAGTTTTCCCAATAGACAATGCTATATGTAAGCGCTCCTATGTAATATTTTATTGCGGAATTGCTGAGGGATACACCTTTGTTGCAACTAACACAGGTTTATTGCTGTATTCTGCTTCTACTTACAGCAGCATTCAGAAGTAAAACACGCTTTGTACCAGGTTTTGAAAGCTAGGTTGCGTACTTCAACTTGATATTCGCTGTATATCTTGCACCTAGCCCTGGCGATCGCAAATCCCGCACCAATTGCTTATAGGGGAACATCCAAAATCGCACTGGCTTGGCTATACAAACTAAGTCCGCCTGTAAGCTAATCATTTATTCTTTGAGCAAAGCCTGAAACCGCACATCATTACGAATGCTATCAAAATCAGGGTTAGATTTTGCCTCACTGCGACATCGAAGAGAATTAATATTAACTGCCTGTTGCAAGTTTTCAAGGGCTAACTCTATATTATCTTGCAAGGCATAATAGCAAGCTTTGCTATAATAACCACTCTCATCATTAGGTTGTAGTTCTATTGCTTTCTCACAACTAGCTAGTGCCTCTTGGTAGCGCCCAGCACGAGCCAGTACAATACCCTTATTAGCCCACCATATCGGGTATTTAGGTTGAATTTTTAAGGCTTGATCGCAGCTAATAAGTGCTTCTTCATAGCGACCTAAGAAACTTAGTATCAAACCCTTATAACTCCAATTATCTGGCCCTTCAGGTTGAATTTTTAAGGCTTGATCGCAGCTAATAAGTGCTTCTTCATAGCGACCTAAGTTAGCGAGTGCAACACTCCGGTTTTGCCAAGCTAATAGAAAGTCATCTTTTATAGCCAAGGCTCTATTGTAGCTAGCTAGTCCTTCTTCATTGTTACCTAATTTAACCAGTGCACTGCCCCGGTTAAGCCAAGCTTCAGGATAATTATCTTTAATAGTCAAAGCTTTGTCGCAGTTATTTAGCACTTCTTCATAGCGACCTAAGTTAGCGAGTGCAACACCTCGGTTATACCAAGCTTCGAGAAAGTCATCTTTAAGAGCTAAAGCTTGATCATAGTTATTGATCGCTTCTTCATGGCGACCTAACTTAATCAGTGCAACGCCACGGTTAAGCTGAGCTTCAAGAAAGTCATATTTAATAGCCAATACTTTATCGTAGTTAGTGACCGCTTCTTCATAGCAACCTAAGTTAATCAGCCCAGTGCCCACATTAAAAAATAAACTACTGCTGAATTCAGGATAATTACTAGTCTTGATCTGTTCAGCTTGCTCTGTAGCCCTTTGCAACAAGTCTATTCGTTGTCCTGGGTAACTGCGTAGAGATTTGTAATACAACCCAGCATATTTAGCTAGCCCTTGAAGAAAATCAATTTGATGAAGACAATTTTTCACAGATATCTCTATCTGCGACTTTATAGAATTACCATTTTCATGTTTAAATTTATAATTATGACCTAACACGAAACTACCAAACAAAATTGCTAATTTGATATCGTTTAGAAACCTTCGTGTATCATTGGGTAGGAGTTCGTTATTTTCAAATTCTCCTTCAGCAGCAACAGCAAAGAAGGGAACCCAGACTACACCCATTTGACCAAGGTAAGCACCAGCAAATAAATGGCTCAGTAACAACCGTTGACCCTTTCGATCAGCAAACAAGGCATGATAAATAGACTCAGCAGTATATGCACGCCATTGAGAATTTTCGTATTTCTCTGGTTCTGGATTATCTGCGGATACTTCTCTATCTGCTAGTCGCTCAAAATATCTCGCAATGGAAGCATGAGTTTCTCGAAATTTTTGTTGGTTTGCTTTAAACTGAGAGCGTCGCAAAACATCTCGCGTCACATCATTGAGACGGAACTGGTCTTCTTCTACAACGAATTCTCTCTCGATTAGCCATTCAAAACAATTGAGATTGGCATCTACTCCTGTTTCAAAATAGATGTAGTGTTCTGCGACTAATTCCCAAATTAAAGCCTCATCAAACCAACGACAATAAGCAGCCAGTTGCACTACCTGTTTTTGGCTAACGGTCAATCCTTCTAACAGTCGGTCAGCAAGTTCTTTATTGTCACGCGAACAGTTAATTGTTTTACCTTCTTCCTTTTGCTGTCGAATCAAATCTAGGTGAAAAGGAAACCCATCGGTAGCTTGATATATTTGGCGAATTTCTTTAGGTTCACTAATACCAATTCTTTTTAAATATTCTTCAGTCTGATTTTTATCAAATTTTTCTAACTGTCGCTCGAATATTAAATCCCTCTTTCTAGTAAATTTCTTTTTCAAAGAATATCTTCCAGCTACCACAATCCGAATTGGGTGAGATTGTAAGTTATCATCTTTAAGCAAATATTCACCCAACCATAAATCTAAATCGGAAGTTGCTTTTTCATAGTGGTCTAGCTCCAGTATAATCGGCTGTTTTTGTGCCTTGGGTAGTGGTAACAATCGGGAATTTTGGAATTGGATTAACCCTTCCACAAATGCTTTAGTCATCTGTGGTATGGGTTCCAACATCAGTTCTTGCAATTTATTATCTTGCTTAGTTGCTGGATGTTTCAATAGCAGACGCTCTTTAATGGCGCTCAGCCCCGATCCAGCTCCTTTTTTTGTCTCAGCAACAGCCGATACTCCCAAACTCATTGCATTCACAGGCTCAATTGGAGATAAGAAAAATGCACCTAGTCCATAGACCGCAGCCGAATTTAATTCTTTTACAAGGTCGCGTTGTTCTTGCTCAACAGTTTCCTTTCCTTCAACAGGTTTCGTTGCGAGTTCTTCTAATGTTTCGTTGTACTGCTTAAGGAGTTGCTTAAAGGGGTCAGACTTAAATAAATCTTGTTTCCAAATATCAGGCGTAGGTATTTGCTCATACAAATGAGTCATAACTTTCAGTGGGGTTTCATTACTGAGAGTCTTACCACTGAAGTCAAACTTGACAATATGTGCCCGCTGCTTGTAATTGTGTTCCAATGCATCTAGCAGGGTGCTTTTGCCGATACCTCCAATACCATAGATATGAAACAGCAAAGGGTGCGAATCTGGCTCTGTTAAAGCTTTGGCAAAGGTTTTTAGAAAGTCCTCAGCGGGTTTACGAGAAATGTAGTATTGCTGATTCTTCATCTGGTCTGGATACAAGCGTTATTCTGTATTGATTGTAGTTTCAATCACTATGACTCAACACTTGAAATCGCTCATTTCCTATATCTACATCAAAATTGCTGCTTTATCTTCTAAGTAACCACACAAAAATAATTACAGTCATTACGAGCGTTCGCGTTCGCGTCTCGTACCCCTGCGGGGAAGCAAGCTACGCGCAGCGTCGCCGACAGGAGAAGAGAAGTGAAGCAATCCTAGCCCTTGCGATTGCTACCCTGCGGGAAGCCGAAGAAGGCGCGTCTACATTTCGCTTCGCTGCATAAAGCCCTTTGGGCATGGCTTCGCTTAGCGCAATGACATTGTGTAATTAATTCTGTTCGACTACTTACAAACAATTGTTTAACGATAGCTTTCCAACCACAAACTTAATATTCCTCAACAACACCATCATTTCTTTCCGTAATCGCTTACCCTGAAGCGGTATTTATCTAATTCGTAATTCGTAATTCGTAATTTTCGGGTTTAATGCTGCTCACTATCACCACAACACACTCCCCGGCAACGGAGTTAGGCTACTTGTTGCATAAACACCCAGACCGCTGTCAGTCCTTTTCTCTGAGTTTTGGACAGGCGCATGTCTTTTACCCGGAAGCGAGTACACAGGAATGTACGGCTGCGTTGCTGTTGGATGTTGACCCAGTAAAGTTGGTGCGCGGGCGTAGTGCTAGGCTAGAACAATATGTCAACGATCGCCCTTATGTTGCTTCTTCATTTTTAAGTGTAGCGATCGCTCAAGTATTTAGCACTGCTTTAGGAGGTCGCTGCAAAGACTTACCAGAACTAGTACAAACTCCTTTACCGTTAGTGGCAAAAATATCTGTCTTACCCTGTCGCGGCGGTGAAAGTTTTCTACGGGAGTTGTTTGAGCCGTTGGGTTACAGTGTGAGTGCCCAAGGTTACACTTTAGATGATGAATTTCCTGATTGGGGACAAAGCCAATACTTTACTGTCGAACTTCAGCACACAGTAACCTTAAGCGATTTATTAAGTCATCTCTATGTACTAATTCCGGTGTTGGATGACGATAAACATTACTGGGTAGGCGATGAGGAAATCGAAAAGTTACTGCGTCATGGTGAGGGTTGGTTAACTCAGCATCCAGCGCGAGAACAAATTACTCGGCGTTACCTCAAACGACAGCAGCGCTTGACTCGTCTCGCTTTAGCCCAACTTGCAGAGGAAGACAATCCTGATCCCGATAGTGCGGAAGAAAGCCACGCTGAGGAAGAAGCAGCGGTGGAAAAACCCATCAGCTTAAATCAGCAACGGATGAATGCTGTGATTGCTGCCTTGAAACAAAGTAATGCAAGGAAAGTAATTGATTTAGGCTGCGGTCAGGGAAATCTGTTGAAAATCTTGCTAAAAGACAGCTTTTTTGAACAAGTTACAGGTGTTGATGTGTCTTATAGGGCGCTAGAAGTTGCCCAAGAAAGATTAGACCGCCTGCGCCTTCCCCGCAATCAATGGGAACGTATACAACTCATTCAGGGCGCACTCACCTATCAAGATAAACGCCTCAATGGCTACGATGCTGCAACGGTGATTGAGGTAATTGAGCATCTCGATTTACCGCGTTTGGGGGGATTTGAGCGAGTTTTGTTTGAGTTTGCCCAACCCAAAACAGTGGTAGTAACAACGCCGAATATTGAGTATAACGTCAAATTTGAAAACCTTCCCGCCGGGAAACTGCGACATAAAGACCACCGCTTTGAATGGACGCGATCGCAATTTCAAAATTGGGCAAGTCAAGTTGCAGAACGCTTTAGTTATAATGTGGAATTCCAATCTGTAGGAATAGAAGACCCAGAAGTTGGTTCGCCTACGCAGATGGCAGTCTTTAGCCATAATTCCTAATTTTATGCTCAATCATGGAAGCAATTATTTTTATAGGAATCCAGGGAGCGGGTAAATCTACTTTTTATCGCGATCGCTTTTTTAAGACCCACATTCGCATTAATTTAGACATGCTCAAAACCCGTCATCGAGAGCAAATTTTTCTTCAAGCCTGTTTGGAAGCTAAACAATCTTTTGTAGTAGATAATACTAACCCAACAGTTGAAGACAGAAAGCGTTACATTACTCCAGCGAAAGCGAAAGGTTTCCAGGTTGTGGGTTATTACTTTCAATCAGAACTCGAAGACTGCAAAAAACGAAATAGTCAAAGGAATCCTGAAGAAATTGTGCCGCTTGTGGGACTATTAGCAACATATAAAAAGCTAGTTTTGCCAAATTGGGAAGAAGGATTTGATGCACTGTATTCAGTTAAACCTGACTTAAATTATTCATTTACTGTTGAGGAATGGAATCGTGAAATTTGATGAGCTTGATAGTAAAATGCGGGTGTTTGAAACAGCGCATGACCATTGTGTGTTACCTGGACTTTACATAGTTGCTAGATTAGATGGACGCAGTTTTACCCGCTTAACTAAAGAAGTACATAAATTTGAAGCTCCCTATGACACTCGCCTTCGGGACTTTATGCTGGCAACCGTCGAACATTTAATGAATTGCGGCATAGATATCATCTATGGATATACTCAAAGTGATGAAATATCCTTACTGTTTGCTCAAAATGAAAATACTTTCAGCCGCAAACTCAGAAAATTAAATTCAGTTTTAGCAGGTGAAGCCAGTGCGAAATTTTCTTTACTGTTGGGTGATATGGGCTGCTTTGACTGTCGAATTTCGCAACTTCCTAATATAGAAGAAGTAGTGAATTATTTTCGCTGGCGGAGTGAAGATGCTTACAGAAATGCTCTCAACGCTCATTGCTATTGGTGTTTGCGTCGAGATGGTCAAAGTGCAACTCAAGCAACCAGCATGATGAATGGGTTATCTGTTGCAGATAAAAACGAGTTGTTATTTCAACATGGAATTAATTTTAATCAACTTCCCAACTGGCAAAAACGTGGTGTAGGTCTTTATTGGGAAGAATATCACAAACAGGGATTTAACCCTGTTACAGGTGAAACAGTTCCAGCATTGCGGCGACGCATCCGGCGAGATTTCGACTTGCCAATGAAAGATGAATACAGTCAGTTTATTGCCAAATTAGTCAATAAAACTTAATCAATAGTTCAGAGTTTTTGACTAATAACTAATGACTAATGAATAATAACTATGAAAATAACTATTCCTGAAATTTCTTTAATTGTTCTTATCGGTGCTTCTGGTTCTGGAAAATCGACTTTCTCTCGCAAGCATTTTCAGCCTTTTGAAGTGCTTTCTTCTGACTTTTGTCGCGGGTTGGTTTCTGATAATGAAAATAACCAATCTGTTAGTAAAGATGCTTTTGAAGTATTGCACTTTATTGCTGCCAAGCGACTAGCAGCAGGTAAACTCACTGTAATTGATGCTACCAACGTACAACAGGAAGACCGCAAACCTTTGCTGGAAATGGCACGGCAGTATCATTGTTTTGCGATCGCAATTGTTCTCGACCTACCAGAAGAATTATGCCACGAACGCAACCAACAACGTAGCGATCGCCAGTTTGGCCCCCATGTGGTGCGTCGTCATACCCAAATGTTGCGGCGTTCTCTGCGGGGTTTGGAAAAGGAAGGATTCCGCTATGTCTACACTCTCAACTCTTTAGAAGCAATTGAATCCATTGAAATCGAACGCCAACCCCTTTGGAACAACCTGAAGCACGAACACGGCCCCTTTGATATCATCGGTGACATTCACGGCTGTTGCGATGAACTTGAAGCATTACTTCAACAATTAGGCTATGAGAAGGGCAGGGGGGCAGGGGAGCAGGGGAGCAGAGGGGAAGAATTGTCTGCTCCATCTTGGGACTACCCAACCTACCACCACCCCGAAGGACGCAGGGCTGTCTTTCTCGGTGATTTGGTAGACAGAGGGCCGCGTATCCTAGATACAGTCAAGCTGGTGCGAAACATGGTTAATGCAGGTACGGCTTTTTGCGTTCCTGGTAATCATGAAAACAAGCTGTTGCGGAAACTACGCGGCAAGAATGTCCGAGTGAATCATGGGCTAGAGCAAACCCTAGCGGAGATTGAGGCGTTACCTGATGAAGTGCGTGAACCCTTCACCAAAGAACTGCAAAAGTTTCTCGATTCCCTAATTAGTCACTACCTCTTAGATGAAGGGCGGTTAGTGGTGGCGCACGCCGGGATGAAACAGGAAATGCAAGGACGCGGTTCTGGTGGGGTACGTGAGTTTGCTCTCTATGGCGAAAGTACTGGCGAGATTGATGAGTTTGGTTTACCTGTGCGCTACAACTGGGCTGGAGAGTATCGGGGTGAAGCGATAGTGGTTTACGGACACACCCCTGTACCAGAAGTGGAATGGCTGAATAACACTATTGATATTGATACAGGCTGTGTTTTTGGGGGCAAATTAACTGCCCTACGGTATCCAGAAAAGGAATTGGTGAGTGTACCCGCCGCCCGCACTTACTGCGAACCTGTGAAACCTTTGGTACAAAACACAGTTACTCGCACATCCCAGCAGGAACTTGATGATGTCTTGCACATTGACGATGTATTGGGTAAACGTATCATCAACACCCAACTTAAGAACAACATTACCATTCGGGAAGAAAATGCGATCGCAGCTTTAGAAGTGATGAGCCGTTTTGCAGCTAATCCCAAATGGTTGATTTACTTGCCTCCTACCATGTCCCCTGTAGAAACATCGCAAGCATCAGGATTTTTGGAACATCCGACGCAAGCCTTTGCCTACTACCAAAACCCAGGAATTACGGAAGTAGTATGCGAAGAAAAACACATGGGTTCACGAGCAGTAGTAATTGTTTGTCGAGATTTAGCAGCCGCCGAGAAACGATTTGGTGTGGTGAATGAAGGAATCGGCATTTGTTACACCCGCACAGGACGGCGCTTTTTTGATCATCCAGCATTAGAAGCAGAACTATTAGCGCGGGTGAATGCAGCCCTTGACCAAAGCGGCTTTTGGGAAGAATTTCAGACAGATTGGGTGTGTCTGGATTGCGAATTGATGCCTTGGTCAGCTAAGGCTCAGGGATTGTTGCGAGAACAGTATGCACCTGTTGGTGTGGCATCGCGCGTTGCTCTCAATCATGCTGTTAGTTTACTGCAACAAGCGAGCGATCGCGGCGTGGAAATCAGTAGCCAGCTCAGTCACTACCAACAACGTGCAGAGATGGCGCATCAGTACGTCACTGCCTATCGTCGCTACTGCTGGACAGTTACAGATATTTCACAACTGAAACTCGCTCCCTTCCATATCTTGGCAACACAGAAAGCTGTCCATGTTGACAAGGACCATCGCTGGCACATGGAGCAAATAGCTAAAATCTGCCAATCAGACCCCGCCTTACTCCTAGCTACTGGCTACAAAGTAATAGATTTGACCGACCCCAGCAGCCAAGCAGAGGGAGTACATTGGTGGGAAAAACTCACCGCAGCAGGAGGTGAAGGGATGGTTGTGAAGCCAATGCAATTCATCGTCAAAGGTAGTCGCGGTATCCTACAGCCTGCGGTGAAGTGTCGGGGACAAGAATATCTGCGAATTATCTACGGCCCTGAATACTCAACCCCAGAAAATCTGCAACGTCTGCGCCAAAGGGGATTATCTCACAAACGTTCTTTGGCTATGCGCGAGTTTGCCTTGGGTGTTGAAGCCTTGGAGCGATTTGTTACCCATGCTCCTCTGCGCCGCGTGCATGAATGCGTTTTCGGTATTTTGGCATTAGAGAGCGAACCTGTAGATCCGCGACTATGAGTGAAAGAAGCACTTGAAGCACATTTCCGGTTACAGCTTTGCTAGACACAGCCCCAGCAAAGCTGTATTATTAAGCACTAAAACGCAGAAAGTTAATGAAAAAGAATAACTCATCGTCTGCACTAGAGCCAACAGTCAATGTCTTGCAAGTGCGTCGTTTCCGATTATCCTTTCTCTACGCTGTGCCAATTGGGATATTAGGAGGGCTGATTGGCTTGGGTGGTGCAGAGTTTCGGCTGCCAGTCTTGGCTGGTGTATTGAGTTATTCAGTACGGCAAGCTGTACCCCTGAACCTAGCTGTAAGTTTGGTGACAATTGCTGCATCTCTAGCAATTCGGGGCAGTACGCTCTCCTTCAGTCTAGTGATTCCGTTGTTACCTGCGGTCTTGTCCTTAATTTGCGGAGCGGTTATTACTGCCTTTTTCGGGGCAGCAATGGCAGGAAGGCTCTCAAATGAGCAACTTGAGAGAATCATCTTAGTGCTATTGGTATTAATTGGCGTTGTCCTAATAGTTGAGGGCTTTCTTCCTCAACAAATACCAGCCCTTCTACCTCCGGCTTTGGGCTGGCGTATTCCAGCAGGTATGCTGTTTGGTCTGGCAATTGGACTGGTGAGCAGCCTGCTTGGAGTTGCAGGAGGTGAAATAATTATCCCAACGCTTGTTTTTGCTTTTGGTGCAGATATTAAAACAGCAGGTACAGCAAGTCTTTTGGTCAGCTTGCCAACTGTGCTGGTGGGTGTTGTTAAATATGCTAGTCGAGGAGCTTTTACAGACCGCACAGCTTTGAGCAATACTGTTGCTCCTATGGGAGTAGGTTCGGTGATTGGAGCCGTCATTGGAGGAATGCTTGTCGGGGTTGTTCCAGCAGCAGTACTAAAAGTCACGCTAGGGGTAATCTTGAATATCTCCGCGTTTCGGGTTTTTCACAAAGCCAAATCCCACGACTAATGATTCCAAAACTCCTATCAAATTTAGGCGACTTCTGAAACTACAGTAGAGCTACGAGTTTAGAGGAAGGTGCGTTATCTTCATCAACGCACCCGACTTTATTCAATTTGCCAGCCACAAAGCGACATTACGCACATAAGTTTTGATATCTTCTAAGGCGCGTGGCTCTTTTTTCATTCCATCTCCTGGTGCTTCATCCACAAAAGTAGGACAGCCTTTTTCAACATCCCAGTTGTAATCTACTAAATGATGAAAACTGGAATTAGCTACTGCACGTCCCAGAAAATTACCTTGTGCATCTTTGTGATGTTCTATCGCTACCACAAGATTGAATTTACGACCTGTAACTAAACTTTTTCCCAAAGCAATTACCCGTGCATTTGGATTGTTTAAAGGCGCTCCTATGCCGCCTTCGTGAGGGTGTGCTGGAAAAAAATCGATGGTTACGGAAGCTGAATTAGAATTTTTTAACAGTTCGTGAACAGGTTCAACAATGGTAATTTTTTGATAGTCGCCGTTTGCTCCAGAATGATAATTAGGCCAAGAAATATAAGTTGTGTACGAATCATCTCGGCTCCAGCGAGACTCATCAGGGTCAGGATTTTTGGTGTTGAAATAGTGAACATCTCCAATATCAACTAAACCGCACATCGAACAGCCCATATCTTGATGATCGCGAGTCGTTAAAATACCGCCGCCGCTTTGCCGAAAAGCATTTATTCCAGCAATGTCCTTTTCAGTTAAACCTTTATCGACTTCTATGGCAAACAGCCAAAGTTCATCAAAATCTGATTTGTCAAGAGTGCTTAAAACTGGATCGTTACCCTCTGCATCTGATTCATAATCGCGTGCTGTCACTTCAAATAAGGGATTTCCTGCTTCGTCTTGAATCGATGCCAGATAATTTTGTAAAAGAGAGAAACGAAAAATGCTCCAATCATCTTCCGTTGTGGGAATCGTAGTCTGCAAAAGAATCCGAATTGGTTTTGCCATAACCTGTGCCAGACGAACACCACAATTGAGTATAGCGATCGCTTTGCACCAATATTTAAATTTTCCAATCCTTAAATATCCTTCCTAGGTAAGAAATAAATTCATTACTCCAGGTAGTAGCTCAAGAATTTCCAGATAGCTATTCTAGATAAAGCTTGTCACCACAATAATCCTTAATGTTGCGTGTGCTGGGGATTTTCTTTTTTGGATGTCTCTCAACTAAACGTTCTTTACACAGCGACGATATGAAAGCAGATGAACTCCTGAAAAACTATGCCGCAGGCGTAAGAGACTTTACTGCTGTCAACCTAAGCGAAGCTAACTTGAGGGAAGCTAACCTCAGTGGAGCAATTTTGGATAGAGCTATCCTAGACGGAGCTAATCTCAGCCATGCTAATTTAGCGCAAACTAGCCTGATTGAGGCAGACTTGAACGGAGCTAATTTGAGCGATGCCAACCTCACTAGTAGTAACTTAGCTGGAGCCATCTTGGATGGAGCGATTTTAGATGGCGCAATTTTAGATGGAGCTAATTTGAGTCAAGCTGATTTGACTGTCGCTAAGCTTATTGAAGCTAATCTTAGCGAAGCAGAGTTGCATGAGGCAAATTTGAATGCAGCGAATCTAGATAAAGCCGACTTGAGTGGTGCAGATTTAACGGTCGCCGATCTGACTCAGGCCAATCTCACCAATGCAGATTTGAACGAAGCTAATTTGAGCGGTGCAAATTTGGATGGAGCAAATATAGAGGGAACTATTTTGGATGAGAATGGGTGACAGAGACGAGGGGACGCGGAGAGAAGTTGCGTGCGGGGGTTCCCCCCGTTGAGCAAACTTTGGGGGACGCGGGGAAAGAACTTTCCGTTTCCTCATATCCCTACTCCCTACTCCCCTTTTTGCTTACCTTCTCATATACTGACTAGCCATCTGGATGGCATCTGCGATATCAACATCGCCATCTCTATCTGCATCCAAGAAGGAATTGAGTACGGGATTCCCGCCGACTTGAGGATTCTGGGCGTTTGCACCAGATTGCAGGAAATTCAGCACTACAGGCACTGCTAAAGGCAGCAATTGTTGGATAGTACCAGCATCCAAGCCAGTGCGCTGAGCAGCTATCTCAGACACCTGTTGCTGCATTGCTGGAGAGAAGAGGGAGTCAACAGCTTGAGGATTGGGGGAAGTGCCACTATATTGATTGACCAAAGCTTGAGCTTCTTCATTACCACTTGTAGCTTGCTTTTCTTGTAAAGAAGAACGCACATAGTTACCCACAACACCCAATACAGATTGTATCGTTGAGGGATCTGCCCCAGTGCGATCGCTCAATTGATCCACAGCGTTGATAATACTTCCAATTTGACCCAAGCTCCCTTGTTGATTGGGATTGCTGACAGCACCGAGAATTTGATCGAAAAGTCCCATAAGTTTGTTTTGTTTCTATGTTTTTCTCTTTCCCAAGACTGATTTGTCAAATCCTCAAACTTCAAATCTAAGGCTATACAAACCAAGCCTGCCTAGGGATGTACTTTCTTTAATGCCCTAAATTTGCACGCGCCACAACTTCCCTAGGATCTATACTTCCTACTTTCTGCTCTGATAAAAAAGATTGAAACTATTAATATTAGAAGCATCTGCCTACTGAATACCCACTAATTTTTGCCACCCATGCCTCTGTCCCGCATAGTCACGCTGATTGTTGGTCTAATCGTCATTTTGGGGTTAGCCCTGTGGCTGATAGATTCTCTATCACGCCTCTATTGGCAGTTATCTTATTCTCCCTTATTAGGCAATTTGCTGTTGTTACTGCTGGTTGTCCTCATAGGAGCCTTAGTTGCAGCTTTTATCTATTACGTGCTGGTAATGCAGGCTGGAGAGAAACGTTCTCGCCGTAATCGCCCTCGTGTGACTCCGGCGCAAATTCCGGCTGCCAAATCTGATGCGGCTTCTACCACGCTACAAGCTGTGCGACAACAGGTAGCGCAAATTCAAGATGAAGTAACACGGCAAGCTTTATTAAGTCGATCGCGGGAAATTGAAGTCAATTTAGCACGCGGCGAAATTCAAGTAGTAGTATTTGGTACGGGAAGTGCTGGCAAAACATCCCTAGTCAACGCAATTATGGGACGCATGGTGGGTCAAGTGGATGCGCCTATGGGTACAACCCAGGTTGGTGAAACCTATTGTCTGCGGCTGAAAGGATTAGAACGTAAGATTTTAATTACAGATACGCCAGGGATTTTAGAAGCAGGGGTAGCAGGAACGGAACGGGAACAGTTAGCACGAGAACTAGCTACCTCAGCAGATTTACTATTATTTGTGGTAGATAATGACCTGCGGCGTTCGGAATATGAACCACTGCGGGGTTTAGCGGAAATTGGCAAGCGATCGCTGCTTGTTCTCAACAAAACTGATTTATATACAGATGAAGATAAAGAAGCTATCCTCGCCCGGTTGCGTCAACGGGTGCGGGGATTTATTGCAACTAGTGATGTAGTTGCGATCGCGGCTAATCCCCAATCTGCACAATTAGAAACTGGCGAAACCTTCCAGCCAGAAGCAGATATTGTACCGTTGCTGCGGCGGATGGCAGCTATTTTAAGGGCTGAGGGTGAAGATTTGGTAGCAGATAACATTCTCCTGCAATCGTTGCGACTAGGAGAGGAAGCGCGAAAACTCATTGATAGCCAACGTCGCCGTCAAGCCGACAAAATTGTGGAACGGTTTCAATGGATTGGTGCTGGTGTAGTATCTGTCATGCCCCTACCAGTTGTCGATTTATTGGCAACAGCTGCTGTCAATGCTCAAATGGTTGTAGAAATTGGCAAAGTCTATGGCTGCGAACTGAATATGGAACGGGGACGAGAGTTAGCCCTTTCTTTAGCAAAAACCATCGCCAGTCTGGGTATAGTCAAGGGAGCGATTCAATTACTTTCCACCGCTTTGCAAACTAATCCTGCTACTTTTATTGTGGGTAGGGCAATTCAAGGCGTAACCGCAGCTTATTTAACGCGGATTGCTGGTAAAAGTTTTATTGAATATTTTCGTCATGACCAAGATTGGGGTGATGGTGGCATGACAGAAGTTGTACAACGACAGTTTCAAATTAATCGCAGAGATGAATTTATTAAAGCTTTTGTTCAAGAAGCGATCGCGCGAGTAGTTAAGCCGTTAACAGATAAATCTGAGGTAATTGAACATGATGAAGAAGCTCAAAATTAATATCTATAGTATTATCATATACCGCAAACATGAGCAAACACAAAATCTTAAAACCTGATCGGAGTTATACCTTTAGCCAATGTTTTCAACTAACTAATCCCACAGCAGAGATTGTGGCTGAAATTTAGAAAATCAAATGATATCAAATCCGTGAGTAAAAGGTTTCAATAGCCAGTGCTGCGTAGCTTTATTGCCCGGTCAAAGTAAGCGCGATCGCTTTATTTCACGATAATATCTAAACAGATGTTATGGAGAAATCAGCATGAAATAAACGCAGAACTCACCTTTATCTCAAAAATTAACAGGAGAGATGACAATGGTCAGCAGCCTTAAAGAACTAATTGATGAGCCAGAATTGGGTCATAGTAACGACCCAGAAGAAAGGTTTATCAGTAGCGGTGTGAGTTGGGAAAGCTATGAATCGCTACTGGCGAAACTAGAAAATAACTCTCATTACCGTGTTAATTATTTAGATGGAATATTAGAGATAGTGTCGCCATCAATCAGACATGAAAAAATCAAAACGAATTTAGGGATGCTGTTAGAGCGTTTCTTCTACAGCAAGCGCATTCGGTTTGTACCTATGGGAAGTTCTACTTTTAAAAACAAAGTAAGAAAAGCTGGTGCAGAACCAGACGAGTGTTACTGCATAGGTGAAGAAAAAAAAGTACCAGATTTAGCTATAGAAGTAGTTTTGACCAGTGGGAGTGTAAGCAAACTGGAAATCTACCGAAGATTAGGAGTTGCAGAAGTCTGGTTTTGGGAGAGAAACCAGTTTAAGTTATACCATTTACGGGATAATTCCCAAAAAGAGCAAGCCACTGTTTACCCTGATACTTATGGGTATGAAGCTCTCTCTAAAAGTGAGATACTGCCAGAATTAGACATTTCTTTGCTAGAGCAATGTCTGACAATCTCGGATTCAATTCAAGCTATTGACGAATTTGAGCAGGGGTTGAAAGCAGCCGACGATCGAAAGTAATAGCCGCGACTTCGCAATCAAGGTATGCAGCGTTGGCGACTGAAAGCCTTGTAAACAAAGCTGTTGAGCTAATAAATAAAATTATTTATTAATTGTTTTTCTTACTTTTACCTAATATGTACCGCTTGTACCCAAATAGCTATTCGGAAGGCTTCTAAAGCTTCAGGAAAACTGTTCAAAAGTTTCGCTAAGTAATCAAATTTTTATTAATTTGTTTTCTTACTTGCAGCCTAATTCAATTATCTTTAAATTTACAATGAGGTAATTTCAGGTGCTTTTGTTACCGAGTAATCCCAGATTCGCTTGAAATTTTCTTTTCGAGATTTTCGGTGCGTTAAGACGTTCCATCCATAACGTACCCTACCAAATTAAAGTTAATGTGAAGCGGGTTTTTCGACTTGTGTAGACCGTAGCTTAAAAAGGGGTTTTTATATAGTCAGTTTGTAGTAAAGGCTTAAACACTTAAATAAGGGTTTAAGCGTTCGCTACGAGCTAAGAGTGTATTTATGCAGATTTGATGAGTTGGCGATCGCCAGCCAATAAATTAGCCCACTTGTTCTAAATACTGGTTAACATCTTCAATCAGCCGAGTAAGTTCCGCTTCTGTAGTCAAGCGAATGCTGACATCGCGCACAGTTAGTAGAACTTTGGCAGCAAAGGGTGTAGGCCAAATATTTGGATTACAGAAAATTTCTACAAAGACTTCACCAGTGTAACGATATTCTAAGGGAGGCTGGGGAGTGGCTTTAGTGCCTGGAGTTGCTTTAGCACTGACAGCTTTCAGCCGTTCCATCAATTGAGCGATCGCTGCCTTTAATTCTCGTGCTGCCTGGGGTGAAAAACTAAAAGAGACAGAACCTTCAACTAGGTTAAGTGTGAGAGGAGTTGAAGCCATGATTTATTGAATAAAACTTCTTGATAATTACCTATGTTACCTAAATAGGTAGTCTATACTCGTGCATTCAGGCTATCACCTAATATTTACAGCAACCTCATGAAGCCTTTATGGTACTGAAAACTAAGCCCAAAGCTCTAATTCACTCAGCAGTGGCCTTTGCCGAACAGTTACGGATAACCTGTCGCAATCATTTGTTGTGGGCATACAACGAACGCCATCTGTTACTACTAGAAAAATACATACAGGCAAAACTGCGCCAATCACAGCGCATTCCTAAATACGGCTGGCATAATCAAAGCCTATTTAGTCGTTTGCTAAAAATCGCCCTAGTGTACTGACTGCGATCGCCAAACTCAAGTGTGAAAAACTCTAGATAGGGCGATCCCATTCATCATCCGTATTGCCTGCCTGAACTTTCAGTTGTAATGTTTTGAGGCCAGTGGTGTTCATCCGCCATTTTGGGCAGATACCAAGACTTGCCACTCGTTATGCCAAGATCGGGCATGGGGATTTTTGTAAGGCGCGATCTCAAGTTATGGTGGCGATCCTGTTGGTGATGCAGGTGGACTAGCTGCTGGAATCGATCGCTGCTGTTGGTAAAAGCCAAGAACTTTTTGGACATAGGCAGCACTGAAGCCTCGATCGCAGCCTGTATAGTTGCCAGTCATCCACCAACAAGCTACGCCATGCACAGCTTTAGTTTCATTGTTGCTAGTAGTGCGAAATTGGTTGTTTAACTCACGACGTGTGATACAGGATACAACAAAGCGTGCGGTTACGGGGCTATTTTCAAACTGCGTAGGTGTTAATTCCCGTTTGAGACAATATTTTGACCAAGCTTTGAGGGTTTCTGGTTTGATTTGCCATTGACTGTAAAGTCCATCGTTTTCGATGCCTGTTTGCGGTGCAGCCTGTCGCAGCGCCTCTACCATTGCTGCTACTTGAGCATTAGAAACCAACTGTTGTGCTTGAACTAATAATGACGGTAGCCCGCAACTGACAACCACTCCACACATCAGTAATGGTATGGGATTTTTCCTCATGACTGTGGATTTTTAAACACCATGACGTAGCATACTATATCTTCACATTCAGCAATCAATATTCCATTGAAAAAGCCTGATATCTAGCCATTCAGGCAGACTTATGTCTCTATTAGACCTGTGCAGCCACCAATACTTGGGCTACAGTCAATTTTATCTTTATTCTGCGATCGGGCTGGACTATCTGAAACTGCCGTCCGCTGACCAAGGTAAACAAATCGAGAGATTGTGATTACCAAATCTGCGACATAGCTATGGTCACCCACCTGAAGACCAGCGTACAGGCAACAGCGTGCCCAGGCTAGAAACCACAGCTAACCCACCTATGCCAAACATTGCCCAACATACCAAGCCTTCAAGCGGATTCACCACCCGCGCGGTGGTTATCGGTTGCTTAGGGTCGTAACGTATCACCACCATGTGACCGTTACTAGAGCGGTAGGACTCATAATTGCCTGTAAATCGAGTGCGTTCACCGTTAGCTAGAAACTCGATAACTGGCGCATAGGTTTCTGTTTGCTGATTGTTCGTACTGTTGCGCTCGCGACGACTGATGCTGTCCACCACCGTACCTCGTGTTTCGTTTAGCGTTGTGCGCTCGTGCGCGACTATGTTACGCACCCAAAAACCACCTCCAATGAACAGCAGTCCAATCGCTAGCCCAATGATTGCGCTAAGTTTCTGGTCAAAGGTACTTTGGTGAGGTTTGAAATTCATGAGTTTGACGATGGCACAACAACAAATTTCATTACAGCATCTCGTATTGCCTCACGAATGCCTCAGCTAACATAATTATTCATTATACTGAGACCTTCCATATAATTATTATATACAGGGTATTGATGATGAGTTCGTGACAAGGCGATCGCAGCAACAATCGACTTTTTTATGTTTTTACACCACGCCACTACAGAAGAGGATTTGGGGTGATTAGATCGTTGGCGTTGCATAGTTGCGGGATGATTTAGCAACTTCTAAAATTCTCCCCCTGCATCCCCTGCATCCCCTGCCTCCCCTGCTTACCCCAATTCATCCCACTGTTATGCAACGCCAGATCGTTTGTGTGTACACCGTAGCTTTTTCAAGCTGGGAGGGTGTAATGTTGGGCGATCGCACCTTTAATGGCATCACGACTTTCATGAGCCGAGGTACGATTATTTTGCTCAATTTCTTCAGCTTCCTCAGCTAAAGATTCATCCTTAATTGCCTGGCGGAACCAGCGTGAATAATCTCCGCGTTGCAGATGATACAACCAAGTTTCGTCATCAACGCCCTCTGCTATCTGGATGAATAAAATCAGGTTTTGGGCACGGAGATTCAACTTTCCTTGAGAACCTTGGAAGTAAAAACTTTTATCTTCTCCTAGTTCGCCTTCAGCATATTTACGGGCATGACGACGGCGTTCGCGATGCCCAGGAGCAATGCGAAAGCAGAATGGTTCGGTTTGTTTTCCTCGGAACCAAGCTAGTGCTTCTCCTGTTTCTAAAGTTTGGGGGGCAATTTGTGGCGGACAATCGCCTAAAGCTTCGCAGAATGCTTTGATGTTTTCTTGTGGCGAATTACCGACAGTCACAATAGTATTTATCAATGATAAGCCTGCGGCTGCAACTCGATCGGGATGGACTGTAATTAGCATCATGCCCTCAAGTTGTTGGGGCAATGTGAGCGACGCAGGATTCCAGGATGCAGGCATGAGATGGTGTGCTTCGTCTACAACTATCCAGTGAGGACGACCAGTGCGCGATCGCAACTCTAGCAAAGCTGGTAATAGTTCGGCAAAAAATGCAGGACGATCCTCTACAGCAATACCCAACAAGTTAACCACAACATTTTCATAGGGTTTCTCCAGTAAATCCAAGACTTCTGTCAGCCTGGGAGAGCGTTCAGCATCACCCAAAACTACCGCACCCTCAAAGTTTTCGTAATCGCCTTCTGGGTCGATAATGCAAAATTGATATTTTTGCTCAGCGATGCGCTCTAGCACGGCTGTTGCTAAGGTAGACTTTCCTCCCCCAGAAGTACCAGCTAGTAGGATACTTGAGCCACTGGGCTGAATATTTACCTCAGAATTATCTTTTTTAGTACCCAACAAAATATTGTGTCGTTGCAACTGTTCATCTAATTCTGATAAATCTGAGGCGATGAGTTTATCAATCAGTTCGATAACACCATCACCCCGACTGCTATCAGTCACAAAATCTACACGCTCCTTCAGCATCGGTAAGGCATTGGCAACCGCCACAGAACACTCACACACACTGAGGAAGGCGTGGTCATTTTCTGCATCCCCAACCCCCACAACATTGTGCGGCGACAACTTCATCTCATCCAACGCTGCTGCTAATCCTGCGGCTTTATTGATACCTGAAGGCAGTACCATGACTGCACCTTTATTGAAGATGACTTGCAATTCTAGCCCTAAATCACGGATGGTTTCCAAGACTGCGGTTTCTTGGGGATGCCAAGTGGCGACAATTACGCGACCAACTGAGAGGGGATTAACTTGGCGATCGCGCAATGCTTTAATAAACTCTGTTGGTGCTGGTTCGCCTAATAACTTCTCCTGACGAGAAGCTGGACAGTATAGTAAAGCGCCGTTTTCTGCTACCACATAATCAAACAAATCGATTTGCTCAAAAACTTGCAGCAAATCATCTAGCTCCCTACCTGTAACCAAGATTAGTTTGCGACCAGAAGCCCGCAGTTGTTTCAATGCCGTCAAAGTATCCTTTGTTACACGACCATCTGCGGCTAGTGTGCCATCGTAGTCAGTGGCTAATGCAAAGTAACGCATGGGACAGGAGAAAATTTGCTTTTTTTGCTTATTTTATAGAATTACTTGGGTTAGTGGCTTTGTTTATCCAACTTGAGAGATAAAAATTGACCCTCGCAAGAACGATAAGCGACTTACAACGAAGTTTGAGAGTATGGTAACTTTAGAGGCCCGGAGTAATGTTAAGTATCATGTACATCCCAAATGCCTTTCGAGAAGAAGACATTGATAAACTGGTCGCGTTTATGCGTGCCAATAGTTTTGCCACACTGGTATTAAGTAAAGTTAACTCAAACCTTCTTCCCTTCTGCCTTGCTTGAACGATAAATCTTCACGCCGACCTACTTATTAGCTAATGCCATACTTAACTTCCGCCAGCGAAATTCGCGCCATTGTCGCTGAATATACCACAGCTAAAACCCTGTGGATAGATACAGAAGTAGCTGAATATAAAAGTCGTAATCCCAGATTGTCGCTGATTCAGGTGTTGGATGACCCCGAAGATATGAGTGGCGATCGCGTTTACATTTTGGATGTTCTAGAGCAGCCAGATTTGATAGTTCACTTTGTTGAGCAAATTATGTTCAATCCTGCTATTGAAAAAGTATTTCACAACGCTAATTACGATGTAAAATTACTGGGTAATAAAAAAGCTAAAAATATTACTTGTACTTTAGAAATAGCTAAAAAAATTCCCTACTATCTCTTACCTCTACCTAACTATCAACTCCAAACTCTAGCTACAGCCTTGTGTAACTTTAACTATATTGACAAACAAGAACAAAGCAGCGATTGGGGACAGCGACCTTTAACCGATGAACAAATAGAATATGCTTACTTAGACTGCATTTATCTTGCTCAAATACACAGTCGTTTGTTAGAATTACAAGCAGAAAGTAGCCTAGACCCAGAAAACGAAGATTTAATCACACTTGGTGCAAGATATACTCAAATTGAGGAACAGTGGAAGCTGTTAAATTCAGAATTTGAGCATTTGCAAGAGCGAGTTAAAAAAGCTATGCAAGCTCAAAATGTATCAGAAACTTCATTTTGTAAGCTGACTGGTTACGAGCGTAAAACTGTAAAAGTCCAGTTTACAGAATTAGTTAGAATAGTACAAACCCAAAGCATTAATTTAGATTTCCCTGTGACGCTGACTCAGAAACTTCAAAAAGATTTAGGGCAAAATCTAGAGCAACTTTCTGTAGATATCGACACAAGCACCGCTTGGCGACTGACTCCCAAAACTCAGGAAAATGAAGATGAGAGTGAGTAGATATTCCAAGTAGCTGAAAGAATCAGTAAATAACAGGTTAATTTTTGAGTAAAAAGTTTAATATAAATTCCAAGTAAATAAATAATTTGAAAGAGATAGAAAGTATAACCAAGAACACGAACGAACAAGGCTGGCTGCTCAGAAAACACCTTTCATATCGATCTATAGTGCAAAGTTTGATACTTAATAATTTATTATTTAAATTTCCCGGTTAATCTAGCAAATAAGTGTTAATTAAACCTAGGAGAGATCGGGTAGTCATGTTAATGAGCTTGGTACATCTACGAAAAGTTAGAATCAATCTTTAAGCCAAGAATTAACTAAAGATAGATCTAATTTTATCCAGGTGTAATGGCGGTTTAGAGCAAATTATGAAACTGGGGTTATTTGGGCAAAAGCGGGTGAGGGTTAAAAGAACATTGACTATAGTTTTAGTTACCGCATTGAGCGCAATTACTAGCGTTTCTTGCAGTAATGATAAAGATGTATTGGTAACAGAAATAGGAGTGACTCCTCCCAGCCGTCGTGCAGTTAGAACATCCCAAGCTGGGAAATTATATCTTCAAGGACAGAGTCAGCACGTCAAAGGCAACTCGCAAGCTGCGATCGCTTCTTATACTAAAGCGATTAACCTGAATCCTGATTATAGTGCTGCCTACAAAGGTCGGGGACTAGCTCACTTTGACATGGGAGACAAACAAAAAGCGATCGCAGATTACAACGAAGCTATTCGCCTCTCTCCCAACGATGCCGAAGCTTACAACAGTCGAGGAAATGCCCGCGCTGCCTTGGGAGATAATAGAGGAGCGATCGCAGATTACAACGAAGCCGTTCGCCTTTCGCCCAACTACGCCGAAGCCTACAATAACCGAGCAAATGCTCGTTCAACCCTAGGAGACAGAAATGGGGCGATAGAAGATTACAATCAAGCCATTCTTCTCGACTCCAGATCGGTCATTGCCTACAATAACCGAGGAAATGCCCGCGCTGCCCAAGGAGATAAACAAGGGGCGATCGCGGATTACACTGAAGCCATTCGCCTCAATCGCAACTTTGGGCCTGCCTACAATAACCGAGGCAATGCTCGTGCTGCTCAAGGAGACAAACAAGGAGCGATCGAAGATTTGCAAAAAGCAGCAGCCATTTTCCAAAGTCAAAATAACAACGACTTGTATCAAGAAGTGATGAATAACATTAAAGAACTCAAGTGAAGCGTGAAGTAGAAAATTTTTGGCGTTGCTGAGTGAACGTATAAATTTGCCTCATACAGAAGCCCAGAGAATAACTAGATATTGCTGTGTGACTATTATCTTCATCTGGTAACGGTAGATCGTATTTCTCATAAGTTTACTCAATGGGGAGAATCCTCGCACGCAACTTCTCTTTGCGCCTCCGTATTTATGTATTTTTTACTAATTTACGTAAAAGCGCTGGAAGTCATTGCAGATGTTGTCAGTGCCTGTGCATGGTGGTGTTGCCAAAAACTGATAATTTGTTCGCCAACCTGTTGAGGATAATAATAGTGAAAAAAATGATGTCCTTTTGGGCATTCCCAGAGGCGATCTTCTGGCTTAAACCAGTTCTGCCAGTCTTGTAATGCCAGAGAATTGACTACTGGATCGCTCTTACTACCGCATACCATCATTGGCATAGAAACCCCACTTTTGGGTAAATTAACTAACCTGAACAGAGAGTGCGGCGAGGGAGATTGTTCTAAATCTTTATCTAAGACAGCCATTAATTTCTTCGTGGTATGAGGTGGTTGTTTGCCAAATAGACTGCGAACGCTGTGTGCTAAAACTTGCTCGCGGCTGATGCTAAAAAGTTGTCGTTGAACGTAATAATGAGCGTGCCAATTGTTGGCTGGTTGAGCAGCTACAGCCAGCAGAGTTAGCGATCGCACTTTTTTAGGGTAGCGACGAGCAAAAGTTAAAGCGATCGCACCCCCCATACCGTGACCTGCTAGATGCAGCGAGTGAGGATACTCTTCTAAAAATTCATACAGCAGTTCCACAGCTATATCTATCGAACTGGCTTCATCTTTGGTTTGGTGGTATTCCCACTGAGCAACCTTCATACACTTAGATAAGTATTGAAGTAATGGCCTATCAAAACGCGTCAAAATAGGACTAGCATTTAACCAAATAACATCGAATAATTCAGACATAAATACCCATCGTAAGTTATCAGCCAACTCAATAGGGGCACGGTAATGCCGTGCCTTTAATTTCTACAAACCAAATTCTGTTTTCAACTGAGTAACCCACGCTTTTACTCGCTCATTTGTGAGGTCAGATTGGTTATCTTCATCAATTGCTAGTCCGACAAACTTGCCGTTCTTCAAGGCTTTAGAGGCCTCAAAATCATATCCTTCTGTTGACCAATAGCCCACAGTTTTACCGCCCCTTTGGGAAATCTTTTCTTCTATAATTCCAATTGCATCCTGAAAATTCTCACCATAGCCCAATTGATCGCCAGTACCAAAATAGGCAACCACTTTACCACTAAAATCTATTTCGTCAAGTTCGGGAAAAAAGCCTTCCCAATCGCTTTGCAGTTCACCAATGTTCCAAGTGGGGCAACCGATAATGAGATATTCATACTCATCAAAATCAGCGGCTTCCGTCTGAGAGATATCGTTTAATGTGACTACATCACCACCAAACTCATCCCGAATAATTTCCGCTACAGATTCAGTTTTGCCAGTTTGAGTACCGTAAAACAAACCAATTTTTTTTGCCATTGTTTATACCTAATATATAGTTTTGTAACGAAAAAACTTACATATCCCCAACCACTAGGGAATCGACTTTGGAGTTTGAATAGCCACGCTTGTCAAGGCGTTACCTCCTGAAACAGTTTGAAAATAGCTGAGACATATAACCTAGCTATTGAATATCTCTCTCAATAAGCTGTGGAATTATCCTATCAGAGTTATTGCAATTTTTTATCACTTATTTTATGTAAAGTTTTATAAAGCTATAGTTTTCTACGACCAAAAAGCTTTTGATAACTAGCTTTTAGCCATTTTTTTATTTTTAGTAAATTAAAATATTCGAGAAAATACAGTTGAGAAATTGCTATTTAATATCAATAAATAGTTTATACTGAGTAAGTTATGGGACATCCAATGATTAAATTACTCAATTCCTGCATCCAATACCAGTATCCAATTTCTTCTCCCCCTGCTCCCCCTGCCTTCCCTGCCTCCCCTGCTCCCCCTGCCTTCCCTACTCCCCCTGCTCACCCAAGCGATTGATTATTTTTTTATTTGGAAGTCCCTATGGGTCTGTTGCTGAAATTCCTCTCAACTCAAATAGCTATAAATACTCAAGCTAGAGTTACACACAGTCAGGAAGTCTATAGATTAGAAATTGGGTAATGCGATCGCAAAATTATCAAAGGGACAACAAGACTTCTGTCAAACTTTGAGATATTTGCCTATTCCCAAAGTGCTATTCATCAAGGCATTCTGGTCTAACTAGATAACAAAAAAAGATTAATTGTAAAGCGATATTACAAACCTTTCAAAAATATTTAGAAATTGTCTACAAGCCAAACATGGCTCTAAGGTAGAACCTATAGGAGAGACTTGAGGCAAATGTGATGAACAAGAATAATATTCAAAACTATCGGTTTGTCTGTACCCTGACATTTGGTGATATTTACGGTCAAATAATTGTTTGGTTAATCACAATTACTATAAGTTTGGCATCAGCCTTGGCGTTGATGGGTGCTAGACGACCAGTTTATGCCTTAGCAACGGTGGGACTCGTCGTTCTGCTATCGCTGCCTTTCTTGCTATTTGCATTTGTCACTACATTATTGAATCATATTGAGCTTGTTTCTGTAGAACCTGGAGTCAAGACCGAACCCATACCGGGTAACGTTTCCCAACAACAACCTATACAAGCAGCTGGTTAAGGAGTTAGAAGGCAGGAGGCAGAAGGCAGGAGGCAGAAGGCAGAAGGCAGGAGTTATTATTTTTCCCCTTGTCTCCCCGAAGTTCGCCCGGAGGGCAATCTTCCTTGCGACTTCTCTCCTTGTCCCCCTCATCTCCCTTGTCTCCTTCATCTCCCCATCTTCCCTGTCTCTAGGCAGGGAATTTTTTTGTAGAGACGCGATCGCACTCTGACAAGCAACCTGATGAATCACATCTCTACAATAGAACAGCAGTCATTTGCAATCGGGGTCTAACTATGCTCGAACATGATGTGATTATTGTCGGAGGTGGGTTGGCGGGATGCCGCGCCGCTGTGGAAATTGCCCGAACTGACCCTAGGTTAAATATTGCTGTGGTTGCCAAAACCCATCCAATTCGTTCTCACTCGGTTGCTGCCCAAGGTGGTATGGCAGCGTCACTGAAAAATGTCGATTCAGAAGACAGTTGGGATGCACATGCTTTTGATACTGTCAAGGGTTCTGACTACTTGGCAGATCAAGATGCCGTAGAGATTCTTGCCAAAGAAGCGCCAGATGTGGTAATTGACCTAGAACACATGGGCGTTTTGTTCTCCCGCTTGAGCGATGGTCGCATTGCCCAACGTGCTTTTGGCGGACATTCCCACAACCGCACTTGCTACGCCGCTGATAAAACTGGTCACGCGATTTTGCACGAGTTGGTTAACAATTTACGGCGTTATGGCGTACAAGTTTATGAAGAGTGGTACGTAATGCGTCTAATTTTGTCAGAAAATGAGGCCAAGGGTGTGGTGATGTACCGTCTCTTGGATGGGCAGATAGAGGTATTGCGGGCAAAGGCGGTGATGTTTGCCACTGGAGGCTATGGTCGCGTTTATAACACTACCTCCAATGATTATGCTTCTACAGGTGATGGTTTAGCAATGACTGCGATCGCCGGTTTGCCTTTGGAAGATATGGAATTTGTGCAATTTCATCCCACTGGCTTGTATCCAGTAGGCGTGCTGATTTCGGAAGCAGTGCGGGGAGAAGGGGCGTATCTGATTAATTCAGAAGGCGATCGCTTTATGAAAAACTATGCGCCTAGCCGCATGGAACTAGCTCCTCGTGATATTACCTCAAGAGCGATCGCTTATGAAATTCGGGCTGGGCGCGGTATTCATCCCGATGGTAGTGCAGGCGGGCCTTTTGTCTATCTCGATCTGCGGCACATGGGCAAAGAAAAAATTATGAGTCGCGTTCCCTTTTGTTGGGAAGAAGCACACCGCTTAGTAGGTGTTGATGCAGTGACTCAACCCATGCCAGTACGCCCCACAATTCACTATTGTATGGGTGGTATCCCAGTGAATACTGATGGTCGAGTTCGTAGTAGTGGTGATGGTTTAGTTGATGGCTTCTTTGCCGCTGGCGAAACGTCTTGTGTTTCCGTTCATGGTGCCAATCGCTTGGGTAGTAATTCTTTATTAGAGTGTGTAGTTTATGGTAAGCGGACTGGGGCGGCGATCGCTCAATATGTGCAAAAACGTAAGTTACCTGCTGTAGACGAACAACGTTATATCACAGAAGCCCAACAACAAATCCAAGCCTTGCTAGAACAGCCAGGACAATACCGCATTCACCAAATTCGTCAAGCCTTCCAAGATTGCATGACTAATTACTGCGGCGTTTTCCGCACTGAAGAATTAATGCGTCAGGGTTTGCAACAACTCGAAGAATTACAACAGCAATATCCACAAATTTACTTAGATGATAAAGGCAGTTGCTGGAATACAGAAATCGTAGAAGCTTTGGAATTGCGGAGTTTGATGGTAGTAGGGCAAACTATTTTAGCATCAGCTCTGAATCGCCAAGAAAGTCGCGGCGCTCACTTCCGGGAGGATTATTCGCAGCGAGATGATGTTAACTTCCTCAAACACACAATGGCTTACTATTCACCAGCGGGTATTGATATTCAGTATCGTCCAGTGGCGATTACCATGTTTGAGCCAAAGGAGCGAAAGTATTAGTCATTATATATTTTTGGCAAACCTATAAGGTGCTGAACTTGAACGGATATGTCGACAAAGGCTAGAGGAGCAATAGTACCTGTAGTTAGTGTCACTTCGGTTGTGTATTGTCCATTTTTTAAATCTCGAAATACTTGCAATTGAGGATTCTTCAGATTGACAATGTCCTCCTTATCTCCTGATTGCAACTCGAGATAAATCTATTTAGAGTCTCGGCCACCGCTTGTTCTGTTTACATTGGCAGGAGTACCCATACCGGGTTGAGAAAAAGATTCATCTACTTCTTCTAGAGTCAGGTTGACTTTCGCTCGTACAGGCGTTCCATCGGGCAGAAACATAGTCAGACTATAATTAAGGGTTTTTACAAAACAACGTAAATACTGCTGAGCGCCCCAGGTAAATATATAAACTGGTGGACGTTTCTTTGCACCTGAGCCAGCTTCGGCAAAGCTAACAGCTTTTTCAAATTTTTTCAGATGTGTGAGAACGCTACTCCCAGCTTCATATGTATCAAGTATGATGTTGCCAATTGTCAGACTGCAAGGTTCTGGATAAGCGAAGCTGACTTTTGGCAATCCTTTATCAGTGCGGGCAGCCCCTTCCTTATTCACAGTAAATTGCCGTGAGAAGTCTAACTGAGTCGGGTTGAACATAAATTCGATGTCTGGTGCCGCTCCTTCTAAGGCAATAAGTTTGGCTTTAACTAGACTAGTTGTCATGGCGTTTTCTATAGATTAAAATATACTTTTTGTCATTCAAAAAATAGCTTGAACTTTTACCAAGGTAGGCGACCTGAATAATTTTTACCTCGCCGCTCTTGCTCTATCTCCAACCGCTGTTGGAGCATTTTGTAAATTTCTCTTGCTAACAATTCTAAATTTTCGTATTCATCTTCTGGTAATTCATTAGTAATAGTTACTTCATTATCAGTCTCCTCTATGGTCTGTACTGATATAGAACTAGAAGGCTCAGTGTATGCCTGAATAACTTTATTAGAACTACTAGATTTTGGGTAATGAGTTTTTGGTTGGGATTGACTGTGATATGACTGAGGGGATGCGATATATGTAAATTCACGCTTCTCGTTTGGAAGGGGTTGTATAACTATTGTCGGGCTATTCTCAACTGCTGTACTCTCACCCAGTAATTCAGCAATACTAGACCATGAGTTTGGTATGTCTTTCATGGGAGATTTTTGAATATGGTTAGACAAAGAAGGAAAGGAGACAGGGGTAAATGTATCCGGTAAGGGTGTTTCATCTGCAAAAGTAGATGTGAGAAAGTTAGACGTTTGAGACAGGGGGCTGAAAATTGATATTTTTTTCAATACTGTAGGTAATTGAGGAATTTCTGAACTCTGATTAGGATGTTGTATTTCTTTTTTCGATTGAATAAAAGGAGTTTCAGCTTCTAATATAACTGGCGTACTTTTAGAGATAAATGCTATATTTTGAGATGAATTTTTTACGCTATTAATCTCTGGTACTTTTTCTGCGGTTGAGACAGAATTTTCGCTCTTTGATTTAGGTTGTCTAACTGTTGATTCTGGATGAGTCGCTGACGTAGTTGTAGAAGCGATCGCTACATTCTGAGATGAATTTTTTACGCTATTAATCTCTGGTACTTTTTCTGCGGTTGAGACAGAATTTTCGCTCTTTGATTTAGGTTGTCTAACTGTTGATTCTGGATGAGTATTTTCTGACGGAGTTGTAGAGGCGATCGCTAGATTATGAGATAAATTTTTTACGTTATCGATATCTGGTACTTTTTCTACATTTAAGACAGAATCTATGCTGTCAAGTCGAGGTTGAATAACTGTTGATTCTGGATAAGTCGCTGACGTAGTTGTTGGAGCGATCGCTACATTCTGAGATGAAGTTAATACGTTATTAATCTTTGGTAATCCTTCTATGTCTGAAACAGAATTTTTGCTTTCAATTTGAGGTTGGATAACTGTTAATTTTGTGTCAGCTGTTGTCGGTGTATTTGTAGAGGCGATCGCTACGTTTTGAAATGAAGCTGTTATGTTATTAATTTCTGGTGATGTTTCTATATTTAAGAAAGAATCTGTGCTTTCAAATTGAGGCTGGATAATTGTTGATTCCGTGTGAGTATTTGCTGACGTAGCTGTAGGGGCGATCGCTGGGTTTTGAAATGAAGCTGTTATATTATTAATTTCTAGTGATGTTTCTATATTTAAGAAAGAATCTGTGCTGTCAAATTGAGGCTGGATAATTGTTGATTCTGGATGAGCATTTGCTGACGGAGTTGTAGGAGCGACCGCTGTATTTTGAGATGAAATTGGTACTTTATTAATCTCTAGTACTTTTTCTACAGTTGAAACAGAATCTGTGCTTTCAATTTGAGATTGAATAACTGTTGATTCTGGATGACTAGTTGCTAACGGAGTTGTAGAGGCGATCGCTGCATTTGTAGATAAAGTTGATACGCTATTAATCTCTGGTAATGTTTCTACAGTTGAGACAGAATCTCTGCTTTCAATTTGAAGTTGAATAACTGTTGATTCTGGATGAGTCGCTGATTTAGCTGTAGGGGCGATCGCTGCGTTTTGAGATGAAGTTAGTATACTATTAATTTCTGGTAATGTTTCTACAGTTGAGACAGAATCTCTGATTTCAATTTGAGGTTGAATAACTGTTGATTCTGGATGAGCATTTGCTGACGTATTTGTCGGAGCGATCGCTGTGTTGTGAGATGAAGTTAGTATACTATTAATTTCTGGTAATGTTTCTATAGCTGAGACAGAATCAATGCTTTCAATTTGAGATTGAATAACTGTTGATTCTGGATAAGTTACTGATGTATTTGTAGGTGCGAGCGCTGCGTTTTGAGATGAAGTTGTTACGTTATTAATCTCTGGTAATGTTTCTACCTTGGAGACAGAATCTATGTTGTCAATTTGAGGTTGAATAAGTGTTGATTCTGGATGAATTAATGACGTAGATTTAGAAGCGATCGCTATGTTTGGAGATGACGCTGATACGCTATTAATCTCTGGTAATGTTTCTATATTTAAAACAGAATTTTCGCTCTCGAATTTAGGTTGTATAACTGTTGATTCTGGGTGAGCAGTATTTAAAACAGTATCAATACTTTCAATTTTAGGTTGGACAACCGTTAATTCTGGATGAGTATTTTCTGACGGAGTTGTAAAGGCGATCGCTGCGTTTTGAGATGAAGTTAGTACGCTATCAATATCTGGTAATGTTTCTACACTTAAGATAGAATCTCTGCTTACAATTTGAGGTTGAATAACTGTTGATTCTGGATGATTCGCTGACGGAGTTGTAGAGGCGATCGCTACCTTCTCAGATGAAGTTATTACGCTATCAATATCTGGTACTTTTTCTACAGTTGAGACAGAATCTCTGCTTTCAATTTGAGGTTGAATAACTGTTGATTCTGGATGATTCACTGACGGAGTTGTAGAGGCGATCGCTACATTCTGAGATAAAGGTGGTACGTTATTAATTTCTGCTAATGTTTGTGTACTATAAACAGAATTGTCACTCTCAAATTGAGCTTGAATAACTGGTGATTCTGTTAGAGTCTCTACCCCTGTTAATAACTCACTATTTCCAGCAAGGAGAGATTGATTTAGTTGTATTGATTCATTCGATGCAATACTCTTTGGAAATGCTTGTGCTGGAGAGTTAGAAGTGTGTCTTTCGAGTCGCGGTTGAATACTACTTGGTGTATGACTTTCTAACCGCATGACATTTGGGTTTGATACTGCGGATGTGTTCGATTTACTTAATTGCTGTGATTGGTATTCAGAAAAAAAAGGTGAATCCGCAAATGAATTGTCTAATGGAGTGTAATCAAATGATTCTAAGGCAAGAAAGACAGAAGTATCAAAATTTAATAATGGTTTTGCTCCTAATGGCGACAAAAATTTGGGACTAATGAATTTCTGTCCCAAAGGTTTGTGAGCAAGCAATGGTTTTTTGATGCTTAGGTCTAAAGCTGTTATTTCTTCTGGAAGATTAGTATCAGAACCTGTCTCCATATTTTCCACTATATAGAATTAATTACTAGGAAAATATCCCAAACTATCACGTCCTGAAAGAATCGATGCACCACCTGACCTTGTTTTATCAACTTTTAATCCTTCATAGGTTAAAGTCAATTCCTCAATAGCGACTGTGCTGGAATCTGCGCTTAAGCTTGGTGCTTTCCACGAAATAGGAACAGCACCAATTAGCGTCCAACACTGCATGGTTTCCCCTGCTTGATTAAAAACTAGAATATTAACGTTGCGGCGTTCTTTGGCGCTATTCAAAACCTTATTAATCCAATTCCAGAATGTTAAATCATTGGTGATACCGCGCTTGAGTGTTACATCTGAAAATTCTGCTTGACTTAAAAGCACTCTTTGTTGAGCATTGACACCACCTTCAGAAAATTTTTCAGTTTTTACAGTGACACCTAAGCCTTGACATTCAGTGAAACAAGCACTTATATTACTCTCGATTTCTACATAAAATCGATTAGCTGTAACGTAGTTTAATTCATGGCTAGAGTTGGCCATTATTTATATAACCTCCTGCCATAGTTTGTGCTACGTTCTTTGTGGAGACGTAAATCTTCAAGCATTAATTCATAAACCCGATCGCTGAGCATTAATAATAGTTTGCGATCGCGCATAACTTTAGCTGCTAAGCTTGAAACTGCTTGTTGGCTATTTCTGTTGTCGCTAGAATTAGTCATGTTAAAAAATCATAAATAATTTCTACTTTATCAAATCATTCTACATGGAGACTATTAGCCGAAAGTCTAGTACTGCTGCGCGGAATTAAAAATGTCTTATTTATAGGCTGTTTAAGCGTTTTGAATGGTATCTTTACTACGGACGCAAGACTTTGCACCTCTTCATTACACATTACAAATTCCGTTAGCACAGCATTAGCGAGTCTACGAGCGTCACGAGCATCATTACAAATTACTAATCACCACAATTTGATTAATTGTTTGCCCTCTAGAAATAAATCAAATCTATGTATGTCTTTCTCAGACTCCAAGGCAGATATTGGTAAGTAGTGAAAATATCCTACCGTAGTCATGTAAAGCAAATAATATTCACGCAGTTTAATAGCTTTAGTTAAATGCTCAAATCTAAACTTTGATATACTGCCATCTTCATAATAAATGGAGATAAAGTTTTCATCTATCTCCCAATATCTAGCAATAAAGTTTAATATCGGTTGAGTCTTTTTCAGATTGATGAGAAAAGGGGCAAATAGACTAAATATAAATAATGATAAAAAATATATTCGCAAAAAAACAAGTGTTTCATCAAAGGGTAACAGAAAAGTAATTACTATCATAACAGCATATAAAATCAGCAAATTTCTTCTCTGTCTATAATACTGAGTCGCAAGCAACTGCCTGAATTCTTTGGGCGTAATACTAAAAGTTTTGGTCTTGATTTGCATAATATTTCCTAGTTATGCTTGCAATTGCTCAATTCTGTGAAACTACGGGGAGCAAAACTTGAGAAGGAAAAGCATCCCCGCAATTCACTGTTACCGTTATAGTCTGAGCATCCATCAACTGCATACTACTCAACACTGAACCAGTACCAGAGTTCATTGCATAAGCTGGAAAACAAGCCGCACTCAAACTCAGACGCAAAGCATTGCCTTTGGCAATTCGCGCACAAGTCGCTTGCAGCTGAATTTTTGTTGAGCCGCGATGAATCTCGTCTCGACAATGCACATAACCTTGAGTCAAATTGAACACACGAGCATCAGGATGTACCTCCGACAGCACTGCACACAAATCATAACTCGGCCGATCGCCGCTACACCAAATTTCTACCATCACATCTCCTGCTAAATGCAGGTCAGTTGCTAGCGGTTCACTGGTGTATGTTAGGACATCTGAGCGGCAATCAATATGCGATCGCTCAAATACACCAGCCGGAATTGCTGCATGACCACCCACAGATGGAACTGGTCGCCAAGGGTCGTGAACCAAGTAGTCATGAGTTACGAGTTCTGAATTCTGAGTTTTAAGAGTTCCTGAATCTTCGCGGATGCTGGCAAGTCCAGTAGTTGACAAAAAATAGGATTTTTGGTTAGGTGTAGGTAAGTTGGGGAAAGTACGCCACAAATTACTTCCCATCTCAAATAGGCACACAGGTAACTCATCCAACAAGCCTGTATCGATACCTTTAAGAAACTGATCGAACCAGCGGACTTGCATTTTGTCTACAGGACTCACAGCTTTTTTACCAAAGTCAACTTCACCAACTTTGCGACCCCAAGGTAAATGTGTCCAAGGCCCGACTAACAGATGTTGAGGAGTGGTGTTACGGGCTGCCATATCCTTATATAAATGCAAAGTGCCGCGCAGGTACGTATCAAACCACCCTCCAATGTGAAACATAGGCAAATCAACAGCTTGCAAATGGTGTTTAGGTGAAAGTTTTTCCCAATATGCATCTGGTTGGGAATGTGCTGCCCACTCGTGATAAAACGAAAGAGGTGCAAGTTGCTGAAAAATTTCGGGATTAGTCACAGGTAGATTGCGAGAAGCAGCAAACAATGCTTGGTAAGCTGTTTTATTTCCCCGCAAACGGGCAGTTTCTGTTGCTAATTGAATAGCCCAAGCAAGATTAGTTTGCAAACAAAATGCACCTCCTTCATAAGCCCAATCTGCATACAAATCATAGCCAATCATGGCAGGGCAAATGGTTTTGAGGGCGGGTAATTTAGCAACTGCGGCATATAACTGAGTCATTCCCTGATAGGAAAAGCCATACATACCAACTATGCCATTGCTACCAGGAAGATTTGCCGCCCAGTTTATTGTATCTTCACCGTCGTTAATTTCGTTAGTAAATAACTTAAATTCGCCTTCAGAAGTCCCGCGTCCCCGCACATCTTGAATGACCACAATGTAACCGTGGGCAGCATACCAAGTCGGATGGGCATAAACAACAGTAGATGCTATGTCTCGCCCATAAGGTTGTCGCATTAATAAAATGGGAAACTCACCATCTGCATCAGGGTGATAGATGTCTGCATCCAGGCGAACTCCGTCACGAGTGGACATGGATGCAGTTTGTTTGGGTAAGACTTTGAACATGGATACAATAACTGGGGACTAGAAACAAATTAACAAAGTCGCTTCCGCATTCATAATGCAAGTCAATGCATTAACAAGGCCGCTTCCGCATTCACAATGCAAGTTGATGCATTAACAAGGCTGCTTCCGTATTCACAATGCAAGTGAATGCATTAATAATGCAAGCTGATGCGATCGGATTGCAGGTCGATGCAAATGATAAACCGTAAGACAGGAGTCTCTTTTATACAATTACATTCTGCAATACGCCCAGACTTTCCACATTCAACTCAACTAAATCCCCTCGCTTCAGCCATCGATCTAACTCTAATCCGCAACCATTACCTACCGTACCAGAACCAATAAATTCACCAGGGTATAGGGTTTCATCTTGGGAAATGTAAGCGATGATTTCTTCAAAGGAAAAGTGCATATCGCTGCTATTGCCTCTTGACCACTCTTCACCGTTGATACTGGCACTCATTGTTAAATTGTATGGATTGGGAATTTCGTCTGGGGTAACTAGATAAGGGCCAATGGCGTTACCTGTATCAAAATCCTTCCCCTTAGCTGGCCCTAAGCGGCCTGCCATCTCGCGCAATTGAATGTCACGGGCACTGAAATCGTTGTAAATCGTATAGCCAGCAATGTATTTATGCGCCTCTTCTGGAGTGATATTACACCCGGTTTTGCCGATAAATATCCCAATCTCTAATTCGTAATCGAGTTTTTCTGTATACGCAGGCCAGTGAACCTGTGCATCTGTCCCAACCACGCTAAAAGGATTACCTTTGTAGTAAATCGGAAACTCGTACCAGACTTTAGGCAGACTTATCAGCGGTTTTCCCCGGATAGTTTCCATCCAAGCATCTAACTTAGCTAAAGCTGGCGATCGCCACTTGACCACAGTGCGGGTTGCCTGAATAAGATGCTTTTTAAACACCATACAATCACGGATAGAACGCGGTCGCGGTACAGGAGAAAGCAACACGACCTCATTCAGTGGGTAAGTTGTTGCTGGCGGGCGTTGATTAATTACAAAATCTCTGATTTCGTAAACTGTTTCGCGGGCGGCTTCTCCAGCATCCAAAAAAGCCAGCATATCAATTAAAAAAGGCGAGGAAGTACCTGCGATCGCCTGTCTCCCTGCTTGCAAATCTACTACAGTGCAGTCATTATCGATGAGCAAACCCAAAAGTGGCATCACTTGCGGGTCAGAAGGAATAACAAATGTTACCAGTTTCATAGCCTAATTAATCTTCGATAATGCCCACTACGCGAGATGGGCCAGCGGAGGCATCTTTTATCTTCAACGGAAATGCTGACACCTTGAACCCATATGGCGGTAGCTGATTTAAATTAGCCAGCCTTTCTAATTGGCAATATTCTTTATCTATACCCACAAAATGAGCAGCCCAAAAAATATCTTTTCTACCACTTGCTTTTGCTTGTTTTGCTTGGATAGGGAGTGGAACATCCCAGCCCCAAGAATCAATACCCATGACTTTGATACCCTTGTCAATTAGCCAATGGGTTGCTTCTGCACTAACACCACATCCATGAGTAAAATACTCTGGCGATCCCAGCCGTCTGTCGTTCCCAGTTTGGATTAATACAATGTCGAATGGTTTGAGCTGATAGTTAATCTTTCCTAGTGCCAATTCGACATCCGCGATCGTAATAGCAGAACCATCTTCCTTGTGTCGCATATCTAATACCACACCATCGCCATAACACCACTCCAAAGGAACTTGGTCAATTGTTTTTGCCCGCTTACCCTCAGAAGTAGGTGCATAGTGCCACGGTGCATCCATATGAGTTGTGCCATGAGTGGATAGCTCGATCGTCTCATTTGCCCAACCAAGTCGATTACGCAGATACTTTGGCGTAATTCCAAACAGCAACCAAATAGCAAACCGTCCAAACTTGTGTCCCTGATAAGTCACTGAATTGCGTGCCCACCAAGGTGACCAGTCTTTGTCGTTTTGCAGCGTATCACTTAGGTCAATTATTCGTAATTGTCTATTAGATGAATTAGCGTCATTGAAATTGAGTAGTTCTGTCATTTTTATCTTGGAGTAGGACGATAACATTTCCCAAATATTTTGTTGAAATCAGGCAAATTATTCAATAAATTAAACTACAGATGTAAATACTTACAAGACTTATGCAACATCCCAAAAAATATAAACGCACTGCGGTGAGAAAACTTACTTGGCACTTCTCTTTGCAGCGCGTCTAAATTTGTGGTTTCAAATATTTCTAACAAGGCATTAAAGCATCTAATCTCCCCAGCACTGCCATATCTTCTGCATCTAACTCCAGTCGAGTACCACTACGGATTAGTTCAGAAAAATCTTCATTGGGCACCATAATAGTTAGTGTGTACAAGCGAGTGGAACCAGTATTTTTAAGCAAATGAGTACCAGTGGGAGGCACTAGTATACTATCTCCCGCTTTAATTGACACATTTTTGCCATCACAAATAGCTATTCCTTCTCCCTTGAGAATGAAAAACATTTCCACTGCCCACTGATGGCGATTTGGTGGTGTTTGGCCACCAACATCAAAAATTTCCAAGCAGCAAGTTAAGGAAGTATTCGCATTTACTGAATCAAAGATTATCGCTAGCCGATTAGTATCGTGAGGACTAATGCGGTATACTTGATAATCTTGGGGAGACTTGATAACAGGAATTACACAACGGGTAGCGTACATTTATTTATACCTTCTTACACTGTCGATAGTGATACAAAATCCTGAGTTTATAGTCTTGAATCTTGAATTGTTAGTTGTAGCTCTAAATAAAAGGAGGCAGGAGTTAGGAGTTGTGAAAAACAACTTTCCTTACTAGTACTCCTCATTCTTTTGCAGCGCTGTTAAAATCGCTTGTGAGTCAGTGACAAAACCGAAGCATTGTTTGACGTTGTACAATGTCGCTAACCAACAATATTCAGGAGAAGTTGTGGCGGTGCAGTCTTTAACTAACACGCAGTCATATCCTAAGAAGTTGGCATCACACAGCGTAGTCATCACACATTGATCGGCATTGACACCAGCAAAAAATAGTGTCGTCTTTCCCAAATTTCGCAGGATACTATCTAAAGGAGTATCCCAAAAACCACTCATCCGGTATTTATCAACGCGAATATCCTCTGGTAGTTGTTGTAGTTCGTCTACTACTGCCGCCGCCCAACTCCCTGCTATGAGTACTCTAGCACCATTTTTTGGTAGCGGATCGCCCAATCCTACGCCCTCCCCTGTGGGGTTGTAGACGTGACGCGAAGCAGCACTAATGTTGAGTAAGTCGGGACGATTTCCCCAATTTACCCAGATTACGGGAACACCAGCCGCACGCAGTTCTGGTAGTAAACTGTTCAAAGATTCAATAGGCTGGCGCGCCGGAGTTACATCCACGCCGATATGCGCTAACCAGCCATCAGGGTGACAGAAGTCGTTTTGCATATCAATGACGAGAATCGCTACTTTTGCCAAGTCTAGGCGCAGGGTTTTAGTTTCTGTTGATAAGATAACGGGTTGTGGGGTCTTTTGCGGACGAGTGATATCTGCGATCGCATGATTCACAGTCCAAGCATTTGGTGCAACCCCCAATGGCCGAAATGGTAAATTCATAAAATTGCAACACCCAACACCATTTTCTATTTTGTAACTTGAAATTCTATTGAGCGTTCGTTTACTTAATTAAGGTTAAAATCGTGAATTTTACTATCCAAAATGTTTTAATCGCTGCCGATGATGCTTATGCAACCGTAGATGTACGAGTTGTAGATGGTAAAATCGCCGCGATCGCATCCAATTTAGACGTTGTCGGCACTGGCTTTGATGGTAAAAATAAGCTGTTGCTGCCTGGGTTCTTTAACGCCCATACCCACTCATCAGAAATGTGGCAGCGTGGCATCATGTCAGTCTTTCCTTTAGAATTATGGTTGGCAGAGTTGTATGACTTTGCCCCCTTGGACACCGAAAAGGTTTATCTCAGTGCTTTAGGAACGGCGGTAGAAACTTTACTTTCCGGCGGTACGAGTGTGGTAGATCATCTGGTGTTAATTCCCGGACAAGAGTTTGAAACCATCGCCACCGCAGTCCGCGCTTACAAAGAAGCGGGGATTCGCGCTTTTATCGCCCCCTTAATTCAAGATGAATCCATTACCGCAGGTATTCCATCAGGGGAATTAGCCCAAACTCATGAACCTTATTTTCGCTCAACAGCAGCAACACTGGAAATCATCGAAGAGGCGGTGAGACAGTTTCATTGCCCAGATGAGGGTGTGAATATTTTAGTTGCACCAACGGGGATTCAGTTGTGTACTGATGCTTTGTTTGAGGGGTGTATTGAATTAAGCGATCGCTACAATCTTTGCCGTCACTCCCACTTATTAGAAACCAGGGCACAGGAAAAACTCGCCCAAGAAAAATACGGTTGTACTGCTGTTGAACATCTCAAAAGAATTGGCTATTTGAGCGATCGCACAACTCTAGCTCATTGTGTCCACTTAAATGATGCTGATATTGCCATCATGGCAGAAACTCAATCTACAGTAGTTCACAATCCCTTAAGTAATCTGCGTTTAGGCAGTGGTATTGCCCCAATTTTAAAATATCGCCAAGCTGGGGTCAATGTAACTTTTGGTTGTGATGGTGCATCCAGCAATGACTCCCAAGATTTGCTAGAAGCCATCAAAATTGGTTCTATTTTGCACAATGTTACAGACTCAGATTATCAAAACTGGATTACACCCCGACAAGCGGTAGAAATGGCATCCTTGGGAGGCGCAAACGGACTGAATTTGGCAGATAAACTCGGTTCTATCACAGTAGGAAAACAAGCCGATTTAGTCCTATATGACCTCACCAATTTATCATTGCTTCCTCGTACAGATCCCATCGGTTTATTGGTTTTAGGTCGTCCTACAAATGTTGTAGATAGTGCTTGGGTGAATGGTAAGCAAATTATCGCTGATGGCAAAGTTACTACTATTAACGTTGATGATTTGCGGCAAGAATTATTTAATCGCAGTCAGTGGGAGACAAAGCGTAAGTCTCAATCCGTCGCGCAAATTGAAACTCATTATCGTACTGTGATGGGTTTGTAAAATATAAAGAAACATAGTTGTTAAATCCCCTAATACCGTATTATTATCTATTTGACGTATTAGACCGCACTTTTACGGTAAGTGTCCAGAAAGCGTATTAAAGATCACTTTGATGATGAAAGATATAAAAATCAACCTATTAGACCGCAAAAGTGCAATCATTCACTCGAATAATGTACTGAAAAACGCATTATTCTGAGACAACAGCAAAACTTCTGAGCTACCATCTCATCAATTCAGACATGACATATGAAATACGTTTATAGGAGTATGGCAGCAATTGGATTAGGCATCCTACTTGCTACTTATCCTAAAGCAGTTGCTAATCAAGCACAAAAAATTCTTGCTCAGTCTAACCCAGGAAGTAACGCTAATCAGGGTAAGGCTCAAACTCAAACAACCCAAATTCAAGGAGCATGGTGGCAAAATCCAGGTTATTGGAGCTTTGGAGTTTCTCTGCTTGCTCTCATAGTCTCTTGGGAACCTAAAATAAGGGCAAAGTTTGGATCATTAAAAATTCGTATTAAAACACCAGATCAGTTTGTTCTCTATAATGTTTTTGGAAATCTATACATAAATATTGCACTCGATATTAATAACTTTGGAGATAAGACTGCTTCTATTTCAAAGATAGTGTGTTTAATTCAAAATAAATCAGATAGAAAGCAAAAGCTTATGCTTCCAGTTAGGACGTACCACTCTAATATAAGTACAGGCTTACCTGAATATGGATTTTTAGTAGAAACATCTTGGACTACATCCATTCCCCCTAGACTTCCTACTCAATCAACTCCAGACCTCCTGTTCGGAACAATCTATTTAAAGCCAGGTGAGTCATGGACTAAAGCTGTTACCTGCTATAACCTTCTTACAAGGGAGGAAGAAAAAAGACTTAATCAAGTCGTCTCCAATGGTAAAGAAAATATATTAAGAAAATCGGATAACTCTAAAAAAAAGCAGTCCCAAGGATTTTTTAGAAATGGAGGGCTTAGTACTAGAATTTCCCCTCCCCCACCATTCCTTCTAAGTTCTATGTCGATGGATGACACTGCGTATAGTGAAATAAGAACTTTCTGTACAGGAATGCTTAAGCGTGAGATTGAATTAGTTGAAGGAGGCTATCGACTATTTATAGCAGCACATTCAGAAAAAGAAACTCTTTGTGTTTGGGAAGTTGAGTTTCAGCTTTATGAACAAAATATACAAGATTTATTGGACTTTGAAAACTACAAATATGGTAGGTTTTATTCACCCAAACGAGTTTATCTTCGTGCTGAAAGGATAGATAGAACACCGGAGGAATCTCTAAAAGAGTACAATAATAAGTTGATTTCTTCTTAAGTTCAACCAAACTTGTGTCAACAGCAACTTAACACACTGCCATATACTGCTGTTGAACATCTGAAAAGAATCGGGTATTTGAGCGATCGCACTTCTGTTGGTGTCATCTATGGGTGTTCCTTGAACTGCACATATTGAGACGGTGTAGGATGATGGAATAGGAGGACAAAATGAACATATCCATCATCGACGAAGTAATTGAGCAACTAAAGGTTATGCCACAGCACTTGCAATGGCGGGTACTTGAATTTGCTCGAATACTGGCAAAATCTCAAGTTCAAGGTACTCCAGGGCCACAACTGCTACATTTTGCAGGTTCAATACCATCCGACGAGCTCCAGTTAATGCGCGAGGCAATTGAGCAAGGTTGTGAGCAGGTTGATACCAATGAGTGGTAGATACTTGCTGGACACGAACATCATCATTGCTCTGTTTGCAGATGAAGCGATAATCAAAAACAACCTTGCCCAAGCTGATGAGGTTTTTATTCCAAGCATTACAATTGGGGAGTTGTATTATGGCGCAAGAAAATCGGGACGACCTCAAGAGAATCTAGTAAGAGTTGATGATTTGGTTACCAACAGCACTGTGCTTGGATGTGATGCTGAAACCGCTCATCAATATGGTGAGATTAAAAACAAGCTAAGGCTAAGAGGACATCCGTTACCTGAGAATGACATTTGGATCGCAGCCCTTACATTGCAGTATGAGTTGACCTTGGTAACACGCGATGCCCATTTCCAGGAGGTTGAGAATTTGCAAACAGTAGCTTGGTGAGTACTGCCGCATAATAATTGTGTTGCAGCTGAAGAAACAGAGGTTATTGGTGAGAATCGAAAAGTTGCTTGGTGATGCTGACTTCAACCGTTGTACTGCTATTGAACATTTGAAAATAATAGGTATTTCAGTGATGCCTGCGGCGAGCTGCGCCTACGCACTTCGTAGATGAATTGCAGCAAGAATTATTTAACCGCAGTTTCCCGCAGCATAAGCACAAAGACATAAAGTATTGATGAGTATATTTGCGTAAGATTATTCTCTGTTAGGCTCGTGTGCGAAATAAGCCTGTCATACTAAGACCAGTAATTAATAAGCCGACTAATCCCAAACCATTCAACATTGGATAAATTGCCTCTAAATGTAAAATTTCCAGCGTGTGCAGTCCGAGGATAAATTCGCCGAACTCATCTTGATGCAACCATTCATGGGCAATGGTATAGCCCATACCAGTTAGCACAGTCAAAAACAAGGGTAGGCATAGGACGATCGCAATCTGACGATGATACCGCCGAAACATCCGATTCATAGACAATCTCTCAAGAAGTAACTTTCAGGTTATCAGGTTTGCAGCGCGTTGAAATTGGAATCTGAATCGCAAACTCTGAACCCTCTTCTTGGATACCACTATATTTTTCCAGAATAATTTGCTGGGCGATCGCGCTTATCATCGCAACCTCAAAACCCTAGTAATTAACCACAAAGACATATTTTTGTGTATGCTTTGTCACAAAATGTCTTAGCGGTATTATTTTCGGGAGTAAACATGGAACGTGCTATTTCCGCGCTGGGAATATTAGTTTTTATCGGCATATCTTACGCCCTATCTATTCAGCGTCAGGCAGTGCGATGGCGAACAGTGGCATGGGGCTTAGGACTGGAGTTTGTATTTGCCTTAGTAATCCTGAAAACTCCTTGGGGTTTAAATGTGTTTAAGTCTTTAGGGAATATTGTCAGCAATTTTTTGGCATTCTCTGATGTTGGGGCCAAATTTGTTTTTGGAGATAATTTTAAGGAGCATTTGTTTGCTTTTCAAGTGCTGCCCACAATTATCTTTTTCTCCGCTTTCATCAGCGTCTTGTATTACTACGGCATATTACAAAGAGTAGTGAATGTGGTGGCCTGGGTAATGATCCAGACGATGAAAACATCAGGTTCTGAATCTTTATCCTGTGCGGGTAACATCTTTTTGGGGCCAACAGAGTCAGCGCTGATGGTCAAACCTTATGTAGCGAATATGACGCAATCGGAACTCCATGCGTTGATGACTGGAGGTTTTGCCACTATTGCGGGTGGAGTTTTAGGGGCGTATCTTTCGTTTGGTATCCCACCAGAACATTTGATTGCCGCATTCTTTATGACTGCTCCCACATCATTGGTAGTATCAAAACTGCTGTACCCCGAAACGGAAATATCAGAGACAACTGGTAAAGCAAACATGGATGTAGAAACCAGTTACGTGAATGTAATTGATGCTGCTACTACCGGGGCGATTGACGGCGTGAAGCTAGCAGTTAACGTCGGGGTAACGATCATTGCCTTTTTGGGATTGCTGGCTGCCGTGAATGCATTGCTGGGATGGTTGGGAGGGTATGTTGGTTTAGAACAGCTATCATTGCAGTGGATATTGTCTTTTCTCATGGCTCCCGTGGCATTTTTGATGGGAGTACCTTGGAATGATTGTAGGCAAGTAGGGGCGTTGTTGGGTACAAAGACAATTCTCAATGAGTTTATCGCTTTCTTAGATTTGAAGACACTAATTGAGAGTGGCACAATTTCTCAGCGGGCAATAATTATTGCTACTTATGCACTGTGTAATTTTGCCAATATCGGTTCAATTGGAATTATGATTGCTGGCATTGCAGGGATGGCACCCCAACGTCAGCAAGACTTAGCTCGTATGAGTGTTAGAGCGATGATTGGTGGATTACTGGCGAGTTTTATCACTGCTTGTATTGCTGGTATGCTCGTGTAAAGCAGGATTATTTTTGTTTTTGCTTGGCGTAACCTAATCTCCAGTTACTAGGTTGTTCTAATTGATCTCCCTTGCCTTTGACAATTAGCCTAATAGCAACTCGCGTGTTAAAGTATCCCCGCAACAAGTTATATCCAGGCTTAACATGAATTCCCTCAGTAGAGCTATTACCAACATCGATCAGTTCTCCGCAGTAAGTTCTCTCTCCAGGTACTTTTAATGTGACAAAATGATCGCTGCGATATCCATCTGGAATCATAAAAATACCGTAGACCTGATGCCGACCTCGCCAAGGCTCAACTACTATTTTCTCAGGGTACGAGTAGTATTTTCCTTCTTTTGAGGAAATAAATCCCCATCGGCGGCAACTAACTGTAGGCGATCGCTCTACGATATCCGATATGTAAGAAAAGCCCAGAACGCCAACTAAGCTCAGTACAAATAATAGATAGAATACTTGTTTTCGCACTTGTTAGAATCCTAGACTACTGATTTCCGTTATATTTTAGCTAGTTCAGCAAGAGTGCGATCGCTCTTGAGTTGACTTTTGGCAAATGTGTAGTAGCCACTCAGTATCTTAGTAAACTTTGCGATCGCCATAACTCTATCTGGAAATATTACTAAATGACTTGTATAAGGTAGTTGTGATAACTTATGTATTACCCACAGTACAAATTGAAGAATGGCGAGTACATCCAATCTTCAGATGAGGCAGCACAGACATTCGTAGCAAGATAGAGAATCTCTGATGGTTAAGGTGGCATTGCTGATTGGGGTTGGTGAATACGGGAATGGTCTTTCACCCTTACCTGCGGCTCCCAAAGATGTGGAAGCAATGCGCGAAGTTTTGGAAAATCCAGAAATCGGCGGTTTTGATCGGGTGACACCGCTAATTAATCCTGAACGACAGGCAATGGAGGAAGCAATATATACATTGTTTGCCAATCGCAATAAAGATGACCTGCTGTTACTTTTTTTCTCTGGTCATGGAATTAAAGATGAGGGTGGCAATCTTTATTTGGCAGCTCGTAATACTCGCAAAGAACAAGAAGCACTTGTTCAGCCAACAGCAGTAGCAGCGAGTTATGTACAAAACATTATGAGCCATAGCCGCTCGAAGCGACAGGTTGTGATTCTGGATTGTTGCTTCAGCGGCGCTTTTGCCCAAGGGATGACAGCCAAAGATGATAATTCTGTACCCGTCCAACAAAAGCTAGGTGGAGAAGGGCGTGCTGTTCTCACATCTAGTACATCTACACAGTATTCGTTTGAGCTTCCGGGGTTTGACCTCTCAATTTACACCCATTTTTTAGTTGAGGGTATCAGGACGGGAATTGCAGATCGGGATCGGGATAGTGCAGTTTCTATTGATGAGTTACACGAATATGCTAGGGAAAAAGTTCAAGATGCTGCTCCGGGTAAAATGAAACCGGAAATTTATCCAATTAGAGAAGGCGGTAAAATTCTACTGGCTAAAGTCCGAGTTGACGATCCCAAGCTCAAGTATCGCCAAGAAGTTCAGCAACGCTTGAGAGATGGGAAATTTACTATTACAGCTCGCAAGCTTCTTAACCTGAAACGAGAGAAATTGGGACTGTCTGCTGAAGTTACTGCTGCTATCGAAGATGAAGTTCTCAAACCCTACCACGAGCATAAAGCAAATTTACAGGAATATGAACAGGTATTGTATGAGGAAATTCAACAAGAGTTCCCTCTTAATGAAGCCACTCGTAATGATTTAAAGGATTTGCAGCAAGAATTAGGACTCACTGATGACGATGTAGCAAGGATTGAAGCTCGAATTATTTCACCTATAGAAGTAGTATCATCTTCAGATCCGGTAGCAAGTTTGATTAGTCAAGATACTAGCAGACACACTATTGTGCAATTGAATGAGCTAGAAAATGTCTTTGCCAAAGATGATGACTTGCCAACCGTTGTACTGCCAATACAGTTAAGTAGCTTGGAGGATGCTGGAGGCACTGATGTGGGGCGAAAATGTCATCACAATGAAGACTGCTTTAGCATTGACACTAAATTTGACAAGCCACAATTACCGAAAAACCGAGTCTTACAAGCTCATGGTTTGTATATTCTTTGCGATGGTTTGGGTGGACATGCTGACGGTGAAATAGCCAGTAAGTTGGCAGTCAACACCTTACAGAAATACTTTCAAGAACATTGGATTGCCAACCAACTACCAACGGAAGATAGTATCCGTCAAGCAGTATATTTAGCTAATCAGGCAATTTATCAGGTAAATCAACAAAATGCCCGTTCTGGTGTTGGGCGCATGGGTACAACCTTGGTCATGCTCTTAATTCAAGGCACGCAAGCAGCAGTTGCTCATGTAGGAGATAGTCGCCTCTATCGCCTGACTGGTAAGCGGGGACTGGAACAAATCACAGTAGATCACCAAGTTGGTCAACACGAAATTGCTAGAGGAGTAGAATCGAGTAGAGCTTATGCTCGTCCAGATGCTTACCAACTGACCCAAGCCTTGGGGCCTCGGGATGAAAACTCAATTAATCCCGATGTGGAATTTTTTGAGATCGATGAAGATAGCCTCTTCATTCTTGTCTCAGACGGTCTATCAGATAATGATTTACTAGAAATCCATTGGCAAACTCACCTACTTCCCCTGCTGAGTACTGGGGCTAACCTGGAACGAGGCATCACAGTATTAATTGATTTAGCAAATCAATACAATGGCCATGACAACATTACTGCTGTACTTGTCCGGGCAAAAATACCTCCAAAATTACCATACTTATTACAGTAACTATAGAGTTTAGCGAGTAAAGTTATATTAGAGTAACCTCTAAAACAAGTGCGATCGCTCTTCCAAACTCAAATCAATTCAGCTTCTTCAAATATCTGCTTTGTTGTTAATTCCAAACCTGGAAGTAACTCATCTACAATGGGTGTGTTATCCGTGTAAACTTCACACGATCCATCCGGCAGAAAAACTCTAATATTTATTGCTTCCGAATCTACAACCCAAACTCGTGACACACCGGCTGCTAAATAATCTTTAGCTTTATCTTCCAATTGCTTCATGGTTTGGTCTGGAGAAATCATTTCAATGACCAATTCTGGAATTGCAGGACAAGCTTCATTACGCTTCCAACTTGCGGGTAGACGTTCATAAGAAATGTAGGTTAAATCTGGTAAAGGAACCCAATCTTTCCCTCGACGCTTTAAGAGAATTGCCCACTCCGGAAGGACTCTACCTTTACCTTTACACCAAGCACGAATTAGTAATCCTAAAGCTAGCTGTAAAGTTGAATGAAAATATTTTGGAGACACTTTAGGGACTGCTTGACCATCAACAAGCTCATAGTATACATCTCCTTCTGGTAGTGCGAGAAACTCTTCTAAAGTGAGTTGACCTGCTATGTTAACCATAAGCTGTACAAAAAATTGGCTAATAACTATCTTAAACCGTTAAAATCTGCTGTGGTGTCAGAATTAATGCTGGGAAAGTCAAAGACACAATTCGTTCACTACCGAAAAATTCTCTTTGCTCATATTCTCCTTCCTTAAGTATCATAATAGTAGTCTTAGATTGTTGAAAGTCTACAATCCAATACTCAGGAATTCCTACAGTTTTATATTCTTGTTCTTTAGTTTGATAGTCTATTTTTTTGCTGCTAGGGCTAACTATTTCCACAACCAGTAAAGGCACATCTCTCAATACAACTGCTCTAGTTTTATCTGCCTTAACCTTAGCCCACTGAGCTTGGATGACAACACACAAATCAGGGGTTCGAGAACGGTCTTTTCCAGTTGTAAGATTGATACCTATATAAACTCCCGCATCACGTTTTACTATCCAAGACAGGAGTGTGAGGCTGTAACTGTGAAAATTTATACGACAATTCAAGCGCGATCGCTCTCATCTTGTTAAATTAACAAAGGATATTAAGCTCAAGGCAAGTTAGCTGCAATCGACAATGGTATCTATTTCTACGCGCTTCTCGGATGTTCAAAACCATTGGGCACGCCTATTCATTGAAGCCTTAGCAGGGCGTGGCGTTTTGAATGGATATCCCAATGGGACTTTTCGCCCAGATAACTCAGTCACTCGCGCTGAGTTTGCTGCGATCGTTGCGGCAGTCTTTACAGTACCTGTGAAGCGGCAGTATGTTCCTTTTGTTGATGTCCCTGCTACTCACTGGGCGGCAAGTGCCATTAAAAAAGTTTACGAAACAGGATTTCTTGTAGGATACCCCGATGGGCGTTTCCGCCCCAACGATCGCATTGCTAGGGGCGATGTCTTAGTTGCTATGGTCAATGGCTTGGAGATTGCCACCAAGGTAAAACCAGACTTGCTAAGTGCATTGCCGCAAATTTATCAAGATGCAGCTAAAATTCCTGCCTATGCCAAAAATCAAGTGGCTATTGCTACTAGTGCCGGATTAGTTGCTAGCTACCCGAATATCAAATTACTGAACCCGACTTTAGCGGCAACTCGCGCAGATGTAACCGTGATAGTCTATCAGCTATTGGTGTATCAGGGGCAGGCTGACAAGATTGCCTCTACCTACCTAATAGTACCGCCAGCATCAATACCAATACCAACACCCACGCCAATACCAACCCCCATCCCAACACCAACACCCTCTGGTACTGTCAAGCTAAGTCATCAGCGAGAGTTCCGAGGTGCGTGGGTATCAACCGTGTGGAATGGTGACTGGCCATCCAAAACAGGACTGACAGCTGCACAACAAAAAGCTGAACTGCTGGAAATTATTACTCAATTACAAGCGCTAAACTTCAATGCCCTGATCTTGCAGGTGCGACCGGAGGGGGATGCCCTGTATAATTCCCTATTAGAACCTTGGAGTGCTTGGCTTACAGGAACTCAAGGTAAAGCACCAGAACCATTTTATGACCCTTTGGAATTTGCGATCGCTGAATGTCATAAACGCAATATTGAAGTTCATGCTTGGTTCAACCCTTACCGCGCCAAGACTAGTACTCAGGGTGCGCCCAATGTTCGTCCCCACATAGCTGTAACTAATCCAGAGGTAGTTTACCAATGGGGCAATCAACTGTGGATGGATCCAGGCATAAAAATTGTTCAGGATAGGGCATACAACGTGATTATCGATGTTGTACGTCGCTATGATGTGGATGCCATTCACTTGGATGACTATTTTTATCCCTATCCCATTGAGGGTAAGTCTTTCCCCGACGACAAAACCTACGCAGCTTACAAAGCAGCAGGTGGCGGACTCAATTTAGCTGACTGGCGGCGTGAAAATGTCAATCAAATGGTGCTGCGCCTATCTCAGGGAATTAAAGCGACAAAATCCTATGTGAAATTTGGCATTAGTCCTTTTGGCATTTACCGCCCCGGACAACCACCAGGAATTACTGGCTTAGATGCCTACAGTGTGCTGTATGCTGATTCCAAGAAATGGTTAGAGCAAGGCTGGGTTGATTATTTAGCCCCCCAACTCTATTGGCGCACTGACCAAACAAAACAGAGTTACCCCGTATTGTTGAAATGGTGGACAGAAATTAATCCCAAGCGGCGACACATTTACGCAGGTAACAATATTGGCCAACTGGATGGTAAAGCTTGGAAAGATGAGGAGATTGAAAAGCAAGTAAAAATTACTCGCAACCTAGTAGCAGACTTGTCACTAGGAAATATCTTCTTCAGTATGAGTTCTATCAATGAAAATCGCCAAGGCATTGCTGACAAGTTTAAAGAATCGCTTTATTCCAAACCTGCATTAGTACCTAGTATGTCGTGGCAGAATGCAGTACCGCCATCCCCTCCTAAAGAACTGCGATTCATCAGCCCTAAACTCAATTGGGTACCTGGTGATAATCAGCCAGTTCGTTCTTGGACGCTTTATCGTCAGAGTGGGGATAGTTGGGTTCTTCAGCGAATTTTGTCTGCTGGTACAACTTTTGCTACTGTTCAAAGTGGAACCTATGCTGTGTGTGCAGTGGACAGGTTCGCCAATGAAAGTGCGGGTGTAGTAATTACAGTGAATTAGTTCGTTGTACATTCGCAAATTGATGCCAGCCCTTTCAAAGTGTAAACTAAAACTATCTATCTTTCTTAGTGTCTTAGTGGTTCAAAAACCAATTTTTTTACCACTAAGATACAAAGGTGAAAAGCTTACAATTAGAGAAATTTGTCTGGGATTTTTACTCAATATTGTATTTTGGTTCTGACGTTGAGAATGTATTGAAGCTTTTTAAATATTTCGTTAATTTATAAGTTGATGCAATCCTGCGATCGCAGGAGTCGTAGTTGTTGCCTGAATATGGCTTCTCAGATTTCAACTGTACCTAAAATGAGTGATATAAAAACACTAATTATCGATAACTACGACTCTTACACTTTTAATCTTTACCAGATGATAGCAGAAGTAAATGGTCAGCCTCCTCTGGTGATTCACAACGATCGAGCAGACTGGCATAACTTGAAAGAGCTAGCCTTTGATAACGTGGTTATTTCTCCTGGCCCTGGTCGTCCAGAAAAGGCTAAAGACTTTGGTATCTGCCAACAGTTACTGCAACATATAGATGTACCCTTGCTTGGCGTTTGTCTCGGTCATCAGGGAATTGGCTACTATTATGGTGGCAAGGTCATCCACGCACCAGAAGTTAGACATGGAAGATTAAGTGACATCTACCACAATGGTTGCGATTTATTCCAAGAAATTCCCACTCCCTTCAGTGTGGTACGCTATCATTCCTTGCTGGTTTCCGAAGAATTGCCTAGTTGTTTAGAAAAAGTCGCTTGGACAGCAGAAGGACTCGTGATGGGGTTGCGCCATCGACACCATCCTTTATGGGGAGTACAGTTCCATCCAGAATCTATCTGTACTGAGTATGGATACAAACTGCTGCAAAACTTCAAAGAAATTACCGAGCAATTTATCGAGCAAAACAACAGAAATCAAAAACAATTACCAAAAAAAGACAGCAGAAAAGTTTTCCCCATCTCCATTAACTCCTCACCCCAAAAACAAAACCAAGAATTTGAAATTTACAGTAAAAAATTGGATTACTATGCTGATGCAGAACAGGCGTTCGTTCATCTTTTTGGAGAAGATGCCAACGCTTTTTGGCTCGATAGTAGCCGGGTAGAGCCGGGTTTGTCCCGTTTCTCTTTCATGGGAGGAGGTGGAGGGACAAACAGCTTAGTAGTTCGCTACCGTACCCAACCCCAAGAACTCACTATCACTCAATCTGGTAAAGTAACACGCTCTCAAGAAAGTATTTTCGAGTATCTCAAACGAGAAATTAATCGCCGCTGTTGCCAGTCTGATGAGTTGCCTTTTAATTTTAACTGTGGGTTTGTTGGTTATTTCGGTTATGAACTCAAGGCAGAATGTGGATCTTTGCTAGTACATGCCTCATCCCTTCCCGATGCCATCTTTCTTTTAGCCGACCGGATAATTGCCTTCGACCACCAAGAACAAACCACTTATTTAGTGTATCTCGCTAGCAGGGGTGAAACGGCACAAGCTCAAGCTTGGTTTGAGCTAATAGAAAAACGACTGCGAAAACTTCCTCCCCTTCCTTCTATCGTGACAGATACGATCTCAAATCCTGTGACTTTCCGCCTCAGTCGCTCATACCAGACATACAAGGATGATATCCACAAATGTCTACAGGAAATCTATGAAGGAGAAACTTACCAAGTCTGCCTGACAAATCAGTTGTACACAGATACAACTCCCGACCCGCTAAAGTTTTATCGTACATTACGTCAAATTAATCCGGCTCCTTACTCTGCCTTTCTGCGTTTTGGCGATATTGCCATTGCTTGTTCCTCCCCAGAGCGATTTTTGCAGATTGACCGCCAAGGATGGGTAGAAACTAAACCCATCAAGGGTACTTTGCGACGCGGACAGACTCCCCAAGAAGATTTCTTACTCCATGAAAGTTTGCGTCACAGTGAAAAGGATCGTGCTGAAAACTTGATGATTGTCGATTTGTTACGCAACGATTTGGGACGAGTTTGCGAGGTAGGCAGTATCCACGTCCCGAAATTGATGGAGGTGGAAACTTATGCGACAGTGCATCAACTCGTGACTACTATCCGTGGTCGTTTATGTCCAGAGATGGCTGCTACAGACTGCATTCGTATGGCATTTCCTGGTGGTTCAATGACAGGTGCGCCTAAGCTCAGAACTATGGAAATTATTGACAAACTTGAGCATGAGGCACGAGGAGTTTATTCAGGAGCGCTAGGATTCTTGGGTTTTAACGGTTCAGCAGACCTCAATATTGTCATCCGTACCGCAGTGCTAACACCAGATAAAACTTCTATAGGTATAGGAGGTGGCATTGTCGCTCTATCTGATGTAGAAATGGAATTCCAAGAGACTATTCTCAAAGCTAATGCTTTAATTCAAGCGATGCTCCTCACTGTTCGCGGCGAGTTTAATCCAGCTTTGTATAAGATTTTGGGGATGCCAGCAATGACTGCTAATCAACTTGAAAAAGTGCTTTAACAAGTTTGATCTCAGGATTTTTGGCGTAGATAAATTAATATTTCCTTTACAAAAATTTAGATGCCAATCTGATTTAGGCATCTAAAAAAATTCAGAATAACTATTAATAATCAAGAGTAAAAACACTTATTAATAAAGCATATAGAATGGCGATGGCTGCGCCAACGCTAAGGGCGATCGCAGTTTACAAGATTGAATATTAACAACCTACGCGACACAGAAATTATTATCTATGTAAGTTAAAAATGCTATGCTTTAGGCAATTTTGCTGGTACTGCTTTGCAATACTTAACTTATTTATAATTAAAAATAGTAAATATAGATTAAAAATAATAACTGACATAATAATTTATGAAGTTTATTGAGCTACATTGATAGTATGCTTAATCATTGAAGCCTAGTTAAAAAGCGTACGTAACTAGGTGCAAATAAACTCAATACATCTTAGTTATTTGTCATATATTTTGAATGCTAATGACTGATTACTAAGAGTTAATTTGTACCGACTTACTGACTAGGTTGTTGAATAAGGCGTTGAAAACCTCAACTGAGCCTAGTACGAACTAAGTACTAAGAGCAAACATCAAAGCAACCCTAACAACAAGAAGTAACAATGATAGAAAAAATTTTGCTAGCGGTTTCTGGCTTGGGACATGCAGAAGAAATGCTCAAGACATTGAAAGAAATACCATCAATACAACAAGCAAAAGTGACAGTTTTGCATGTTGTTCCTGCCCAAAATACTGCTGCTGCTATGACAGGTAAATGGGAAGAGGGTGGTAAAATTCTGGCTAATGCTATTCAAACTTTAAATTTAGACCCTAGTCAAGTTTCTTCAATTTTGCGACAGGGCGAACCCAAAGATGTAGTTTGCCAAGTAGCAGATGAAATTGACGCTGACTTAATTATTATGGGTTCGCGCGGACTTAAGCGTTTGCAATCGATTTTATCTAACTCAGTTAGTCAGTATGTTTTTCAACTATCTTCTCGCCCCATGTTGCTGGTAAAAGATGACATTTATGTCAAAAAAATTAGGCGCGTTATGGTGGCGATAGACAACTCCGATGCAGCAAAACACTGCTTGAGTTTGGCCTTATTTTTGTTGAGAGATATTCCAGGTGGTCAATTAATTTTGAGTAACGTTACTACAGATTTACGGGGCAAAACATCTGAAGTAAGTGAAATTAGCCCAGAAAAAAATCCAACTTTGGCAGCAGCAGTTGCGGAAGCGCAAAGACAAGGTGTGCAAGCTCGTTGTTTCACCAGCAGCGGTAAGCCTGGTGAAGAAATTTGTCGCTTGGCAGAGGAGTTAAACGTAGACCTACTATTGCTCGGTTCTCCAGACCGTCGTCCATCAGTGGCTAAAAGTTTTGTTGATATAGACAGACTAGTAGGCGCTTCTTTGTCTGACTACGTTCGAGTCAATGCCAGTTGTCCTGTGTTGTTAGCACGGACAGTTGCTTAATGTCTAAATAAATTTAGCGGTTGATAAACAAAAACCCCTATACCAATGGTGCAGGGGTCTTTTATCTTATACACAAACTCTTAATCTTTTTTACCTTCGCGGCTAGCTGTTTGAATGTACAGAATTATTAAAAACACAGCGGGAACTAGCACGAACAGAATGCTCGCTACGAACCCTAGGTCATTAACTTGCATAGCAAGAAAGCCTCTCTCTAATTTCCAGTCAACAACTTTAGAATAGCATCATCAATGCCAGTATTAGCTCAAATTTTTTACTTACTCTTTGGCAAATATTGCCAGAGAATAAACCTAAAGGATTAAGGCTTAGTTACTACACTTACAGGCCCATTCACTAAAGTTTGACAGGCAAGGCGGTAATTTGCAGGCTTTTTCTTTAATTTCCGGTTTTCTACATCTGTTGGTGTGGAAAGATTTTCTATTCCTTCGACTATTTCGACAATGCAGGTGCCACACTGACCGTAGCCGCCGCAATTTGTCATTTTGCCAAGCAATGTATATATATCAATACCGTTTTGAATCGCTTTTAGTCGGAGATTAGCACCATCCGCCGCTATTACTTCTTTGTTTTCTTTAACAAATTTGATATTACCCATAGCCGATTAATTCCTCGTTGACTGTAAGCGTGTCTGGAAAGGCTGAGTTTTAAACAGACTTTATACCTATCTTACTTAATTCATCGCAATTTATTACAAATTATTAATAAATACAAAGTTTAAATAAGAAGATGCTGCAAAAAAATAGGACAGGTATTTTACCTGTCCCCGCAATTAACAATAAATTAACTTATCTGAACCCAACAGCTGCTTGCCATACAAAAGCAAGCAACAAGAAGAAGACGGGAATAACAGGGAGAACGTCTACCAAAGGGTCAAAGATTTGGTAAGCTTCTGGCAGTTTTGCTAATAAAATTGCTGCTTCCATGTTCGTTTAAATCCACCTAATCCAACACAGCTTTCATAATTGAGATGTATCTTAACATGGTTTGGGCATTGGTCATTATTAGAGACGCGATTAATCGCGTCTGTACAATAGTCGTTTGTCAGTAGTTATTTTTGTCCCTCTGTCCCCCCATCTCCCTCAAGCCAGTGGCCAAATTCTGTAAAAAAGCGATCGCTTAATATTGCTTCTCGGATCTTTTGGGTAAAACGAATTAGTTCGGTAATGTTGTGAATGCTTAATAATGTATAGGCTAAAATTTCTTGCGATCGCACTAGATGAGATATGTAGGCGCGGCTGAAGTTTTGACAAGCATAACAAGGACAAGTGTCGTCTAATGGTGCAAAATCTTCACGAAACTTAGCATTTTTTAAATTCCAGCGATCGCCTCGTACCATCGCCGTGCCATGTCTCGCCCAACGGGTGGGAATCACACAATCGAATAAATCTACACCAGAAGCGATCGCAATTGCCATTTCCCGATAAGTACCCACCCCCATCAAGTAACGCGGCTTTTCAGGTGGTAGCAGTGGTGCTGTCGCTTGCACAATCTGAGCCATTAATTCTGGCGGTTCTCCCACACTCACGCCACCAATGGCATATCCAGGCAAATCCAGTTGAGCTAAAGCCACAGCAGCTTGGGAACGCAAATCCAAATACACACCACCTTGCACAATCCCAAATAGTGCCTGATCGCTGCGTTGATGAGCTGTAATACAGCGTTCTAACCAGCGGTAAGTCCGATTGGTGGCAGCTTCCACCTCTTGGCGAGTAGCGGGATAGGGAGGACATTCATCAAATGCCATGATCACATCTGCCCCCAGAGTATTCTGGATCTCGATGGAGCGTTCCGGTGTTAAGTTAATGATTTGTCCATCATGGGGTGAGCGAAAAGTTACTCCTTTTTCTGTAATTTTTCGCATTTCGCTCAAACTGAAAACCTGAAATCCACCGGAATCAGTGAGCATTGGTCCATTCCAGCCCATAAATTTGTGCAACCCACCACCTCCAGCGACAATTGCTTCCCCTGGTTGCAGGTGGAGATGGTAAGTATTAGATAATACCATTTGTGCCCCAGTGTCTTTAAGTTGGGCTGGGGTCACGGTTTTGACATTTGCCAGCGTCCCAACTGGCATAAATCTGGGAGTTTCCACAGGGCCATGAGGAGTGAAAAATACCCCTGCTCTGGCTTTTGTCTGGCTACAGCAAGCAAGGGATTGAAAAGAAAATATAGCACTCAAGGTAAAAATAATACTATTTCGCTAATTATCAACACACAAAAATTGGCAATCAACTCGTAGTAAACATTTAAGCACTTACTACTAAGTCCTACCAACTTCCTGTGTACATGGTATGCCATACAAGGCTGCATTCAGTTGTCATAGTCAAAATAGGGGTCAGAATATCCTGACTCCTGACTCCTGACTCCTGACTCCTGACTTCCCCTCTTCTAAAATGAGTCAGAACAGTCATCGTCAATTTCCGCATCCCATCTGGCTGAGAGGACTTGCTCCATCATCGCTTCTATGGCGCTGACATTCAAGTTCCGCTCCCTTCGCTCTTGTAAAGGGGTCGAAAGGGGAATTAGCCGCAGACACATACCTTCTTGCATCAAATCAAAGCAGGGTTCTTGCTGCGGAGACTGTTTCAGTTCCAGATAATCAAAACTACAAACATTCAGGTAAAGCGCCCGGTTAGCAACTAGAGTAGACCGTTGCGGATTGGCAAATACTTCCATCACATCCCCTTCACCCTCGCTCTGTGGTTTGCCTTCTTGGGTGTAGATGTAGTGGACTCGACCTAAATCAGTCAGCAAGCGGCGCATGTCGAGCTTATTCACAATAATGCCCGTGTTTACAATGCACGGAGCTGGTATCCTGGTGTCGGGTAGATGATGACTCATAGGAAAATATGAATTGAGCGAAGGTAAGGTACAACACAGCTTACACAATCCATTGAACAGCCTGTTGGCCCCCTACATTTAAAAAAATATCAATTTTGTGGGGCGATCGTCTAATGATTCAGGGTAAGTTATTGGTTGAAAGATACAAAACACAACTCTCTCTAGTATGAGAAGGTAGCTATGCAGGAGGTAGAGGAGCAGAGGGTACAGTAGTTATTTCCGCCATGCTGCAATAGTGAAATTTTAGCTTACTAGATTTTATAATGCTACGTTACAATTTATACTAAATAGGTTATGTTACCGAAATCAGCATAACAAAATTTTCTGGATGAGTCTTTAATCGCAAGCAATCTTATTTAAAGCTTTAAAATTTGCTGCTGCCACTTGTGAGAGCATTGTGAGTTTCATTCCGCTACTGGCTCTTAACTAATATAACTAATATGACGAATCAGCCTTGGTGGTGGAAGTGGGGAGAAAAGCTACTTTTAAAGTTATTGTCTAGTATATTATTTTACACTGCTATTCCCCTGCCTTATCTAAATGGGTTGGATTTCCAAGAAGTGGCACATCTTGCACCGTTTGTAGGGTTGGCGATCGGGGGAATTTTAGGGTTATGCGACGCGGGAATGAATTATCTGGGTATGCCAGTGCTAACTCGTAGTGCTTTGGTAGTGGGGGTTTGGGTTGCTATAACTGGAGGATTGCATTTAGATGGGGCAATGGATACTGCCGATGGTTTGGCAGTGGGCGACCCAAAGCGGCGATTGGAGGTAATGGCAGATAGCGCTACAGGCGCGTTTGGAGCAATGGCAGCGATCGCTATATTATTGCTGAAAACAACAGCCTTAACAGATATCGGAGAAAACCGCTGGTTAGTGATGATGGCGGCTTGCGGCTGGGCACGTTGGGGACAACAAGTGGCAATTGCTCGATATCCTTACTTAAAACCTACAGGTAAAGGCGCATTTCACAAGCAAGCCATTCGTTCATATAAAGATTTATTACCAGGACTGCTGTTATTGTTCAGTTTAAGTGGTTTACTTTGGTTGCGAGATGGCAAGCACCTATTTTTCGCACTGGGAATGATACTTGCCGGGATTGCGATCGCCACTCTCACCGCAGCATGGTTCAATCACAAATTAGGCGGTCATACAGGAGATACCTACGGCGCAGTCGTTGAGTGGACTGAAGCTTTATTTCTCTGTGTGGTGACCATTTTGGGGAGTTAGGAGGCAGAGGGGCAGAAGGGAAAAGACTATACACAAACTACTCTTTATTCCCTCTATCGCCTCCGCCCCCTATCCTCTTCTTAACTCCTAACTCTTGCACAGACGCAATTAATCGCGTCTCTACTACTCAGCACTTTACTTAATTGGTTGCAGCTTTGTCACCTTGAGTTTAAAGTTTCCAACTCCAGTTTCTCCAAATGACCGGACACGAATGATATACGTCCCAGTCTCGTTGATACGGGTAAATAGTAGAGAATTACTAGTGCCGTCGGGACCATCATCGTTTTCTGCTAGTGTCGATCCGTCGGGTGCTAACAGTGTGATGATGCTGTCAAAGTTCTCAGAGGATAGATCGACTGCTAGATTATCGCCTTTGTTCAATTTCACCGTATAATCACGGGCGAATCCACCCTGACCTGTGGGAATATCTTTCTCTGAGAGTGTATCGGCAAGTTCAGTACTGCTAGTAGTTAAAGGAATTGGACTATATAACTTATTTTGAGCAAATGCTGCTCTTGTACTTACGCCAATTGCCAACAATGTGGCAGGAACGATAATTAATTTTTTCAAACCCGCAGCAAATGCTTTATTCATACATTTCAAGTAATGTTCCCACAAACACAGGATAATCAGTCACCTGAAGTATGAAGTATGTAGACGCGGATGAAGTGTAAAGTAAAACCTACGGATGAATCAGCTTACTCTGAGTCCGAGTTGTTACCCTCTTTTTTCATCCTACCCTAGCCTACCTTTTAGGAACGGCAAAGCCGAACGGCAACCCCTTCTCCTTTGGAGACGCTATTGCAAACGGGGAACGCGAACGACTTCGTCGAACATCCTTTATACTTCATCCTTTCTTTGGTCAATTATAGATTTCTCATGGATGGCTTGCCCATGATTTCTTGGTATGGTTATCTTTTACGGCAGTAGCAACTGCTGCTAATCCTAAAACTGCGATTCCACGCTGACGAAGTGTTTGCACGGCAGCAAAGGCAGTAGCACCAGTAGTATAAATGTCATCCACTAATAAGACTGGGGCATCTAGGCAGCGATCGCGAAGTTCTGGCCCAACAGCAAAAGCTTCAACCAAGTTGTTCTCTCGCTCAGATGCTGATAAACCAAACTGCGCTTTCGTCTCTCGCACCCTTTCTAAACCATTTAGTTTTAATTTTTGTCCAGTTGTTTGGCAAAAACTTTGGGCTATCAATGCAGCTTGGTTGTAGCCGCGTTGTTTTTGCTTGCTGGTATGAAGTGGAATCGGCACGACTACAAGCCGATTGTCACGATTGGGTGAATTTAACAACCATGCTTCTCCTAACAATTGACCCAAAGGACGAGCCATTTGAGGTTGATTCTCATATTTCATGACTGCGATCGCTCGTTTGAGAGTACCGCCATAAACTCCCCAGCCAAATATTGGTATTGGGTCTTGCCATAAACAGCTAGGGTCTTTATGGTGACAGCTTTGCAATTGTCTGGCACAATATTGACATAATTCGTCATATGTGCTTCTTTGACACAAGGGGCAATTGGATTGGAGAAAAAGGTTGAGTAAGCCTTTGAGCATTCAATTTTTGTCCTTTGTCAGTTGTCAGTTGTTAGTTGTTTTTGACCGCTGACCACTGACTACTGACCACTGACCACTGACTTAACATATACGCGATCGCAGCGAGTTGTTTCTACACCTGTTGCTGGTTGGTAGCCGTTGCTTTCATATAACTTGACTGCTTCTACCAAAACGCTGGCGGTTTCAATCCAAATTTGCTGAAAACCGCGGGAGGAGATGGCTGCTTCTAGCTGTTGTAACAAAAATTTCCCTAATCCCAAACCTCTAACGCTGGGTAAAAGATACATTTTGCGGATTTCTACAGCTTTTTCCCCACGATGGACGGGATAGTATGCCCCAGTACCTACTATCTGGCTTTGGTGTTCAATTACCCAGAATTCACCGCCAGCTGCTAAGTAATGTTCCTCTACTTGCAGGACATCTTTGTCCGCGCCGTTGGGTTCCCAACCCAGACCGTATTCTGATAATACATAACTGATGACTGAGGCGGCTCTTGTGCGATCGCTCTCCTCCCAGTTACGAATCAAAAAATCTCCGTAATTGTCTCTCATCACCATTTGTGGGTTAGGTTTGCACAAAAAAATCTTCTGGATCTATATCCCAATTTACTCACTGAATCGCAATTCTTGCGGATTTGATGTCAGGCGGTACTTTTAAGGTGTGGATTCTGTCACTACTGAGACAAGTCATCTTTAACAGAACGGATGCCGCCATATCAATTCTTTGTGTTAGTATAATTCTCATAAGTTACAAGTTACGTAACCCCTAACAGTACTGCTATTTTATTATATGTCTCCGTCAGATGAAACCCTAAATACAAGGATAAAAGGACGGAAATATTTGCTTTAGGAAAAAGAGTTAGAGAATTTCAATCTTTTGAGAGACAGGCACAAAAACGATTTGACATCTTAGAAGCAGCCCCTAACAAAGAAGCTTTGAGCAATTACCAAGTAATCGCTTTGAGTCTTTGGGAGGGGATAGAAAATGTCAGTACAGTATGCGAATTAATGACCAATGGAGAATTTGCTTGAACTGGCCTGATGATTATCTTAAGCCCTTCAACATAGAAATCATAGATTATCGCAGAAGGAGAGTTAAATGGCGCGTCCACCTATTCACCCCGGAGAAATTCTTGCTGATGAAATTACTGAACTCGGAATGACTGCGAGTGATTTAGCTCGTGTTCTCCATGTTCCTAAAAACAGGATTACCGAAATAATTAAGGGTAGAAGAGGGATAACAGCTGATACAGCTTTGCGATTAGGACAGTATTTTGGAACTGGTGCAGAATTCTGGCTAAATCTTCAGAAAAACTATGAATTAAGGTTAGCAGAACAAACATCAGGCAAGACAATTAAAGAAACCATTCGTCCTCGTATTTTAGTATCTTAAATTGGTAAATTCTGGATATGAATCGCAAGCTCTTATTATCAAACTTTGAGAAATAATATTTCAGGTTTGTACAGCAAAATCTTCTGGATCTATATCCCAATTTACCCATTGAATAGCAATTCTTGCAGATTTGATGTCAGGCGGTACTCTTAAGGTGTGAATTCTGCCAGTACTAGGACAAGTCATTTTTAATAGGTGAATTGGCTCAACATCGACATCAGCATCGATGCAAAGTAAAGTGTATTCTTGCCAAGAGTCAAGTTCCTGGGCTTGTAGTTCCTCACAGATGCGATCGTAACCGATACCTTGAATTAAGACGCGCCGCAGTTCGGCGTTATCTTCTTCTAAAAGCCATTGAGGTTGCCATTGCTGGGGATGTAGCTTGCCGTATTTCTCAGGGATTTTGACACCGTGATAGTAGTATCCAGTATGCCAACCATCGGCAAACTGGATTGCTGGTTCGGCTTCGGCGTGTAGGTGATTATCACTGTCTAAACAAATTTTACGGGGGCGATCGCACACGACACACACTTTTTCAAACGGAAATATCCAACCACAGTTTTCAAATAGCTGATTTAGGCATTGTAATAGTTCTTGTTCTTGAGCGGAAAGTTGATATTGCAATTCACGGACTAATAACTTCGTTGCACCAATGATATTCATAAGGTCATCAGAGGTGATATAATACCCTTCTAAAAATTTAAAATTATTAGTATTTTTTTCATCTTCTTCATATTCATTTTCAATACTATCATCTTCTGTCGATAGTCCCTCTATGATTGACCTTAGAGGCTGCTCTTGTGAAATTTGATTTTGAAGGTGTGAGGACATCAAAAACCACAGAGATTGATTTCTTTGTCCTATAGAATACCAGATTTCACCAAATAAGGACTCTCCCCAGTTTTGTTGTTCGCCTAAGTATGTAACATTGATTTTTGGACTAGAGCAAACAATAATCTTAGGTTCTTCGTATCCAATAACTGCATAGATGGATTTTACTATTTTTATAGCTTTTTGTTCATTTATTGGTACAGTTAATAAAGAATGCCATTTATTTTGCAAAGGAAGCAACCAGCTCGAGTCATATACAATTTGTTCCGATTGGGCAATATCCACTCCCTTGAGATTAGTCAGTCCAGAAAGCACACTCAGGTCTGAAAAGCGATTGCAATCTAAATATACTTGTCCCAAGTTGATAAGACTTGATATTGGACTAAAATCTGAAATTTGATTATAAGGAATACTCAGGTCAAATAAGTTGGTTAGCCCCGACAACGGACTGAGGTTACTAATGGTATTGCTTTCTAGATATAGATAGGTTAGGTTAGTCAGTTCAGATAGTGGACTCAGGTCTGAAATACTATTGTTACCTAGATGTAGTTTAGCCAGATTGGTTAGTTTAGACAGTGAACTCAAGTCTGTAATATTGTTGTAGCGTAAATATAGTTCCAAGAGATTAGTAAGTCCAGACAAAGGATTGAGGTCACAAATACTATTACTATTAAGATCCAATACTTTGAGGTTACTCAACCCAGACAGTGGACTTACATCTGAAATACTATTGCCCTGAAGATGCAGTTCTTCAAGTTGGATAAGTCCAGACAGTGGACTCAGGTTTGAGATTTGATTGTAATCAAGACGCAGTTTTCTTAAATTAATCAGTTCAGATAAAGGACTCAAGTCTAAAATGCGATTTAAACCTAGATCCAGTTCTCTGAGTTTAATTAGCCCAAATAACGGTCTTAGGTCTGAAATCCGCTCAGATTGATACGCACGAAGACGAAGTTCAGTGTAGTTTAATAGTATCCGCTCTGCTTCATAGCAATCTGATGTGCCAGCGATTTCCAGCAACACCTCAACCGTATGCCTTGCCTCTTCTGAGAGGCTATCTTTGTGCAAACACCAGTCAGCAAAGCGGCTAAAGTTTGGGGTCTGGTTAGGCTGTAGTTCAGACATCGGGTAGTTGCTGGCAGCGAGACTCTAGCCTACAGTACCCAGATTGCTGAAGATTTCAATCAAATTGCCGTCGGGATCGCGGAAATGAGCGGTTCGTAGACCCCATGCCGGGCGATCTTGAGGTTGAGTCACAATTATGGCGTTATGCTCTTTAAGGTGCTGATATAGCTCATCCACATTATCTACGGCGAAAACTAAAGCTACTTTGTTGTGACATTCGATAGCAGAAGGTTGATAGGCGCTGGGGACTGCTTCAGCCATTAACTCTTTTCTGAATAAAGCCAGCTTGACATTATCTCCGGTGTGCAACTCGGCGTACCAACTATTTTCGTCACCCCAATCAATCTGAAATCCCAGCACATCACGGTAAAACAGAAAACAATCTTTAAAGTTGGAGACTAGCAGCCTGATGTGTGTTAACTGAAGCATCATATCTATCGCATTATTATACTAACTATGAATTCTAGGCTCTGGATGTAACTTTACTAGTAACTCACTTTCGACTGTAGCCAATTCATCAAGCCGTTGCATGACAATTTCCCTGTCAAAGTAAGTATCTGCTAAAACCCAGTATGTACCATAATGCCGCGCCTCTGATGCCATTAAGCCTCGGTAAAACTTGGCTAATTCTAGCTCAGGACAGTGTGTAGCTAATAAGCCTAGGCGTTCGTGGCTACGGGCTTCTATTAAACCAGTGACTAGTAAGGAATCTAAAAAGCGTTCTGGTTCGTGAGGGCGAACTTGGGCTTTCAACCCAGCACCGTAAGGAGGCGGCGACAGGGGCGCAAGGGGGATATTCCGGCGTTCTAGCCACTGATTAACTAGTTCAAAGTGTTCTAGTTCTTCGCGGGCGATCGCAGTTAATTCCCGTACCATTTTAGTATTGGAAGGATAGCGAAACATAAAATTTAACGCCACACCTGCTGCTTTGCGTTCGCAGTGGGAGTGGTCAAGCAAGATGATATCTAAATTAGCGATCGCTTGTTCTATCCAAGCATCACTCGTGGGTTGCTTTAGGGCGTTGATTGTCGGTAACACGGAAGTAAGCACGGGGTGAGAAAACTCCAAAAATTTCAATTTTGCTGATTATCCCAGCAAATTGATTTTAATAGCCGATAGGGCGATCGGGTATATTTCATCAAACCGAGTTGCAGCACCTGTACTCTTTTGTTGAGCAACAGTGCATGGGCTTCTGTCTTATTAAAAATATATTTTGAAATTGAATTTATGGATTTATCTAAAAGTAATGATGACTACAACCTGCTATTGCGCGCGCAATGTGCTGTTTTGTCTCAGCACAACTCTATAGTTATAAAAACAAACGATTGCAGACTCACATTAATATAATTTTGCAGAATAAAAAATAAATAAATCACCAGGACGTAGGAAATCATTTAATACCCTTACACAAGCTTTGCGGTTGAGAATATCAATCGTACTTGTTTAGGGGGAATTCCCTATCGCTCTGGTGCTTCTTTAGCGGATATTTCCGCTACAAGGGTAAAAGTAAAGGGTGCTGAAAGCATATAACAGCCATCAAGGAATTATTGTATCAAGCCACACATTTTCCTCACAGATTTTGAGACTATTTAAAGATGCGATCGCTTCAGATATCGCTACTCACGGAAGATAGGTTATTTCTGGGATCGATAAATAATATTAAGTGAGAAAAAGGAAACTGGTAAGACAGATAAAGCCTGTGTTAATGCCTTTCCAGCTAGAGTTTGGTCATGAAAACATATACTTCCAAAAAGTGAACAATTTTGAAATATTTTGTTACCAATCAATTGGTTGGCGATCGCGGAAAAATCCCCCAGTAGCGCCGCCATCGGGAGCAGTTGCCAGCCACACAATGGTATCAACTCCTTGTTCTGGAGTTCGTGGTGCTTCTTGGCCGCCCATATCAGTTTTCACCCAACCTGGGCACACAGAATTAACTAAAATATTTGTGCCTTTTAATTCACTGGCAAAAATTCGTGTTAGGGCATTCAAAGCTGTTTTGGAAAGGCGATATGCTGGGGAACCTCCTTCCATATCAGTTAGTTGTCCCATACCAGAAGAAACATTTACGATTCGTCCATAATTCTGTTCCTTCATCAAAGGAATCAACGCCTGAGTCACTCGCAAAGCACCATATACATTTGAGTCAATTGTTTGTTGCAATGTGTCAATCTTGGCATTAAAAACACTATTACTACCTGCTTGATTATCAATGTAGATGCCTGCGTTATTTACCAAGACATCGAGTTTGCCAAATTGCTGGCGAATGAATTCAGCCAGTTTCCGACTGCTGTCATCACTAGTAACATCAAGGGGATGAGAAATTACATCTAATCCTTCAGATTGTAACTCCTGAGCCGCAGCTTTGCCTTTCGCCTCATCTCGACTAGTGAGAATTACCTGATATCCTTTTTTAGCCAATTGTCGAGAAGCTTCAAATCCCAAACCGCGATTTCCACCTGTGACGACTGCAACTTTTTTAGTGGTACTCATGGTAATTTTCTCCTGTTGCTCATCAATCGAATTATTCAGAACTAATCAATTACTTCAATGCATACTCAGGGTTATATTCTACTAACTCAATTTCGTTGCCATCTGGGTCATTGACATAAATTCTGTGCTTGGTTTCGGGTGCTGTCATTGTGTAATATTCAATGCCTTCAGCTTCAAGCATTTTTGTCATAGCTTCGCCGTCTTTGATTACAAAGCCAACATGATTAATGCCTATGCTTTCGTAGGGCTGATGCACCCGCTCTTGCTCAGAATCGTTATTCAGGGCAAGATAAAATTGATTATTGCCAAAATGCATCCAGCGATCGCCATTGAATACACCTTCAGCACGCACATACCAATCAGGAAACAGAGTTTGGTAAAACTTCTTGGTTACATCAATATCTTTGCAACTAAGATTGATGTGTTCAAAGCGAGTAAAGTTCATATTTTGCTCCTTGTTAAGAAAGAAGGCAGGGGGGTAGAGGGGTAGAGAGGCAGAGAAGAAAACTATACTCATCACTCCCTTGTACAGACGCGTAGACGCTCCTAAGAGCGGCTTCTCGTAAGAGTATAATCGCGTCTGTACTCAGCAATTTTTTACCCCAAAGCAATATCCAAAAACATCATGACTACAAAGCCCAACATCACACCTATAGTTCCTTCTTTTTCTAAGCCTTTGCGATGAGATTCAGGGATAATTTCATCACTAATTACAAACAACATTGCTCCCGCTGCAAATGCCATCGCCCAAGGCAAGATAAAATTAGCAATACTCACCACACCTGCACCAATCAAACCACCAATTGGTTCGACTAAACCTGTGAGCAATGTAATCCACAAAGCATAACCTGCTGAATATTTCTCTGCTACTAAAGATAAGGCAACTACTAAACCTTCGGGGATGTTTTGCAAGCCGATTCCCAAGGCTACAGGAATTCCATCAGCAATATTGTTGTTACCAAAATTTACTCCTACTGCTAATCCTTCGGGGAAGTTGTGAATAGTAATTGCAGCAATAAATAACCAAATTCGCTTGAGGTTATTGTGAGTAACGTTTTCTTTGCCTTTGAAAAAGTGTTCGTGGGGCATAAACCGATGGGCCAGTTGCAGAAATACTCCACCTAGCAACACCCCTGCAACTATGATTAAAGCCGCACTTGCTTGGGATTGACCTTGGGCTACAGCTGCCTCTGTACCAGGTACTATTAAAGAAAATGATGTTGCCGCTAACATCACTCCCCCACCAAAACCCAGCATAATTCCCTGTATTCGCTGCGTAAGATTTATTGGCAGTAAAATCGGCAAGGCACCGATGACTGTGGCAAGTCCTGCTCCTAAACTGGCAATCGCACCAATAACAAGGCTTTCCATCGCTGGGATTTTTTATCCAATTTATCTAAATAAATCATAGTCGAAATGATTATGAGTTGCAACTAATTTTGATAAAAAATCGTAGATACTTTTGCACCTGCGACTTAGGGATTGGGTATTGGAGAGATGGGAAAAAATTCTACCTTGTCTACCTTTTCTCGCGTCCCCACGTCATTCAAAATGCGAAATCTAGGAAACCTTCCCTTGAAACTGTACGTTCGCTGATTTGGAGATGGCAAGAGGAATTAATACCTTGAGGGAAAAAGAATAGAACGATTTTTCAATCCAATCCCATTACTAACACTATTTACTGGTAGTGTAGAGAACAGCGATCGCAAGCTGAATTTGGGTGTAGTTACCGTTCAGAATTCAGTAACTCAGGCTTATGTCTTGTCTGTATCGATGGGGTGATGTTTTTAATTGCAGATAGTTGAGAAAATACTCAACAAAAAGGCCTGTGTTTTAATGACTGACCTAGCTTTACCAACAACCATACAAAGTATTCTGGACAGCTATAGCGAACTGGATTCTATCTTTGCTGCAATCTTGCCGGCACTTGGGGAAGTATTGGAGTGCGATCGCTGTTTTCTCTATCTGCGAAATCCTCAAACTCAGCTTGGCAAAGTTGCTTTTTGCTGGCGACGAAATCAACAAATTCCGATTATTATAGACTCCGATTGGAAATTAGAGCCAGTTTCATTACCAGAAGAAGACCCGTTATTTGCTGCGGCACTCCGAACCGACCCTTCCGTTTATGTTGAAGATGTGGAAACTGCCAGCCCAGAAATTGTCAATAAAGAGTTTGAGCGTCGGAACTTTGGACATCGGGCGCTAATTCACGCTCACCTATGTGAAAATGGTCAACTGTGGGGAATTTTACAACCTTGTGTCTTTGGTCAAAAGCGAGTTTGGTCTGAATTTGACCGTACTGTTGTCACGCAACTTGAAAGCCAACTAACACCTTTAGCAATTGCTTACGTCAAAGCTGAGAACGAGATATTTGACTAATCCAAAATTACTCGCTGGCGAGTGGGGAAAGATTTTTTGAGAAATCTTTACATACTTGGCAAAATTTGCTGCGATCAATTACTAGACTCCATTGAAGGCGGGGGGATAAGCGACTATTCCTCGGTAAGTTGTTTGATGGTGTTTGAGTGGCTTGCTCATGAAAGCTTCTTCTGGCACTGAAAAAGGTGGCTCAATATCGTAGTGTATCGATGGCTTGAAGCCAAATCGAGTGTAGAAGGCAGGATGTCCCAGCACAATAATCAAGGATTCTTGCATTGTATCGGCGATCGCAAGTCCAGTTTCAACTAACTGAGTGCCGATACCTTGTCTCTGAACTGTGGGATGCACTGCCATTGGTGCCAGCGCCAAGACCTGTAATTGCTGCTCACCCACTAAATCGACATAGCTGAAGAGAATATGACCGACGACCTTACCATCAACCTCGGCAACTAGGGAAAGTGACGGAATAAAGCGATCGCTTTGCCGAATCTGTTCTACTAGATATGCTTCATTTTGCCTTCCAAATGCTAGCTGATTAACTTCGGCGATCGCAGCTACATCTGCAATGGTTTCAGAACGAATTTGGTAAGGTTGCATAATTATAATTCCACAGAGAATAATACCAATTTGAAAAAAGCATTCGACAGATACAAAAGGCGGAAACCAATATACAGCCTGACTTTCCTAATTACGAATTACGAATTATATAATTTACCTACCTGTGCCAAATCCACATTACCACCGCTGATAATTACACCAATTCTTGCTTTTGGTGCTGTCACCACACCTTCTAGTAACGCCGCAGCTGCCAATACGCCTGTTGGTTCAACAACTATTTTTAGCCGTTCCCACAAGAAAAACATGGTGCGAAGAATCGCTTCCTCAGATACCGTCACCATATTATCAACGTAATGCAATACCAAGGGAAAGGTAATTTTACCAAGGCTGGGAGTACGAGCGCCGTCAGCAATAGTATCAGGATTATGGACAGTTTGCAGGGTTTTGCTGTGAAAGGAACGAGTAGCATCGTCTGCTAGTTCTGGTTCTACTCCAATTACTTGACAATCTGGTGAAAGTGCTTTGGTGGCAATGGCACAACCGGAAATTAATCCGCCACCACCACAACAAACTAACAACAAGTCCAATTGACCAACTTCTTGGATGAGTTCTAAAGCTGCTGTACCTTGTCCCGCCACTACATGCGGATGATCGTAAGGGGGAATGAGTGTCAAACCGCGATCGCTAGCTAAAGTTTGCGCTAATTCTTCGCGCTTGGTTTCTTCACGGTTGTACAGAATCACCTCTGCACCGTAACCGCGAGTAGCAGCTTGCTTCACAACCGGAGCATCTTCAGGCATGACAATAGTAGTGGGAATATTCAGCAGTTGTCCAGCCAAAGCGATCGCTTGGGCATGATTTCCCGATGAATAGGTAATCGCGCCTTTTTGTTTTTGTGCTGCTGATAGCTGTGCCAGTGCATTGTACGCACCTCTAAACTTAAACGCCCCCGTGCGTTGAAAATTTTCGCACTTAAAAAACACTTGACTATGGGTGCGATCGTTGACCATTCTAGAAGTCAGCACAGGCGTGCGATGAGCAACACCAGTAAGACGTACTTGAGCTGCTTGTACTTCAGTTATGGTGACGGAGTTAGGTTGTGACATTGATGGCAGTATTAAATATTCTTGCTCTTTATTCTCAAACGAAACAGAAATCATACCAATCACCCTTGATGGAGTTTTATCTCACTCTCCCGATCTGCCACTAACAGTTGTACTGCTCATTTGTTCTGGGGCGATCGCATATTGCCGAATCCAAACGATCTGGATGATTGGTAGTGATTGAGCGCTTCGCTCAACCTAATCTACTATTCTTCTTAAATGAAACGTATTGCGTCTTATTTTTCAAACAAATCGCTGGGCAAATTCACACATCAAATCTACTCTTCCCTTGCGTAACATTGCCGGGTCTAATCTTTCAGTAGTATTACAAGTCATCAAAACTACTAGCCGCTGCTTCATTTGAATACCAGAGTCATCAATAACACTTTGGTATAAAGTCCCATCCAACAAACTTAAAATATGTTCTGTTTTGTTATTGTATTGTGCTACTTCTGATGCACGGTTTTGTGCCAAGTTATCAGCTTCGTTGATGATAATACAAATCCGCTCTATATAAGTTGGTGGCACAAAGTTAGCGATCGCATCATGATCCAGAATAAAAATGACATACCCTAAAGGCACAAGAATTTCTTTTGCTACTGCTTGTGTCCATGCAGTTTTACCTGTACCTGGTTCTCCATGTACCACGACTGCTAACTGATTTTGATTGAGAACCGCTTGTTGTACTGTGTCAGTAAAGTTTTGAATATCTGCGGGAAAAGTCCGAATCGGGAATTGACTATGAACTTTACCTACACGACTTTGATAGCCACTGAGCATAACTGCTAAATCATAAGTCGCTTTGTTAATTAATGGCGATATGTCTTTCGACATTAAAGTATATTGTCGCCGTCCGCGATCGTAAGATTCAATTTGTAGCCAAATATCATATTTTGACCAGTAAGCATAAACTGTATTAACAACGTCTAGACGCTCCCAACTGATAAATCTATTTGCCGGAAGATAAAAATCTCTTTCTAAGTAATACTGGGTAATAATATCGGGGCACTCTAATAGCTGTAAAACTCGCAATACAGTGATTTCTTGCAGTCTATTAAGAACATAATCAATAGGAATGCTACTACGACTAACAAATTGCACGATAGGCGTTTCTGTACTTAAAACATCTTTATAGCGATGGTCGGGTGACTGAGGATCGGGCGTAATATAATTCCAAAATTTTTCAACTTCGTAGCGAGTATTATCAGAAGCTATACTTAGTAAATTAGCCCACCAAGTATAATTATTGCGTCCCAATACTTCAGCAAAGTTACTTGCTAGATTAAAACTTTTTTGAGTTAATTCGTGTCTATCATCGCACCACAACTGCCATAAAAATTCCCAGTCAAAGTCTCGCTGAAATGGTCGCCAACCATTAGCAAGTAAGCTTTGACCTTTATTATTTGCCGGATTATTATCATTATTTCTAAAATAATCAAATTCCATATTTTGTATGAGCTTAGACTATTGAAAATAAATTTATCTTAAGATGAACTACTAACCTACAAATGACTAGAGCAAAAGCATCTTTTATTTAAAAGGAACTCTATTAGATAGTTAAACACACTTTTTCAAGGATGCCTACTTCTAATTTTTCCGTAATTTTCCGGATTGTTGAGTATGGTAGGACTATCGGCGATCGCAGCAACGGTTTGGCATTAATTTTCAACGACAATTTAGCAATGCCCGATCTATTTCATAATATATTACATAATTTTACATATAAACATGTAGTAGGGCGGGCAAGATAACCACCCTACCAGAAGTCTAGTGCAGTTCGGTTCCATCCTTACGAAGCAAATAGCGATCGCTGATTAATTTCAGCACAACTCTACCTATTTCTGGATGAGTTCTTTCGAGTAAAGGTTGCACTACAACACCTTCCATTATGCAATTTGAACTGATTACACTATCGATATTGTTGAACTGAGATACAGCTTCCCAACTGTAAGCACCGATATAAAGTACAGGTACTTTTGGCAGATTGAAATCCTCACAAAATTCTACGAATTTAGTGTAATTGAGAAAGTGATTGCCGTAACGCACAGCAAACAAAGCAATGCCGATTTTGCCATTATTTAAACCATATTTAATATCTTGTACGCCATAAATTTCCCCAAATACCTGGGTTCCTGATGGCAGTTTGTGCAAAGCTGTATTTTCGTTATATGCTCTGATATAAACCAAATTTTTATTTGCTGCGCTGTTTTTCCAGAAATAGTTGTGACTGCCAATTTTTGTTATGCCATCTGCATCCACTAAGACGGTAAAGTTAGTTCCGTGTAACTTTTCTGTCACAACAATTTCTTCGCCTTCTATCAGCAAATCTTTGTACCGCTTCATGTTTTCTGGACTAGGAAATTTGTAATGTCCAATAGGACTTTCCAATTCCCCACTCATTCCTTGAGGAATCGGATATTCATACTTCGTTACACCAAAATATTCGGTGTAGTCATCGCCAATATTGCCTATAAATTTATCGCTTACAGGGATAAGCAAACCCTCAGAAAAAATTCCACGTAATTTTGCAGCACGTAGTTTCTTAGAGTAGTAAGGACGAATACCAAATTCATCTAAAAAAATCTCTGGGATAACGCTATCAACAGGAAAGTAAAATGCGAAATCTCCAGGTTGAAAGTGACCCTTGGCAGTAACAACCTGATATGCCATACCTGTGAAAGAAGCAATGTCTAACCTATCAGCATTTGGGTGAGAATTAACGCTCTCTATTTTAACTACTTCAACTTTAAATACGCTCATAAATCAACTATTTGATAAACGTGGAAGTATATCGAGTGGTTTTAAATTAGGTGATATCCAGTTGTTACGGGTCTCAGAGAAAATTAGTAAATCTCGACTATAGTATTACAAAGGTAGATGAGATAGTCAAATGTGCAAAATAATTCCACTCACAACGAGGTAAAGTACAGTTAGTAAATGTATTGATCGGGTAGTTTATTTCATCAATTGTTTGATATTTGCTAGTTAAATGAGTCATTTTACTTTAGTTATTAATAACTTTAGCTCTAAACTAAATTAGTATTTTATATATTAGTGAGTACTTACTATAAAGTAAGTTAAGAAAAATATAATTTCTCTTATTTATTTTATACTACAACTATACTACAAAAGAGTCAAGAGTTTTGGAGAATTCAGCAAAAATGCATCAATTCTTCTCCACTCGTCTTCAAGCTCAAACGAGTAAAATCCATGTTTAGCGGCTTGTAGATCTCGATTAAATACAGCCTCACTCAGCATTTTTATTCATTGCACTGTATCTTTAAATCTACGGAAGACAAGTAGCAATATGGATACTAGGGTTAATTCAGATTTTTTATATAAAGTTATTATGAAGATATAAAAAAAATATTCTGTAATTTTGCTTATAATCGAGAAGTATCTGCTAAACCTATTAACCTAAAAGTTTTCTTTCCTATACACTTGTTGTATGGATAAGGACTACCAACTTGCAGCAGCGAAATCACAGCTAATCCTAAATGAGATCTACCTTAATTGCTCGGGGGATGCGCCGTCTTTTTCATCAAAGACGATAAATCTCAATTGAAACCTCTGGAGAAGAGATGTATCTGGCACATTCATTTATGAGTGATGAAAAGAAGCACAACTTTCAGCAGCCATTAGTTTTGGCAGTAGAAGATCATGATGATAGTCTATTGTTGATTAGTTATGCTCTTGAGTCGCTTGGCTGTAGATTCATTTGTCAGGCAGACAGTTCGGCAACGCTAATAGTGGCAAAAGAGTATCAGCCAGACTTGATCATGTTAGATATTCTATTACCAGGCTTGAGTGGAATCGATGTTGTGCGTCATTTGAAGCAAGAACCCTTAACGCGAGAAATTCCAGTCGTCGCAGTCACAGCTTTAGCTACTCGAGAGGATAGAGAACGTATTCTGATGTCGGGTTTTGACGACTACATCAGCAAACCTTACATGATTGAGGATTTAGAGGCGATTATTCGACGTTTACTATATGAGAGATTAGAGTCTCACTCGGCTTATGAGTTATGTCAGGATTAATTGTTGACTGATGATTGATGAATGCTGGTTGCTACCCTATGGGAACGACTTCGTCGAAAGGGAAGCCGCGCAGAGCGCTTGCTTCTACAGTTGCGTTGGAAACCCGTCTAATGCAGTGGCTCCTCAACCATTCTTTGGGAGTTCTATGGTGAATACAGTGCCTTGACCTAGTTCAGAGGCAACTGCTATTTTACCACCGTGCCCTTCGACAATTCGGCTTGATAGGTGTAATCCCAAGCCACTGCCTGAGCGTTTGTTTCTACCTTGGCGAAACCGCTCGAAAATGCTTGCTCGATCTTCGGGAGCAATTCCATAACCTGTGTCTTCAACTGTGATGATTATCCAATCTTTACCCTGAGAATTGACTGATTTTTCGGAAATCCGGATTTTTATGCCGCCAGTGTCTGTAAACTTAATGGCGTTACCAATTAAGTTGTTAAATACACGTCGGATTTCCAAGGCATCGCCCATCATAATACCAGCGTCTTCTTTTTGTTGATTTAACTCACTAGTATCTATTTTCAAAGTCAAGTTTTTTTCACTAGCAAGGGGAGTTAGTTCGCTAACTACTTCTTGAATTATCTCTAGCAGATTACAGCTCTCCCAATTCAGTGTCTTTTTACCTGCCTCGAAACGATAGACTTCTAGCAGGGTATTCACCATTTGCATTAAATTTTGGTTACTGCGAATCATGACTGCGATCGCCTGTTTCATTTCTGGCGAAATTTTGCAGAAAGTTTCTTGTTCAAACAAACCAAGCATCCGATCGGCTGCTACTAAAGGAGTTCGCAAATCGTGCGTTAGACGGGAAACAAAGTCTTCTCGTTGGCGTGCCATCTTTTTTTGTTCGTCAAGACTATGCTTTAAACGCAAAAGCGATCGCACTCTTGCCAGGAGTTCATCAGTATCAAATGGTTTGCGAATAAAATCATCGGCACCAGCATCCAAGCCTTCAACAACGCTGGATTCGTGAAAGGCAGTGATCAGCAGAATGGGAATGTAGCTAATGGCAGGATTCTTGCGAATGCGACGTGTGACTTCATAACCATCAATCCCTGGCATCATCACATCTAAGAGAATTAAATCAGGTGGAGATTGTTCAACATGCTGCAAAGCCGTTATGCCATCTGCTACTAGGTCAATCTCATACCCCTCACTTTCTAAAATAGTCTGAACCAAAATGAGATTATCTCTAGTATCATCAACGGCGAGAATTCGATCGATTTTAGGATTTTCTACAACAGACATGATTTACAACTTTATATGAGTTTTTTATAATAATTTATAGAGCAGTTTTAAATGAGTTACGAAATACCCCTCCTTTGTCTTGCTTGTCTAAAGTTTAAGATTCGGATGTCCCATCGAAGCTGTACTAGATTGATGCGGATTCTGAGCCGAACAAACAATGCCATCACCATCCCAGTGTAAAGATCCAATTCCATCTGCGGTCGATGATGAGACTTGCCGTGGTATTTCAATTCTGAACATTGACCCGGCCCCTAATTGACTTTCTAGAAAGATTCGGCCACCCATCATTCGCACCAGCGAATCAATGATTGCCAAACCCAAACCCGTACCTGGATATTTGCGAGTGATACTTTGATCGACTTGGCGAAAGGCTTCAAAAATATGTTTGAAATCTTTGGGAGCTATACCTATACCAGTATCTCGAATTGCGATCGCTACTCGATGTCCTGAAATCTCTTTGACATCAACCCAAATGCTACCGGACTCTGTGAACTTAATGGCGTTGGAAAGTAAGTTCACTAAAATCTGGCGCACACGCACTGGGTCATTAAATAATAAAGGATTTTCTAAGTCTATTTGAACTAGCAAAGACAGTTTTTTGGCCTCAGCCAAAGAACGCATTTCTGCTACAGTAGTATTTATTACCTTTGTTAAATCAAATAATTCTGGCTTTAGTTCTAGTCTTCCTGCCTCTAACTTGGAAAAGTCGAGAACTTCATTTAATAGCATCAGCAAATGCTTACCATTGTTAAGTATACGCTCTACCATATCTGTTTGCTGATGTGTCAGTTGAGCGAACTTAGGACGCAACAATATTTGAGAAAATCCAATGATGGCATTCATCGGAGTTCGCAATTCATGAGACATGGTTGCCAAAAACTGGGATTTCAGTCGTGACGCTTCCAAAAGTTTGAGGTTTTGCAACTGAATCTGTTGCCTTTGTCTCTCCAATTCTTGGTTTTTACGAATGAGTTGCTCGTGACTTTCTCTAAGCTGCTGATTTGCCAAAGCTGCCTGCATTTCAGCGCGATGTACCCGAATGGCATTCCGCAAAATCTGAGCCAAAGTTGCTGAGGATACCCTAGACTTAGAGAGATAATCTGTAGCACCAGCTTTCATCAAAGCTACAGCGATTTCTTCGTCACCTTGAGCTGTCAGGACGACTAAAGGAACTTTGATTTCTGATGAACGTAGTTTTTGGATCAGCGTCAAACCGTCACGATCTGGTAAGCGATAGTCGAGAAAAACGCAATCATAGATGGTATTCCTCAAGGCAGAGAGCGCATCATTCGCATTACTCACCTCAGACAGTTCCATGCAAACTCCTGCTTTAGCCAGAGCTCGACGCACTGCCATGCGGTCTACTTCATCATCGTCTACAACCAAAATTTTCAGCGTCTCTTCCATCGGTTTTTCTTTTCGCTGCCAAATACAGGTTGGTGTATAACATTAGTACTTTCAAACTATCCAACTAAATAATTTTATATTTTTTAGATGGGGTTTTGATTAATGCTTACCCCTGATTTTGAAATCTTCTGTAATCTGAAATGTAAAGGTCGAGTGAAAACCTATCGGTATATGCTTCACGGCTGACGGCATGAAAATATCAAATTTGGAGATATTCGTGCCTTATTCCTTTATAACTGGAGTAATTTCAGATTTCATACTTCTTATTTCAGCCTTTAGCTTGACTAGGGTATTTCACACAATATCCAATATTTTTTGAGTGCTGCCATAATCTCAACAAAGTTAGTAAAAGTTACAGGTTTCAGGATATAGCCCGCAACATTTAAGTTGTAAGCTTCCACTCTGTCTCGATCTTGGTTTGAGGTCGTCATCACAACTACAGGAATTGCTTTCAATTGCAGATCTGAGCGTAATTCTTGCAGGAACTCAATTCCACCCATCCTTGGCATATTCAAATCCAGCAAAACCAAGCGCCGCTCCTTAGGTACTTTGGGGGGCTGACTGTTATTGCCGCGCAGCATATTTAGCGCCTCAAGCCCATTGCCTGCAAGATAAATTGGATTGGTAATATTAACTTTCATGAATGCCCGCTTGACATTCATCACATCAACTTCATCATCCTCCACTAATAGTATGTTGATTACTCGTTCTTGCATTTGGTTGGTTCGCATCCAGTTTGTAAATTTATCCTCAATCTAGTTAATCAACCAGAATATTGGAATTACAATTTAATCAGCAGTAGCTAATTGTTCGTAGCTATGAAACAGAAAAATTAGCAGAATAAAAACTTCTATCTGCGAAGACAGATGAAAATGCTATTAAGTAAAATAAAACACCTATCGACCTCAATACTTATTGTAAATGAGTATGTTAACACCCGTCCTCAGCCATTGGTGAGAGTTGGCAATTAACATTGTGTTCCATAAGCTGGAGCAATTTTACTCATCTGGCTGCTTAGGCCAAGTAAAATGAAAAGTACTGCCAGCGCCTGAGATAGAATCGAGAATAATCGTACCTCCTTCGGTTTCAACAATTTTTTTGACGATCGCTAGACCAATGCCAGTATTTTCCTTGCGATCGCGGGCTTCCAAAGTTTGGAAAATCACAAAGACTTTCTCGTGATATTCCGGAGCAATACCAGGGCCATCATCTGCCACCGCAAATTTGTAGTAACGTCCTTGGTCTTGCACAGATATTTTCACTCGACCATCAGTGCGGGAATGATGTTTAATCGCATTATCAATCAAGTTGGCAAATACCTGTTGTAGTGGAAATCGCTTGGCGAATAGGGTCGGCATTCCTGGAGCGACCTCGATACTGAAAGTTGCTGGCGGTTGCAATGAATCAATTACTTCTTTGAGTAATTCGCCAACATCTACCAAAGATGATTCTGTGTGGATGCGCCCAACGCGTGAATATTCTAGCAAGCCATTAATCAGAGCTTCCATGCGGCGCACTCGTCCTCGCAACAGCTGCATCTGATGCTGGTTTTCTGCTGGTAGTTGTTCGGCGAGGTCTTCTTCTAACCATTCTGAAAGACTGGCGATCGCTCTTAAAGGTGCTTTCAGGTCATGGGAAGCGACATAGGCAAACTGATCTAATTCTTGATTGCGCTTTTGCAACATGGCGGTGGTTTGCGCCAGAATTGTGTTCGAGCGCGTTAATTCTTCAGCTCGTTGTTGCAAAGTCAGTTCGGCAAGTTTGCGATCGCTGATATCAATACCTGAGCCAATATACCCAGCAAAACTACCATCTGCATTGATCCTAGGCGTACCCGTATCTAAAATCCAGCGATATTCACCATCAAAACGCCGCAGCCGATACTCCATAGTGAAAGTTTGTCGAGCATCAAAGGCTGTGTAATATATCTCCAAGCAACGCTCTACATCTTCTGGATGCACTCCCTGTGTCCAACCGTTGCCTAGCTCTTGTTCCATTGTACGTCCGGTGAATTCTAGCCAGCCTTTATTAAAGTAATTACAAAGTTTGTCCAACCCAGACATCCAAATCATCACGGGTGCAGTATCTGCCATTGTATGGAAACGTTCTTCACTCTCCTGTAATGCTTGCTCTGCTTGTTTGCGGTTGCTGATGTTCTCAGCTACAGCAATGAAGTACTTAGCCTTTTCTCTATTGCCATGCAGCAAATCTCGATTGGTTTGTTTAGTAGCTTCTTCCCGCACCAATGAAACCGTCAGATGAATCCATATCGGCAAATTATCTTTGCGGATGAAGCGTTTCTGTTGGGAGTAAGTCTCTATTTCACCCGCTAACAGTTGGCGAATGTAGTTTAGATCGATGTTCAAATCATCAGGATGAGTAATTTCCTGATAAGTCAGACCTAAAAGTTCTTCGCGGGTATAACTCAAAATCTCAGACAACTTCTGGTTAACTCTTAACCAGCGACCATCTAATGATATGTGGGCGATGCCAACAGCTGCTTGTTCAAAGGTTGCCTGAAATCTTTCTTCGCTCTCTTTGAGTAATTGTTCTGCCTGTTGGCCCTCAGTAATATCAACTACCGTGCCAATATAGCCGATCGCTTCACCATTAGCACAAGTCTCTGCTTCTGCTTGTGCTAACACCCAGATAATTTTGCCGTCAGGATGTTGAAACCGAAATTCATAATTAAAAGGACTGGCATTTGGCAAGATGTGTTGAACTTCTGCGTCTATTAAATTCAGATCGTCTGGATGAATAGCAGTTCGCCAACCTCGACCAAGGGCCATTGTTAAAGAGATACCTGAAAGTTCAGACCATCGCTGATTCACATAAAGGCAGTTACCTAACAAATCTGTGCGAAAAATACCAACAAGAGACATTTTAGTGAGGATTGCATATCGGCGCTCATTTTTTTGTAATACTTGCTCAGTTAGCTGACGCTGACTAATCTTCTCAAATACATCGACGCACCAATTGGGTAATCGAGAAATGCACTTGTCAAAGCTACAAGGTTTATCAATTACCTCATGACTGGTAAATCCACTTAAATTTAACGTTGTTTGATTTATTTCAATTGAAATGCCATCAGGCTTCACTAATCCCATGAATTCAAAGGTCTGATTTAGGATGGCAGGCAAGTATTGCTTACTTTCTCGTCTGGTCTATTTAACTTGTTTCGATTTATGCTTTTAGAGCGGCTGTTTTTCAGGCTTTAGCATATTATTAAATTATGTAAGGAAGTGAGTAATCATAAGTAATAGCTAATGGTTATCCTAAAGTTTGAGTTCGTTTCAATATTTCACATTTCCTCGTAAAATAGCCATATATCTCCAGCTAGATTTTTAACTATATTTAGGAGGAAAAAATAGCGAATTGATTATTTCTATCGGTGGATGCAGACTGGTTAATAAATCATCTATCTTTGGTTTGGGAAAATCATAGAAGCTGCTTAAAAATATCGTAGTTTGCATAATGCAATCACAGAGAGCGAGTGTAACAATGAGTGAAATAAGCATTATTTTAATTGAAGATCATGACCTTACAAGAATGGGACTAAGAGCTGCTTTACAGTCATACAGCGGTTTGAGGGTGATTGGTGAAGCAGCAAACGCCACCCAAGGACTAAAACTTTTGGAAACAGCTAAGCCAGATGTAGCAGTGGTAGATATTGGCTTGCCTGACATGGATGGCATTGAACTCACCCGCAAGTTTAGGCGCTACCAAGCGGAGACTGGGCAACCAGCAACCAAAATTCTCATCCTGACAATGGATCATACAGAGGATGCAGTACTTGCTGCGTTTGCAGCAGGAGCAGACTCTTACTACATGAAAGAGACAAGCATCAACAAATTAACAGAGGCAATACAAGCAACTTACGGTGGTAACTCCTGGATTGACCCAGCGATCGCCAATGTAGTATTGCGGAAGATGCGGCAAGGTATTCCCGGAGAAAGCCAACCATCTGACAAGCCGAAGACAGTGAAAATCGAGGCATTGGCAACGGAATACGAACAAGTTTTGGAAACCTATCCGCTGACTCAACGCGAACTAGAAATTCTGGAGTTGATAGTTGCTGGCTGTAGCAATGGTCAAATAGCTGAAAAACTTTATATTACTGTGGGTACAGTTAAGACCCACGTTCGTAACATATTAAATAAACTCTGTGCTGATGACCGTACCCAAGCTGCTGTCCGCGCTTTGCGTTCTGGTTTAGTAGCATGATAGAGAATTAAAAATTAAAAGTGTAAAATTTTACATTTTTAATTTTTAATTGATTTGTTTTCACCCCAATCGTTCCAGCAAGCACTCAGCAATACGTCGTGCTGCTCCCGGTTTACCCATCCTTCGCATACCGTTCTCAGCGATTATTTGCAAACTATCAGGTTCTTTAAATAGCGATCGCATCACATTGGCAACTTCTATTGGCTGCTCGACTAAAATCAAGGATGACCCCAAAAGACGGCTTTGAGCTTCAGCAAAGGCAGGGTTGTATTGGGGCCCATCACCAGGAATGGCGATCGCAGGTTTACCTAAACCGACAAATTGTTCTGTTGCTGTACCTGCCATGGCGATCGCCACATCTCCCCAATGCAAACATTCATTGTAGGCTTGTTGTGTAAGTAGCAAGTATGCATTTCTTTGCTTAAATATCAAGGTGTTAGGATCGGGAAGTAAGATAGGTGATTCTGAGTGGAGTTGCCAACTCTGAGATCGCAAAGTTTGAGACAAAATATTACAGTCCAAGCCAGGAGCGATCGCACCTAAAAAGACTAAACTTCTAGAAGTGTGAAAAATTGCATCTTGCTCTTGGAAACTAGCCATCAATGCAGACACAGCCAGCATAATTACTTTCCAGTTAGTATATGCTTCTGGCGCACGGGAACCAGGAAGCAGAGTGATAACTAGCGGTCGAGCTAATTCTTGCTGTTGGACATCGGCACTATAAAATTGTTGGGGTGAAACAGTTGGCTTTAAACCATCCATCATCGGATTGCCCAAATCAAAAGCTGGAATTGACCACTGTTTCAAGATTTCTGTAGTTAGTGAATCTCTGGGGAATACTGCCCGACAACGGCGACGACTCATCAACCAACGTTCCCAAGGATGATAAATCGAACCAGAAAAGTTTTCCCAACGTGCAGCTTTTGATTTTCTTGGTAATAAGCCAACTTCATTCCGCACGTAGTATTCTGATTTAGCTGTGCCCACAAAGGCATAATTAGCACCACTTAAAGTTGCAAACAACAGCGGTACAATATCTCCCACAGCTAAAATAGCTCTCTTATTACCTAACCTTTTTTGAGAACTAACCCAGCGGCGTATAGCTTTAATTTGGCTAAAAGTAAGTTGCAGTAAACCGCCGCGGACATCTCGTATCAGTTCCCGCCCATCCATATAAATAAAGCCGCCAGAAGGCATAGTGCGTACTGAACCAATACATGGAATATGCAACTGTTGATAAGCGTGTCCTTCACCCACCAGAGGTAAAGCAAAGATATCTGGTGGGTTTAATTGTTGCTGAAGTTCCTGCAAAATGCGGACAGCAATTATATCCTCTCCATGACCGTTACTTAAAACAAGTAACTGCAAACGAGAAGTGGTAGCAGGTGTATTAGAGGCTAAAGATGACCGTGATGCATCATTCATAAGAAACAAAATATTGAAATGAACGGTCTATTTGGGCAAAGAGGTATAAAAAAAGGGATATTAAACAGCAAAGCTGCTGGAAGTTACTATTATCTCCATTACTTCACCTCAATAAAAATAACTCCCATTTCATAGACTAAATATTATGCGAGTTTCTTCTGCGGCAATTTTTACTTTAGCTACTTTGGCAGCTAGCAATATAACTCAAAAAGTAATGGCTGCAACTGCCACAACATCCTCTTATAAAGAACAAACTAAAAACTTGATAGTTCCAGTGATTGAAGAAACGCCCACACAGGTCAAGGCTATCTCATCCCCGGAAACCCTAGTTGCCCAACAATTTTCTCAAAATCCTGTAGTTGTCCAGTCAAGTGCAAACAACAATTCTACAGTAGCTCAAACGCCAATCAAGGGAAATGCTCCCGTCATCTTGTCTCCATCTCCAACTCCTCCCATCACCCCACCCGCCACCAAACCTCCTACCATTGAAAATGGCTTAGTAGTCACAGCTACAGAAGTGCAAGTAGTAGGGGCTACTGGGGAATTGCAGCAGATTATTCGCCAAGTAATTAAAACCCAAGCGGGTGGAGAAACCAGTCAAAGCCAATTACAAAAAGATGTCGCAGCAATTTTGGAGACTGGTTTATTTGCCAGTGCCAACGTGAATAGCCGCAGCACCCCAGAGGGATTGAATGTAGTGTATCAGGTACAACCAGTAGTAGTGCGATCGCTGCAACTTTCTGGTGCGAAGATACTCACTTACCAAGTAGTACAAGAACGTTTTCGATCGCAAATCAACACCGCCATTAGTCCTGCTGGACTCCAGCAAGCAGTACAACAAATTAACAAGTGGTACGCTGACAATGGCTATAACTTGGCCCAGGTGCTATCAATTAAACCTAGCCGTGAAGGAATTCTCACCGTGAATGTGGCTGAAGGTTTAGTTGGTGATATTAAATTTCGCTTTGTTAACGACGAGGGCAAAACTGTAGATGAAGAAGGCAATCCAGTTGGAGGACGCACCAAACCAGATTTCATCCAGCAACAACTGAAGCTTAAGCCTGGTCAAATCTTTCAAGAAAATGTTGTCCGGCAAGACGTGCAGCAACTGTATCGCACCGGCTTATTTGAAAGTGTGAATGTTGCCCTAGAAGGAGATGCCACGAAAGTTAATTTGGTTTACGAACTTAAGGAATATGGGGCGCGTGCCATTAACTTGGGTGGTAGTTACAACAGCGACCAGGGACTGATAGGTACTGTAAACTATAACGATCAAAATATTGGTGGTGTTAACGATACTTTGGCTGTCAATGTTGGCTTAGGTATTCGTGACTTCCAGTTTGACAGCAAATTTATCAGTCCCTATCGTTCAACTAATCCCGATCGCTTGGGCTACACTGTAAATGCCTTCCGTAACCGAGAAGTTTCCGAAACTTTTGATGATGAGATTAAGCTAGCTAACGGCGACAAAGTACGCGAAGGTAAGCTTGGCGGTGGTATCAGCTTCCAAAGACCGATTGACGGCTGGGATACCTCCTTGGGCTTTAACTACTCTCGCACCAGTATTCGCGATCGCCAAGGTAATATTACCCCAACTGACGCTCAGGGCAATCCCCTCTCTGTGAGTGGTACTGGTGTCGATGACCTGACTACCGTATCTTTCACCGCCACCAAAGACCAACGGGATAACCCCAACAATCCTACACAAGGTTCCTTACTGCGTCTCAGTACAGAACAATCTGTACCCGTCGGTCAGGGTAATATTTCCATGAATCGCCTCAATGCAAATTACAGCCAGTACGTACCAGTCCAGTTATTTAGCAGCAAACAGCCACAAGTATTTGCGATGAATCTGCAAGCTGGTACCGTCATTGGTGATTTGCCGCCTTATGACGCTTTTAACTTGGGTGGTTCCAACTCAGTGCGGGGTTATGATGGTGGTGATGTTGGTAGTGGTCGTAGTTATGTGCTGGCTTCCGCTGAATACCGCTTCCCCATCTTGCCCATAGTCGGGGGTGTACTGTTTGCTGACTTTGCCTCAGACTTAGGCTCTGGTGATACTGTATTAGGAGATCCAGCAGGCATGCGAGGCAAACCAGGTCAGGGGTTTGGTTACGGTGCTGGGGTACGCGTTGACTCACCTCTAGGTTTAATCCGAGCTGACTATGGGATTAACGACCAAGGAGAAAGCAGAGTGCATCTCGGTATAGGTCAACGTTTTTAGGAGATTGGGGACTGGGGACTGGCGACTGAGGATTGGGAACCGGGAATAAGTTAGTGGACATTTGAAATTTTCTCCCCCTGCTCGCCCTGCTCCCTCCTCTCCGCTACCTACTGTATTATGAAAAAGACTTTGTAAGTCACTGAAGACTCAGGAATCAGTACTTATCTGCTCACTCAGAACTAAGGACTCAGGACTTAAAACTCTCTATGTTAGCAGGCACAATTTTACAGGGTGGAAAGTATACCCTAATCCAGGAAATAGGGCGCGGTGGCTTTGGCATCACGTTTAGAGCTACTCATCATTACTTAGGTCATGAAGTAGTGATGAAAACTATCAATGAACGGCTGCGCCAACATCCAGATTTTGGCAAGTTTGAACGTCAGTTCCAAGATGAAGCCAGACGATTAGCTACTTGTATCCACCCAAATATTGTCCGAGTCAGCGACTTTTTTATCGAAGATGGGCTGCCTTACATGGTGATGGAATACATTCCTGGGGACACTTTGGGAGATGCTTTTGTCTTGCCAGGGATACCCTTGCCAGAAGCAACAGCAATTCATTACATCCGGCAAATTGGGGCAGCATTGCAGGTAGTACACAACAATGGTTTACTGCACCGAGATGTCAAGCCAGATAATATTATCCTCCGCCAAGGCACTCAAGAGGTAGTACTGATTGATTTTGGTATTGCTAGAGAATTTAACAGCGGTGTGAGGCAAACTCACACAGGTCTGGTTTCTGAGGGCTATTCTCCACTGGAACAGTACCTGAAGCAAGCACCGCGTACACCTGCCACAGATGTTTATGGTTTGGCAGCAACATTATATGCTTTATTAACAGCACAAGTTCCCTTGCCAGCATTGTTGCGCGATCGCGAAAAAATGCCTTCTCCCCGCGAACTACAACCCCACCTGAGTGCAGCAGTCAATCAAGCGGTCATGCGTGGCATGGCTGTAGAATCACGCTTTCGTCCAGCAACAGTCGCCGAGTGGCTACAACTACTACCTGGAAATGAAGTGAATGTTACACCTCAAGCTGTAGCTACTCACATGGTGCCAACTATCGAATTATCTGCCCAGCAGTACCAACAAAAATTATCTGGAGGAACTGTTCTAAATCGCATTAAGAAGCCATCACCGCTCAATAATGTGACCACAATTGGTAAGAAACTGCAAACTTCTAAAATATTTTTAGGTACAGGTATTGCCCTTGTTGCTGCTACAGCAGGTTTTGGCATTACTAATTTAATTTCTCATTATCAGCAACAGACGTTAGAACAACAGAAAACAGAACCTGCTGGCAAAAGCCCTACCGTCGATTTTACACCTGTGCCTCTGGGTCAAGAGACTAACGCTGCCAAAGATTCTCAAACCTCCTCGCCAAATGAATCTGCACCTGTCTCCAACTCTAGGCGGCGCAGCAAGCGCAGCTATTCTAGTAAACAAGAACAATCTCCAAATACTAGTAGCAGCGATTCTACCGAAAAATCGTCGCAACCAAACTCAACAGAATCTTCACGCCGCGATTCCGAAAAACCCTCATCTTCGCCTAATGTTTCCCCTTCGCCGTCGCTAGTAGAAAAGCTACGGACTATCCGTTCATCTCGCCGTACTTCTCCTGCACCATCATCAGAAAATACTTTGCCCTCTTCTGGAAAGAATTCCACCTCACCCCTACCTGTGAAGAAATCTAATCCTGTAGTTATACCAGCAGCGCCACTACCTGCGGAATCAAAACGGTCAGATCCTCCCGCTGTAGTAGTGCCAACCCTAGAGGATAAGCAAAACTCATCTACTGATAGCCAATCTCAAAAAAATGACAAGCCCCAGGAAGATTCATCAGCTAATAGCGATTAAGAACGCGGCTTAAGTAAAATACAAAACCTGAATGCTGAAATTGTACTTTTGATTGTTGACGGGTGAGTAAAAGTCAATAAGTCAGCAAGGTAGATTTTCATTTGTCCTGGCGTACGCAGTTCATAATAGCTAGCTAAAACTACTTCCTTATAGCCAAGAGGTAAGTTTTTTGTTGTAAGGTGTCTTAGGTGTTTATAGTTGCTAGAGTAAGTAGTTGCACAAAATTAAATTCATTAGTGGAGGGAGGGAACAGGGAACGGGGAACAGCTTGAAGAATGTGTAAGTAGAACGACTGAAATAATTCACGCTATGTCATTGCGAATGGAACGAAGTGAAATGAAGCAATCGCAAAGGTTATATCGATTTTACATTCTGTTACATAGCTAGGTTTATTTTCACCAACTTACTTAATTAATTTTGTTTAAGTACTTATTAGTCTAATAACTTGAAAAAAATAAATTAGATAATTGCTAGACAAAAAAACTAAAAAATCGAATAAAAGTATAATTCGCTACATTTAAAATGCGAACAATTGCGGAAATTAACGAAAAAATCAGCCGCCAATGTGCGGTAGTATTGACAGTTGAAGAATTAAAAGCACGAGTTGCCGAAGTCGGTGCTACCAAAGTTGCCAAGGAAGTTGATGTGATTACCACTGGCACTTTTGAGCCGATGGAATCAAGTGGTGCAATTATTAATCTCGGACACACTGACCCCCCGATTAAAATTCGCCGCTGCTGGATTGATGGTGTGCCAGCATATACTGGTTTTGGAGCAGTAGATTTATACTTAGGCGCTAGTTGTGCCGTAGAGGTAATAGATGGTGAAGAAGTCCGAGAACGTGGCGGCGGACATGTTATAGAAGATTTGATAGCAGGCAAACACGTACACGTAAGAGCGCAAGGACAAGTAACAGATTGTTACCCACGGGCAACTTTTGAAACTACAGTTACTCGTGACACGATAAATCAGTTTTATTTATTCAATCCGCGCAATCTTTATCAAAATTTTATTGTGGGAGTGAATGGAGGCGATCGCCCACTTTTTACCTATCTCGGCCCTTTACAACCGCGTTTAGGAAATGCAGTTTACTCTAACCCCGGTGCTATTTCCCCACTACTCAACGACCCCGATTTGCAACTTGTTGGCATTGGTACACGAATTTTCTTAGGCGGTGGTATTGGCTATGTAGCTTGGGAAGGCACTCAGCACTTCCCCTTACAAAAGCGGTTAGCCAATCGCACACCAATTGGACCGGCTGCAACTTTAGCTTTGATTGGTGATGCCAAGCAAATGGATGCTCGTTGGGTGCGGGGTTGTTACTTTAAAAGTTACGGGCCTTCGTTGATGTTAGGCGTAGGCGTTCCTTTCCCCGTGTTAAATGAAGAAGTAGTTGAACACTGTGCAGTCCAAGACAAAGATTTAGTAGCACCGATAGTGGACTTTTCCATTCCTCGGCGCGTCCGTCCCACGTTTGGGTTGGTGAGTTACGCCCAATTAAAATCTGGGCGTGTCACCATTGAAGGCAAAACAGTGCGGGCTGCCCCCCTCGCAAGTATGTTTTTTTCTCGGCAAATCGCCATAGAGTTAAAACAGTGGATTGAAGCGGGCACTTTTACCCTCACACAACCAGTTTCCCCACTTCCGGTAGAGCGATCGTTTCTACCCCAAGATCGGTGGGCGGATTTTTGAGAAGAGGCGGAGGGGCAGAGGGGCGGGGGGCAAAGAAGAAATTGTTACAAGTCTTTCTTCCTCATCTCCCTTATTCCCCCTGCTTCACGGCAGTTGCTACAACGCGGGGAACCCGCGCAACGCACTGCCTCCCCTGCTTCCCCTGCTCTTTTACTCCTGGGTTGGTTTTGGTCGTTTGATCGGCTTAGGAGCGGGTGCTTTTGGTATAGGTTTTGATACTACAGAAGGATCGCCGCTTGTTTTCTTAATTGGACGTGGTGTCTCTCCAGTACTACGTCTGGGGGGAAATGGTTTTCTACCACCACCACCGCCACCACGAGGACCACCTTTAATAAATGGTGGCCTGCGTTTTTTGGGCAATTCGGCGATCGCCTCAGCGTTTTCTACTACCAATACGTCAGCTTCTCGCTTGACTTGGAAGTCCCAAAACTTACCCACTGCTTTAGTAGTCAGCACACCCCGCAGTTTTAACTTAAAATATTTGGGTTTTTCAGTCGGTTTGCGTGCAGCCTGCTTAATTTTGACGACTAAGCTCTTAGCGTCAAAAGATTGGTAAACTACTTCACCACGAACAGAAAAACCACCATCCGGAATGTCGGATGAGGGTGCTAAGTCGCTGATAGTTTCTTCAGGGTTCTCGGTTATATCATCGGGGGTCTGCAACTCTTGTGACCCAGATTCCTTGTCCTCTTCGATTGCATGTTTGGCCAGATTTTCTGGCTCCCAAACACCTACAATTTGGATGTGCAAGGTGTCATTTTCTTGCCTTGTACGCGGATAAACTACCCACAGATGATCTTTTTCGAGGTCTAAATGATTCTTGACTAAGCTCATAATCCGACCGAGGAGGACAGCGTTGAGTTCTACACCATCTACGGTCAGCAAGGTACCTTGAGTAAATTGTTCGCTACTGGCAAGGTAGCGACCCCGGACTAACCCAATCGCTCGGTACTGCATCGGTTCGCTGGGAGGTGGAATCGGTTGCTGCCGATTCGCTAAGTTCCCATTTGAGGCAGTCTCGCTAGGGTTAACAGGCGAATTCTCAAGTTTAGGGGACTGGGCTGCTACTGTATGAACATTAGCAGTTGCCTCTATATCGGTTTGAGGCTGGTTGGAGGCATCGGAGGATTCAGGCGAAGGCATCAGGTCGGAATTCATAAAAACTCCTTGCGGCGGAGACACATCCCAATTGTGGGATTTTACGAAGGCAGATGAAAAGAGCGTTTGTGCGGCTGATGAAAGTATATTTGCTTTCTTTAAAGTCACATCACGCTTTATACAATCTGCAATACGCTAAATTTAGCTCTATACTATAAAGCTGTAATTTAGCGCCTTAACACTAGTTTCGGAAGCATATCATAGCTACTATTTTGACGGCTCCTCCTAAAGTCATCAATTACTTTAGCAGCGTAGATAGTTATTTGTTATAAAATTCACAGAGCATTGGCGGTATTCCGCAAAGTTTTGGAAATTTTTAACTTTCCGATTTATGTAAATGATAATGTCATTAGAGTTCTGGAGAAGTACAAAACTGTGTCTCAACCGCGCAACCGTTGGATAGTTCAGATAATCTTGGCGCTGGCAATTCTTGCTTTTGTGGGTGTTTCGGTGGTTCCCATAATTGGAGCATTTAATAATACGCCATCCACAAACCAGAATAATGGTAGCACCAGAGGCAGCTTAGCTTCCTCTGACCAAAAATCAAAATTGGAAGACGAAGTACGAGGTTACGAACTGGTTTTGCAAAGGGAACCAGAAAATCAAACTGCCCTGAAAGGCTTATTACAGGCGCGGCTACAACTTCTCAGTTTAAAACAGGGCGATATTCAAGGAGTGATTGAACCTCTAGAAAAGCTAGCAAAGTTGAATCCAGAAAAGACTGAATACGGAGTGCTACTAGCTCAAGCAAAGCAGCAAATTGGCGATAAGGAAGGAGCCGCCCAAGCTTATCGCTCTATTTTAGATACAAAACCCGGTGATTTGAATGCTTTGCAGGGAATGGTGGCTCTTTTGGTAAATCAGCAACGTCCAGAAGCAGCTATTGGCTTGCTGCAAGACACACTCAAGAATGCAGCCCAAGCAAATACAATTCAGCCTGGAAGTATAGATACGGTGGCAGTGCAGGTGTTGCTGGGCAATGTTCACGCCTCGCAGAAACGCTACGCTCAAGCTAACTCTGTATTTGACCAAGCAATTAAGAAAGCTCCCAAAGATTTCCGCCCCGTTTTAGCAAAAGCAATGCTCTTGAAACAACAGGGAAAAGTTACGGAAGCAAAGCCTTTGTTTGATAATGCTGTGGCTTTAGCTCCTGCTAAGTACAAAGACGAAATTAACAAAGCAGCAGCTTCTCCTACTCCGATTCCAGCTGCATCACCCGCACCTGACAGTACTGCCAAGCCGTAAGGGAGATGAGGGAGATGAGGGGGAAAGACTTGTAACAATTTCTCCTCTGTCCCTCCGCCTCCTCACGCTCCTTCTATAGCGGCAATTACACCAAAAATCAGAAACAGGCATCCACCAGCAAAGGTGAGTTGACGTTCGCTAATGCGACCGGCAATCATTTTGCCACCGATAACAGCGATCGCGGCACAAATTGTATGTCCTAAAATTGCACCCGTCGTCACTCCAATGGGATCGTTTCCTGCTGCTAAAGCAATGGTGGCAATTTGCGTGCGATCGCCCCACTCGGCCATAAATGTTAATACAAAGGCTTCTGTTAAAATTGCCCAGTAATTTTTGTGCTTTGGTAATTGTAAATCTGCCTGTTTTACTGCTGCTTTTGCTTCTTCTACAACTTCTGTATCACAAGCAGCAGGCATCTTCCTAGCTTGATACAACAGCTTCAAACCAAAGGCAATAAATAAAACTATTTCGGCGTAGTGAATATAAACTTTTGGCAATAAAGACGCTGTTTGCCCTAATAGCACCGAAAGTATTGTCATCGCAGCTAAAGCGGCTGTCACACCAATGAATACTAGCCGCCGCGAGTGGTGCATTGCTAAAATCACAGCGATAAAAAAGGTTTTATCCCCTAGCTCTGAAACTGTAATTAGTAGTAAACCTGCGGTAAAAGCTGTTAACACTCTCTCAAGCTCCTGAAGAATCGCTGACCGATGTGAAGCTCGATGAGAGTGCAAGACTTCACCAAGCTTCACACTCTTGGGTGTGAACTCAGTGAAGGTCTCGCTTCCAAATATTTATTACTTGTCACCTGAACCAGGCTCATCGCCAGTATGTTGATTCAGGTGTACTGGCTTTTGAATTTTGCCAGCAGCTACTCCCCTTCTATTCGATAAAGATTGTATATCTGTCTTCAATAGGAGTCAAGAGAGTATGCGATCGCCATCAACTTTAACACCCAGTTTTCACGCCAGTCCGACTAACTTTTCGCTTAGTTCCCATAGGCGCTCCGCTTTTTCATCATCGCGGGCTTGGGGTGAAACCTTTTGCACAAAAGATTTGCCATCTTTCTTCTGGCGATTTCCCCAACTCCAATAAGCACCAGATTGGCCGTACTCAGGATCGGCTATTACTGCCGCGACCCGCTCTCCTGCCAATTCCTGAGACACATATCCCCCAGTAATGTACTTTTGGAACAATGGGAAAAGTTTCTGGAACAAAGGATAGTGGTTGCGGAATAGCGGTGTTTCGGCAACACATCCCGGATAGAGAGAACTGAAGATGATATCGGTAGACTCATGATAGCGATGATGCAATTCCCGCATAGTCAAGACGTTACAAACCTTGCTATCTTTGTAAGCTTTGACAGGTTCAAACTTCTTGCCATCAATCATCGATATCGGTGGTTTAAAGCCCTCTGCAAAGCCCTGCAAATCACCCAAGTCTGGACGCGGTGGAATTTTCCCACCCAGTTCGTCGGGGTTGTGGGTCACGGTTCCCAAAATCACAAGCCGTCGTTCTGGGGCAGGTGACTGCTTCAGATCCTCAAGCATGAGGTTGCACAGCAGAAAATGACCGAGGTGATTGGTTGTGACAGTTAACTCGTACCCTTCTGGGCTGCGTAACGGCTCTTTTAATAAGGGCATATAAATTGCAGCGTTGCACAGTAAAGCGTCCAGAGACTTGCCGCTGGCTCGGTAGTTATTCACAAATCGGCGAACGCTTTCCAAGGAGCCGAGGTCGATAAGCATAATGGTGTAGCTGTCCTCGGTCATTCCTACATCTCGGGCAGCTTTTTGTGCTTTTACCACATCCCGGCAGGCCATCACCACATGCCATCCCTTTTGGGCAAGTGCTTTCGCCGCATACAAACCGACCCCCGAAGAGGCACCCGTGATTACAACTGTTGACTTTCGATCCTGTGCCATTCTATTCAGACTCTTTTAATTGCCTTTTTCTATCTCCAAAATCTTACATTACTTGAGTTACCACCTCTAATTGTTTGAGATGTTTTACAGTTATTAGAATATTGAAAAAAGTTTTGGCTCCCAAGTGGCGATCGCATAGAGCATAGATGTGACTATCTTTACTTGGTTGAACAAACTAGTATGATTTGTGGAACAAGATAAAGTATTGTAAATCTTCTGTATCAAGCCTTTTTCTCTGTGTCTAAATTACGAATTAGTTATTAAAAGCCCAACACTTGTCTTGATTTTTCCAGTACTTCCTTGGGGCGAAATGGTTTAGTTAGATACAGGTCAGCACCAACATCAATTCCTTTTTGTTTATCAAATTCCTGCCCCTTTGCTGTTAACATTATGATGTAGATGTCAGTCATTTGCAGGTCGTGTTTAACGGTATGGCAGACTTCTAGCCCACTCATTTTAGGCATCATCACATCGAGAAACACTAGGTTTGGTTTTTCGGTTTTAATGGTTTCTAGGGCTTCTTCTCCATTTCTGGCAGTGAGTAGTTTAACCCCTTCATCTTCTAATGCTTCTAGAGCTTGTTCCATCAAAATCACGATATTAGGTTCATCATCAACAATCAGAATTTTCTGCGTCATATGTTTTCCAAGTTGGGGATTAGAAATTAGGGAGTGGGGAAGGGAAAAGGTTAAAGGCTTCGCCTTGGGTAAGGGGTAAAGGAATTAAACAAAGTTCTTTTACTTTCCCCTTTTCCCTTTCTTTGTCCCCAGTACCCAAGCAATTAGCGCTCGGACAGCATGATGAAGAATACATTCTCTAACCCCTTTTCAAACCGTAGGGTTTTCACCAGGTCAGCTTCTTGAGAGAACATAGAATCGAGGATGATCATGTCAGGTTTAGCCGAGAGGGCTTTATTAATGCATTCTTGAGGGTCGGAGGCTTCTATGACGCTATATCCTTGAGTTTGCAGTACATCTGATATAATTTTTAAGGTTGAAGCATTTTTATCGACAACCATTACCTTTTTACTGGAAGTGCCCTGAGAAAGCAGTGAGCCAATTTCATTGAGGAGTTTCTCTGTGTGAATGGGCTTAGTGAGATAACGATCGATGCCAATGTGGTAGCCCCGTTCTCTGTTTTCAATAATTGACAGGATAATAATCGGAATCTCTGCGGTTTGGGGGTCGTTTTTGAGGACGGCTGCTACATCGAAGCCGTTGATTTGGGGCATCATCACGTCCAGGAGAATCAGATCGGGACGGGCTGTTTTGATTTGATGAATCGCATCCATGCCGTCTTTTGCTTCCCGAACGTTGTAGCCTTCGTTTTCTAGTTGTTGACGGAGCAGTTCCCGAATGTTGGCATCGTCATCCACTACCAGAATGGTTTTGCGGTTTTGGTTGGGCACACTGTTTGTAGTGATGACGTGTTCTTTTAGTTGTTTGACCAGCGCATCCAGATTCAGATTGCCACAGGTTTTGTTGTCGCTGGCGTAGATAGGAATGATGAACGAGAAGGTGCTACCTTTACCTGGTTCGCTCTCCACCCAGATTCTACCCCCGTGATGATCGACGATTTGTTTACAGATGGGCAGTCCTAACCCTGTGCCTTTGGGTTTGTCAGTGAGGGTATCACCAACTTGGCGGAACTTCTCAAAGACTTTGGGCTGGTCTTCAGATGCAATGCCAATGCCTGTGTCGATGACGCTAATGCAAACACCATCGTTCTTGAGTCCAACACGACAGATCACAGAACCAGACTCAGTGAATTTAACAGCATTGGAAATCAAGTTAATTAGGACTTGCAGCAAACGATTGCGATCGCCGACAATTTGAGGCAGTCCGAGTTCAATTTCGCTAATTAGCTGCAAGCCATTGGTTTCAAACAACCCAGCCGTGGAAGTAGTTGCCCAATCTAGTAACTCGCTGGGGTCAATGGGCTGCATCTGCCATTCCACCTTACCTGCTTCCATCTTGGCGATGTCTAAAACATCGTTAATCAAAGAAGTCAGCCGTTCTGCTTCTGACACAATAATGTTGAGATTGTTATCTACCCGCTGGATAGTTTTCTGAAGCTTGCGGTCTTCGGTAGAAATCATGGGGAACACATCGGTTTCCAGCTTTTCTTTAATGATGGACGCAAAACCGAGGACAGAGGTCAGTGGTGTCCGCAGTTCGTGGGAAACAGTAGAGATAAAGTCGGTCTTCATCTTGTCGATTTCCTTTTCCGCCGTGACATCTCGAATCAGCAGCGCCGAACCGAAGCAGGTAGCGGGTTCGTTGACCGCCGCTTTTTTGAAGATGGCGGTTGCCACTGCCTGACCGATGCGTTCCTTTGCCAGTGCAACTTCAGCCGCGAACACTTCTTGGGGATGAGATTGGGTTTGTTCAACCAAATGGGCCAAACCGGATATCGGCAGTTCCTGGTAGTGACCGTTGAGAGCAGTAGCTGTCAATCCATGCATGGCTAAAAAGGCAGGATTGAAGTGAGTGATTTGTCCTTTGGTGTCTGCCACCAACAGACCATCCGCTAAGTTATCCAAAATGGCATTTAAACCCTGGGCTTCTGCTAGGGTATTTTGCAGGGCAGCCGTCCTTTCTGCAACTCTGGCTTCCAAGTCTTGATTCAGTTGTCGCAGAGCGATTTCTGCTTGTTTGCGGGCAGTGATATCGGTATTGATTTTCAGCACCGCGCAGGGTTTACCAAAGGTATCCCGTTGCAACGTCCAGCGGCTCTCAACTGTGATGAGTTTGCCGTCGCGGGTGATGTGTTGCAGTTCTCCTTCCCAATTCCCTTGGTGTAATAACTCCGCCATGATTTCTTCTAAAGGTTTTGGAAAAGTAGTATTCAAAAATGTGTGAATGTATTGGTCTTTCACTTCCTCACGAGTCCAACCATAGAGCCTTTCTGCTCCTTGATTCCAGTAAGAGATTTTTTCAGCCATGTCGCGCACTACGATCGCATCGCTGGAATGATTCAACATCTCCAATAAACGTTGATTTTCGGCTTCTGCCAGTTTGCGATCGTGAATGTCGGTGCAGGTACCAATCCACTCGCGAATGCTGCCGTCTATTTCTAGAACGGGGGCACCACAAACCGAGAAATAGCGGTAGATACCATCCTTGCCACGCAGTCGGTACTCGGTTTCATAAAGGCTGCGGTTTGCCACAGCCCTATTCCAGTCATCTGCGGAGCGGGCACGGTCATCAGGGTGAATTGGATCGACCCAGCCCCAACCCTCGACCTCTTCTTCAGTCTGCCCCGTATAGGCTATCCAGGTGAGCATTTCACTGCTAATTCCCAGTCCTTCCGGCGTGGCTCCCCAGACGATCTGTGAGGTGGCAGTTACTAAAGTGCGATATCGTTCTTTCAGCCGCTGATTTTCGGCTTCTGCCAGCTTGCGATCGTGAATATCGGTGCAAGTGCCAATCCACTCCCGAACGCTACCATCATCTTCGATGACGGGGGCACCCCAGACCCAAAAGTAGCGATAATTGCCATCCTGACCCCGAATTCGGTATTCAATTTGATACATGCTGAGGTTGGCTACGGCAATACCCCAGGCTTCTCCGGTGTAGCCGCGATCGTCGGGATGTACGGCATCAATCCAGCCCCCATTCTCAGCTTCAGCTAGACTTTGACCTGTATAGGCGATCCAGTCTGTTAATTCAAAGCAAATTCCTTCTGGTGTGCTGACCCAGATAATTTGCGTGTTAGTTTTCACTAGAGAGCGGTATCGTGCTTCGCTCCGTTTTAAGATTTTTTCAGAGCGTAGGCGTTCCTCTTGGGCACACTTGAGGTCGCTAATGTCTTCCACGCTTGACCAGATCAGGCGCTCTCCACCCTTTTCAATCAGCCGCCCAGAAAGTTTGACGGGAACTAGATGCCCATCTTTGTGGATGTATTCTTTCTCATAAGGCCCATAGCAACCAGTTTGTATTAAGTTCTCTATTAAGGAGCGATCGCCAGCAACATACTTTTCAGGGGTAATCTGCTGGTAAGTGAGATTTAGGGTTTCTGGGACGGTACGACCCAAGATACTAGCAAAGGCAGGGTTAATGTCTATCAGTGTCCCATCCATTCGGCGCAGTGCTAGACCAATGGGACATTGTTCAAATAGCTGACGGTTGTATTCCTCAAGTTGGCTAGACATAATTGAGGTTTCCTTTTACGAATTTTGGATTTAGCGAAAAGTTAAGCCAGTCGTGTGGGCGGGTTTCCCGACTTGAACGACCTGGCGTGTAAGGAGCAGCCACTGCGTTGCGCGGGTTAAGAGTGTTTAAGCAAGTGGCGTTGGTTTGCCTGCGTACCAAACTTTTCAAGACGGATTTTAGATTTGGGATTAAAGTGAGCTTCCAAGGAACGGGGTTCGTTTTAGTCGGAAGGTGTTCCGTGGAATTTCCAACGATAGTGACTTTCAAATTTAGGATTAATAGTGTTCTTGGGTAGAGTGAGAACAATAGAAGCAGGACAACAAGGTGGCGTATAGCTTTAACGAAATTGGGTGTCGTTGAAATATCTGGTAAATTTTATCGGGTGATGCAGCACCAACTTCTGGACTCTGCTGCGAAAGTCGCCGGATCAGTTGTGTATGGCGGATCAACAGGTCAGTTGGTTTGAGCATTGGAGTTGTTGATGGAACGAAGCCGTCTACATCGGGAGTGGAGGATAAGTCAGTGGTGGAAGTTGACGGGGCGATCGCGTTCTTGGAAGTAGAAATCGTGTAACTCTCTCCTTCAGAAGCTTGCACTGAACAATTCACCGGAATTTGAATCCAGAATTCTGTCCCTTCACCCGGTTGCGAACGACATTTGAGAACTCCTCGGTGTCTGTCCACAATAATTTGGTGGCTGATTGCCATACCTAACCCGGTTCCCTTGCCAATGTCTTTCGTGGTGAAGAAGGGATCGTAAATACGTCGAACTACCCCCTCCTTCATCCCTGGGCCGTTGTCGGCAATGCGAATCAAAACCCACTGGTCGTCGAGGGCTTCGGTGCGAATGGTGATTTGGGGAACTCGGGGCCCCCTCTGGGGATTAGGGGCAATGGGGAACTCAGAACCCTCTCTGGGGATTAGGGGCAATGGGGAGTAGGGAGTAGTAGAATCTTGAGTTGATTCTGACTCCTGACTCCTGACTCCTGACTCCTGAATTTCCAATTCCTCATTTACTATTCGCTCTTCTAAGGCATCAATGGCGTTTACTAGGATGTTCATAAACACCTGATTCAGCTGTCCGGGGTAGCACTCAACTAAAGGAAGTTTTGCATAGTCTTTAACGATTTCAATTGCCGGACGGCGAGCGATCGCTTTCAAGCGATGGCCAAGAATCATCAGTGTCCCGTCGATGCCATCGTGGATGTTGACAGCTTTCATGTCTGCTTGGTCATGGCGGGAGAAGTTTTTCAGAGATTGGACAATTTCCACAATGCGATCGGTGCCAAGCTTCATCGAATGTAGCAGTTTAGGGAGATCCTGCATGAGAAATTCCAAATCGATATTGTCTAGCTCTGATTGCAAATCTGGCGGAGGAACAGGTACAAATCTCTGATAGTCCCGCAGCAGGTGCAACAAGTCTTGAGCGTATTCGGCAACATGATTTAAATTGCCAGAAATGAAGTTAACTGGGTTGTTGATTTCATGAGCAACTCCAGCAATCAGTTGCCCCAAACTCGACATTTTTTCGCTTTGGATTAACTGGGTTTGTGCTAGTTGCAAGTCTTGGAGAGCTTGCTGAAGCTTCTCTGTCTGGGCTTTTGCCTGGGCGGTTGCTTGAGTGCTTTGCTCGTAAAGCAAAGCTTTTTCAATGGCGATCGCTGTTTGTGAGCCAAAGATACTCACCAGCTTGAGATGTTCAGCTGTATATGAGTGAGTTTTTTGGCTGCCAATGGCGATCGCTCCCAGTATCCGCTCTTTTGCTCTTAACGGCGCACAAATCAAAGCTTTAAGGTTTTTCTCACCCTCTAATCGCGGATCGGCTTGGACATCATTGACAAGTTCAGCCCGACCAGATTCCACAATGTTGCCAATAATTCCCTTGCCTGGTTCCGGTGGCTTGTCATCAAAAAACATGCCAAATTCGGCAATGATTTCAAATGCCGTTGCATCTGCATTGAGGAGCAGGATTGTGCCCGCAGACGATTCAATCAATTGACTCATTTCCTGAAGCACTAGTTGGGCAATCTGTCGCGTATCCAAACTCCTTGTGAGTTGAGTCGAGATATCCTCAAATAAATCAATTTCTTGGTATCGCTCTAGCAATTCTATGGCGAGTACCTTCTTCTCAGCTTCCTGTTTTGCTACAAACGAGAGTAATGTCGCTAGTAGGGTTGCTTGTTCTTCCCCAACAACCCAACCGATGACTTCTCCTGAAACCTCAATTGGATGTCGGTTATCCGCAGTTTGCTCCCCAATCCCAATGCTAATCAGTTTACTGCCGTCTACCAGTTCCACATCAATCACGATGTTGAGATGATAAACTAAGTCCTTAAGCAGAGACGGCAACTCTTTTTTATTAAAAATTTTTCTGAGGCTAACTGGCGACATAAAACACCTCCACCTCTACCAGGATGAGATGCTCAACTTTCACTTTGATGGGAATAATGTCATAACCTAAAAAATTAAGTTTTTTTATCATGTATTGAGATATGTTAATTAAAACTACTGCTTAGAAATCTTTTGAGCTTAGTATTCCACTTTATTTCCTAATTTCAACACTGGACTTTAAACGAGCAATGGCTATTGTTGACTGTTAACAGTCAACAACCTCAAGCTTGATAATTTCTTTATTGGAGTTCCTTAAGTAATTAAGACTAGTTTGCCCAGAAAGATTGCTGTGATAACGGTAAGTGAAGCGTCATTTAATTTTGGATTTTAGGTTTTGTGAAAAATTGAGCCTGTCGCGTAGTGAAACAGTGTGGTGAGGTAGCCCCCGTTAAAGTGCTTTGCCAGCGACTGACTCTACTGTCCACCAAATTTAAAATTCGTTGCGGTGAGAAAATACCCTTAAACCAATCCCCAGGCAAGTTCTTCCGTTTGTGGAACTCGCGTAGTGTTATGTTGCGATCGCCAAAGCATTAACCCGAAGTTGATATACAATTCCAGGACTTACGCAGAAAGGTTGTTTGTTGAGACCGGGTATAAGGGGGTAAGGGTTTTGTTCACTTACACCCTCACACCCCTATACTTATACATCCCTTGTCCAAACCCTTGGTTTTTCGTATCATCGCATAAGTCTTAAATTCGATAAATTCAGGAAAAAGATAAGGACTTTCTCACAAATTGTTCACGTTCTTCTCACTGACAGATCGGATGATAGAAGTTAGGGAAACCAGTATAAATTTTTCTGGTTTTTCTCACTACTGATATAACTGTACTGTATGAGGAGATAACAAATGAATCCTAAATTCATCCTTGGCTTACTCATGAGCGCCAATATTGGCTTGTTGTTGCCTATACAGAGTCAATCTGCTACTGCTGCTGTGCTTTCAAACAGACCCGTACCAGCTCGGCAATCGTCTATTGAATTTGAGGTGGTTGATTTAGTCGGACGCGACTCTTCTGAATTCATCATCGCGGGCAACAGCAATAGCAACAGCAATAGCAATAGCAATAGCGATAGTAACAGTAATAGCAATAGCAACAGCAATAGTAATAGCAATAGTAACAGTAATAGCAATAGCAACAGTAATAGTAATAGCAATAGCAATAGCAACAGTGACTCTGATGAGTGGGATGATTAGGCTGAGGCTCTAAGTTTTGAGCGATCGCAGCGGGCTAAAATCGATTGTTCAAGATAGCACTGCTGTCAAAACTCCAGCGCATCGATTGAATTATTGCCCCTTTTCTTAGCCATCAATAGTTGGCAACTAAAGCAACGCAATGACTCCAAAATCCGTCTTGAAAAGTTTGTTACGGAGGTAACCAACGCCACTTGCTACCCTGCGGGAAGTCCTTCGGGTGACGCTCCTGCGTCGCTAGCGCTTCGCTAACATCGGTCGCTCAAGTCAGGAAACCCGCCCACGCGCCTGCTCCCCGTTGTGGCAAGTGGTGTGGGAAACCCGCCCACACGACTGGCTCAACTTTTCGCAAAATCTAAAATCCTATTTAGGCATCACTGTGTCATGAAGATTTTGCAACAGCTACTTGCACCATATCCAATCGAGCAGTTTTTGGCAGAATACTGGACGCAAAAGGCAATTCACATTTCGGCAGGTGATGCTCGAAAGTTTCACGCCTTGTTCTCATGGAGCGATCTGAATTATTTGCTGAACTATCACAAACTTGCAGAACCAGATTTACGCTTCTCGATGGAAGGCAAATCATTGCCCCAAACACGCGATCCTCAAGATTGGAGCGATCGCCTACGTCAGGGAGCCACGCTTATCATCAATGGGCTTCATCAACGTGTTCTAACTGTAGCTGAACTCGCAGCAAATCTTCGACACGACATTGGTTATCGAACTCATGTTAATTTGTATTGTTCGCCAGCACAACAGCGAGGATTTGATTGTCACTATGATACTCATGATGTGCTAATTCTACAGATTGACGGGGAAAAGAAATGGTTCGTTTACCGAGAAACGGTACTCTATCCTACTCCAGATATGCCCTCGTCAAAACAGCATCAACTAGAGGAGCCACCTTATCTAGAGTGTGTGCTTAAAGCTGGAGATTTGCTTTACATTCCACGAGGACATTGGCACTATGCTGTCGCTTGCGATCGGCTATCTCTCCATCTCACAGTTGGGATTGATTGTCAGACAGGACTTGACTGGCTCAACTGGCTCAGCCATGAACTAAAAGATAGTTCCAACTGGCGGCAAAGCTTACCCGTTGTAGTAGACGGCAACACGAATGCTTTAGAACAGCAGTTAACTGCACTACGACAGCATCTCATTGAAACTCTACATCAGCCTGACATTCTGCATAAGTATATGGACGCTGTAACTTATCGCCATCAGCCGCCTCTGCCAGTTACTTTACCTGCTCAGATGGGAACTGACATTTTTCCAGATTTATTTATGACTCGGTTTGCTTGGTCGCCATTACACCGCATTCGTGTTAAGCAACTAGGCGAAGAACATTACCAAGTTCGGGTTGGCTCGAAACAAGTTGACCTAAAGGGAGTTCCAGAAATATTTGTAGAAAATTTATTCAAGCAAGATGAGTTTAGCTTGTTGGACATTGCTGATTGGGTACCCAATTTGGATTTAGAGGGTGACATTGCGCCGCTCATCACGCGCCTCGTCACAGAAGGAATATTACAAATTCGGGAACGCTAAGAGCCAACAAGTCGGCAAAGCCGACGCAGGGTAGGAAGTGGCGTGAGACCCCAATACCCTTCGGATGACGCTCCTAACGTCGCTAACGCTGCGCTAACAGCACTTTGCTATCGACGGAAACCGCCTTCGCGCCAGCGTCTCCCCTTTGGGAGAAGACAGCAAGTGCTTCACCAGAATGCCTCACCGCACTGCCTCCTCCTGAATTCTGCTGTAGATTTAATTTTTATCGCCAACTTATTTACTGTAAATACTCTCGCGTTAGCTGATGATTACCAAATAATTCCATATCGTATTCGAGATTATCTAGAAGAATAGAGAAAATTATTCGGTCATATTCACCTTCACAAAAAGTTTCTAAAAATAAATCATTTTCTGGATTATGAATATATGCTTTCATAAACATAAACTCTGAATTTAATTCATTTACATATTCTAGAAGATACATTTTATTTACATTTGGCTTAGAAGAATAAAGCGCTCTAATTAATACACCTCTACTATGAATATATTTAACTAGTAAATTGTGCTTTCTAGGATGACGACATAAAAGTAAATCTTTATCTTCTTGAACATGATATCCATTGAATTCTAAATGATTCCGATACCTAACTAATGGATGAGCTAAATAATCACCAATATTATTAATTTCTGGCATAAGTTCAAGCCTTACAAATTTTTCAAAAAATTAGGTTAGCTAAACTTAGTATTCCCACTTAGAGAGGAACTCGATCAAGACTGCTGCCAAAACTAATACCATTTTGGATTTTGCGAAAAGTTGAGTCAGTCGCTTGCGGGTGAGTCCAGCACTGCAAAGAGAAGTTGCCATAGCGTAGCGAAGCGCGAGTCCTCGCCCAAGGGGAGCAAGTGGCGTGAGACGCTAAAAGCGTTAGCGAGTCCTCTCCCAAGGGGAGACGCTACGCGAACGAGCGTCGGAGGGTTTCCCTTCAGAGCCACTTCTGTGCGGCGATCGGTTCGTTGGGCGGCTTACACGGCTGCCCCCATTGTGCGAACTGGCGTTCATCAGTCATCATTTACCAATTTCAAATTTGATAGTCCAATGCCATTAAAACTTTGCCACAATGCTGATTTGCGGGTACGGCTTCTAGCATCTTCTTAGGCATGGGCAGGTTGAGGTTGTTCATTAACTCAATGAACTGGCTGCGGCTAAGTCCGGCAAACCGGGGATTCCACAGCTTTTCTTCGCCAATAGTAGATACTGTTCGTCCCTGGTAATCGTGACCGGGATACACCAATGTGTCATCTGGTAATGTGAATAACTTCTGAGTTACTGCATCATAGAGTAATCCAGCATCACCATACTGGAAGTCGGTACGACCACAACCCCGAATGAATAACGCATCTCCGGTTAATAGATAAGTGTCATTAACCAGATAAGCCATATGACTGTTAGTGTGACCAGGAAGTGGCGATCGCTTTTATCTCTACGCTGCCTAGTTGCAAGATATCGCCATCTGCAATGTAACAGTCTGCGCGCAATTCCTTCAGCAATCCGATGACGGTGAACTTCCCAGTAAGCTTTGATGTGACGGAGAAAGCGCTTTTGTTCGTTAAATGGTAATGCCTGCCAGAGTTGTTGCGTGACTGGGCGGATTGCATCTATGACTGCACGCCAGTCTTGCGCTTGCCGCAGTTCTTGGCGTACCAAATGCAGTAGTCCGCGTGCTGTTCTTGGTGCAGTCTCTACATCAATAAATCCCTAATGAGGCTTGGTTGGTTTGTGACGTTGGGGCATCAATCCATGACGAGAGACAGCATGGATTTGTCCCTGGAACCCTTGTTGATGTAAGGCAACAACTGCATCTGCCATTGTTAATCCAGTGCCCACCAACAGAATTGCATCATCTGGATTTAAGTCTGCGAACGCATCACTCGCCCAAGCATCTTTAACATAGCGATTCCCGTTCGCCAGAGAGGTGCTGGCAGAGTTGCCGCGAAATTATCTAGCGCTAGTACAGTTTTTTTACATACAAACGCTGACCGCTACTCAAGTATACTGTTGTGCTATGGGTTGTCGTTTCGATGGCGATCGCTTTATCTACAATCCTTTCCAGGCGGACATTAGCGGGTGCATTGACTTCTGCTTCCTTCAAGGTTGCCTGTACATAATCTCCATAAACCTGACGCGGCACGAAAGTAGCTGCTGTTACTTCTTGATGTCCATTTTGATGCAACCAGTTGAGAAAGTGATTCAGTTCATCAGGAAACGCGCTCATCTTACCTGCCGGAACGTTAAGCAAGTGACAGTTTACTTGCGTACCGTATGCAACTCCTCTACCGACTTCAGAATTACGTTCAATCAATTTGATGGAAAGTGGCATAGTGGCATTTCGCAAAAGATTTGCGGCAACCAAAGAACCGCTAAAACCACCGCCAATAATGGCGAACGTAACAGGAGAAATGTTGAGGTTAAGAGTGCTGCTGTTCATGGGATGTGAGAGTTGTGCTTGGTACTTTACTACTCACAAAGTTATCCCAGACAAACTGTGAAATTACGTCTGTTTTACCTCAATAGACGTATGAATTAAATCAAATAACCACATATGCACATAAAAAAGTGGGAATTGAAATGAAGTGTCTGAATCTTCCAATCAAGAACGCAGGGATCGCAACAGGACAAAACCTAAAACTCAAACTTTAGTAGGCTTTGGCACTCTTCATCTCTAAATCATGTGTCTGTTTTATCCAAATCCGATAAAAATATCGTGGTTTTAGGCTGACCTCATAATAACCAGTTCTAAAGGCATAAATATACTAATAAAATTGTCAATATTTTCTGACAATAACTGTGGACTGTGGAGATGAGGAAGATAACGCGGTGACCAAAGAGGAGCCAGCCACGTGGTGAGGCAACGCTAACGTTGCCCTTGGCGTGCCGTACCTCTGTCTTTGCTAGGAGAAGGCTAACCGCCCAACGGACTGCTCACCGCACATAAGTGGCTTCGGAGGGAAACCCTACCGAGAGCGCTGTCTCACTGTGTCACCGTGTCCTCTTGTCTCCTAATTCTTGCCTCACCAAGCAATATCGAGCGCAGACAACTGAGAGCTAGTATAATTCTTCGATTTAAATTTCAGAAATTTCTCAGCAAATTGCTGGTATTTTCAATAAATCTGCTGTATCCTAGTCTAGCTTATGTAATTTTTTCCACACAAGACTTCATCAAAGTCTTATGTAAATCTTCCTAACGATTCTTGAAAGACTATATTAGTTTATTTCAGAATTAGGAGTCAGATTTACATTTTTTAATGTCTTTTTCAAAACTTTCAATAAATGGATATGAAACTAATCAAAAAATCTGAAAAGCTCCTCCTCAATAAAATCAAAATAATGGAGGAATCAGAAGAGCAAAATTTTCCAGCAGATACTTTTGATAACCCAGAACCAATAGTTGAGAAAGAATTATATGTAGAGAAAACAGAACCTAACTATATTCCGATACGCGATAACCCTATAGTCCAATCTGTTGGCAACTCGGGGTGGCAGGTTTCTGATATTTGGAAGGATATTCGATTGGATGATTTCTAATGCAGATTGTTGCAACAAAGAAATGAGCGATCGCCTCACTAATTCACTTAGGATAATGTTGTACTAAAAACTCTTCAGCCTCAGTGCGATCGCCAATTAATCCATCCAAAGTAGCAGTTAATAAATCATCTAAAATTTGCCGATACTGTGGCCCTGGTTTGTAACCTAATTTTTTCAGGTCATTACCATTTAATATCGGCTGGACATTAGCCCAAATTGTTAAATAATGCCATATCTGCCGTCTCAGTGTAGACGCGCAGCCATTTGTCGTTAGACATAGCGGACTGTGCATGGCAATTAAAATTAGCATTGGCAAGTTAAACTGTCTTAGCAACTGCACCACCTGACTAGGTCTTTGGCAATTAGGCAAAGATTCTATCACCTGACTAAAGCTTTGAGCTAAGTTCTTCAATCTAGCGATGCTGTCTTCTGGCAATTGCAGATTTTGTGCTACTTTCGCCCGATATTCAGGTGCTAAGTGGGCAATTAATGCTTCTAAACGTATTTGCCAGTGAACGAGTGTTTGTTGCTGGTCAAATCTTTGTAGACAGCGTTCTAACAAACGTAGTTGCCATAGAAGTTCCCGGTCTAGTTTGAGAGTAGGATGTATACACTGCAACGCTCCTAGGTCGTCGAGTAACTGCAAAGCCGATTTCCAGTAGAGGGCTTCCAAGATGTGTTTTAATTCTGCTTTGAGTCTAGTTTGCAGGGCTGGGGTTCTGCTATTTTCTTGGGTAGTGCGATCGTAAACACCACTGTTGATGGCATAGCGGATATATTCTTTTGTTTGCGGTTCAATTTCAAAACCAAAGCGCACCGCAAAGCGCACGCCGCGATAAATGCGGGTGGGGTCTTCGATAAAGCTGTTAGCGTGTAAAACCCGAATTTGCTTTGCTTGCAAATCTAGTAAACCGCCGAAAAAATCGAGTAATTCACCAGCACGGGGAGAGGTAAGCCTCAGTGCCATTGCATTGATAGTAAAGTCTCGGCGATACAAATCTTGACGAATAGAACTCGCTTCAACTTCCGGATTTGCTGCTGGGTAAGGATAGAATTCTGTTCTAGCAGTGGCAATATCCACCCATAAGGAATCGAATTCTGGATCTTTGTGCCATAACAAAGCAGCAGTTTGAAAAGCCCCGTGGATTTCTAAACGCGCAGCTGGATAAATTTGCTGGAGTGCTTTTGCTAGTTCCACGCCAGCCCCAACATCTGCTGATTTATGAAAGCCATCAACCACAAGGTCAATATCTTTAATCATCAAGTTGCCTGCTGCTTTGTCAGCTAACAGCAAATCCCGCACTGCACCCCCAACAAGATAAAGATGCCAACCTCGTTTTTGAGCTGCAAGAGAAGCTTTCGTGAGTAACTCCCATAGTTGGGGAGCCAGGCGTTCGCGTAATTGCACCAAACTGGTAAACTTAACGACATCTCCCCCTCTGCTCCTCTGCTCCTCTGCTCCTCTGCTCCTGTGCCCCTCTTCCTGATGTAATTCTCGTAAAACATCAGTGCGAGTTACAATACCTACTAAATTTCCATTCTCCAACACTGGCAAGCGTCCGATATCGTATGTCACCATCAGCGCTTGAATTTGTGGCAGTATTGCCTCTGGTGCAATAGTTTTCAGATTCGTGGTCATGTAGCCTTTGACTGGTGCATGACTAAACCCGTGGTGCAAGGCGATATCCAGATCCCGCCGAGAAATAATCCCTACTAATTGCCCTTGATTATCGACTACAGATAAACCAGAATGCCCGTAACGTAACAAAATACGTTGCGCTTCTTCAATTGTGGTTTCGGGACGAATAGTGCGGACTGGCGAAGACATCAAATCCCTGGCTGTGGGAGGATGGGGAATCGAGGCTTTGATCGAATCTACGAGTTGTTCGAGTGTTTCCTGTGCATTTACTCCTCGAATGTTGAGCGATGCTGCTTGCGAATGACCGCCACCGCCCATTGTTTGGAATAATTGATTGAGATCGACACCAGGAATTTGCGATCGCCCAATTACAGTTAAACGCGAATCATCCTCTCCCAAAGGATACTCATTTGCCAACAGTAAAGCATCGATTTCGGTGAGTTCGGTGAGTTGGGAAGCAATACTTGATAAACCTGGGACAAACTTATCTGTTTTCAGAATTACCCAAGCGATCGTATATCCCCGCAAACAAATATATTGTAATTTTTCCAATGCCTCAGTTAATAGCCGCTGCAACTGAGGAGACAAACCAGGGTCGCGGTAAGTCGAAATCACCGATAAACTAGCTCCTTGTGCCATCAACCAAGCCAAAGCTAGAGCATCCCGCGATGTAGCACTATCAAAAGTCAACGAACCTGTATCAACATGAATACCCAAAGCCATAACTGTTGCCACAGCAGGAGTTAGAGAAATTTGCTGCTGTTGTAATTGCTCCACCATTAAAGTCGTTGTAGCTCCGACTGGCTCAATATAAGATTGGGTAGCCGGGATATCCGATTCTTGTCCTAGGTGATGGTCGTAAACTATAATTTCTTTGATGTTAGGTAAATCTAACCATTCAGCAGCCTTACCCAAGCGATCGCGCTGTTGCGTATCCACCACTGTCAAAGAACGGATTGTTTCCGGATTGACCGAACGCCTTTCAATGAGCGGATATTCATCTCGATACAAAGCCAAAAAATCTCTTACAGGTGGGTGCGCCCCACCAGTCAGCACAATCTTACTTCCTGGTAATAGGCAAGTTAACCCTACCGCTGCACCTAGTGCGTCAAAATCAACTGTTGTGTGGCAGAGAATTAAATCCATACTTGTCAGTGGTCAATGGTTAGTGGTCAGTAGTCAGTGGTAAGTCAGCACGCTAGTTTTGTTTCCAAAATGAGTAATTGGCCAATTCCCTCACAATTAAGGTCAGGAGTAACAACTGACACTTGTACAGACGCGATTAATCGCGTCTGTACGACAACTGACAACTGACAACTAACTAATGACTATAGTGACGCAATTTCTGCTAGCTTACAAATAAGGAAAAACAGTTAGTGTCGCCCTTTAGGATATTCTATTTTTAGTATTTCGCTGTCTTGGGAGAAGCAAAAATGACCATAATATTCCAATTCGCTTTGATAGCTCTAGTCCTCATGTCTTTTGTACTAGTTGTTGGCGTACCTGTTGCTTATGCAACTCCGCAAAATTGGGTTGAATCAAAAAGGCTGCTTTGGCTTGGTTCTGGAGTCTGGATTGCCTTGGTGCTTTTAGTTGGTCTGTTAAACTTTTTTGTGGTTTAAGCAATGGCTTCGCCCTAGTGCAGGTAAATAGCATAGGGACTACAAGAGCAGGAGAGCCAAGTCAAAGGTAAAAGATAGTTCTTTTTACCTAATTGTGCTTTCCTGCTCTTCTGCATTTAAAGAAGAAATGTATATTGGCAAGAGTATAGTTGATTTCAGAGGCAGTCATGGCAGTTTTCGAGGGAACTTTTACTCAAACGGAACCTTTGCGTTTTGCAGTGGTTATTGGTCGATTCAATGACCTTGTTACCGGAAAGCTGCTAGAGGGATGTCAAGATTGCTTGAAACGCCACGGCGTGGATCCTAACCCTCACGGTAATCAAGTGGACTACGTTTGGGTACCAGGAAGTTTTGAAGTACCGATTGTGGCTCGCCAGTTGGCACTATCACATCGTTATGATGCTGTAATTTGTCTAGGTGCTGTGATTAGAGGGCAAACGCCGCATTTCGATTTAGTCTCCTCTGAAGTTGCCAAAGGTATTGCCGCCGCTAGCTTTCAAACCGGAGTACCAGTGATTTTTGGCATTTTGACAGTAGATACTATGCAACAAGCCTTAGAAAGGGCAGGCATTAAAGCTAATCATGGTTGGGACTACGCTCTCAATGCTCTAGAAATGGCTAATCTCATGCGGCAACTGCGCTCTAACTTGGCAGAGCCATATCGTAATACCCAATCTTTACCAGCCTCTTTTCAAAATGCCAACGTAGGCAATTTAACAGCAGAGTCCGAAGAACTTAGCTGAATGGATTATGAGTGCTGAGTTAGGAGGAGGCAGTGCGTTGGGCAGACAGCGCCGTGAGCGGGTTTCCCGACTTTTTCGCTCAAGCGCGTTCCTCCAGGGTAGCGACTGTCGTTTAGGAGTAAAGAATTATCTCCCTCATTTACCCCTGCTCCCTCTGCACTGCACCCAAAATTAGAGGTTGACAAATAAGGATAAATCTGAGATATTTATATTTAATTGCTAACTGCGGGTATAGCTCAGTGGTAGAGCGTCACCTTGCCAAGGTGAATGTCGCGCGTTCGAATCGCGTTACCCGCTTGTTAAAAAATATAAATCTCAGTTTTAATCTATCCTAAGCACAGACTAGTTTGGCTAGAATCCTTATTAATAGTAGCTAGATTGGTTTTGTGTAGGGTGTATTACACTGAATAAGAGTTGGCTAGGTTAATAGTAATGTTATCAGGTGCAAAGTACGTCTTTTAGCAGTTAAGCTAGCTTAAATTTATCTGGGTAAAGCGTTACACAAACTGCCTGAACAGATGTTCAGACAAGCATTACGCTCGAAAGTCGCCTACCATCCGTGAGTCGAAAGGAATACTTAAGAAGGCAGGAGGTGAAGCAGTCGCAGTCTTGGATGCCACTTCCTCTGCCTTGCCTGAGTAGGCGTAGCTTTCCCTAACGGGTTGTCTTAGAAGTTATCGCCACGTAAGCTTAGAATTGTAGCAGACATACAAGCACAATAAATGCCCAACCAAAGCAACTACATTACATTTGAAGCCACAGATGAAGATAAGGAAATTTTTAAACAAGATTGCCCAATCCAGGGAAGGACAACAGACAGATATAGGTCAATCAGATTTACTCATCCTGAGAGTGCGGATATGACAGTCTGAGTCAGCATTTGGCTCGCTACTGATATAAAAAGTTAATTAAGAGAGAAGCTCCCAAAATATTTACCAAGGGAGCATATTCTCGCAGTTGATGAAAAACACGCTCAAGTTTTTAGAACGCTTGTGCAATCTCAAAAACCAGAAAAAATCGACTTCAACAACCAATACCCCTGTCCCTGCCGTCGCCGGGGACGGTTGATTCCCATTACCCTGACAGAAGCATTTGGTTGCGATCGCTGTCAGCAAATCTTTGTAGTAGAAGATAATGGACATGTCCTAGAACAGCTTTCTACCACCTATCCCTATAAGCGAGCTTGGCGCTGGACGGGAAATAGTTGGCATGTTGTCCATCCTCGTTTGGGAGAAAGCTATTTGCCGATAGCATTGGGCATTATTTTCGTGCTAGTGATTATATGGTTACCACTAGCGCTGCGATTGGCAAATGGTTCGAGCATTATTGCTTGGGCAATGGTAGCAGTGCTGTTGGCTATTCTGCCAGCACTTATGGTCTGGCTTACCTACAGACGTTAATTCCATGACTGTTGAAGCTTTGGATGATTACCCCGAACCAATTACTAGCGCTAAACGCGCTTATCAGGCTTCCCTAAAATTGGGGTTCACAAAGGGAGCAGACCGCAGTCGCGCTGTGTTGGCGATGGCACAGGCGCTTGAACGCTCATTTGATGACATTTTGGAAGCCAACACTTTGGATCTAGAAGCCAGCAAGGAAATGGCAGTGCCAGAGTTAATCTTGGATTGGCTGAAGCTGACTCCCACACGGCTAGAGACAACAGTGGATATTCTGCAACGGTTAGGGGAACTATCAGATCCACTACGGCGCGTTAGAACCGCTGACTATCAAATAGAGGACTCTCAAAGTTACACTCAATTAATGCCCTTGGGAGTAATTGGATTTGTTTATGAAGCGTTTCCCGATTTAGGAGCGATCGCTGCTGGTTTATGTATTAAAACTGGTAATAGTATAATTCTCAAAGGTGGTGCTGAAGCCAGCCATTCTAATGAAGCGATCGCTGAGGTACTGCAAAACGCTCTTGCTGAGGTTGGTCTACCACCAGGCTGTTTAGAATTAATTCCCGCAGAACATGGGGCTTCAATTCGGGATTTAATTACCCAAGACCATTACCTGAATTTAGTGATTCCCTACGGACGTTCCAGCTTGGTACAGCAGGTAATGCGACAAGCAACTTGCCCAGTCTTAAAGTCAGCTATGGGTAACTGCTACCTTTACTGGTCGCTCAATGCCAGCTTAGAGATGGTGCGTTGGATGATTATCGACAGTCATCAAAGCCAACCAGATCCAGTTAACGCCATTGAAAAGGTATTAATTCATCGCCAAGCCTTGCCATCATCTTTAGCAGTTTTGTGGAACAGCTTAAAAGAAAAAGGTTTTGAAATTAAAGGGGATGCAGAACTAGTAGAGGCGTTTCCTCAGTTGCATCTAGCTAAAGAAAGCGAATGGGGCAACCCCTATTTAACCAAGACAATAGCTTTTAAACTAGTGGATAGCTTAGAAGTTGCGATCGCTTGGATTAACCAATACAGTAGCGGTCATGCCGACTGTATTGTCACAGAATCTTATCAAGAAAGTCGGCAGTTTGCTTTAGGAGTTAACAGCGCCTCTACCTACATCAACACTTCCCCGCGTTTTTCCCGCAACCCTTCGCGAGGAGATTCAGTATTTTTGGGTATGTCTAATCAAAAAGGCCACCGCCGGGGATTTATTAGCCTAGAAACCCTGACGACTGTGAAGCATATTGTACAAGGGAATGGGCGGTTTTAAGATTGAAGGCGATCGCTCGGTGATTCAGGTATTGTTAGCTACAAGCAAGTAAAGATAAAATAGTGAATAAATCTGTTACTTGTCAAAATTATGAGCCTGTGCGTTAATCCCCACTGTGCGAATCCGCAAAATGATGACAATATCCTTTTTTGTAAAGTCTGTGGTTCAGAATTGCTATTACAAGGACGATATCGAGTGATCCGCCAGTTGGGGGAAGGAGGTTTTGGTAAAACTTTTGAGGTCAGCCAAAATAACATCCTCAAAGTCTTAAAAGTGCTGATGTTAGATGACTCTAAGGCAGTATCACTTTTTCAACAAGAAGCAACAGTTTTAAGTCAGCTAAATCATCCAGGGATACCGAAAGCAGAAATATATTTTACCTTTTTACCTAGAAATAGCCAATCGTCCCTGCATTGTTTGGTGATGGAGAAAATTGAGGGGTTGGATTTGTACCAGTATATGGAACAAAAACAGAATCAGCCTATTGATGATAAGTTAGCAATCTTATGGCTAACCCAACTAGCAAATATTTTGCATGAAGTACATAAGCAAAACTTTTTTCATCGAGATATTAAGCCATCAAACATTATGCTTAAAACTGATGGGCATTTGGCATTGATTGATTTTGGTACAGCAAGAGAAATAACAAAAACTTATTATCAAAAAGTAGCAAAGCAGAATATAACAGGAATTATTTCACCTGGATATACACCTTTAGAACAAGTAAATGGTAAGGCTGTACCACAATCAGATTTTTTTGCTCTTGGTCGTACATTTGTTTATTTGCTCACTGGTAAATCACCTGATGAATTTTCTGAAGATTCTCAAACAGGTAAGTTAATTTGGCGAGATACTGCTTCACAAGCATCTAAGCCATTAGCTGGTTTAATTGATTATTTAATGGAACCTTTTTCTGGAAAGCGTCCACAAAATGCCGAAATAATTTTACGGTGTATATCCGATATTAATAATTCATCATATTCACCTTCTAACTCTGCTTCAGCAGTACCATCTACCTTAGTAAAATCACCTCAACAGAATACACAATATAAAACTCTTTCAAATTCTCAACTGCAATCATCAAAGAATCAAAATAATGAATCGTCTCAGCAAATTGCTCAAGTTGTTGGAACATTAGTTGGTGCTGCACTGTTAATAGTCGTTAAATTTGGTTGGAGAGATATCAGCAAGCTATTTCAACCTCAAACTAGTCAACCAGTTGCGACCTCAACACTAAGTAGAAAGGCGCAAAAAAACCGAAGTATGTAACGAAAAGTAAAGTTGCCTAAAAACCTCTTCCCTTCTGCCTTCTGCCCTCTGCCTCCTGCCTTGTCATAACGACAATTTTTAACACCGACCTACTTAACTGAGATACAAACAAATATTCCTGAATCAATAAATTCTGAAGCTACCAATCAAGCACCTGCGGTTTCTAACGAAACTACATCGTTAGAAATTCCCTATGGTTGGAAAAAGTTTGAGGGTGGAGGTGCAGTATTGTGGTTACCAGGAAGTTATAGCGGTTATAAAAATGCAAACCCCAACTTATTTGTAATATTTGCAGCAGATCGTAACAACAGTAATTCCAGCTTTTTAACTAATGTAGGTGTTATTAGTGAAAAAGTACATAGTGATATAAATTTAGAAGCTTACTTGTACGAATCGAGTAAAAACTTTCCTCCTGAAATTCGTATTGTGGAGATGAAGACTAGTTTTGGTGAAGGATATGAGATAGGAAAAATCATCACAGAAACATCAATAGGAGTTAGTGGTAAACAAATATACTATGTAATCAAAGACGGCGGAACTGTTTGGACTGTAATTTTTTCTACTGGTGCAAGTAAATTTGAGGCGCAGTTACCAACATTTGAAGCTAGTATTCGTACATTTTCAACCAAACTTTGATTTCTTATTACCCTAAGCAGCACCTAAAATCACTCGAATACGGGCGGCCATAATTCAGAAATTGCAACTTCCCAACCAGGTAATAACTCATTAATAGTTAACTTATCTTCACCTATTAACACTTCTAGTTCACCATTTGGGCGATATACACTCACAGTTAAATTATCTGGATTAATTAATATCCCTATCGTTGCACCTAATTCTAAAAATAGCTTGACTTTATCTTCTAACTTAGAAATTCTATCTGTTTTCGATTTTATTTCGACAACTAAATCAGGTACTAACTGAGCAAAATCTCTAACAGTGCGTTTTAGTCTTGTCGCAGCCACAAAAGAAACATCTGGGGCGCGTAAATCTGTATTGGGCATGATAAATCCACCACTTGAGTCAAATATGCGCCCAAGCTTACGAGGATTAACCCAAAGTTTTAATAAGTATATCAACTGAGCGCCAATTTCACTAGACTCGATATCCGATGGACCCATAACTAGAATTTTTCCTTCTTGCAGTTCTATTTGGTAGTCCTGCTGTTCATCTTCTAGCTTTTGCTGTAGTCTTTCTACATCTTGAATAGTTAGGCTCATAAAACTTTTCAGATATAGTTAATTTTTATCTAGTCAGAACAATTATAAACCCCAAAACCATACAAAAAATTCCACTTAAGTGGAATTTTTTGTATGGCTGGTGACTTGTAGCTTGAGAGCAAATTACTTATGATTAGATGTGTAGTAAACTTTACTACCTGTATCCGATACAAAATGACAGCTAATAGCAGAACGCCATACAGACTGCCAAATTGATTCTTCAGATTTGCGGAAGTATTCACCCATCACAGGTTTAATTGCCTCAGTTGCCTTCAACAAATTGTAGTGAGGAATGTTGAGGAATATATGGTGAGCAACATGCGTACCAATATCGTGATGGATATGATTGATCAAACCGTAATCGCGATCGATACTAGAAATTGCGCCTTTGAGGAAAGTCCAATCGTCTCCACGATACCAAGGAATATCTGGCTCGGTGTGATGCAAAAATGTTACTAAGTCAAGCCAAATAATAAACACGAGGTAGGGTGCAGCATAGTATTTCAGTAACCACATCCAACCCCATTGATAGGCAAGAAAGCCCAGCAAACCTACCATACAAATCCAGAGTGTAGTGCTAGTAATAATGTCCCCTTTTTCTGATGGTTTGAAAAGCGGGCTACTAGGCGAAAAGTGGGAACCTTCCTTGTTAGGAGAACGCTTAAATAGATATACAGGATAAGCCAATAAGAAAACATAATATCGACCTATCTTTTGTACTAAGGGCATCTCCTTGTACTGTGATTCCGTCACGGGATACCAGCTTTCGTCATTATCGATATTGCCAGTATTTTTGTGGTGAGTTCTATGGCTAATGCGCCAACCGTGATAAGGAACTAGTATTGGTGTGTGAGCAAGATGTCCAATCAAATCATTAAGCCATTTATGCTTAGAAAAAGATTGATGTCCGCAGTCATGTCCTACTACAAACAAAGCCCAAAACATCGTTCCTTGCATTAACCAGAAAATAGGCCAGAAAAACCAAGAATCCAGAGAATGAGCCACTGCATAAAGCAGACCAATAATTAGAATGTCACGAAAAAAGTAAAATAAGGATTTTGTCACATTGGGCTGAAAACATTCAGCAGGTATTGCAGCTTTTAAATCCTGAAGAGTAAAGGGCAAGTTAATCTTATCCTCAGATGGAGCGCTGCCATGAGGATGCTTGAAAGGAATGGTATTTAATTGCACTGGATTCTTGATATTGAATAGAAAACTGAACTTTGTTTGAGGCAAGCTAATCTCACCTCTGCAATGCCTACGGCACTAGCTCTCGTTAACACAGAACAAGATAATCTCTGGCAATTTACCTAACAATGTTAGTGGAAAGCCAATTGCCAGAATCTATTTAATCTACAGGACAAGCAACGCTATTTTTGCTATATCAACAAAAATTTGCCCTCAGCGAAATTACTGAGAGGGTTCTTTATTGCCCTGCGTAATATTCATTGAAAGTTTCATAGCCAGCATCAGTTTTATACAGTTGACATTGGTCTACAATCTGCTTCATTAAAGACCAAGAAAATTGACATTCATCATGCAGATAAGGCTGCCAATTTTCTTTGATACTGCTGTAGGCTAGACGCAAATTATAAGATGGAATCGCAGTAGAAATGTGATGCGGGACATGAACATTAATATCGTGGCACAGGAATTCTACCCAGCGAGGATAATCACAATGAATAGTACCAAATAGCTGCGCTAGAGCTTCGTTCCACTTGTTCGCTGCCACAAAAGGCACATCTGAAGCTGTGTGGTGAACGATGGTAAAGGTACTCATCCAAAAATGGTAAACCAGCCACGGCATGAGCCAAAACTTGACGAATCCCCAAATACCAGTTGTAGCGATGAGGATAGGGAATGCGATCGCTGCAAACACAACTACTACAGCTACAGAAAGCTTAATACTTGATTGGTCTTTAGTTTTGAACTTCCGCCAATCAAAATGCACAACAGCCCAATGACCAATTGAACCTACCCACCAGAGGCGTTTACGCATGAACAACTCAAAGGCAGACTGCTTGGTTTTATCCCAACCTTCAAAGACTTCTGGTCTAATGGGATGCCAAGCATTGTCCTCATCCAGCTTGTTGGTATGAGTGTGGTGATAATTATGCTTAATCCGCCAACTGTGAAAGGGATAAATCAGCGGCATCATGAAAAAATGCCCTACCAAATCATTTACCCAGCGACGTTTGGCAAACGATCGGTGTCCACAATCATGACCAATTACAAAAAACCCTGTTAAAGCTGTGCCCGTAAAAATCCAAGCTAGGGGCAAGAGGAACCAAGGAGCGATCGTCAGGCTGTAGTAGCCCAAGGCAACCATCAAAACACTAATTAGCACTCGTGTCCAAGCTTTGCGACGGTTCTGCTCAAAGCATTCCCGTGGCAAAGTTTTGATAATGTCTTTTAGCCTTAGGTCGGAATTACCAAGGCCATCAGTTAGTTTCTGGCTGTTGATTATTGATGTAGTCATGAAAACCTGAAAAACAACAAACTCCTCCACCAAGTCACTAAAAAGTGGCTTGCCGCAAAATTTCTTAACATTTAGTGAATATCAGCGTCTCGGATTATAGCAACCTAACCTACCCAAGCGCACCCGTAAGTAGCTTTTTGATGCCATTTCAGAATTGGCGAATGGATATTGGTTACATAGAAAGTCCTTCGTTATTAGTCATTAGTCTTAAAGTAAATGACTAATGACTAATGACTAATGACTTACTGTTTTGTTGGAGCCAGTTTCACATTAGTGGCTAGACCAAGTGCTTGCAACAATTGAATTGTCATCCAAGTTAAATCAATTTCCCACCATTGCAACCCATGACGAGCTGAGTATTGAAAGGCATGGTGGTTATTGTGCCAGCCTTCACCAAAAACGAGTAAGGCTACCCACCAGCAGTTAGTCGAGCGATCGCCAGCATCATGGCTGCGATAACCAAATTTGTGAGTGGCGCTGTTCACCAACCAAGTGCAGTGGTAAACCCAAACAATGCGAACAAATATTCCCCAAACAACGAACGACCAACCACCCAGAAGCAAGAGTAGTGAACCTAGGGCGACTTGGATAAAAATGAAATTTTTTTGTAAAAACTGATAAACTGGGTCTTCGGCAATGTCTTTGGTGAAGCGAGGAATTTCAGCGTGAGAGGGGGAGTGATAAATTAGCCAACCCATGTGGCTCCACCAGAAGCCTTTATTGGAATCATGGGGATCGGGGTCAGTATCAGAATGTAAATGATGAATGCGATGTGTCCCTATCCACTCTATTGGGCCTCCTTGACAGGCAAGTGTCCCGAAGAAAACCAAGAGATACTCTAGCCACTTAGGAGTCACAAAACTGCGGTGGGTGACAAGGCGGTGAAATCCCAAGGTAATGCCTAAACCACCTGTCACCCAATAAAGCAAGAAAGCCACACCAACTGCTTGCCAGCTAAAGTTACTGGGAACAAAAGCAAACAAAGCACCGATGTGCAATCCAATGAAAAATAGGGTATTAACCCAGTTAATTTGAGGTTTTGTTGAGGTAACAATTGTCATGCAGTAACCTGAATTGGAATTGTTTGGCCTAATCTGCGCGATTTAAAAATCCGCATATCTTAATGTTTTTTTTTGATTGAGGAACTAATGAACAGCTTGGAACAGCTGCGGGAAGCAGAACAGGCACTGTTAGAAATTTTTTCTGGAATTGACGCTCAGGTCAAGCATAATCTGAAACGAGTGCTGGATGCTTTTCGTAATCACCGTGTAGGTGCACACCATTTTGCTGGTGTAAGCGGTTACGGCCACGACGATCTAGGACGAGAAACTTCAGATAAAGTTTTTGCCGAGGTGATGGGTGCTGAAGCTGCGGTAGTGCGGGTGCAGTTTGTTTCAGGAACTCACGCGATCGCCTGTGCCTTATTTGGTGTGCTTCGTCCCGGGGATGAAATGTTAGCAGTGGTCGGTTCTCCCTACGATACGCTCGAAGAAGTCATTGGTTTACGGGGTCAAGGTCAAGGTTCCCTTATCGAGTTTGGCATAAATTACCGTCAATTGGAGCTAACCCCAGAAGGAACAATAGACTGGCAAACCTTAAGTTCTAGCGTGTCAGATAACACACGTTTAGTGTTAATTCAGCGTTCTTGTGGCTATTCTTGGCGTTCTAGTTTATCAATAGCTGATATAGAAAAAATCATCCATTTGGTTAAGCAACAAAACCCCAATACCGTTTGTTTTGTAGATAACTGCTACGGTGAATTTATCGAAACCAAGGAACCCACTGCTGTTGGTGCCGATCTAATGGCGGGGTCATTAATCAAAAATCCTGGTGGCACTATTGTCAATGCTGGCGGTTATGTTGCTGGTCGCGCTGACTTAGTGGAAGCAGCAGCCTGTCGCCTCACAGCTCCTGGTATTGGTAGTTATGGTGGTGCTACTTTCGATCAAAATCGCTTGCTATTCCAAGGATTATTTTTGGCACCGCAAATGGTAGGAGAGGCGATGAAAGGGACGTATCTTACTGGTTACGTATTTGACAAGCTCGGTTATCCAGTAAATCCCGCACCTCTTGCTCCCCGTGGAGATGTGATTCAAGCTATTAAACTCGGTTGTGCCCAAAAGCTGATTGCGTTCTGTAAAGCTATACAACAGCATTCTCCCATAGGTTCTTACCTCGACCCCATTCCCGATGAAATGCCAGGGTACGAAAGCCAAGTAGTCATGGCTGGAGGGACTTTCATTGAGGGCAGTACCTTGGAATTATCAGCCGATGGGCCTTTACGTGAGCCGTATGTGGTTTATTGCCAAGGTGGGACTCATTGGACTCATGTGGCGATCGCTTTGGAGGCAGCGATAGAGGCTGTAGGCCCAGCTTAATGCAATTTTAGATTTTGGGTTGCACTTTTGGTGCGCTGGAAGCGCAACTTTGATTGTGAAAGAGTTACTAAATAAACTTTTGAGCGCTCTATAAAGCAGAGTTGAGAACATAAGCTTTAGATATAGTAATTCTATTTGATTTGTGACAATTGAAAGCCATAGATACCCGATTTATCAAACAAATCGGGTATTTAGTTTATATAGGTATTTTTCGGAAAGATTACTGGCTTAATTGTGCAACAGGTGTTTCTAAATCAGGTAACTAAGTTTGCAGAAAGTGAGAATGACTCAGCTATTTTCTGCCGTTATTGTATTAATTAAGCGAGAAGTTGAACAGCAAAAAAGAGGCAGACAACTCTCGAATTTATCTAAAAATAAAGGAAACTACAATCATGTTGCACGAACTATTTACCAATTTGTCTGTTGAACAACAAGAAGTTGTATCTGGCGGCACTTGGTCTTACACACCAGAAAAAAATGAGGATACCAAGTTACAAGATAACATTAATACTAGTTTCTTGGACGCAGATAACTTTTTTGATCTTTATGCAGATGTCAGATCTAATGAAAACGGTGGTACCGTAAAACAGAATATAGAAGCTGCTAGAGACATAACTAAGTCCACAGCTAATAAGTACGTTCACTTGTTTGTATAACTAACTGAATATACCCTCATCAATTGGGTATAATTTTCTATGATTAGGCAATTAATTATTCTAGTTAATTGCCTAGTTTTTAACTATACAAAAACTATTCACTCCTTAAAATTAGAAATATAATACTATGCTTAACTATAAAAAATCACAAGGAAATGAATTGTTTATTATTTTATCTGAACAATTTCAAGAGACAATATCTGGTGGCAATTTGTCTTCCGCGAGTAATATATATGATGTTTATTTTCAATTTAAAAATATCAAAAGTTTTGCTAATAATGAAAACACTTTAGATAATGGTGAAAATAAAATTTCTCATGCACAAAAAACTGGATATGAACTTTCAGAATTTAATATTGGTTTGAATATACATGGTCGAGAAAGAGGAAATGATTCAAGTTTAAATAATCTAGGCTTGTTAGATATATTATATGGGATTTTAGCAAATTTGTGTTAATAAAACTTCTTGATTTGCTGAGAGCAAGTACATTAAAAAGGAATTTTATTTATACATTACAAAAATGAATTAACAGATTGGTAAAAATTTAGGTGTTTGTTTGTCATTAAATATGGTGTTTTACTTATGAAGTATCAATTTGTGAGACAGCATAGTGAAGAAGACTGCGGTGCCGCTTGCCTTGCTGCGATCGCTAAATATTATGGACGCAATTTTACTCTAAATCGCATCCGTGAAGCTGTAGGAACTGGACAATTTGGAACAACTTTGTTGGGGCTTCAGCGAGGGGCAAAAACACTTGGTTTTAATGCTCGCTCAGTCAAAACTTCACCAGAACTTTTAAACAGAATGCATGAAGCAACCTTACCAGCAATTATTCACTGGAAAGGGAATCACTGGGTTGTTTTATATGGTAAGAAAGGCAAAGAATGTATAATTGCCGATCCTGCGGTAGGTGTCCGTTATCTTTCTCAAAAAGATTTAGCGGAAGGTTGGACAGATTGGTTAATGCTTTTAGTAGAACCAAATCCAGAATTATTTTTGAAAACAGAAGACGATAACGTCGCTGGCTTTTGGCGTTTTTTTAAGCGCGTCTGGATTTTTCGCTCCATTCTAGCCCAAGCTTTACCTCTCAATTTACTTTTAGGAGTCTTATCTTTAGCGTCTCCTTTTCTGTTGCAAATTCTCACTGATGATGTTTTAGTCCGAGGTGATACAAAGCTACTTACTACTATGGCGATCGCTGTGGTAGTTATGAATTTAATTCTTAGCAGCCTTTCTTGGGTACAATCTAATTTAATCGCCCACTTTGCCCAACGCCTACAATTAGGGCTTGTCATGGAATTTGGCAAACAGATTTTGCGATTACCTCTGGCTTACTACGAAGCTCGCCGCAGTGGAGAAATTGTTAGCCGCCTGCAAGATATTAGCCAAATTAATCAGTTAGTTGCTCAAGTTGTTATCAGTCTACCTAGTAGATTTTTTATTGCCGTAATTTCTTATAGTTTCATGGTTTTTTATAGTTGGAAACTAACTGTAGTAGCTACACTAGTTTCTCTATTAATGACCATATCTACAATTGTATTTTTACCAACTTTACGCCAAAAGACTCGTGAGCTTTTAGTTCAAGAAGCAGAAGCACAAGGGGTTTTGGTAGAAACCTTTAAAGGCGCACTTACCCTCAAAACTACCACATCTGGCTCACAGTTTTTAGATGAATTTCAAAACCGATTTGGTAATCTTGCTAATCTAGCGTTTCGGACAATTCATATTGGAATTATTAATAATACTTTTTCTGGTTTAGTTGCTTCTATTGGAGGTATTGCCTTGCTCTGGTTCGGCGGTAATTTAGTGATAAATCCCGATGAAAACCTGAGTATCGGACAACTCTTTGCTTTTAACTCGATGAATAGTAATTTCCTCGGATTAATTGGTACTGTAATCAGTTTTATAGAGGAATTTACCCGTGCCAAAACTGCCATCCAACGTCTGACAGAAGTTATAGATACTACACCAGAAAATGAAGACGATGGTAAAAAACCTTTTGCCAACATCCCCGGTAACGCTGATATTATTTGTGCAAATGTCAACTTTCACTATGCTGGTCGAGTCGATCTACTAGAAGACTTTACTTTAACAATTCCTGGTGGTGAAGTTATTGCCGTCATCGGCAAATCTGGATGCGGTAAAAGTACTTTGGCTAAACTAATTGCCGGCTTATATTCTCTACAGTCTGGGAATATTCGTATTGGATTATATAACTTACAAGACCTTGCACTTGATTGTCTACGGCAACAGGTGGTGCTTGTTCCTCAAGATGCTCACTTTTGGAGTCGTTCTATTGTAGAAAATTTCCGTTTAGGAGCGCCCTACGCTACTTTTGAGCAAATTGTCAGAGTTTGTCAAATTACTGGTGCAGATGAATTTATTAGTAAACTTCCGGAAAAATATCAAACTGTTTTGGGTGAATTTGGTGTAAATATTTCTGGTGGGCAACGTCAACGCCTAGCAATAGCAAGAGCTATTATTACAGACCCACCAATTCTCATTTTGGATGAGTCTACTAGTGGTCTCGATCCTGTGAGTGAAGCGCAAGTTTTGGATCGATTACTAAAACATCGCCAAAATAAAACCACAATTTTGATTAGTCATCGCCCCAAGGTAGTTAATCGGGCTGATTGGATTGTATTACTAGAACAAGGTAGTTTAAAACTTCAAGGTTCCTTGGATGAATTACGGGCAAAACCAGGAGACCATATAGGTTTTTTAATTCCTTAAATATTGACCATTATTCGGAGAAATATGCTCTACACACATAATAAGAAAATTCTCCCATCAGTTCAGGATGAAGAGTTTCTTCCTCCTATTAGTGCTTGGACATCTTTACTAGGAATATTTCTTGTAGCAACTGTTGGTTCTGCGATCGCTCTATCTTCATGGATTAAATATAATGTGATGGTGAATGCTCCTGCTGTTGTCCGTCCTATGGGTAACGTTCGGCTAGTACAACCAGAAATAGAGGGAATTGTTCGAGATATCTTCGTGCGTGAAAATCAGGTTGTCAAACAGGGTGATGCAATTGCTCGCCTAGATACTGAGCAACTACAAATCAAAAGAAGCCAACTGCAAGTTAATATTCAACAGGGGAGATTACAACTAATTCAAATTGAGGCTCAAATTAGCACTCTAAATACTCAAATATTAGCTGAAATTAGAGTTATAGAACGAACAGTTGCTTCTGCAAAAGCAGATTTAATCCGCAACCAACGAGATTATCAAGAACGGCAAGTTACTACTGAAAATGAATTCATCGCTTCACAAGCCAATTGGCAAAAAGCACAGGCAGACTTGCAAAAAGCCCAAGCCGATTTAGACTTTGCAAAGATGGATCGCGATCGCTATCAACAGCTTACCAAAATTGGAGCAATTGGTCGACGTGAATTTGAGCAAAAAAAATTAGTGGTTGAGCAGACTAAATCCACACTTGAATCTGCCAAAAGATCCGTAGACATTGCCCAAGCCAAAATGCAGTCAGCTCGAGTTGCAATCAATCCTAGTATAGCGATGGTGGCGATCGCCCAAGAACGCATTGCCCAAGAAGTTGCTAAAGGTCAAGCAACCATCGCTAACTTGCAAAAAGAAAAACAAGCTTTGATACAGCAAGGAGTTGAAATGCAAACTCAATTCAAGCAGTATCAAAAAGAGCTTCAACAGGTGGATACTCAACTGGAAAGTAGCATTATTCGTGCCACTAGTGACGGTATCATCCTCAAACTCAATTTGCGTAACCCCGGCCAAGTGGTGCGTACTAGCGAAGCTCTTGCTGAAATTGTTCCGCAAAACGCTCCTTTGGTGATTAAAGCTATGATTCCGACTGCGGAAATCAACAAAATTGCAGTTGGTCAAAAAGTACAATTGCGAGTTGATGCTTGCCCATATCCAGATTATGGCACTCTTGCAGCTGTTGTCAGTGCTATTTCTCCGGATGTAATTACACCTGAAAGTAAAAATCTCGGTGCAGAAACCTCAAATGCTGCAAATTCTCTTGCTAGCTATTTTGAAGCAACTATTCTACCCGAAAATCTTAAATTTGGAAATCGCGATCGCCAATGTCATATCCAACCAGGGATGGAGGTTAAAGCTAATATTATTTCTCAAGAAGAAACAGCCATGCAATTTATGCTACGAAAAGCAAGGTTAGTCACTGATTTATAATTTTTTGCTGGAATTATCAGTTGTTATACCAAGGAAATTATACATTGAATTAATTACAGTAGACTATCATCCATCATCGCTTTAGCTTAATCTTCTCTCTCCTGAATTTACAGGGAAGAGAATATTGTCTTTATAAATTATGCAATAAACATCAGTATCATATTAAATTAATTAATAATATACTGTGTATTTTCGAGAAGTAAAATGGTATTTTTTGGTAATTGTTTTGTACCCTTTAAATACTCTATTTCACATAAACATAGCATAATTTACGTAAAATATTGTTTGACGATAGTAAAATAAATAACGTTGCAATATTTTATAAATCATACTCTTTAGTTACATAAATAGATTCTAATTTCCATTGTTAAACTTATGTCTCTTGTTCAATTTCTCATATTTTATTATAGAATTCAACAAGCATTGCAATGGTGGCATTATAGGCAGTCAATCAAGCTCTTCCTAGAAGCTGAGAAAATTCGGGACGAATTGTTGCAAGAAACTTTCACAATCCGTTGTAATTTATATTTGTTGACACTAGAAAATATGAGTATATCAAACACTAAAACTCAAGAATACCTAGACAAAATTGACAATTTGCATCATTCTTTAGTGAAATTGAGCGATCGCTTGTTTCCAGTGTTCCTTCAGGATAGCCTTCCTTTAGCTATTGAGTGCTTATTGGAACGTTGGGTAGCATCTAATCCTCATATACATTTTCAGAGCGATATGCCACTTGATTGGCGACACGAGCCAGTTGAACGCAGTCTGCTCGTTTTAATGTCTTTAGAAGAATTACTAACAATAATTTTGTCAGAAATATTAGCCTCAGTTTCAATTAATTTTAGTTTAAAAAGAAAGAAAAGCCTAGGAGAATTAAAGATACAAATTAATTATCCCGATGTATCTACATTTGTCTTTAATTCTAACCTAACAGAATTAAAGTATCTTTGCGAAACCTTTCAATTTTTAACATCAGGAAAATGCTTATATCGTAGTCAAAATCTCAGATTTACTTGGTATTTTATCTGGTAAGTAGGATTGCTTAATCATTTGTTGTTACTAGAAAAAATACCTCTATAGAAGCATTATATAAGTAATGCAATCTAATATAAAAAAATAATTATTGTAGATGCCCAGACAAATTGTACTTATGTAGTTAATTAACATAGTATTAATTATGAAACAAGCTTTGTCTGAGAAAGAATTGCTAAAAATTTTAGTAATTGATGACCATGAATCTGTTCTGAATGGAACAGTAGAAGTACTACGAAAACATTATCCTGATGCTAATTTTAGCACTGCTACAAACGCTAATAATGCTCTCGATCGGGTCGATAACATACAGCCAAATATCGTAGTTATGGATCTTTCTATTCCAGAATTTTCTGGATTTAAGGCGCGACCTGATATAGGTGTACAACTTTTGAGAACGCTGATGAAAAACTATCCCAACTTGAATTTTATTATTCAAAGCGCCCATGTAAGAACACTGGTAAGAATTAGACCAGATATTGATAGTCATAAAGGAGGCTTTACAGTCGCCGATAAAAGTCTTGCTACTCAAGAAATGTTGACCAGAGTAGATTGGGCATTACAGGGACTAACACATACCAAAGATATCAAAGGCATTCATACTGGATTAGAGGTGAAACCAGAATGGCTTAGGGTGTTGACTTTGGCATTTGAGGAAGGATTGCAAGATAAAACTATTGCCGAGAGAATGTCTATATCTGAACGGATGGTGCGTCATTATTGGAGCAAGTTACAAGACGCTTTAAATATTTATCCTCATGAAGGAAAAAATATTCGTATTCAAACTGAAATGCGAGCTAGGGAAGAAGGTTTAATTGATTAAATAATAATCAATTTTTCAGGAAGTTTCTTACTTATGTCTATTAATACATGTTTCCTTTTTATTGATTAATAATAAGTCAATAATGATTGAATTATAACTAAAGGCTGGGGAACAAGCTTATGCGGCCTGGACTTTGGAGAATAATCAGAGACAAAATTGACGTTTTGCGTGTGGGTGCATTACCAGGAATGATAGTAATTGGGCTAATAATCTTTGCTCGTCTTATTGGTTCAATGCAATTTTTAGAATGGTTAGCTTTTGATACTTTTCTGCGTTTGCGTTCTGAAGAACCAACAGATGAACGAATTGTGCTTGTGGGAATTAATAAAGATGATATCCGCAGTCATAAAGATGAAATCAAAAACAACAAATTTTATCCAGATTGGATACGCGATCGCATTGTGATTATTGGCATAATTGACCCCAGCCGTCAAGACTTCATAAATACTTCTGCAATTGCATCTATCGAACCTGCAACAGAGCGAATTTACAAAGTGGAAATTCCAGTACATGCTGTTAGCCAAATTATCAGTGAAGTGCTTAAAGCTAGACCGCTCTTTAATACTTGGGACGATGGATGGGAATATATATGGATTTTTGCCTGGGGTTTTTTAGGAATTGCTATTGCTCGGTTGACTAAATCTCTTTTGGCAAATTTGGTGCTTGTTGGTATTGCTAGCTTTAGCCTAGTCCTTGTTTGTTATGTACTTTTGATTTGGGGTTGGTGGATTCCAGTAATACCAGCAATTCTCGTTTTAGTGATAAATGGCATGGAACTCACTGCTTTATATCAATCTGACAAAGCTTTGCACTCAGGAATTCACGCTCGTCAAGCCATCATTGAACGTACATTTGAAACCATTCACAACGGCCCGCTGCAAAGTCTGGCTAAAGTTTTGAAGTTAGTTCGATGCCAAGATTTACCAATGCAAGAACTATTGCCAGAACTAGAAAAAGAACTAGAAAAATTAAATCACGAGCTACGGGGAATTTATGATTTTTTGCAACGCGAACCTCCAACTCAAGATAGTAGTCTTTACTTAGGAAATCATCTAGTACTAAATTTGCAAGACCCTCTTCATGAAATTCTCTATCAAGTTTACACCCACACTTTAGAGCGAGACTTTCCCTGTTTTAGAACTATCAAGGTTAAAATTCGTACCTTTGAGCCTTTGGATGAGCAATACTTGAATAATGAACATAAGCAAGGACTCTGCCGATTTCTGGAAGAAGCTTTGTGCAATGTTGGCAAACATGCCATAGGAGTAACCTGTCTCGAAGTCACTTGCACTTCATCTCAAGGCTGGTACACTCTGAGAATTATCGATGATGGCTTAGGAATTAACTCATCTAGAGAAGGTCGTGGCACACAACAGTTTATCAATTTAGCTTGGCAACTCAAAGGAAAATTTCAGCGATCGCCCCTTTCTCCCAAAGGAACTATTTGTGAGTTATCTTGGCCTGTAGCAAAGTTTTGGTTGCGTTAATATTCAGCTTAGGAAAGTAATAAGTAAGAAAGCCTGCGTGTAAACAGCCGTCAAAGTCGCTACACGTAGGCTTTTCATCAGCAGTTCAGTAACTTCTATGCTATTCAAATTAGATGCTATAAATTCTAGGTTGAATTTAGCTTGGTATGATCAATATGAAAATATATTTCAATAAAACTTGATGGATTCTCTCTACACTCCCACTTCCGATATTATCGTTGCAGGCTTTCATGCTCTTTCTGAGCCATTACGGCTTCAAGTTTTGGAACTGCTCAGAGAGCAAGAACTCTGTGTGTGTGACTTGTGCGAGACTTTAGGCGTTACTCAATCGAAACTGTCTTTTCACCTGAAAACTTTGAAAGAAGCTGGCTTAGTCCGCTCGCGCCAAGAAGGTCGCTGGATTTACTACAGTCTTAATTTAACTCAATTCGTTATTTTAGAGCAATATTTATCTGATTATCGCCGCTTCACTAAGATACTGCCTGCCCGCCCCTGCTAAGATTCCCAACTACATATCAAGTTTTTTTGATGAATTTTTATATCTTGCCATTGACAACAAATATATATATCAAGTTTTCTTGAAATGAAAGGTGTACAAACTTAGCCATAACACGCGGTGGAGAAGTCGATGAAAACAAAAATTAGAAAACTGGCTCTCGCGTTAGGAACGCTAGCTCTAGCAAAGTGATGAAAACGAAAACCATTTCTAAACAACTTTCTTTTCTTGACCGCTTCCTGACATTATGGATTTTTCTGGCAATGGCTGTTGGGGTCGGCTTAGGCTATTTTATTCCTGGAATCGAAGCCTTTATTAATCAGTTTCAAGTGGGAACGACTAATATAGCGATCGCCATTGGCTTAATTCTGATGATGTATCCACCCTTAGCTAAGGTGCGGTATGAAGAGTTAGGGGATGTATTTCGCAACGGGAAAATTCTCGGTATATCACTAATTCAGAATTGGATCATCGGGCCAACAGTAATGTTTGCTCTGGCAATTACCTTCTTACGAGATTATCCAGAATACATGACGGGATTGATTTTGATTGGATTAGCTCGCTGTATTGCAATGGTAGTTGTATGGAGTGACTTAGCAAGAGGTAATACGGAGTACACGGCTGGATTGGTTGCGTTCAATAGCATTTTCCAAGTCATCTTCTATAGTCCTTACGCGTGGTTTTTCATCAGTGTGCTGCCGCCGCTATTTGGATTGCAAGGCAGTGTCGTGAACGTGAGTATTGCCGAGATAGCCCAGAGTGTGTTCATCTATCTCGGTATTCCCTTTTTAGCTGGATTTTTCACTCGTTACTTGTTAGTAAAGGTGAAAAGTAAGCGCTGGTATCATGAGGAATTTGTGACCAAAATTAGCCCGATTACGCTGATTGCTCTGTTATTTACAATCGTGGTCATGTTCAGCTTAAAAGGGAATTTAATCGTTCAGATTCCCTTGGATGTGGTTAAGATTGCAATCCCGCTAATTATCTACTTCATCGTCATGTTTTTGGTCAGCTTTTACATGGCTTGGCGAATCAAGACGGACTATTCCAGAGCCGCAAGTGTAGCGTTTACAGCCGCAGGAAATAATTTTGAGTTGGCGATCGCCGTGGCAATTGCAGTCTTTGGCATTAATTCGGGTGTTGCTTTTGCCGCCGTAGTCGGGCCTTTGGTGGAAGTACCTGTACTAATTGCTCTTGTTAATGTTGCCTTCTGGCTTCAAAAGCGTTATTTTGCACCACCTGAATCGAGCAGCTTATAAATTTAAAAACACTATTAGAGGAGTTAAACGATGAAACGTGTGATGTTCGTCTGCAAAAAGAATTCTGCTCGCTCCCAAATGGCAGAAGGCTTTGCCAAAACCTTTGGTAAGGGAAAGATTGAAGTGATTAGCTCTGGATTAGAAGCAAGTCAAGTCAGACCAGAAGCGATCGCTACCATGAAAGAAGTTGGCATTGACATTAGCGATCAATATTCCAAGCCTCTGAGTGACTTTAAAGTGGAAGATTTTGATGTAGTGATTTCTCTATGTGGCTGTGGCGTAAATTTACCGCCAGAGTGGGTCGTGCAGGAAGTATTTGAAGACTGGCAGCTAGACGATCCAGCTGAACAGCCGGAAATTTTCCCCAGAGTCCGCGATGAAATTAAAGAACGGGTAACTCAACTGATTGCGTCTGTGAATAAAAAATTTACACCTGCTGGATAAGGATTTGTAGTACTCGGATTAAACTAAGGCTCGAACCAATGGAGCAAGAAGCAAATCAACCGATTTCAGAAAACCTTTGGTGGGTGATTCCAGAGAAACTGGCAGGTGTGCGTAAGCCCATGCCAGAAGAGTTAACCGAATTACAAGCGGTGGGTATTCGTGCGATCGTCTCTGTTTGTTACTACGAGACAAGGTGGACTACCTAAGCGATCGCTACAGCGAACGCAAAGAAAAAGCAGCCAAACAAGTGATTGAGATGGCGAGCAAAGCCTTAGAAGCAGACTCTATTTAGGTATCTAATTGCCATTTGAGTTGTTAAAAATTAGATATTCATCTAAATTAATTATGACTGGGGATTCTTAATAGCCAGGAAGGACACAAGACCGCAGCCCTGTATAGGAGCCAGAAGCCAGAATGTATAGTTTTCCTGACTTCTGACTCCCTAACCAAAAGCATATTGCAGACAATTGAGAACTGTCCAAAAGAATTTTGCTCAATAACCATGCCACTATAGAAAACAGAGCGTCCAATTGAGCAAGAGGAAGGCTAAAGAACGCTGTGCAGATAACATTTTTAGGGACGAGTTCGGGCGTACCCACAAGAGGGCGCAATGTTTCCAGCGTTGCCCTCAGATTACCCCAACGGGCAGAACTGTGGTTATTCGACTGTGGTGAAGGTACTCAGCATCAACTTTTGCGGAGTGACCTGAAAAGCAGCCAACTATCCCGAATTTTTATCACCCACATGCACGGCGACCACATTTTTGGCTTGATGGGACTTCTGGCCAGTTGCGGCTTGGCTGGTAACGTGGCACGAGTTGATATCTATGGCCCGCCTGGATTAAATGAATATATCCAAGCTGCTTCTCGTTATTCCCATACGCACTTTTCTTATCCCATCAAAGTTCATGCTATCCGTCCTGGAGTCATTTATGAAGATAATGAATTCACCGTTAGCTGTGGTCTTTTGCATCACCGCATTCCAGCTTTCGGTTATCGCTTAGCAGAAAAAGACCGAGCAGGACGCTTTGATGTGGAAAAAGCCAAAGCTTTGCAAATTCCTCCCGGTCGTATTTATGGTCAACTCAAGCGTGGTGAAACAGTGACACTTGCCGATGGGCGAGTGATTAATGGCACAGAACTATGCGGACCTACAGAAATTGGACGCAAGATTGCTTATTGCACAGACACAGTTTATTGTGAAGGCGCAGTTGAATTGGCGCAAGATGCAGATGTTTTAATTCATGAGGCTACCTTTGCTCATCAAGATGCAGACATGGCTTTTCAGCGATTGCATTCTACATCTACGATGGCAGCACAAACAGCCTTAGTCGCCAAAGCGCATCGATTAATTATGACTCATTTCAGTCCGCGCTATGCTCCTGGAAATTCCTTGGAGTTGAAGGATCTGCTTCAGGAAGCCAGGGCCATCTTTCCCAATACGGACATGGCTTATGATTTCATGACTTATGATGTCCCCAGACGCAGGGAACTAGAGTTAACCGAGGTAAGCGTTTAACTTGTATTAGCGGAGATGGAAAGACAAGGGGGATAGGGAGACAAAGTGAGACAGCGCTCTTGGTAGGGGGCCACTGCGTTGGGTGTTATACCATTTCACAAAAAATGTGATACAGATGTAGGTTGGGTTGAGGAACGAAACCCAACACCTCAAAGTCTTGTAACTGTTGGGTTTTACTGCGTTCAACCCAACCTACGCATCTGTCTCATTATTTTCGGAAATTGGTGTTAGCGTAGCGAAGCGCGAGTCCTCTCCCAAGGGGAGCAAATGGCGTTTTCCCGACTCAAGCGACTGCGTTAGCGAGCCTGCGATCGTCACCCAAAGGGGAGATAAAGGAGATAATTTTTCTCTTCTTCATTTAAGGGCTTTTCAAGTAATTGAACTACACTACTCCCTTTTGTAATTCAATTTATTCTTTTAATAATCACATTTTTATTTCTACAATACTTACACTTTTGAACCGGAAATAATTTACTAATTTCATATAATTTTCAATTTAAAATATTAAAGACAAAATAAAAATGTAATATTATCTACTTATTTAGTATATCAATAATACTGAATACAGTATATTTGGTTATACATAATTTAAATAATTTTTCAGAATTTTGGATACATTTAATATACAAGTTAATGCTGTTTTGTAACTTTTGTTTTGAATAGATATCCAAATGTTTACCTGTTATTATTGAGTCGAGCAACTCAGTATTATCAAAGTACAAATATTTAAATATTAGTGTTACTTGCTTTGTTACACTGGGCATCGAATTATAAACAAGCAAACTCAAAACATAGATCGCATAGTCTTTATTCGGTATTTTTATACACTTATTTAGAAGCTTAGCATATTTAATAATAATAAATTTATATTTTGTAATTACACCATAATTTATCACTATAATACTGAGAATAATTGAATTACATAAACAACAAAAAATATTAAATAATAGAACATTTTTAACTAATAAGGATCTGTTAAAGATTCACAGAGAGGGTTGACTCTCATAACAATCTTAATATAGTCTCAATATTCTCACTAGTAATTGTAGCCAACTTAAAATTTACTATATTGACTTAAATAAAGTCGGTATGTGTCAATTTTTGCTCAATCACTTCTCGTTAGAAATCTTTATAGCTAGGTTAGGAAACATTTAGTATATTGTTATGTCTATAAGTTAAAAAAACTCATGCTCAAGATATTTTTTCACAATCTTCCGTACATATTGTTTCGATATTAGAGGACTTTGATAGTGGCTAATACGAGTCTGAATCAAGAGCAACTGGTTACTAACACTTCACTAAACGCGTTTGACATCAGACAAATATCTACAACTTTGCTTCGCCGACGCTTTCTTATCTTGGGTGTTTCCTGCGTAGTTATGTCAGTTGCTGGTTTAATGGCTGTTATTAACAGACCAAGTTACCAAAGTTCTATGCAGATACTGGTGAGTTCCAATTTAGGTGAAGAGTTACGGTCAAGTGATATCCAAAGAGATGTCAAGAATGAGTTGAACGACTCTAATCTGCAAGTTGTTGACTATGCTACTCAGATGAGACTAATGCTGAGTTCTAAGTTAATTGAGAAAGCTGTAAATTTGCTTCGTGCCTATTATCCAGATATTACGTCAGAAGATATCAAAGGTAAAAATGAGGAAGGCAAAAAAGTACCTCTGGAAGTGACCCAAGTAGGAGTTAGGACAGGAGTTAATAAAGTTCTTAGTAGAGTCTATGAGGTTTCTTTTAATGATGACGATCCGGTTAAAGCCAAACGAGTAATTCAATCCCTACAAAAAGTCTATCAAGACTACAACATAGAGCAGCAAAAAGAACGTCTAAATAAAGGGATTTCTTTCATTAATGCTCGGCTGCCTAAAATAAAAAAAGAAGTGAGTCAAGCAGAGCAAAACTTAGAAAATTTTCGCAGGAAATATAACTTACTCGATCCAGAAGTAGAAAGTAAAATTGTTCTACAATCTCTTACTGACACTCAAAAACAGCTACAAAGTACTCGGGCACAGCTTCAAAACGTACAAGCTCGCTACAATAGCCTAGAGCAAAAAATGGCGGTTTCATCCCAGAAGGCAGCTATTTCTTCTCGTTTAAGCCAATCGAGCCGCTACCAATCGTTATTAAATGAGATTCAACAGACTGAACTGTCTTTAGCTAAGGAACGGCTGCGCTATACAGATGAATCTCCAACAATAGAAGAATTGGAACGGCAACGCCAGAGTCAACAGAAGTTATTACGGCAAGAGGTGGAGCGATCGCTAAAAGAAAAAGCTACCATCGACAGCACAGAAGCATCCTTGACACAAGAGCAGATGGTAGAAGTTAACCCGCAGCTAGCACAAGAGTTAATTCAGTTGCAGGTAACTGCCCAAGGACTAAGTGCCAATGAAAAAAGCCTAACCGAATCAGAACAGCAGCTTCGCACGAAGTTACGCAAGTACCCAAGCTTGATAGCAGAATACAACCGCCTCCTGCCAGCAGTGGAAAATAACCGCAAAATCCTTGAGCAACTGCTTCAGACACAACAATCTTTGGGATTGAAAATTGTTCAAGGAGGATTTGATTGGCAGGTGTTAGGAGAACCGGATCTGGAAACATCTACGAGTGACAATAGATTATTCATTTTACTTGGGGGCGTGGTAATCGGTCCCATTCTAGGCATTGCAGTAGCTTTAACTTGGGGGATGTTTAGTTACGCAATCTGCTCCGTACAAGAATTACAGAAGCTGACAAACCTCCGATTACTGGGGTCAGTGCCAAACCTCAAGCCGCGTTGGGCTAAGAAGCGGTTTCCAAGCCTGTCTTTGCACGAACAGCAAAACTTAGCTCCTTCTTTAGTAGAAGCAGACACTTGGTTGCCTTGCCACGAAACCTTGGATATGGTCTACCAAAACATTCAAATATTAAAGTATCCCTTCACCTTTAAGTCGCTGATGTTGACTTCAGCCGTATCTGGAGAAGGTAAGACTACCCTGTCCTTGGGGCTTGCGGCTAGCGCCGCCCACATGCACCGACGGGTACTACTGATTGATGGCAACCTTCGATATCCTAGGCTGCACAAAATTCTGGAACTATCCAATGACTGGGGGCTATCGCTGTTATTACTCGATGAGACAAATACCCGCGTTCAAGATTATATCCAGCCTATTCACCCTGCTATTGACATTTTGACTGCTGGCCCTACACCAGAAGATACAGTCAAGTTGCTGAGTTCGCAGCGAATGAAAGAATTGCTGGAGTTGTTTGAGCAAATCTATGACCTAGTGCTGATAGATGCTCCGCCCATTTTAGACACAGTAGATGGCAGAATTTTAGCAGCTTTTTGCAATGGCATTATCATGGTGGGGCGTATCGGTCAGATCAGCCAAAATGAACTGACTCAGGCTACAGGAATTTTGAGCCAGTTGAATTTACTTGGAATTATTGCTAATGATATTTACTGAAGGGCATTAAAAAAGCATAAATACTCATAGTGATTGTTGACTGTTGACTGTTGATGCTGACAACTGACAATCGATCAATGACTGCCAACTTTCGCTAAATTGGAAAAAGGTAAACACAAGGAAACTTTCAATGTCAGCACAATTGTTACTGGTGGATGATGAACCAGGATTGCGGGAAGCCGTGAAAGATTATTTACAAGAAAGCGGTTTCAGTGTTCAAGTCGCCAGTAACGCCCGTGAAGGTTGGGACTGGATGCAGCAGAACACACCTGACTTAGTGATTTCGGATATCATGATGCCCCAGGTGGATGGCTATCAGTTCCTCAAGCAACTGCGAGAAGACCCCCGCTTCCAAGCACTCCCAGTTATATTTTTAACTGCTAAAGGCATGACAGGCGATCGCATCCAAGGCTATCAAGCTGGTGTTGATGCTTATCTGCCCAAACCCTTCGATCCAGATGAGTTAGTGGCAATAGTTGAAAACTTACTGGTCCGGCGTTCAGCCAAGCCTCAGGCTAAGGGTGAAGAGGGTGAAACACCTGATATTGCTGAACTAGCCAGTCAGATTGCCCAAATTAAGGCTTTACTAACCCAAAGAAATGCGATCGCTCAATCCCCAACACCCTTCAAAATCGACCTGACCCCCAGAGAACAAAGTGTTTTAAATTTGGTAGCTGAAGGATTGATGAACAAAGAAATTGCCCGTCGCTTGGAAACCAGCGTTCGCAATGTAGAAAAATACGTCAGTCGTTTGTTTAGTAAAACAGGTACCAATAGTCGTACTGAGTTAGTTCGTTTTGCACTAGAACACGGTCTTGCTAAATAAACTCGATATTGGGGAATTCAGAAGCTAGAAGTCAGTCCCTAGGAAAAATCTCACCCCTTCAGGTGACGTTCGCTCGTAGCGTCTCACGCTACTGGCTCTACTTGGGGAAAGACTGGTTAACGGTAATCGCTCACAGAAAGCAAAGGTAGAGTGAGAATAATAACTCCTAACTCTACCTCTGTGTTTTGTGCTGTTTTGAATGGTAGTTTTATTTCTGCTGTAATGTACTAGCTAACACTTTTTGAAACTCAAGTAAAACCCTGGTTAGGGCTGCTTGCTATGAAAGATAAATTTTCAAAGACCGTAACCCGCCTCAAAGCAAGGTATTACTTTATGACTACGCACTTAAAAATACTCGTAGTGTGAAGGGCGAAGACCCCTGTAGATGCTTTTTTCGGCTTTTGGGAAAGTAGTGCAATTTTTAGCCTGTAGCCCAGAGGTTAGGTGATACAAACTAACTCATGGTTAGAGAGAATGGGCTTAATTTATAAAGATTTACCATTATAACCCCAATCAAAAATTTGCCACCACTCAAATTAGACTTTTAGCCTTAACTATTGGCTGTTGTTATTGTCAACAGAATTACGTAAGCGCATCAGTTGGCGGCGCATTTGGGGTGAGGCTTTGAACTCAGAGACTTCCTGGGCTTTAACAGATGCTTGCAGCGTCTCTAGAAAGTCATCTGACCCTTCGGTCAAAGCATCCAATAGCACCTGCAATAGTTGCTCGCGATCGCCCAGTAAACTCTTTTCCTCGATCAACCGAAACTTAAGATGTATTTCGCACTCATAAACACCTACTTCAATATTATTTATTTGGCGTGGTAATGCTTTCGAGTTCATAGTTTTGAGGATTCCTGTACTTGGTGGTCATGAGGATGAGTGAGCTATATCCAAGAGCAAAAATTCTTTATATTTTTTTGAATCCACAGCCCTTAAATTAAGAATTTTTCCTCAGTCCATAGCATTTATATTCCATTTCACTCATTTGTGATTTTTTCCTAGCTAAACTTTACACTGCCTCTGTCACAAGCTTCGTGCCCTAGATATGATTTAGGTAAGCCATAACTATTATTCAGTTTTTAAGATTCTATACAATAAAGTTTTTGTAAGAAGTTGTTATAGCTTTTTAAAGGTTTTTACACCAACTTTATCTTCATGTCAACAATAGTTTGAGTTTTTACTGAACTTTTGGTGTTTACACGTAAGTAAAAACGCTGTTTTTTTTTGATTTTATTAAAGCCAGAGGTAGCTGTACGATAATTACGTAAAATTACTGTATGTACGTTTTTTTCATTATAAAAATCAGGATATTTTGATGAATAAATTTATTGAAAGTAAAGTTCAAGCTAAGTTATACCATTTTGGATTGAAGGGGATTGGGAACTCGCAGTCTCCTCTGGGGATTAGGGTTAGAGGTAATGGCGATTGAAAACTGGGAACAAGAGGGGGGGAAAGAGAAAAAGTTCAAGGGCAAAGGCATAGTTATTTCCTTTTCCCCTTACCCTTTTCCCAATCCACTCATTTACTATACTTTTGTCAAGGGATTTGCTGTATTCCCAGCTTGTGCGTGAAGTGCATTTAAGCCCGGGCATAGCGTCTACAATGATTTCAGTGTAATCAACCCAAACCTTACACCCTTCTATGGACAATCCAATGCTGCTCAAGTCCACAACCCGGCATATTCGCATTTTTGCGGCAGAAATTGACCGGGATGGCGAACTGGTTCCCAGTAATCAGGTATTAACGTTGGATGTTGACCCAGACAACGAATTCAACTGGAATGAAGATGCGCTACAACAGGTTTATCGCAAGTTTGATGAACTTGTAGAAGCATCTAGTGGCGCAGACCTAACAGACTACAACTTACGCCGCATTGGGTCAGACTTGGAGCATCATTTGCGATCGCTCCTACAAAAAGGCGAAATCAGCTACAATCTCTCTGCTCGCGTCACCAACTACAGCATGGGACTTCCTCATATTGCAGTTGACGAGAATAAGTAGATTTCAGATTGACGAGTTATGAGTAATAATTACTATTACACCTAACTCCTTGGGGGCACGGCAGTGCCATGCCCCTAAATTTCCGACAAACTGCCGTTTTGAAATTAACTTCATAGTTTCCTCCTTTTTACCAAAAAGTAGACTGATAAAATGTTTTCCTAAATCAATCACTACGAGGTTGTAGCAATTGGGTGCGTAGGTGCAAAGCGGTGAGGCAGTCGCAGTCTTGGATGCCACTTGCTACCCTGCGGGAACGCGCTTGAGCGAACAAGCCGGGGAACCCGTTCGGCGTTCGCCCTTGGCGTTGCTGTACCCTTGCCGGGAAGCAAGCTACGCGTAGCGTCTCCCCTAGGAGACCTAGGAGAAGGCTAGTCATTCTCGTACTGCTTCGCAGAACCCAAAGGGTAGAGTAGGGCTTGTCGACAGACATCGCCAAGCCTCCAACTCGACAAACCCCTAAATAATTTAGTCATCAGTAAATAGTCATTAAACTCAAAATGGTAAAAAAGTACTTTAAGAGACAGCATCTCAGTCGTCTTAATTCTTAATTAAAGTTAATTGATGCACGAGACTTATAAACTAAAGAAATACCAGTATTATTTACCTTATTTATGATAAGTTCATTCATTAATAACTAAACAGTTTAGATATGCTTGGGTTATGCTTTGGTGACAGGATTAAAGTTAGTTGCTATGCCGATGGAGAGCCATAGAGCAATAGAAGCTATCATGAGGCTGTAGAGTTGATTAAGGAGTATGTTCTTGGCATAGATTAGTAAATTACGTTTTAGCATCTGCTGGTATCTGCCAGCTAAAATTATGATCCCAAGTTGGATACGTCAAATTCAAGAAATATGAGCGGTTTAGATTGCCGCTACCAACGCTGTTGAAGAAATTGCCAATCGCCGATCACTGCGAACACTATGGAAAATGATGCGGCAACGCTCTACTGCCCCAATGAACTTTGTCAGGCTGCTAACCCCCTGACTCACAAGTTTTGCCAGCGATGCTCCACACCCCTACCTAAACGTTATCTCTGGGCTGTGGGAGATGGTCTGAGTGTGGGTAATCCTGGAGAATTATTAGCCGATCGCTATTTAGTCATCAGTAAATCTGTTGTTTTAGATACTAAGCCTGGGTTGCTACCCGAAGCACCTGAATTAGAAAATTTGCAAAGCATCAGAGCTTATCTGAGACTAATTCCCTATCGCTTAAACGTACCGCAGGTATATGGAGTGCTTCCCCTAGGCGATGGACGCGCTCAAAAAGAAGTCTTACTCCTAGAAAAACCGCCGTTGTTAACAGATACTACAGCTCTACAAGTGCAGCTATGTAGCCAATTAACTACTGCTTGGCGCGATGCCACATCAATGCGTCAACTCAATTGGCTATGGCAGATAGCTCATCTGTGGCAACCTTTTGTAACTGAAGGCGTGGCCTCTAGCTTACTCGACCCGCATTTATTAAGGGTAGAAGGATCTTTAGTCCGCTTATTAGAATTACGTTTTGACTCCTCAACAGCAGTTGACTTAACTCAATTAGGTGAATTTTGGCGACAATTGCACTCTCAGGCAAAACCAGTCATAGCTGAATTTGTTAACGAAATTAGCAGTTTGCTGATTCAGGGAAAAATTAACTCGCCAGAGATATTAATTGCTGTTTTAGATCGAGGACTGGCAGAATTAGGGCGCGCTCAAACACCCAGCATCAAAATTATCACCAAAACTGATACAGGGCCGAGCCGCCAACGAAACGAAGATGCTTGTTATCCGCCCAGTGGCACGCTGGTTAGCAAACCACCGCAGGCGACAGCCTTAGCCATTGTCTGTGACGGCATTGGCGGACACGAGGGAGGCAATGTCGCATCCAATTTAGCGATTGAAACAATTCAGCAACAGGTGCAGCAACTGACAAAGGTTCCCTACGACCACATAGAACCTTCACTTTTGCTGGCGGACTTAGACACAGCCGTAGCAGTTGCCAATGACAAAATTAGCCAGCGCAATGACGGCGAACATCGACAGGGAAGACAACGCATGGGCACAACCTTGGTAATGGCGTTGCCTCTTGCCCAAGAAATGTACATTACCCACGTCGGTGATAGTCGTGCCTATTGGATTACACACCACAGTTGTTATCAAGTCACCCTCGACGATGATGTCGCCTCTCGGGAAGTAAGACTCGGCTATGCCATCTATCGCGAAGCTGTGCAACAGAATGGTGCAGGCTCTCTCGTGCAGGCTTTGGGCATGAGTTCCAGCAACTCATTACATCCTACCTCCCAGCGGTTTATTCTCGACGAAGATGCTATTTTTCTACTGACATCCGATGGATTGAGTGACTTTGACCGCATTGAGGAATACTGGGAAACGGATATCTTACCAATTCTGACTGGTGAAGATAATGTTGGAAATGTTGCTAATAAATTAATAGAAATTGCTAACACCAAGAATGGACATGATAATGTCACTATTGCTTTAGTACACTATCAAGTCCAATACCACGAACCAGAGTTAAGCCTGAAAGCAGTCATTCCAGATGGTCTTTATGTCAAAGCTGCTGCATCACCAACACAAGCAACACTATTAGAAGATAGCCCTCCCCAGAACACTAAAGTAATTCCAGAAAGCAAGCCTGCCACAACTACTCAATTACCGTTTCATTTGATAGTGCCGTTAATATTAGTTGTCGTAGTTGGTTCGATGGCATACTGGGTGAAGCAACGACTATCGCCATCTTCATCAGGAACAATTCCAGTTTTCTCGAATCCAGTTGCCACTTTACAACCAAATGCCTCCGAGCCACCAACAGCGCGATCGCTTGATAATCTCGCTCGTGGATGGGTGATTAAAACCAACCGAGAAATTACCTTGAACAATAAGGAAATTTTGCCCTCTAACAGTTTTTTAGAAGTTATCGACAAAAACAATCCTCAAGCTTCTGGAAGCTTTTTGGTAAATATGCGGCTCTGCTCCAGTGAAAACACGCTAACTTCAGCAGATCCAAACAAAAAAGTAGGCTCTCGTTTACCGATACAAGAAAAAAGAGTATTGGTAGAATTGTCTAAACTAAAACGCTTGGGAGTAACTGTCTTGCAAGCAAGCGATAGGAGTCCATGTGATACTGTGCCCCAATCTCCAGACAGCCAGCCCCCCGAACCAAATGCACAAAGCGATACCAGTGCAACTGAGTCAAATACTCGATAAACTAGTAAAAACCTGAAATAATATCAGGTAATTATCAAAATAAAAACTCAAGCTGTTAAGGCTTTTGCCTCCTAGCTTGAAAAAGAAACTAGGGAGTAGGAAGTAGGAGTTAAAAGACTGCTGAGTTAGGAGTTAATAGTTTTATCTCCCCCTGCTCCCTTGCCCCTCTGCTCTTTCCTGCTCCCTTTACCTTTATAGTTTCATGAATCAATGCCATCCCTGAACTTGGCGATCGCCCGTCTCATCAACACTGGCACAGACAACTTTGCCATTTGGGTGGTCAAGGCTCCCTATCCCAGTGGCTATGTTCTGCGTGACTGTGTATGGCCTGTTGAACTCTCTCAAGTTTGGCAAGAATGGCAGCAGTTGTTTGCTGGTCATAGTGGTTTAAATATTTCTTCAAAGGGCACGCATCAGGTAAACCCACCTATCAATTTAGGTTCGCCTCCTTTAGGTCAAACCTCTATTTACAGTGTTCGTTTGATGCAACACCTAGGTATCAATTTGTGGCGTTGGGTATTTGATGGGCCGATTCTTGGTAGTCTCGAACGCAGTCGCGGCATCGCTATGGGTCAGCATACACGTTTGCGCTTTCGACTAGAAATTCGTGACCCAGACCTCATCGCTCTACCTTGGGAAATTATGCAGCGCGAGCCTGGTCAATCAGCAATGTCTCTTTCGCAAGATTTGCTGTTTAGTCGTACCACCAGCGAAGTTGAAGCCCTGCCTTATTTGCGAGCCGATCGGGATTTAAACATCCTGCTGGTTTTAGGACATGATGAGAATCTGCAATTATCAAAAGAAGCCGCTATCCTAGAACAAACCCTCTCAAATACTGGTCAGGTGGGTGGCAATTTTAACGCTTATGCACCTTGTAAAGTAACCACACTCCTGCAACCAACTCCACAAGAGTTGATTCAAGAGCTAGAAACAAAAGCATACAACGTCTTTTTTTACGCTGGTCACGGACTGCCAGGGCCAGACGGAGGATTATTCTTTTTACGTTCAGGCATGACCCTCAATGGCATAGAATTAGCACAAGCCTTAACCCGTGGTGGTTTAAAGCTGGCGGTTTTTAATGCCTGTTGGGGGGCACAACCAGCTGCTGTTAATCACAAAGCTATCCCTGCCAGCAGTTTAGCAGAAGTAATGATTCGTCATGGTGTGCCTGCTGTTTTAGGAATGCGCGATGAGATTGCAGATCGCGAAAGCCGTAGTTTTATTCAATCCCTTGCCGAAGCTTTACGATCGCGTAAGCCCATTGATGAAGCAGTAGCAGAAGCCAGACAACAGCTGCTAACAGTATATAAGTTCAATCAACCTGCTTGGACTTTGCCCGTTCTCTACCTGCATCCGGATTTTGATGGCGAACTGATTAAAAGCTTTGATGAAGGAATTACGGAACTACCAGATACTGCTATCCCCAGCATAAATTCCAGTTTTGCTAGAGCTTGTTTGCGATCGCTCGCACCAGGGGGTAAAACATGGTTTTTACGATCTGGTGTTACCCGCATCGGTCGCACAAAAGACAATGATATTGTCATTCCAGAACCATCAGTTTCCAAGCGTCATGCCGAAATCCTCTGTCGTAACAATCTCACTGGCAATACTCCGGTGCGAACATATTACCTACAAGATTTTTCTACCTATGGAACAACTTGGTGTTCAAGCCCTAACGGTTGGCAACAAATCCTCCGTGAGGAAGTTCCTCTCCAGTCGGGAATGCAATTAAAGTTTGGAAGTTCTAGAGGTGAGACTTGGGAGTTTATGATTGAAGATTCTTAAAGTGGAGACTGGGGATAAGGGAGATGAGGGAACAGGGTGAGAAAAATTATAACTGACAACTGACTAATACCTAATCATTAATAAAATTGGATTTGCCTTACCAGCACCAGCTTTAAAACCTAGTTTTATCATTAGACAAAATCAAGTTTTTTTACGGAAATATGACAATGACAGGTGTAGCTGTCAATAACGCTAATTAATTCATCAGGAGACTATCAATGGCAAACAAAATCAACACTTCACACACTTTCCACTCTTTACAGTCTCAAGTGGAATTAGAGCTATTAGAGGTATTACTAGAATCAGAAGATACTACTTATCCTTGGAATCCGACTGACGATGAGTCAGAAGTATATTTTGACGAACTAGAACAACAGTTTGGTATGGAGGAATTGCTAGACGAGGAAATGTCTACACGTTCGCAAACTTTTTACAATCAACTAGACAATCTTTGGTCTGAAGTTTCAAATCATTCATATTACAAGTGTAGTATGGAACATTCACTTATAAGCAGTCTTCAAAAAAGTTTACATACAGCCTTTGCTGCTGGTGTACCCCAAGGCTGGCTCAACGAGATTGCGACCAAAGCTGCTGAAATTTTTTCTCCACAACAATCAATGGGTGAGCAACTAGTGCAGTGCGTTCAGTCTGTGCTACCTACATGGGCAGCAGACGACCTTTTTGTCTTAGCTCGACCCTTTGCTTATGCTATGCGTAGTAGTGAATCGCACAATATGACATCTGTGATAAATAATGTTGAGAATCGAGAGTGGACAAGTTTATCAGAAATAGAGCAAGCAAAAGTTAGTATAGCGATCGCTTACTACGCTCTAAAACAATTAGATAGTTTTCAGTCAAAAGCCTAACTTCCGTTGTTTTGTTTTCCTATCCTATCTTTTAGCTTTGATTAAATCTCGACCGCAGATAATTTTGTCTATCGGTGGCGCTTGTGCTGCTAGTTTCAAAGCTCTCCAGGTATCACTCTTTAGGCATAGGTACTGTAGAGTAATCCAAACATAAGTTAATTGCAAAACTAGCGCTATCTATCCCAAGACATAAAAAATAATTTTCATTCATTGAACATACAACGTTGGGTAGAAGCAACCAACTGTATGAGTTCGGAGGCAGTCCCGATGAAAAAATTTTCACCGCCATGCATGAGAAAGGGACAAAGAGGACAAGGGAGACAAGGGAGAAATTTTCCCTACACCCTCTTTCAAGTCAGCTAATCACGAGAAAATCCCACAAACAAACGTAAAAATCTCAGTCCCCGCGTCTCCCAGTCCTCTCCTATTTAGGCCCAAGAAAGCGGGTGGCAAAATTTTGCGATCGCGTCGGTGACAACGCCCGCGCCTTCAGAATCGCTGCCATCAAAAAGGCGTAAGATAACACTCCAACGACCACCAAAAGTAAAGCGTTGATAGATCCTGTAGCGTTCCATAAAGCGTGGAGTGCAGCAGCGCTAAGATAACCAACTGCAAGAATTTGCCAACTCCGCCGGGGCTTGAGTACAGCTAACCCAATAAAGTACCCCAGATAGCCACTGTAAGCCATATGTCCTGCCACAGAGCCGAGAATGCGTGGAATCAGCAGTTGTAAACCTACCAGTTGACCAGCAGCTCCTACACCCACCTGTTGGGCAACATTGTTAGTTATCTCTGGTACATACTGTGCTAAAGTTTCCAACAGAGTGAAACCCACAGCAGAGGCTGTTCCTAGGAGAATGCCATCTAAAGGTTCCCAAATGCCAATGCGTTCCCGCCAAGGTGAGGGTAATCCCCTGGCGATAAAATATGCTCCGATTACAGGCAACGCTTTGAGCAATTCTTCCATCAGCCCCGCACCAAAAAACATCCGCACCAGTAATTCTGTGAAGGTAGGAAAATCTTGAGGTGAGGGCAAGTTACCAGGCAAGACAACGCGAAATACGAAAATAAATAGATCCAATAGGGGACTGAGCAAAATCAGCGTCGTAGTCAATGCCGCACCCATCAGTACCCACCATGGCTTCTGTTTACCGCAAAGTTGGTAAACAAAATAGTAGGCAGCAAACGCTATATAAATTGCTACTATCACTTGATTAGCTTGAGGCTGACCTACCGTAGCAAACATCAGCACCACAAATACTACTGTCAGTATTCCTGGTATGAGGTAAGCTTTACGAGTCAAATCCTTGCCAGTGGAAATAATCGGAAACAGTTGAGTGAAGCTAACCGAATCCGGCTGCTTTAATTGAGTGTGGTTATGGAGACTCGCCGCTGGGGATGGTAGCGGTGCAACTTGTGTTTGTGTTGTTAATACCGTAGGTTGAGAGATTAATTCATATTCAAAGATGAATTGTGGCCCATCAGCACCCAAAGCAATGCGATCGCCTGCGTGCAATTCTTGACAGCCATACAAGCGTTGTCCATTTAAGTAAGTGCCATTAGCACTATTCAAATCACAAAGTAGCCAGCTAAATTTGCTATCTGGAGATGAAGAAAGGGGACGAACCACAGCATGACGGCGAGATACCATCCGATACGTCATGGCATCTAAGACAATTTGGCAGCTGGGGTCGCGTCCAATTACTACCTCTTTACTGGTAAGCAGCGAGTAGCGATCTGACCCAGAAGCTGCTCCATTACCAGACACTTGCCGCAGGAGAGCGTTATGTCTTGCGTTTTTGCCTGTCATCGAGTTAGAGTATCTTTCCAAACTAATTCATAAAAGATTTCTGGCATTAGGAATTGACCTTAGCCACACCAACAGCAGCATTGCTAAATACACTATAGCTTTACTTACTGCTAATAAATTTAAAATTCACTCATTCAAAATTTAAAATTTTATAAGCCTATTTTGACAAGCATTCTGGCGATTAGGAGAGTTTTTGTGCCTTGTTTATCAGACATATTAATTCAGTATGCATAGCTAATGACTTCTAAAATCCTACTACCAATTAAATTCACAGCAGTCGATCAAATATTAGTAGTATTTGCCACATTTAATTGTATTCAAAAAACATAAAATCGTTGATGAAGAATAAAGTAGGAGCTTTTACAGTGCAAGACAGCAGAAGGCAGAAGGGCAGAGGAGCAGAGGGGGAGGATACTCCGTACGGGGGTTCCCCCCGTTGAGGAGCCAGTGCATTGGGGAGACAGCGCTGTGGGCGGGTTTCCCGACTTGTTCGCTCTTAGCGTTCCCGTAGGGTAGCGACTGTCGTCGGCTTGAAGCAACTGGCGTGAAAGTGTCTGTTGCAGAGGGGCAATGCAACAGGATAAAACTATTAACTCCTAACTCTTGCACAGACGCGATTAATCGCGTCTCTACTCCTGACTCCTTCTTCATCCTTCATACTTTAGCTATTTCTAGGTGTTCAACCTTGGTTCCGAGTACTTTGAGGAATTCCGCTAGCCAACGGGAATGAGCAGGCCAAGCTGGTGCTGTCACTAGGTTGCCATCAACTATTGCCTCATCAACTGGGATCTGGACGTAAATACCGCCAGCACTGCGTACATCTGGACTACAAGCAGGGTAGGCGGTACAACTCTTGCCTTGCAGGACATCAGCTGCTGCTAATAACTGTAAACCGTGACAGATAGCAGCAATAGGCTTATTTGCTTGGGCAAAGTGACGGGTAATATCTAACACCCGCTGATTCAAACGGATATATTCTGGCGCTCGTCCTCCGGGGACAACTAGAGCATCGTAGGTTTCAGCTTCTACTTCTGCAAATGTGGCATTTAAAGTGAAGTTATGACCGGGTTTTTCACTGTAAGTCTGGTCTCCTTCAAAATCATGAACTGCTGTTCGCACTTTGTCTCCAGCTTTCTTGTCTGGGCAAACTGCATGGACGGTATGTCCTACCATTTGTAAAGCCTGGAAGGGAACCATAACTTCATAGTCTTCTACATAGTCGCCAATCAGCATCAAAATTTTCTTAGCTGCCATGTCTGGTATGCTCACTTAGTTCGTCACTTGTTAGTTGCAATTTAGCACTGACAATTGACCACTGATATTAACTAAGTTAAAGCAAATGAAATTCTGCTATGGCTCGGGGAAAGTTTTTGTTTTCATGCCCTGGACGGCTGAGTTTAATCAGTGCAAAACGCTGTAAGCAAGTTAAAGCTGCCCACTGTTGCAGTGTGAGAGTGACACCTATTTCTTGAGCTTTTTCTTGAAGGCTTGCTGGCACAGTGCTAGAGTCCATCCATACAGGATAAGGTTCAATAGGCAATTTTGCAGGTGGTGTACCCGTGCGTTCTAAAACCAACTGCTGAAGATACTCTTGGTAAGATTGAATTTCTGTTTCTGTAGTGCAAGGTAACTCGACTAGAACTGCGCGCTCAGCTTGAGTCATTTGGCTCCAATCAGCTAATTTTAATTTGATGCCACAGGTGTCTAATTTGTAGCGTACTTGCATGGGTATGCAACGCAAATAATCAACAAAATCTGCTTCAAATTCAAAAAAATCTGTCATAATTGGCAACTAAAAATATATGAACAATTACAAACGCTGTGAGGATTTACTATTTATTACTCGAACGAATTATTAAATAACTGATTGATAAGGCGAGAACTGCAACTCCTAAACCAATAATATCAATACCTGAAACTTTTTCTAAGTCAAGAATAATTATTTTACGAGCGATCGCAATCAAAGAAGTGACAATAACTAATTCCACTTGAAAAACATGTTTTCGTAAATATGCTGTAATATTTTCTAAAATTTCTAAAGCAATTAAAATATTTAAAAATAAACCAAAAATCTTAAATAAAGTTGTGTTAAATTTACCGTAGGGTACGTCAAATAACTCTTTAATAAGAAATGCTGCTAAGTCTGCGATCGCTACCAAAATTACCAAGACCATCAAAATAGAAAGAACTTTAGAAACTAGCACCTCTATGTTTTCTATGAAGTGCATAAAGTTCTCGTCTTTGGTAGCTGCTATGATTTGTCTAAATAATTTCTTCATTTACTGCACCCCATTTTTAGTAAAAAGACAAAAGAAAAACCCCATAGATAAATCTAGAGGATTGACAAAAAATGTCTAGTTGATGTGCTATGAGTTTTTTGTCGTACTTTTTCTTCTATTCCATAACAAAAGCATGGAAGGAAGAAAACTGCTTTCTACTAGAGATTTTGCCTTTTTTATGTCGGTAATTTAGCAGAGGTAGTTAGGAATAGTCGAGAGTAGAAGCCCGAAAATCAATAGTTAAAAGTAATGATAACTATTGATTTTATTACCAAATACCAATTACTGATTACCTATTTTTGATTTAGAGGCATACCTAGCAGCTTACCATTGTGAGGACTGGAGTTGATAATTTTGAACTGTGATTTTATGAGAAACTGGCATTAGTTGTACCGCACAGGCTTTTAATTCTGGTTGCAGTGAATCGGGGCAAGATTCTGGATGAGTCAGAGCGTTAGCTTCAGCATCGTTTGCCCACAGTGCCCCCCAGTGCATGGGGACAAATACTGTACCAGGGGCGATCGCCTTTGTCACTTTTGCTGGAAAATGAGCTTGACCTCGACGCGATCGCACTTCCACTATTTGATTATCGCTAATTCCTAACTTAGCAGCATCACGGGGATGAATTTCTATAAATGGTTCGGGGTGCATCGAGCGAATTTTTTCAATGCGGCCAGTACGCGTCTGAGTGTGCCAGTGTCCGTAAAGTCTTCCATTAGTTAACACAAACGGATAATCAGGATCTGGTGGTTCTGCCAGTCCCCGTGAATAATATGCCCCAAATCGAGCGCGTCCATCAGGGGTATGAAAGCGCAAATCGGTGTATAATCGCTTTTGAGAAGTTTCTCCCCCTGCTTCCCTGCTCCCCCTACTCTCTTGTGGGTGAGGCCATTGAGTTGGGCCTTGTGTCTGTAATTGCTCGTGACTAATACCTGTCATGTCACAGGGGCGACTCTTAGTCAGTTGGGCAAGCTCGGCATAAACTTCCGCAGAGTTGGCAAAGGCAAATTCTTTGATAAAGCCTAATCTACGACCAACTTCGGCAAAAATTTCCCAATCTGCTTTCGCTTCTCTGGGCGGTTGGCGGAATGCTTGACACAGAGTAACCATCCGTTCAGAATTGGTCATCACGCCAGTTTTCTCACCCCACTGGGCAGCTGGCAGGAGAACGTGAGCATAAGCAGTGGTTTCTGTAGGGTAATATGCGTCTTGGTAAATAGTAAAGGGCGATCGCAACAACGCTTTTTTAGTCCGCTCCAAATCTGGCATACTCACAGCTGGGTTAGTAGCAGCAATCCACAGTAACCCGACATTGCCATTTTCCAAGCCAGTAATCATATCCCAAGCGGTTAAACCAGGATTGGCAGAAATCTGACCTCGCTTCAATCCCCAAAAATCCTCAACTTCTGTTCGGTGCTGGTCATTTTTTACCAAGCGATAACCAGGCAACAAATGTGCCAAACCCCCAGCTTCTCGTCCTCCCATAGCATTTGGCTGACCGGTGAGGGAAAAAGGCCCTGCGCCTGGCTTGCCAATTTGTCCAGTCATTAGGTGCAGGTTAATGATAGTTCTAACTTTAGCCGTGCCTTCACTTGATTGATTCACACCCATTGACCACAGCGACAGCACCCGCTGCGATTCACCCCAGTAGCGAGCTGCTGTTTCTAAATCTTCTATACTGATCCCACATTGACGAGCTACAACATCTGGCGGATAGTGGCGAATTACCTCGGCGTATGCAGAAAAGTTGCTGGTGCAGTCGTCAATGAACATCGTATCAATGCGATCCCAACGCATCAATAAATGCGCGATACCGTTCAACAAGTCAATATCTGTACCGGGACGAATGGCTAAATGCAAATCAGCTGCTTCGGCGGTCGGTGTACGTCGGGGATCGACCACAATCATTTTGACTTTGCGATTCTTTCTGTGATATTTCTCCAGTCGATTGAAAACAATTGGGTGGCATTCCGCCGTATTGGTGCCAATTAAAAATGCACAATCGGTTAACTCTAAATCTTCGTAGCAGCAAGGGGGGCCATCTGAGCCAAAGCTTTGAATGTACCCAGCCACAGCACTAGACATACATAAACGCGAGTTGGCATCAAAATTATTGCTACCCAAACACCCTTTCATGAGTTTCTGGGCTATGTAGTAGTCCTCAGTTTGAAATTGACCGGAACCATACATACATATAGCTTCTGGCCCTTGGGTAAAGCGCACTGTTTGAATGCGTCTCGTGATGATATCAAAAACTTCATCCCAACTAACTCGTCGAAACTCCCGATCTAGAGAGTCTCGCACCATTGGGTAATGTAATCTGTTTTTATCTAAAGATTCAGCGATCGTTGCACCTTTGACACAAACCATACCTTGACTGGATGGGTGTGCTTTGTCGCCCCGCACTCGCCAAATCGGATTTCCTTGGCTATCTCGATGAGTTGCTTTGCCTTGTTGTGCCGGGGGCGAAACTTCTAGACCACAACCGACACCACAGTAAGGACATAGAGTTTTGGTAAATTCACTCATGGCATTCACACCACTTTGGATTTTCTAGCCACTTATTAAGCGAAGTGGCGTGTTTTGGATTGTGCAACCCCACTTGCAGCGATAGTTGGAAAATTACCTTGTTGCACATGAGTTCTAAATAATAAAGGTTTAAAACCATAGATAAATACAGATAATTTATTGGTGTTTATTTGTTTTATCTGTAGTTTTATTGATATTTTTTATCTCACGTATAAATGCAGGGGCATAGAGAAGAGTGCGCTAAGTATATTGATGATTTAACTAGGGAATACAAAAAAATAAATCATCAAAATATTTATTTGTAGGGTGCGTTCACACTGGAACGCACCATCATGCTCTGATTTATCGTGGTGTGTTATGCCAAAGACTAACACACCCTACCAATTGAAGATTTTTCAAATGGAAGTCTCCTAATGAAGTTAATTTCAGACTTCAATTGAGTGATGAGTTGAATTTTCGGGTGTTTCACCTTCAAAGGCACCTGCAAATGAGCCTTTCGGTTCTTTGAGGAAGAATGCACACATAAAAGCGCAGATTATAGCAGCTATACCCATTGTGGTAAATAATGTTGATGCGTCGGTTAAGCTGAAAATTGTGAGATAAACTACGCCACCAAAATTACCGTAAGCTCCCACGTTGCCGGCAATTTGTCCAGTGGCTTCTTTTTTAATTAGAGGCACGATACCGTAGGTTGCACCGCAGCCAGCTTGAGCAAAGTAGGCAGCAAACATAGTTACTGCGATCGCAACAGGAATCGGCCAGTTGCTATTAATAAAATGTGCCATTAAATAGCCAACACCGATACCAGCGCTGATAATTGTCATTGTCCACTTACGCGAGCCAAATTTATCAGAAATTACGCCACCGCTAGGACGAGAAACTAAGTTCAAAAAGGGATAAGTAGCGGCAATCATCCCAGCTACCACATGTTCTAAACCGAAAGTTTTTTCAAAAAATGCAGGCAACATAGAAACGGCTGCCAACTCGCTGCCAAAGTTAGTGACATAAGTGAATTCGAGTAAAGCTACCTGACTAAATTGATAGCGTTGAGAAGGAGCGTAGGTTTTCTTACCAATTAAAAGTTCTCGGTTTACTTGATAAGCTTTGTAGGTTTGGTACGCAAATAATCCTGCTAACACTACCCAAGTGAGATACATTTGGCTGAGAGTCAGGAAGTGAATGTTCTTTTGTTCCAAGCGCCAAGCTAATAAACCCAAGGCAAATATCAAACCAAAATTCGAGATAATCATTGCCCAGAAGCTTTTGACACTAGTTACTTCCAAAGCACCATTTTTCTTGGGTTTCTTATAGACTTTGCCAGCAGGCGTATCTTGGACACTATTGTAATAAATTACGCCGTATATGGCAGCAACGATACCTGTAAGAGCGATCGCAAATCGCCAGTTGGAAGCACCACCACCTAGAAACGCAGTAGAAACCGCAATCATTGGTAGAGCAAATTCTGCCCCAAAAGCACCAAAGTTGCCCCAGCCGCCATAAATACCTTGGGCACTTCCCATCTCCTTCGGGGGGAACCATTCTGCCACCATCCGGATACCAACAACAAACCCAGATCCGACAATTCCCATTAGCAAACGACTGATGACTAATTGATTAAAATCTTGGGATAGTGCCGTAGCTAAACAGGGAACAGCGGCAAACATCAACAATATAGAGTAGGTAATTCTGGGGCCGAAACGATCCAGCAGCATACCAATAATCAGGCGTGCTGGAATTGTCAGGGCAAGGTTACAGATAGCCAAAGTTTTAATTTGTTCAGGTGCTAGCTGTAGCTGTTTACCAATGGTTGTAGCAAAGGGAGCAAAATTAAACCAACAAACAAAGGTGAGAAAGAAGGCAAACCAAGTTTGATGTAATATCCTGTAGCGTCCACCAAATGAAAATAATCTTTTAAGCATTCAGCCCTTCCTCACTAAAAAAACAAAAATTGCATAAGGAATCCCGTGGGCAATCGTGAAATTGCCCCCAATATTTATTGGGAAAGTCAAAAGTAATGATTTGTGTTGACTTTTTTTAGACTGTCGCTGGTTCTCGCAAACGTGCGCCAAAGTTTTCTATCAGCAATACCCGCAGTACTGAGTGCAAGTCTTCACAGGGAACACCTTTACTTACACAAGTTCCTAAATGAGCGTCTTTACCGACTTTGCCGCCCATATAGATGTCAACTCCTTCCACGGTTTTGCCATCTTTGCGAGTTTTAGTTCCCATCAAGCCGATATCTGCAACTTGAGGTTGTCCGCAGGAATTTGGGCAACCTGTCCAATGAATTCGGACTGGATGAGTGAATGTTAACTCGGCTTCTAAAGCTTTAATCATTGCTAGGGCGCGGTTTTTGGTTTCGATTAAGGCAAAGTTGCAAAACTGTGCGCCTGTGCAAGAAACTAGCGATCGCGTCAGTAAACCGGGATCGATTGAAAACCTTTCTAGTAGCGGCTCAGTTAAAAATGTTGCTAAACGCGAGTCAGGGATATTCGGGATAATTACGTTTTGCTCAACTGTGAGCCTGATTTCATCACTGCCGTAAACTTCAGCTAAACTGGCGATTTCAAACATATCTTCGGCATACAACCTACCAACAGGAATGTGCAAGCCTACATAGTTCAATCCTGATTGTTTTTGTTTATATACCCCGATATGGTCGCGTTTTTCCCAGTCGATTTCGTCTTTTGCCGCTGCGGGTAACAACGATTTACCCAAACGATTTTCGACTTCTGAACGAAACTTTTCTAAGCCCCATTCATCAATTAGCCACATCAGCCGTGATTTTTGCCGATTGGCGCGGGGGCCGCAATCGCGAAAAACCTCTAAAACGGCTCTACATAAGCTGACTACATCTTCAGGAGATACCCAAACATTTAGAGGAATCGCCGCCTCACAGCGTTTGGCAGAGAAAAAGCCACCCACTAAAACGTTAAACCCGAAGACTTTTTGTTGAGAGTGGGCAGAGGGGAAATTTTGCTCCCCTACTTCTTTAAATGCTGGCACGAAAGCCAAATCGTTAATTTCGGCGTGAACAGAATTGTCTCGTCCGCCGGCGATCGCAATATTAAACTTCCGCGGCAGGTTGGTAAACTCTGGATTACCTTCGCCTTTGTTTGTGAGCATGTCCTGAATTTGCTGCACCAACTCTCGCGTATCATACAACTCATCTGCATCCAACCCAGCAACAGGGTCGCCTGTGATATTGCGGATGTTATCCATCCCCGACTGCACACTAGTTAAACCAACTGCGTGAAATTTATTAAAGATATCGGGTAAATCTTCAATCCTGATACCCCGCAATTGGATATTCTGTCTCGTAGTAATATCGGCACTGCCTTCATCTCCATAGCGCTGCACCACTGCTGCTAATACACGCATCTGATTGCTGGTGAGAATACCATTAGGCATCCGCATCCGCATCATAAACTTCCCTGGGGTGACTGGGCGAAAGAACACACCCACCCACTTAAGGCGATGATCGCGGTCTGTTTCGTCCATTGCTTCCCAGCCTAGAGAGGCAAATTTTTCTATTTCCTCCTTGACTGCAAGTCCATCTTTTTCAGCTTTGAATTTCTCGAACTTATTAAGGTTAGTTTTGGTGGTAGTTGCTGTATCTGTCATGAGTTGATTCTCATTGCAAATTGCTAAGGTAGTTGCCTAATACTAATTAACCTTTTGTCTCTTGATTCCCTGGATTTATAGGGTTTAGTCACTGAAAAAGTCTATTTATTAGTGGTTAATTTTTTGCAATTAAGTGCGTTCACAGGTGTTTTTTTAGTTACTCGATAACGGTCAAGATGCTTTGGATAAGCTGAACGCCACTTCGTAATTAGTGAAAGTAAAACTGTAATCTTTTACATTTGCAAAGTTTATCAAGAGGACTTGGTTACTGTTTATGTAACAATTTCGATACTTATCAGGTTAAGGCGGGATTTTCGTTAAAATCGTATAAATAGCTACGAAATTTTAGTAAAATTGCTGAAAACGCATCTGTAAAATGCGTTTTCTGCATCACATTCTGCTAATGTATGATGCAAAATCCTTGAAGAACGCGATCGCCCTTAATCTGAATTTTCAGGATTATCCACAAGTAATAATTAATTTCCACAACTATGAAACGTCGTGATTTCATCAATTGGGTAGGTTTGGGTTGGATAGCTAGCAGCCTACCCGTAGCGATCGCCGCCTGTACTTCCCAGACAACTGCACCAACATCTTCAACATCTGGAGATTGGCAAACGGTGGGTACTTCAGCAGAATTAGATAAGAATGGTCAATTAATTGCCAATAACTCACCCGTTGGGCCTGTGTTGGTAGTCGGTACATCTAAAACCGCAAATTTGATTGCTGTTAATCCCACCTGTACCCATAAAGGTTGCACGGTAACATGGAAAGCCGAAGCAAAAAAATTCGCTTGTCCCTGTCATAAGTCAGAATTTGGGGCTGATGGTAAAGTACAAAAAGGCCCAGCCACAGAACCGCTCAAAACTTACGTCGCCAAGATTGAGGGTAATTCGGTTGTGGTTAAGCCGACTTAGTGCAAGGAGGTAGGGGAACAGGGGGAGATGTGTAGGACGTGGGGACAACGAGGACGCGGGGACGCGGAGAATGTGACCAATAACCAATGACTATTGACTATTGACAAATTGATAATTTAACCAGGGAATTGTGAATACTATCGACCAGCTTTTGGTGCAAGCGCAGGCAGCACATGATGCAGCTGATTGGTCATTGCTGATTCAATATCTGCAAAAGATAATTTTGGCAAACCCTAAACATCCAGAGATAATAAAAAATCAAGAGCATTTGCTGGAATTAGCACTGTCAGTTTTAGAAATGGCGGATTTTCAGCAACGCTGGGAGATTGCTAAAGTGTTGACTTATCTGGGAAAGATTACCATCCCAGCGCTGATAGACATCTTAGAAGATGAAGACGCAGAAGAAGAAGTCCGTTGGTATGCAGCACGGATTTTGGGTGAGTTTCAGCACCCAGATGCCATAAATCCTTTAGTGCAAGTGCTGAAAAACAATGAAGACGAAGAACTTAAAGCGATCGCAGCCACGGCATTGGGGCAAATGGGTACTTTTGCTATTACTGCACTTGCTGAACTCCTAAACAATGAAGATACTAGGCTTTTAGCAGTGCGATCGCTTTCCTATATCCGGCACACAGAAACGATCGCACCTTTGTTGAGGGTAGTACAAGATACACAAGTAGCAACACGCGTCGCTGCAATTGAAGCCCTCAGCAGCTTTCACGATCGACGCGTGCCACCAATACTGCTGAACGCTTTGGACGATAAAGCTGCCACAGTCAGACGTGCAGCCGTGCTTGGTTTGGGTTCTCGCCCTGACTTGTATGCAGAATTAGATTTGGTGAGAAGACTGCAACCTCGGCTGTATGATTTTAGTCTTGAAGTTTGTAGTGCCGCAGCGATCGCCCTTTCGCGGATGGGTAGTGATGATGCTGCCAAGCACTTATTTCAAGTGCTGATATCACCACACACACCAATAATCCTACAAATAGAAATTATCCGCGCTTTAATTTGGGTAGAGACGCGATCCAGTTTGGAATATTTGCAACAAGCATTTAATCAAAGTAAATCAGAGACAGTGTGGCAGGAAATTGTCACAGTTTTGGGACGAGTAGAAAAACCGCAGTTAACTACACCAGCCGCAGAAATTTTACTGGACATCCTGCAATCGCAGCATCCAGCCACCAAAATTGCCAGCATCAAAAGTGCGATCGCTTTGTCTTTAGGGCAGTTAGGCTATATCCAGGCAATTGAGACATTGATTTTGCTGCTGGCATCCGAGCCACAAGTGCGACTACACGCGATTGCCGCACTCAAGAAGCTGTCACCAGAAGTTGCATGGCAAAAATTGCAGCAATTGACAAATAATCCCAGCCTCACAGCAGATTTGCAACAAGGAGTAGCGATCGCTCTAGCGGAATGGTAAGACTATTTTGCTTTCAAGCGTCTACAAAGAGTTTGCGTGCAACACTGTTTAATCTAGAAACTAGAAATTGGCAGAACTTTATGTATAAAAATAGTAAACATTGGCTGATGGAGGAGCAATGAAGCTATATTACATTCCCACAACAAGAGCGGTACGCCCCCGGTGGCTTTTAGAAGAAATGGGAATTGCTTATGACTTAGTTCGAGTCAATATGACTATGACAAAACAACCAGAATATAAAGAACTACATCCACATGGTAAAGTACCAGTTTTGGTGGATGGGTCAGTCACAATTTTTGAGTCTGCGGCAATTTGTGCTTATCTTGCAGACAAATATATGGGAATGGGATTTGCTCCACTGCCAGATAGTCCTGAGCGTGCCTATTACTACCAATGGCTCTTCTATGCTGCGGCTACCCTAGAGCCACCCGTGGAGCATTTTATGTTTAATGTTTTACCAAATCTGCCAGAAAAGCTGCTGCCAGGTTTCGTCAGATCAGAAACTTCAAAGCAAGAATCCCGCCAATGGTTTGACCGAGTAGCTCAACCTTTAAGAGAAGTATTAGTAGGAAGGAATTATTTAGTGGCTAATAAACTGACATCTGCTGATATTGTAATTGGAGGAGTTTTGCTTTGGGCAAAGAAACTAGGAATGCTATTGGATGATGACCCCCTTAGTGGATATATCAACCACTTGATGCAACGACCTGCTTTTATGCGTGCTGATGAAGATTTTTATGCCAAGATAGCTCCCTAGTTTTGTCGGCTTAGATGCAATATACAAATAAATGCAGCTAGGTGCAGCGATCGCAACAAGGAGTGTTTACTTTTTGATTTCCTCGGTTGAAAGGACTATGCAGGCAGGTCAAATAACTTAAACTGTATTTCGCCGCGCCGATCTTTGTAAATGTGTCCAAATTAGACACATTCGATAAGCGAATCAGTTAGCAGTAGGTAGAAATCCAAATTCCCACTATTGGTTTCTCTAACTGCCTACCCAAAAACACAAAACAAATCACAGATTTTGGCAATTTGGCAACCTATGTTGTTCTGTTGCAGTTTCAATGGAGATATCAACACAACGGGGCAGTGAAGAAGTTGTACGAGAAACACAGGCAAAAGCCGTGCTTCCATTGTCCCGCTCTATGCCAGTTGTTGAATGAGTACTGTAGAACCGCTCTACATGATTCATACAGCACTCAACAGAGTTCAGTTCCCGCTCTGCAACTGGCTAGAAATGAAACTAAAACACATAGAACTTGAACTCTGTAGGATTCTCGCACCTCTTCATGTCGAGCGTCGAGCGATCGCTTTGGTTAGTCAACCCAATTATTGATGCGAAAATTTGTGGAGTTTTCACCAAAAAATATTTAAATAGCTGAAATTGAGAGCTAGTCTGGTTCAACAAAGATTACTATCTTTAAATTTCCTTACTTAACCTTAATTGAATTTTTTTGTAGTTGAATTTGATTGAATCAAACTCCTTAAATTATCCACCTTTACGTTTCTGAATTCAAAGGATAATCTGATAATAACTACTTTGGCTTCGACTGGGTTATAAATTTTCAGACAAGTATTTTAATTTTGGCTAAATTTATTGATTGCTAGCTGGTTCAGTTCAGCCTAGCTGCAAAAGATCCTGTTTACAACTTAAATATATTTTTATTGCTGGCTCCTACAACTCATCAAATGCATAAATAATTTCAACTAAACATATATATTGACTAAAACTAAGGGTCTTGGCAACTTTTGGTGATGATGAAAAGTTAGGCACTTTAAGGCAGAAGGCAGGAGGCAGAAGGCAGAAGGGTTTTAAAGATTTTGTCTGTCGTCGTAGAACTGGTGACAAAGGTTCAAATCTCATTTCAAGACAAGATTGTGATGCAGATATTCTGTAACCCTTGCAAAGCAAGAATTTATGAAGTTTTCTTCTTTCTGACTTCTACCTAAATCAGCCCACTATTGATCGCCAAAAGCTGACAAGAACCAAAACTAACTGCAAATTCCAAAACGACAGTCTTGACTTATTCAGAAACTTAGTTTTGAAAACACCTTTAATCACCAAGATATTTAATTTTAGGATAGTACAGATGTCAACGCAATATGCAGATTTTAATGCTCAAACTTTGAAGGGATTACGTCACCTTTATCACGGCGAATTAGCAGACCGATCGGCTCGCTACACTTCCATTGAGGGAAGTTATCCTGATGAATTGTCAGGATATGCATTTACAACTGTATTTTCTTATGAGTCAGTTACACAAAAAGAACAAATTAATGCCAATCCTCACATGCTCAGTGCGCCTGGGAGGGTATTAAAGATTAATTTTCAACCCTTATACGCTTGTATATTGAAGGAGTGTAGTAGACCGAATGTACGCTGGTTCTTTGAAGTTAGTACCCATACTATTGGTAATGCAGCTTGGCATTTACGCAAACTGGCCCCAAATGCGTTTGTGCGATCGCATTTTGCTGAGTTCAGTTGGTTTGGTACTTCTGATTTAAGTAATACAACAGCCACACCAATTTTTCCCATCCCATCCCATGATGGTAAGCAAGGAGTAAGATTATTACTTTCTTATGATGCTGGTCGTCCAGGTGAGGTCAGTCCGAGTGACTTAAATTACCTCAACCCGATTGGTCGCAACCAAGATTACCACGCAGCAGTTGGTAGTTCCTTCAAGCCGATGATTATGACCACAGGACATCCTGCATATGACCCGGAATTTGCGCCAGAACAACCACTTTTGTTTTTCACTCACCTTGTACCAAGAATCGCTTCATTTTTTAGGACTAATCAGCCAATCACAGCCGACCTCTACCTTATGACTTGGGATGGTACCGTCTCCAACCCAACCACACCTATGCAAGTAATATTCGATGGTAAACCTGTGATTTTAGAGCAAGCTTCAGCCCATCAGATGTGTGTTACACGCAATTATGTGCTGATTTTCAATGCTTGCTTAGTATTAAGTGCTGGTTCCCTGATAGAACCTGTAATACAGATTGTGTTTGTATGGCTGTGCCAAATTTTCCAGGGACGAACCCCACGATTGATTAAAGATATCTATGAGAAACTATGTACCCGCTTAGCAGCTGCAATACCTTCTCCTCACTGTCAGCTATATATTCTCAGTAAAGAGGATATTCGCCAAGCGATCGCATCAAGTAGCAAGCAAGTTAATGTACAACGGATGATTGATATTCCTTGGGAGTTGACCCATGCTATTGCTGATTACGATGATTCGGGAAATCTCATCACAGTTTTTTGCCAACACAACGTTGGAGCAGATCCCGCTCAACATATGGAAACTGCGGATGTACTTATGGATGGCACTGTTGTATTAGAAGATTTGGTAGGTCTATTTTCTGGTGCAACTGACCTAAATCAAGTACGCAAACATGTAATTGATATGAATACTGGTCAACTAAACACAACTGCTTTTCCACAACCAGACGATCTTGAAAATTTTCCTTATGGACTAAATTTGCTGCCACCAATGCAGATACTGCCTTACCGTTCTCGCCCTACCAACTATGATTTACTCAGTGCAGTTGAACACTGGGATGCAACATATTGGGTCAGCGGAGGGTGGATTCCGCAAATTATGAGTATGCGAGTCTTCGATATTTTTAGAAATCAACGTTGTCGCCAAGACTATCCCTCAGAACGTCTTGTACCGGAAGCTGAATATCTGCAACAAATAGAGAACTCAAATAATACAGTTCGTTTCTTTCGGCTAGATAGAAATTTATGTTTGGAAAGTGCATACATTTTTGAACCAGGCTATTTTATGGCTGCACCAATATTTGTTCCCCGCCAAGATTCAATGAGTGTTTACGATGGATGGCTGGTAGGTCAAGTTTGGGTACCTCATCAGCCACACATGGAAATATGGGTTTGGGATGCGTCTCGTCCTCTTCATCTTGGCCCTATATGTAAACTAGGTCCATCTCCTGGTGAACGTGGTTTACGTCCTGGTTTTCCACTTCACTCTTCGTGGCTTGACTCTGATGGTGTAAAACATTGGCAATATCCTGATTATAAAGTTCCGATCGTTGAGATTCCCACCTATCTAAAGATTTTTGAATTAGCCAATATGGCAAGTGGGTTTATTAGTCGTCTTGTTCAACAATCTTTTTCATGATTATTAATTATAATTTGCCATCTTTTAGGAAGATAAATACTGTCCAATTTCTGGTTGTTGACGACGCAAAATATTCATTGCTTGCTGTTGGATTTGGCGAACTCGCTCTCGACTGACATTTAGCTTTTCCCCAATCTGGGCCAAACTTCGTTCTTGATTATCTAAGAGTCCGAAGCGCAAAATTAATACTTCACGCTGCATTGGTTTGAGTAATGCCAACAAATTATTCATGTCTTGGCGCAGAAGTTCTTGGGTTATATGTTCGTTCGGTGATATGCCTTCATCTGCTAACAGTTCATTGAGTTCTGTGTCTTGGTTTTCTCCAACCTTTAAATCTAGCGAAAATGGCTGCTTTGAAGCACTGAGATATTCTCGTATTTGGTTGGGTTGTAGGTTCAAAGCTTCGGCAATTTCTGCGATCGTGGGAAGACGACCCAGTGTTTGAAACAATTCTCGCTGTACTTTCTTGATTTGATTGAGTTTTTCGGTGATATGAATCGGCAAACGAACAGTGCGCGATTTCTCTGCGATCGCCCTTGTAATTGCTTGACTTATCCACCAGTATGCGTAAGTTGACAACTTATAGCCGCGATTCGGGTCAAACTTCTCCACACCTCGTTGTAAACCTATCGCTCCTTCTTGAATCAAATCCAAGAACTCCAGATTACGGCGCTGATACTTTTTGGCTATCGAAACCACCAGCCGTAGATTTGCTGTCACCATCTTTTGCTTTGCTCGCTGACCTAGCTGAAGTATTTGAGTTACTTCAGTTTCGCTTTTGCCAATATCAACAGCCAATTCGGCCATCGTTGGTTCGCGATTCAATTTTTGGCTTAGCATATCTTTGTGTTGCTCGATCGCAATCATTTGCTGTACAAGCCTTCCATAAGCAATTTCCTGGTCTGCTGTTAACAACGGAAACTGACCAATTTCTTGCAAATAAATGCGAACCATGTCTGAACTGGAGCTGGACATACAACTTAATGTTCTTTAATAACCAGGGGAACCTAAAAGTATAAATCAAATCGCTCAATAAATTTTCCTGGTTTAAACGCTCACCGTTTGCCTAATCGAGAGTGAGTTTGATTAAATAAAGGATGTGTGAAGAAGCAGACGAAAGTAAAGACAGGCGATGGTTTTCACGCCACTCCCCAACCTGGGGGAAGCCCTTCGAGTTCGGGGGTGACGCTCCTAACGTCGTTAACGCTACGCTATCGCAAGACGCTCGAGGACTCGCGCTTCGCTGCGCTAACGACGGGAACCCTTACGGGTTCGGCAGTTCCTCTACTTGGGGAAACCCCAAGATCGGACTGCCTCACCGCCAAGACTGCGCCCCCCTCACCGCTAACGCGTCTACAAGTTGGGAGACCCGCCCACGGGGATGGTTCTCAAGTGGAGCAAGTGGCGTGAGACGCTTCACAAATGGGCATGGCTTCGCTTAGCGCAATGACATTGTGTAATTAATTATGTTTAGCTACTTATGCGAACGGTGAGGCATTAATCAGCAATGCCCAATGAACAATTAGAAAAAAGTGAGCTATCGACTTTACAAGACTTATGACTCACCGTTCTCAACTTTTGCTACTTCCAGCATCGTTTTTAAAACCGAATCTGGATTCAGACTAATAGAGTCTATTCCCTGTTCAACCAAGAACCGAGCAAATTCTGGGTAATCGCTGGGTGCTTGTCCACAAATGCCGATTTTGCGTTGGCATTTTTTCGCAGTCTGTATTACCATTTTCACCATTTGCTTGACAGCAGGACTGCGCTCATCAAACAATCTTGCTACCAATGCTGAATCCCTGTCTAAACCTAGTGTTAGCTGAGTTAAGTCATTGGAACCTATGGAGAAGCCGTCAAATACTTCAGCAAACTCTTCAGCCATAATTACATTACTTGGCAATTCGCACATCACATAAACTTGCAAGTCGTTAACACCTTGCTTTAAACCATTGTTTGCCATCTCTGCCAACACCAAACGTCCCTCATCAGGGGTGCGACAGAAAGGAATCATTGGAATGACATTAGTCAAACCCATTTCTTGCCGTACTCGCTTGATTGCATGACATTCTAGAGCAAAAGCTTCCCTGTAGCCTTCATCATAGTAACGTGCCGCCCCTCGCCAACCTAACATCGGGTTTTCTTCATCGGGTTCAAACTGTTCGCCACCTAATAAATTCGCATATTCATTACTTTTGAAATCAGACATTCGCACAATTACTGGTTTAGGATAAAAGGCCGCGGCAATTCTGCCGATGCCTTGGGCTAATTTATCCACAAAATATTGAGGTTTCTCGTTGTAAAGTGAGGTAATTTCGCTGATTTTGGCTTTGACAAATTCATCTTTTAACTTGTCGAAATAAATTAACGCCATGGGATGAATTTGGATTTGGTTAGCGATGATAAACTCTGTCCGCGCTAAACCTACCCCATCGTTAGGAATGGCAGATAAACTCAAAGCTTCTTGGGGATTTCCCACATTCATTAAAATTTGGGTGTGGGTGCGGGGCAAGTTCTCTAGGGGGACTTCTTGAACTTCAAAAGGTAATAACCCTGCGTATACCTTTCCTTCTTCTCCTTCGGCACAAGAAATTGTGATCTCTTGACCAGTTTTCAAGACTTCTGTCGCATTACCACATCCCACGATCGCAGGTACACCCAATTCTCGGGCAATAATTGCTGCGTGGCAAGTGCGTCCACCAGAGTTGGTGATAATGGCACTGGCACGTTTCATAATCGGTTCCCAGTCCGGGTCAGTCCTCTCTGTCACCAACACTTCCCCAGGTTGGAACTGGTCAAGTTTATGTACATCTAAAATTAGATTGGCTTTCCCTTGACTAATCGCTTCCCCAATTGCCCGTCCGGTAACAAGAGGGTGTGGAGTGTGGGGTGTGGGATGTGAGGAAGATTTTTCCCCAGTTCCCAGTCCCCAACCGCCATTCTCCAATACCAAACGATAACTACGCAGTACGTTTCCCTTCTTCTGCGACTGGACGGTTTCGGGACGTGCTTGTACAACAAACAACTGGTTAGTAATTCCATCTTTTGCCCACTCAATGTCCATTGGGGTGTAAACACCGTGGACTTGGGAATAATGGTCTTCAATCAAACATGCCCAGTGTGCTAGTTGTAAAATCTCGGCATCATTAAGAGCGAATTTACCTTTATCTGCGGTTGATACAGATACATTTTTTGTAAATTTAGAACCGTCATCATAAATCATTTTCAGTTCTTTGCTGCCCAATTTTTTATCAATAATTGGGCGAAAACCTGCTTTTAAAGTTGGTTTAAAAACATAGTATTCATCTGGGTTGACAGACCCTTGAACAACGTTTTCTCCTAAACCGTAGGCAGCTGTAATCAGCGCAGCATCCTTAAAGCCAGTTTCCGTGTCAATGGAGAACATGACTCCAGAGGTTGCCAAGTCAGAGCGCACCATTTTTTGTACGCCAACGGCCAAGGCAATGTTAAAGTGATCGAATCCCTTGGTATGCCGATAAGAAATGGCGCGATCGGTAAATAGGGAAGCAAAGCATTTATGACAAGCTGCCAAAACTCCTTCAACACCAACAACGTTGAGGTAAGTTTCTTGCTGACCGGCAAAACTAGCATCGGGGAGGTCTTCGGCGGTGGCGCTAGAACGAACTGCTACATCTGTCTCTGTGTTGTATTTTTCACATAGACTTTCGTAAGCTGTGGCGATCGCTTGCCGCAATTCTACAGGAAATGGTGTGTGTATCAACAGCGATCGCGCCTTTTTCCCCCGTAGCCGTAAATTTTTGATATCTTCAACATCTAAATCAGAAAATAATTCCCGTAGCTTTTCTTCTAATCCAGCAGATTGAATGAAATAACGATAAGCATAAGCTGTAGTGGCAAATCCAGTAGGAACGTCAACGCCTTTGGGTGTTAGCTGTTGAATCATTTCCCCTAGCGATGCATTCTTGCCACCAACTAAAGGTATATCAGCAATACCAACTTCATCAAACCAGAGAACCAGCGATCGCTCTTTGGCTGATGGAGATACTGTGTTTATAGCTACTGTATTCATTAGTATTACCTCTTTTAGTTTATGCTCGGTTTTTTAAGTGCGTAATCGCTAGTCTATAAAGGCAAAAAGCAGGAGGCAGAAAGAATATTGATGATAAAGTAACCTTTTTACCCTTTTTTTACTAGATAGTAATTTCCGTCACACTGCACTAGTATTATTTTTCCCTTTTTCAATTTTAGTTTTTCTACCAACTGTCTTGCAGGTTAGGGCAAACGCATCGAGTCTGATTTCACTGAAAGTGGCTATAAATGGACATATATGATACGGGGAGCAAAGTAAAATGATTTGTAACTGTAGTTCAACTAATTAACATAACGTCATAAATTGTGACTTTTTAGAAAATTTTAAAAAAGAATTTGTAGACAAGCATGTCAAAAACGTATCCAAGTAGAACATAGATTCTAGCCTTTTTAAGGCTAGTACAATATGGCAGAAATAACTATCTAGTTAAGAGCGTTGTTTGGAAAATCGTAAAGTATACTAAAAACCCTTCTCCAAACCTCTTAACGCCAGTCGCTCATGGGGGAAATCACGCCACTTGTCTCAAGCAGGGAAACTGGCTCCCTGAAGCGAAGAGAGGCTTTGAAACCTCCATTCCATACAAGGCAATGGGGGCTAGGAGGGTTAGGTTTGGGAAGTTTTGGGTTTCTCAGATCGAGGAGTAGAAATTATAAGTAGCCGTCATGAACTGCTTACACCCCTTCGGCGTGACGCTCCTGCGTAGCTAACGGCAGTCCTCATGAAGAGCCAGTGCGTTGGGGAGACACTGCGTTGTGCGGGTTCTCCTCTACTTGGGGAGACCCCAAGACCCTTCGAGTGACGCTCGAATACTCGCGCTTCGCTGCGCTAACAGCACTTTGCTATCGACGAAAACCGCCTTCGCGCCAGCGTCTCCCCTTTGGGAGAAGACAGCAAGTGCTTCACCGGACTGCCTCACCGCGCTACCTCACCAAGACAGATGAAAAACTTTTCTTTCCTTCTGCCTTTTTTAAGCTAGTTGAACAAAATTAAATTCATTGGTGGGGTCAGGGAACACGGAACAGGGAACAAAAAAACATCTGTGTAATTAATTTTGTCTGAGTATTTATCAATTCTCCAAAATGTTGCTACAGATGCAAACCTTAAAACCCTGATTGAATTTAATTTTAGTAATTACGAATTACGAATTGGTATTAAGTAGAGAACTCATCGATGAAGAACCCGATCAAACGTATCAAGACACTGATACAACGCATCATCCAGCTATTCTCATCCAACTCTCAACAACTGGCAACACCCACTTCTCGCCCGTCCAGCGTTCCTATTTCAACTGTTTCTCCTCGGTGGGAGGCATCTGGTTTAGTACTTGTGTGTTCGCAGTGTGGAAAAGAGCAGCCAGCTAGCTCTCATCGAACTAGCAGAAGTTCAACAGCTTCAGAAGACTTACAGAATTGGCTGAAAACTCGTCTGAAATTTGAGGGATTATGGGGTGAATTTCGGGTTGTTAGTACTAGTTGTTTAGGAGTTTGTCCAAAAGCACGTGTTGTTGTAGTTCTCGATAGTAATGCAGGTGGTGGCAAGAGTCAGTGCTTAATTGTAAACCCACAAAGCGATCGCGAACTTCTCTACTCATACATCAAGCACAAAAAGTAATTTGCTGGTAATAAACCATATAGTTGCTTTAGACTGCTCACATCAGCAACTAATTCTACGCTAAACTAAGGATATTGGGATAATCTCTGGCAGTAAGTTCAATGGACTAGCAACTTTCACCACTCCATTGACAATGTCTCAAGAGCATAATGAATCACTCCAAATTCAGCAGCTAGCCAGCCTCAAACCAAAACACTTCGCCGATTTAATTAGAGCTGCACAAATAATGTTTGACCCTGCTGCGGGACTCTCAGGAAGACATATAGAAGTTGACTGGCAGGATTTCGGTATTCCCCATGAAGTGGCAGAAAATCTGAAATCACTTGGTCAGCAATATCGATATGCATCTCCTCACGTTCCCGGTGATATTATTTGGAGTCAATTGACTCCAGAAACTCGTATCTGGTTTCTCAATCATAAAGATGAATTATGGCAGTTTGAGGAGGCTTTTCCAGCACTAGACGAAGATTAAACTTTGTCTGTTGTTTGCAAACTCAAAAATTTGTCATAATTAGCTTGTTTGTAGAGATAGGAGTGCAACAGTTGTTGTACTCCTGCTATTTATCTGCCCTTCGGGCAAGGCAGAGGACAGAGGGCAAAAGGCGAAGGGAAGAAAAAAGTTTTAAGGTCTGCCTATGCCTTTTTGCCTTGGACAAACTGGGTTTAAGACCCCCACTAAATTGAAAATTTGGTGGTCTTCATTTAGGAGGGGTTTGAATCACCTTCTAAACTCCTTGTGCCTTCTGACGTGTACTTTTGCCTTTCTTCAATAACTGCAAAAGATCGTCGCTATGTAACACTTTGAATGGATGCTATATTTAAAATATTATTAAGAATTATATCATGTTCTTGCCTTTGTGGATGGAAGAAGTAGCGAGTCCTAAGCGATCGCTTGAGTACATAGTTAAATTATTTTAAAAAGCGCGTATCGATGAATCAAAGCATAAGCGTTGCTCCCATCCAAGAGGAACCTATTCATAACAATCACGCTGTTGCTGAGCCATTTGTGAAGCAACTAAGTGTTCTAGGGGTAGAAATGCTGCTAGCATTACCTCTGGGTATAGCTTTGGCAAAGTTCCACATTGGCGGGATTGCCTGGATATTTGGTGGGATTGCCTCTGGTACAGTAGTTCTGCAAATGTTTCGGCTTTTCTATCAATATTCTCCCAAACCAAACCGGACTGCTAGAAAAGTGGGAATGGCACTTGTTGGGCTAACTGTTGGCTTGTCAAATAGCAATAGCGACATAACAAGTCTTGCCTCTGGTATTCCTATATTTATTGTTCTTACTTTATTCCTGCTTTTATGTGGTAGCTGTATTGGCTACATTTACTCTCGCTTGAGTAAAACCAGCTTATTGACAGCAATGCTAGCTACAGTTCCTGGGGGTGTGGGAGTGATGGCAGCCATTGCCGCAGATTACAATAGAAATGTCACTTTAGTTGCATTAGTGCAAGCGATTCGCGTTACATCTGTAGTTTTTCTGATTCCTTTCATTGCCAGAATAGCAGTTGGTAATTACTGTAATTCGCAAACACTACCTGTCATAGGTGCTTTGCTGAATTTGGAGCAATCTCAATTAGGATTACTCTTGTTAGCACTACTAGTTACCGCTTTAGGAGTTTATCTAGCCCTTTTATGCAAAATTCCGGCTGGTGATTTTTTGGCAGCATTGTTGACCGGTATAACATTTAATTCTTTACTACATTGGTTACCTTTTATAGGTGATGTTCACTTTTTTCCACCGCCTTTAATCAATATACTAGGTCAAATGCTTCTGGGAATCACTATTGGTGAGTATTGGGGAGACAAACCTAATTTCGGGAAACGGACTGTAGTTTATGCCTTCATATCTGTAGCAATGACCCTAGTAGCTGGAGCTATTGCTGCCTTGCTAGCCATGCGATTAACTTCTTGGGACTGGTTGACTTGTCTACTAGTCACAGCACCAGGAGGATCGGCAGAAATAATCTTGGTTTCTTTGACATTGAATCATAATGCGGACATTGTTACGACTGGTCATTTAGTGCGGCTTATTGCAATTAATAGTTCCTTACCGCTTTGGGTATTTTTGTTTCGCCGTCTTGATAGTCAAGTATCAGAAACAACTTAGTGATTTATACTCTATTTCGGCGTTGCATAGTTGCGGGATGATTTAGCAACTTCTAAAATTCTCCCCCTGCTTCCCCTACATCCCCTGCCTCCCCTGCTTACCCCAATTCATCCCACTGTTATGCAACGCCTCTATTTCTTTGAGGGTAACTCAGACATGGCGATGAAGAAGACGCAAAGAGGGAGAATCTCTTCTGTTTGCACGCAACTTCTCTCTGTGTTCTGTTTCTGTGTGCCCCCTTGCCCTCCAATTACCTGCCTCTTAGGTCACAATAATAATAAGCAATCATAGTAAGGTGCTACTATGTTTCGTCTACCTCAAATTATTCAGAACTTATTCCTTCGTGTTGAAGGTTTTTTCTCTGTTGTTTTCAACATTTTTTGGCGTTTTACCAGAAATTTCTTTGGTTTTTTTGCTAATCTCTTTGGATTTAATAGCTCTGATTATTTCTTAGAATCTAATGAATCGCAAAGTGTCAAGCAAGCTTCGGCTAAACAGCCAATAGAAGCTAAGCAGGATGCCGCTCTTCCGGAAACTCCTGCCAACTCCCGCCGCCGTCCTAATACTAAAATGGACTACTACCTCAACATGGCTCGCGATCTGAAAAAGAAATAAGCAAAGCCATCAACAAGTATCGAATAACAGAGTATTTGTTATGCGACAATTACAGCGATCGCACATCTAATAAGTTGATACTAAGCTAGGGGGACAACTCCCTAGCTTAAATATTAAGCTAGCTGTCAGTCTCGAAACGTTGAATCTCTATTAAATAACCATTGGGATCGCGCTGCCTTTAACTTACTTAACTATGGGGATGGCTGGTGTAGGCAAAGAACAGTTGTTGACTTTGGTATTAAAAGTAAGCTATAAAATTTCTGACTTGCTCAAAGTGCCATATTTATCAAGGTTGTAGTTAGGTGCGACAGCGAAACTTCCTTGGTCGGTTGAGGCTAATTGAATGTATGAGGCAGGGTTGTTAGCCAGTACTTGTAAAAATAAATACATTCAAAAGTTACTTAAACTCATTCCTTAGGTAGTTATGTATTTTTAACTATAAGAGTAAATTAAGAACTACCACCTCGATCGAGCTAGTAACGGCAAAATGCCATGATAGGAAACAATTTTGAGGCTGCATATCCTGAAGCAGATAGAGTTTATTTACAGCAAGAAGCTGTTAAAAAATACATATTACTTAAAAAGTTGAAGCAGTCTGAACTTACTTTAGACGACAAACTCTTTATAAAAAACTTTCAGTCTGCATTCTATTTTTAGTGTTCTGCGAAAATCGACTTATACATTCAAAAATACTAATTCTCAGATAAATTTTCATCCCTTAAATCATAAACGCGTCACTTTTAGAAAGTTAGTTGGTTCAAAGCCTTTGGCAGTCAACACTTGGCGCACTTGTTCGCTCAACAAGGCAGCGAGTTCTAGTTCACCCGTCCCTAATGGCCCATTTTGCGGTTCTCCGTCTTTAAGTACTGCAGGATGGGAGTAAATCTCAACCAAGTCAGCCTGAATCTGGGGTACAAGTCCGAGCAAATATTCCTCAGTCATAGAACCAGTTTGCAGCAAACCGTAGACTCGCTTAGCAAAGCCAATACCTTGAGATGTCAGCAAAACCTCACCATAGCGGCGTAATCTACCAAACACCGCCGACCAAACTAGTTTAGTCAGCAATCGCCGACGATCGAGCTTTAAAGACATCCCTAGTTCTTCAGATGGCAGGCGGATGACTCGAATGTCAAACTCCTGCGCCAACTCAACTAGAATATGTAGTACCACAGGATGGACGTGTAGATGTAAATGTCCATCTACATGGGAAAGGGTTAATCCAGATTCACAAAATTTTTCTAACTGGGCGCGAATTTCCTGCCGTAGTTCCTCACGGGCAGCAGCATGGAATTGGTAACGCAACCCAGCTTGGAAGGGGCTGTCTGAGAAGTTCCCCATTGAGTCAACCAAATGGGGAATCTGGGAGGGTGGCAAAATAGCCCGACCGCATACCAACACCAAGTGTAGACCAACTGCCAAATTAGGGTGAGTACGTGCTAGAGCGATCGCTTCCTCAACTGCATCACCAGTTACCATCAAGCTGGTACTAGTCAGCACACCTTGCTCGTGTGCCTTGATAATCGCTTGATTAACGCCATTAGAAAAGCCAAAATCATCACCATTGATAATGACGAAACGAGGGGAATGGGGCATAGGGGTATGGGGAAGAGGGACGAGGGAGGCAAGGGGAGATGAGGGAGATAATGTAACACGGAGGTACAAAGAAATTAGGCGTTGCATAACAGTGGGATGAATTGGGGTAAGCAGGGGAGGCAGGGGGAGAATTTTAGAAGTTGCTAAATCATCCCGCAACTATGCAACGCCAGAAATTATTTAAGAATTCTCTCCTCTGCTTTCCCTGCCTCCTGACTCCTATTAAATAACTGCTGTTTGATTAGATTGTGCATTGGCAACAGCTTGAGCGCGGCGTTCTTTTAGGTAAGAGAAGAACTCACCACCTTCGCGCAGACGACGTACTAACATTTGTCGGTCAGTCAACATCTCCCTGACAATTGGCAGAATCGCTTTCGGGCGGAAGTAGAATTGACGGTACATACGCTCAACAGCATCTTCAATTTCTGCACTGGAAAGATTGGGATATTGCAGTGTTGAGGTTTGAATACCAGAGTTAGCCACAAGAGATTGGTTTGTAAACCAGCCGTTGACCTTAGCTTGTTCATAGAGTTCCGTACCCGGATAAGGCGCAGCAATGGAGACTTGAATTGTATGCGGACTGAGTTCGCAGGCAAAACGGATGGTTTCTTCTACTGTTTCTGGGGTTTCAATCGGCAGACCAATAATAAAAGTACCGTGGACTGTGATGCCAAGTTTGTGGCAATTTTTCATAAATTCCCGTGCCACTTCTAGCTTGATACCTTTTTTAATGCCGTTCAGAATTTCTTGGTTACCAGATTCAAAACCGACTAGCAGCAACCGCAGACCATTGTCGCGCAGTTTTTTGAGGGTATCGTAGTCTAAATTGGCGCGGGCATTGCAACTCCAGGTGAGCTTGAGTCGCTTCATATGTTCGCTGATAGCGATCGCTCGATGCTTATCAATGGTAAAAGTATCATCATCAAACATATATTCCCGTACCTTATCGCCGAAGATGGCTTTGGCTTGTTCCATCTCGCGTCCCACAGCTTCGGGGCTTTTATGACGGTAGAGGTGACCACCAATTGTCTGCGGCCAGAGACAGAAAGTGCATTTTGCCGGACAACCACGCCCGGTATAAAAGGAAATATAGGGATGCAGCAGGTAGCCAATGAAATATTTTCTAATGTCTAAGTCTCGCCCATAAATTGGTAAGACACTAGGCATAGCATCCCAGTCATGGATCGATGGGCGCTCTTCATTGTGGCGTATATTAGAGTTCCGATCTCGGTAGCTCAAACCCTTGATTTCTTCCCAAGATTTGCCCTCGGCTAGTTCCTGACAGGTATAGTCAAATTCGTTACGACATACAAAGTCGATAACTGGGTTATCTCGTAGCGTTTCCTCTGGTAAGACAGCTACGTGCGCCCCGACAAAGCCTATTTGTGCGTCCGAATTTTGAGCTTTTATCGCTTCAGCACACTTGACATCATTAGCCAGTGAAGGTGTGCTGGTGTGCATAACAATCAGTTCGTAATTTTTAGCAATTTTCAGCACATCTTCCAAAGTCTGACCGTGTGGCGGAGCATCCACAAGCTTGCTGTCTGGTACAAGTGCAGCAGGTTGCGCCAACCAAGTAGGATACCAAAAAGAAGTAATTTCGCGCTTGGCTTGGTATCGCGAACCAGCACCACCATCAAACCCATCGAAGGAAGGAGGATTGAGGAACAGGGTTTTCTTCACTGAAGATCTCTCCTACTTGCATGTTTTTATTTAAACTACAGCAATATTGGCAATTGAGGATTATGAATTGGGGAAAGCGAAAAAAAGGAAAGCACCATTGCTTTGACCTTTAATCAATTCCCTATCTTCTTACTCCCCAGTCTGTTAGCCGACTTTGACGTTTACACTGATAAATTGCTCAATAAGTGCAATAACTTCATTGCGGGTGAGTTTTTCTCGACCATTAGCTAGAGCGTCAAGAGTACCATGAGCTAAAGTTAAAGGAATTTGGCAAAAGTCTAAAGCAGGGCCTGGCGGTAGAGATTTGGTATAGGCATCTGCTAGCACTAGATTGCGACGAGCATAGTCATTTAGATTTGTTGTACTCCAACCATCAGGAAAGAAGTTTACTCCCCGTCTTTTATCTTCTTGATGATTACGCAGGATATTAACTGCTTGTAGTCCGCGACCGAACCCAATTGCTTGAGTGCGGTTCGTTTGCGTTCCGTCGTACCAAGTCCATAAATCTGAGAGTAACAAACCAACTGCACCTGCAACTCCAAAGGTATAACGATCCAAATCAGATTCTGTATAAATTTCCCAATTTCTTTCTGCCCAGTAAGCCATCCGGTCTGCCATCGCGGCGGTAGCATCCCAAATTCGCGGTGCGATCGTTTCAGGTGCTAGTAGCGACCATTCTCTCACTCTGACAGTGACTTCTTCTAAGGAATTCTCATATTCGCTAAACCCTACAGAAAAAGCATCAACCGCAAAACCATCCACACCTGCTTGTAATGTCGAGCTAATTATTCGCAAGAGTTTGGTCTTAGTAAAATTATCCAGTTCTGGATGATCTTCAATTTCATCAATGGCACGCATACACAAGTATGCTGATGCTACTGCTTCTTGCAGTCCCGGCGGCAATATACTAATTGGAATATAAAAAGTTCGGCTAGTTTCTTTGAGGATTTGCAATGCATCGCTACGTAAATCCATGTCTTCACTCCCCTCTTGTTTCGACACCACATGCAGTTAGCAGTTTTCTGATGATACTGGATCTAGTTGTTACTGAACTTGAAAAAGTTGAGATGTGATAGTATTTCATCTAAAATTTGATACTTTTCGGTATCAAAATTAACGAAATGTACAAAATTTATCAAAGTAAATCCTAGTATATAAGACTTTGGTTGCACGAACTGGTGGTATGCAAGTTGATATAGGCATGGTGAATTTTTGGTGTAAATATAAATAAGTATGCTAAAATTTAAAGCATTAAAAACCAAAAGCTTTTCAGTAGTAATAATCTAATATTTATACGACCAAAGCTACCGCAATGCCTTTATATGAAGAGTAAGTTCAAACTAGTGTATCTTTTAGAACAATTATGAAAGCCCCAAGAAAGTATACTAGTATCTGTACAGGTCTGTAGATAGTGGGTTAGTATTTTCTCGGTAAATAGAGCAAAGTTGAGTTGATATTTACGACTACAAATACTGGTTTGGAAAAGCTATCAATGCGGAGATTCATGAATGAATATTTTCTATAAATTCACTTTCTAAAAATTAAAAAAATTGAGCAATATCTACTTAAAAAAATACTTTTGAAGATCTAATTTTAACTCTTTCAGGTATTACGTCTTTATCGTATTGAATAAAAAGGAACTGCATATTGGGAACTAGGGAGATTGATTTGTAGCTGTAATGCATGTGAATTGGCATTACATATTTTTTTTAACTTTTAATCTCCAGTCGCCAGTAATTAATTACCGTAGACATCAGCCCAAGTATTTTTTTACCCAAAATCATATCCGTCAGAGGTCTGCCTGCGATCGCAGCGTGGGTAATTCCTAATCTTGAATCACCTGTAATGAGATTGAAGAGCGTGGGAAACAAGATAGCTGTTGAGTCGTACAAAGCCATAAGCGATATTTTATCGAAGTGCAATGCTTCTATAATATCAATCGCTTTCGCATGACTTTCTGCAATAACTTTTGCACGCTCTTAACCTCTAATCAATACTATAATATTCATATTTTTCTACTAAAAAAATATTTTAAATTCCCTCACTTCCTACTTTTCCCACTTTTCTTACTTTTCCTACTTTTTCTACTTTTAAAATGGATACTCTTAAGTAGCTTTATTCTTCCCAAAGACGCATTGCATTATGAAAAAAGAAATTGTAACGTTAAAAATAACAACATTGAAAAATATTCAAAAACATCATTTTGGAGCATAAAAAAATGCTGTTATTAGTACACAGTTAAATTAAAGATTGTGTTTATTTGAAGAAATTAACAGAAATTCCAAGAAGCGTAGTTTTCTATAGTCTAGCAATTAGTGTAGTTTTCCTTATTTAATGACTAGCGTTTATCTCAGGGTTTCTCGCAGAGTAACAGTACTGCGTAATATAATCCTTCGCTGAAAGTGTTCCCGCAAAGTAGGTTAGGGTTTGTCGTCAGATATAGCTGACGGGCAATGCAGCCAATTATACAAACTAGTTTGGTGCGTCTCACCTAATGCGATCGCGAAAAAACCTGCTAACTACTGCTTTAATTAATTGCCAGCAATTACATAATGCAATTATCTTTAGTTCCCACAATTCGATACCATCCTATTCGTATGCACCAAAGCAAGTGTAGTACCCCTTTGAGATAGAGGGCTGTCTAGTATGGGTGTGAATTTAGATAGCACACCTTACAGTAGCAAGTGATATCCTCACCATCGCACCTAAAATGCAAATATTTGCATAAGTGTCTTGACTCATTGCAGATATGGTTAGCATTTGTGCTGTTGTGATTCAAATATAAGTCACCTTTGCAGAGTTGTTTTGCATATATCTTGTAGAGTCTCAAGCTAGCTAGATTTGCTTGCGGCTTATGCAACTATGGTTGCACAGCAGCTGCTTGCAACAATTTACTGCAAATTAAAAAATTATGTATATTTTTATAAATTAATATCTTCAGTAATATATCTGTATAGAGATAGATTTACAAAATTTTACGATCGTGAAATCGCTAAATCTTTTTTGACCATTATTAAATTTTTATACATAAAAACAAACATTATCTTCAGTATTGAGATTTGTTGCTGGACTTTGTAACAAAATCTGTAACAGCAACGTTATTTGAGCTTGCACTCGTTTAGATTGATGAAAAATCTACGGGGAATCCCTGAGTTAAGGGTTAATGCTGCTCAAAGATATACGAGATTATCAAATTCTCTTTCTTAGCTTGTTTCTAGTCTTGGGAATTGGTACAAGGGACTGGACGCTGCGACCGGAGTTGATTGGGGTAGCGATCGCCACTTGTTCAGCCACCCAATGGCTACTGTCATATGTGATTAACAAAGAACAAAAAACAAATGACACAGGGCACATGAAGAATCTTCGCAGTGCCTTGATTACCTCATTGGGACTCAGCTTACTATTGCGGGCTGACCACTGGACAACGATGGTCTTTGCAGCTACAAGTGCGATCGCTAGCAAATTTCTTTTCCGACTCGGCGATAAGCATTTCTTCAATCCCGCAAATTTTGGTATTATTTCCGCCTTACTTCTCACCCCTGATGCTTGGGTTTCACCAGGACAGTGGGGCGAAGAATGGTGGTACGGACTGTTATTTGCTGGGACTGGTGGCATGATTTTGCAGCGGATCGGTCGCTGGGATACTACAGCCGCTTTCTTGGGTGCATATTCCTTGCTAGAAGCAATTCGCAATCTCTGGCTGGGTTGGACTTGGGATGTTTACTGGCATCGGTTGATGAGCGGTTCTTTACTGCTGTTTGCCTTATTTATGGTTACCGATCCTCGGTCAATTCCCAACGCTCGAATTGGGCGTGTAATTTGGGCGGTATGCATTGCCATTTTGACTTTCATCCTGCGGAATTACTTCTTTATTTCCACCGCAGTTTTTTGGGCATTGTTCGCCCTTGCACCATTGACCATACTGCTAGATGTTCTCTGGTCAGCCCCGCGATTTTCTTGGGGAAATGAAGGGGATGAGGAAGCAGGGGAGGCAGGGGAGGTAGGGGAGATGAGGGGAATTCTTAATAACTCCTAACTCTTGTACAGACGCGATTTATCGCGTCTCTATTCAGCACTCAAAATTGGAGGTATAAAATGAAGCGTTTTAGAATCATCATTCCATTATTACTGGCATTGGTAGCTGTACTGTGCTTTGCGCCAGCTGCTTGGGCATTCTGCGGATTTTATGTTGCTAAAGCTGATGCCAAACTTTATAACCAAGCTTCTCAGGTGGTAATTGCACGAGATGGCGATCGCACCGTTTTAACAATGGCAAACGATTTTCAAGGAGAAGTCAAAGATTTTGCTATGGTAGTACCTGTGCCAACGGTACTCCAAAAAGAGCAAGTTCGCGTTGCCCAACCCAAAATTATCGAGCGCTTGGATGCTTTTAGCGCGCCGCGATTAGTTGAATATTTTGACCCCGACCCTTGTGCCCCAGAGAGGAGAGATAGGCTATATCAAGAAGCACCTGCGCCAGCAGCAAGCAATACAGGGGGGAGAACAAGAGGCAGCGATGAAAGTTTGGGTGTTACGGTTGAGGCTCGTTTCAACGTTGGCGAATATGACATTGTGATTCTCAGTGCTAAAGAATCTGGCGGACTGGAAACTTGGCTCAATCGCAATGGCTATAAAATTCCTAGAGGAGCAAAACAGTTACTTAAGCCATACATTCGCTCGGCAATGAAATTCTTTGTTGCTAAAGTCAACCTCGATAAGTTTGAAGAATCTGGCTATCAGTTTCTGCGTCCATTGCAAATTTCCTATCAGTCACCGAAGTTCATGCTGCCAATTCGTTTAGGCATGATCAACGCTACAAAAGAGCAGGATTTACTTGTCTACATCTTATCGCCCGAAGGACAAGCAGAAATTACCAACTATCGGACTGTGAAAATCCCATCGGACGCTAACATTCCCGTGTTTGTCAAAGATGAATTTAGCGACTTCTACAAGTCCATGTTCCAAACTTCTTACATCAAAGAAGATCGAAAAGTTGCTTTTTTAGAATATGCATGGGATATGGGTAGTTGCGATCCTTGTTCTGCCGACCCCTTGAGCCAAGAAGAACTGAAACAAGCAGGTGTGTTTTGGCTGGATGATAATTCTGCTAGTGACGCACCAATACCCCCTAGCTTTCGTCGTCGTCCTCCCACCAGTAGTGTCTTTATTACTCGTCTACATATCCGCTACACCCGCGATAAATTTCCTGAAGACCCGATGTTTCATCAAACCTCTAACCAAGAGTCTTTCCAAGGGCGTTATATTTTGCAACATCCTTTTACGGGTGAATTAAACTGTCAGTCAGGTAGAGAATACAAGCGGTCTTTACCCAAGCGTTTTGAACAAGAAGCACAAACTCTAGCCAAGCTAACCAACTGGAATATCCAAAACATTCGCAAAAAAATGCAGTTGAGTGTAGGTAATCTAACTGATTCCTGGTGGGGTAATTTCTTATCTTGGCTGCTGAGGTTTTGAGTAATAATTCCCTGCGTCAGTCTACATCTGTCTACTTTGATGTGACAGAGTAGTAATTTGTCTCGCCAGTTTTTGTCACACAACATGTTTTTTCTCTGCGCCAAGCTTGGGGAGGTAAACCGTGATGTTGGCGAAACTGGCGGGAGAAATGAGACACATCTTGATAACCCAGTTCTTTGGCAATTTGCTCGACTGTCCGATCGTCATTTTGGAGTAAGAAACGCGCCCCCGCCATCCGGCGTTTAACAATCCAACAGTTTACAGTCTCTCCTGTCTGCCTTGCGACTCGGTTCGTTAAGTAAGCAGATGAGTAACCAACTGCTTCGGCTACATCACATAGAGTAATTCCTTGATGATAATGGGCTTCGATGAAGTCGAAAACTTCTTTTAATTGGGGAATGTTGGGAAAGATTGATTTAGGAGGGGTGACTGCTGTCTTAGCTACGGATACTGGTTTTGCAACTTTCTGGAGTTTAGTCGCGCACCAATATTGCAGATTAGCTTGCCTTTGCAACCGACTAGCGATCGCCCTGAGCAATTCATCTAGTGTAGAAGGTTTGGTAATATAATCGTCTGCCCCCATCTCCATAGCTTTGCGAACATCTGCCCTAGTACTACTGCCAGTCAGAAAAATAAAAGGAATAATCGCTGTTAGAGGATCTTGGCGTAGGGTAGTTAAAACGCTGTAACCATCCATATCGGGCATCGTAATATCGCAAATCACTAAGTCGGGTACATGCTCTTGTACTTGCTGGATACCAACACGACCGTTTGCAGCCCCGACGCTCTCGAAACCTTTAGCCTCAAGACCTTTTAAGTAAAGATTGCGAGTAATATTATCATCTTCGATTACAAGAATTTTTTTTGACGATTTGGACATGATTTTTGATTGCCATAACTTTTGGTAGAATTTGGTTGCTAAACATAGTTACCAAACTTTGTACTGAGCATTAATTGCTATGAGATGAATTGGCTCTTTCCAAGAGTGATGAATGTTTAGTTTAAAAAAACAACTCAACATTCATCACTCGGAATTGCTAGTCTCTTGTGTAACTAGTGGCAGCATTACAGTAAACGTAGTGCCAACACCAACTTCACTTTCCACAGCCACTTGACCGCCATGTAAGTCTACAAGGGTTTTCAGTATTGATAACCCTAATCCAGTACCAGGTATACTATCGATATTACTACCCCGATAAAACGGCTCAAATAACCGTTGTCGATCTTCTACTGGAATACCAATACCTCGATCCTTGACCTGAAAAATTACTTTCTCCTTTTCGCAGGACAGATTGAAATCCACTACAATCTTTGAGGGTGAATACTTAATTGCATTGTCGAGCAAATTCTTCAAAATAGGCTCTAGTAACTTTTTGTCCATACAAGCTGTTAGGGAGTTAGGTTGACTGACAAAATTGATTAAGTTTTGGTTAATACTCATCTGCATTTGTGCCACTAAATCCTTACAGAATTGAACTAACTCAAGAGGTTTTGGCTCAAGATTTAGTTTCGCTGATTCTGCCTTAGCAAAGAACAGAATATCGTCCAACATCTGGCCGATCTGTTCGATAGCTGTTTGCATATGATCGAGTAATGGTTGTATTTTCTTTGCTGTCCGTTTATCTACTTCTTCCTTAAGTAAGCTACTAGAGAATGAAACAATATTCAGCGGAGTACGGAATTGATGGCAGACCATCGAAAGAAAACGCGCTCTTAGTTCGCTGAGTTGTTTTGCCTGTTCTAAAGCTTGGTTAAGATCCGATTCTGCATATTTGTAATCGGTGATATCAATGCCTGTAATCAATTCAACTGGTTTTCCACCAAAATCCAGCACACCCTCAAGCTTTGTAACCGCACAAGCTAGCCAGCGTTCGATGCCGTTTTTTGTGAGAATATTCATCTCTTGGTATTCAAAGTTAGCTGCTTGATTTTGGTTGCGTACCTGTCTGCGTTTTTTGCTCTTAATCAGTCGGCGAATATCAAAGCCATTTAACAGTTCCTCTTTTGTGTAACCTGTGAGTTTTTCTACTGCCGGATTTATGTAGCAAAGCCGCGTACCTTGAATCAAAAAAGTGTTAGCATCTGTTGTTTCTGCCAAAGTCCGAAATCTAGTGACATTAAGCTGTAGTGCTTCCTCGGTTTGTTTCGATTCAGTAATATCCCAAATACTCCAGACTCTACCAATAATTTGGTCACCAAGCCAATGAGGTTTAGAGTAATGTGCAAAAACTCTCCCATCCTTCAATTCCAGAATGTCATAGCTTTCAAAATCCGATTGGCTGGAAACTTCCCAAATGAGTCGAAAAAAGGCTTCTGGGTCTTTCAGTTGGTTCTCAAAAAACGCTTTGCATTGAGGACATTTCTTAGATAGTATTAGAGATTCCGGAATCTGCCACATATCCGTAAATCTCTGATTCAAGCTGAGAATATCTCCTTCAAAGTTAACTGCGACAATGCCAATGGCAGTAGATTCGAGAGTGGAGTGAAGCAAAGATAAGGATGTTTCTAGTTCTGCTTCTTTTGTTTTTAGTTTAGAAACTTCCTCTTGCAAATTATCTTTGCTCTGTTTTAAGTCATCAGTCCACTTTTGCATACTCAATTCTACGACTTCATCGCTCTTGTCATAAGCAAAAGCACAACCAAATTTCTTACTTTGGTGTTCTACATAAGTTAGAGATATTTCTACTAGAAATATTCGCCCTGCTTTTGTGCGATACCGAGATTTAAACGTAATGAAATCTTGCGCTTTAAGTTCTGACCAATTATGTAGATAAAAGTCTACATCCACGTCAGGCAGTGTCATGGAGAGTAATTCCTCACGGGAATACTCAGTCATTTGGCAAGTGGCATTATTGACGTAGAGAAACTCTCCGTTTTCTCCTAAACAGAAGGCTGCATCTACAGCTTGATTTATGAGAAAATGAGCAAACTTCAACTCTATTTCTGGCTGTAGTGCCCATTTAGAGTTAGAGCTAGCTAACTTATAATCGCCAGAATTCATATCTTTAACTACCCCTTTTTGGTATCTCGACACTAGCACTATGAGTCAGCTAATAATTACAAATGCCTAAGATAGGCTCTTAGCGTAGTCGTAAATAAAAGTTTAAAAATAATTTATTAAATAAATTAATATAAAATATATCAGATTGTCAAAGTAAAAAGCAAGTAAAATTACTGCCATGAAAACAGAAAGTAATTTGTCTTTTGGCCTTTAATATAGATTGCTATAAAACACAAAGAATTCACAAAAGTAAAATTTAAGTTTAGTCAGTAGTCATTGAACTCAAAGTTTTAAACTCTGAATATCTGAAAAGATAGAACATCTTATCGAATTCGTGCTAAGCGAGTTCAATCTGATGCCTATCAAGAGCGATCGCTAACTTCTATATATTAGATTTGCTATAAACAGCTTTAAATTGCACATTTTTGCTCATGGATTTAATGTCTTAACTTTTCTTAACTACTCCCTCAGGGATTTAACTACAGAATCCCATGTATACACATCTGTCATAAGAAATATGTTTTTATGAAGTAGTACTGTGTATAACAATACATTTGTGTCAAAAAAACCACATTTATGCATATAAATACGTAAAATATAGTTATTCATCCCCCAAAAGATAGAAAAAACTTTAAACTATATGTTTGAATGTGTTTATCAGTACAACCAAAGTTGTAATGACTGCAATAAATTCAATTGTCAACGACTTCGTCTTTAACTTTTCTATACGAATGCTTTCTGAGTTTTCAACTAAGCTAACTAACTACTGTAACCCTGACAACAAAACCAACAAATTTGTCACCGCCATCAAAAGATTTTGCATTAAGAATGTGGTAACACAGTTTGTGCTATTTTGGATTTTAAATTTTGGATTTTGGATTGTGAAAGACATATCGGTAAACGCTTTGAACGCTCTGTCTGTCGCAATCATTATTTAAATTGGCATTACTAAATCTTGCAAGGTATTAATCTTCTAGTGCGGTTAAGTAGATACTGTAGTAATTCCCATAACAGCGAAAAATTTGACACATTCATCAAAAGATTTTTGATTGTAAATGAATCTCCCTTATATTATATTTGGTTGTTACAGTGTAGGAATCTTTTAAAAAGCTCAGTAAATACTGTAGCCATCGTCAGAAAAGCGAAAAATTTGACACCCTCATCAAAAGATTTTTGATTGCACGTAAATATTTATTTCCTCTATTCTAATTTTTAGAAGCACACCCTTAATGGTTGCAGGCTTGACAAAGATTGTTTCCTACTGCCCACACAAGTATCAATCAGTAGCAATCAACCATCTTTACTATCGACTAAGCCCAGTCATCACCGCAAACAAGCAATCATCAGTTAGCTGGTATCATATATTACTCAAAATATGAGTGTTGACTAAAGAGCTTCTAGACAAGTTTTAGGTATTACGTGAAAGCAATGAGTCAAAATTATACTGGTTCGAATCCTTCGCTCGTCACTGAGCCGTACAAGGAACTTCCACTAAACAACTATGTAGAATCTGTGTCCGATAATTCTCATCAGCTTGACAAAGTTGAGAATAACACGGGAATTCGGCCTTTTTTACCTGATGAAGCAGCCCCAACGCTATCAGTAGCTGACGCGATCGCCCAGATGCTGGCAAACTTGGGAGTAGACTACGCTTTTGGTGTCGCTGGGGGTGCTATGGCTAGCATTTGGGGTGCGCTGTCCAATAGCACTATTAAGGTGTTGAACTTCCGCCATGAAGCCGGAGCAGCCTTTGCAGCCTCCGAAGCATACTTTGCCAGCGGTCGTCCTAGCGTAGTCTTTACCACAGCAGGCCCCGGTATCACCAACTCTCTCACCGGATTATTTGCGGCCCGTGGTGAAGGTGCAAAGGTGATTTTACTGTCGGCTTGCACCTCAGCACCACAGCGCGGACGCTGGGCAATTCAAGAAACCAGCACCTACACATTACCCAGCGGCGGAATTTTTACTCCAGGAACACTGTTCAACTATGCAATCACCATCGAATCTGTTGCTCAGCTCCCACAGATTTTTCGCAGACTTGCTCTTGGTTTAGCACAACCAGGAGGATTTGTTGCTCATTTGAGTATTCCTACTGGTGTGCAGACAAGTTTAGTTGAGGATATAGCCTTACCTAAGCTAGATATTGCTTGTTTTCAGCTTACTGCTTCCAAACAAGCGATCGCTAAATCTGTAGAGTTATTATCTGCTGGCCCCTTTGCCATCTGGGTCGGTTTCGGTGCCCGTGACGCAGCAGACGAAATCCGCCAACTCGCAGAAAAAACTGGGGCAGCAGTCATGTGTTCGCCTCGTGCCAAAGGTATCTTTTCCGAAGATCATTCCCAGTTCGTCGGTGTTACAGGTTTGGGCGGTCATGCTTCCGTCTTGACATATATGGAAGAGCAACCTCCACTACGCACACTCGTACTTGGAACTCGCCTTGGCGAACCGACTTCTTTCTGGAGTAAAACGATGGTTCCCAAAGGCGGCTTCGTGCATGTAGACATTGACCCAAACGTGCCAGGGGTAGCTTATCCATCTGCGGAAAGTTTCCCGATTCAGTCTGACATCAAAGCCTATGTGCAGGAACTATTGCAGCAATTGCCAGATGCTCCTCGTTCCACAATTTCCTTACCTCATCCAGCACACAAAAAAATTGAAACAGATTCAGATATAGATTATCCAGTGCGACCAGAAGTATTGATGGCAGCAATTCAAAAAATCATTGTTGAGGGTAGCGATGCAATCGTGATGGCAGAGTGCGGTAACTCCTTTACTTGGTCAACTCATCTACTGCGATTTTCCCAAGCTAATCGTTACCGAGTCAGCACCGGAGTTGGGGCAATGGGTCACACTGTCACCGGAGTTTTAGGTGCAGCGCTGGCGCGCAATGGCAAAGCTGTAGCTGTTGTAGGCGATGGGGCAATGCTGATGAACAACGAAATCAGCACAGCCGTGAAATACAAAATTCCCGCCATCTGGATTGTGCTGAACGATGCCCGTTATAACATGTGCCATCAAGGGATGAAAGTCTTGGGATTAAAAGGTGCAGATGCCACAATTCCCCCGACAAATTTTGCCATGATTGCTCGCGCCATGGGAGCAGAAGCTGTTGGAGTTGTCAGAGAATCGGATATTGAAGCAGCATTAGAGCAAGCGATCGCTTCAACTGTTCCTTTTGTAATCGATGTAGTTATTGACCCCGACCAACCTGCACCCTCTGGCGCACGTAATAAGAGTTTGGCAGCACAAGGAGTCAAATCAAATGGTGTGAAAAATACAGCCAAGCAAGTTTCATTCCCCGCAGTTTGACTTTACGAATTCGTAATTAAGAAAGTCAGATTAAATCTGGGTTTCCAGAGTTGAATCTGTAGCTTTCCTTTGGTAAATTAGCGATTCTAACAAGCATCCTAATTCTACAAATTGCATTGTATTACTTCATTCATGTTCTTCATCCCAATAACTAAATAAAGCTCTAACCACTCCAAAATCAAGATTGAGAAACAAAGATGCTGCTATTTGAAACCGTTAGAGAAATGGGTCACGAACAAATTCTCTTTTGTCATGGAAAAAATCCAGATATTAGAGCAATTATTGCTATTCATGATACCAGTTTAGGGCCAGCAATGGGAGCCACAAGACTTTTTCCTTATATCAACGAAGAAGCTGCTTTAAAAGATGCTCTGCGTCTTAGTCGTGGTATGACCTATAAAGCTGCTTGCGCTAACATCCCCGCTGGTGGAGGGAAAGCAGTTATCATTGCTAATCCTGAAAATAAAACAGATGAAATTTTGAGAGCTTATGGACGTTTTGTTAATAGTCTCAACGGACGTTTTATTACAGGACAAGATGTAAATATTACTCCTCAAGATGTACGCACAATTAGTCAAGAAACTAATTATGTAGTTGGAGTATCAGAAAAGTCTGGCGGGCCTGCTCCTATCACAGCTCTAGGAGTCTTTTTAGGAATCAAAGCCGCCGTAGAATTTCGTTGGCAAACCCAAAGACTAGAAGGGCTAAAAGTTGCTATTCAAGGTGTTGGTAATGTAGGTAGAAATCTCTGTCGTCACTTACATGAGCATGGAATTAAACTTTATGTGAGCGATGTCAATCCTGTAAAGACAGAGGACTTAAAAAGACTTTTTGATGCCACTGTTGTCAGCCCAGACGAAATTTTCTCTGTTGATGTAGATATCTTTGCTCCTTGCGCTTTAGGAGGCATTCTTAATAGTCATACAATTCCTTTCCTCCAAGCTCCGATTATTGCTGGTGCAGCTAATAATCAATTAGGAAATGAGCAACTACATAGTCAAATGCTTGCAAAAAAAGGAATTCTTTACTGTCCTGATTATGTAATTAATGCTGGAGGATTAATCAATGTTTATAACGAAATGATTGGTTATGACGAAGAAAAAGCTTTCAAGCAAGTGCATAACATTTATCACACGTTGCTAGAAATTTTTAACATTGCGAAACAGCAAGGAATTACTACCAATGATGCTGCTAAACGATTAGCAGAAGACCGAATTCTCAATGTTAAACGCAGCAAATCTAAAGAAATTGCTGCTTAATTATTAACAGTCAACAGTTAACTGTTGATTTAAGGAGTAACCAGTGGAAAAAAATACATTTGCAACATCAGCTTATATTGCTACTTCACCAGAGAGCGCCTTCGACTATCTTTGCAGTTTAAAAAACTTGGACGATTGGACTCTCTTTAGTCGGATGAAAGAGCAAATTGACGAAGATACATGGCTGGGAAGTGCATCTGGCTATCACAAAAATCTCTACTATCACGTTAAAAAACTAGAGAGCCAGCTTTTCTATGGCATTGAGTGGCACTGCGGTTTTGAGTATCAGAAATATTTTCAAGTTTATCCTGTCTTGCTTTTTCCTCCCGACTACATTGAACCTGGAACAGATGAAAAAGGCGTGTACTTCCACTGGTTGAGCTTTGTCGATCCCAAACGACAGACTCAGATGATTATGCAGGGAATTCACACCGTACATACTTCTGAATGTCGTTCTCTCAAAGCTATTTTAGAACGTAAATCAGGCTTGACTACAGCAGCGAAAGGACGCTATTTTATCGATACTGATACTATCTATGTCGATGCCCCTGTCGAACTTGGGATTGAATATTTAAAAGACTTGCACAACATAGATGAGTGGGCGCATTTACTGCGAAGAACTGGCGAAATTACTACTAATTCAGGTGAATTTAAGGACGAATACGACCAAAAAGTTAAAGTTTCCGTGCGTTTGCACAGTTTGAGCAAATATTACTTGCTCGAACAGGAATCTTTTTATCCAGACTACAAATTTTATCAGCGCTCTGTAGCCTTGCTAATCCCAACCTCCTATGCTTTTGGCGACCCGGAAGCCTCTGGTTTCATTCTGCATCGAATTACCTTCTGGAAAAACAACGAATCTTTTGCTCACGGCAAACTCCAAATAGAAGACTTTGGCGCTGAGAGTATGAATATCAAGCGTTTGCTTGAAGGTAAAGCCGATAATTTACAATCTTTTGACCGGGGGATGAGCTATATACCAAAAACTCAAGAACTAGTCGCTAGTCGCTAGTTAGCGGTCAGTAGTCAGTGGTCAGTGGTTACTAAACAAAGAACAACTGACAACTGACAAAGGACAAAATATGAAACTAAACCAACTTACTATTACTTTCCTGACTTTTTGTGTTGCCGCTTTTTCTGGAATGAAAGCTGCCGAAGCTGCATCATTTTCAGTACTTGCGGACGGTCTTGATAATGCCAGAGGTCTGAGCTTTGGCCCTGACGGTAATCTTTATGTCACAGAGGCAGGAACGGGGGGAAGTGGAGCTTGTGTTCCACCAGCAAGCGGTCAAGGCGATTCTTTATGCTATGGCGCAAGTGGTGCGATCGCTAAAATTGAGAATGGTCAGACCAAACGCATACTTATAGGACTTCCTTCTTTAGCATTACCAGATGGTACTGGAGCCTCAGGCCCTCGTGATATCCAATTTGATAGTGCAGGCAAGCCTTATGTTCTGATTGGATATGCAGCTAATCCAGCCGATCGCGATCGCAATCTCGGCGATACCGACCTGGGAAAAATCATCTCTCCTGACTTTGATACCAATTCATGGACGACTATTGCCGACTTTGCTAACTATGAACTCGCCAATAATCCCGATGGCAGTAATTTAGGTAGTAATCCCTTGGGTTTTGTTATAGATGGCGATCGCCTTGTGGTAGCAGATGCAGGTGCAAACGACTTACTCAAAGTCCAGACTGATGGCAGTAATTTGCAAGCACTTGCTGTATTCCCTGAAGATATATTGACTAATCCAGTCTTCCCACCTTCCGGGACTCCATCCACTGAACCCGACCAAGTACCATCTCAAGAACCGCCATCATCAAAGTTTGCTACTCAATCAGTACCCTCAAGCGTAGTCAAAGGGCCTGATGGTGCTTATTACGTCAGCCAATTTACTGGTTTTCCCTTCCCAGAAGGTGGAGCAAAAATCTATCGAGTCGCTGCTGATGGCAAGGCAACAGTCTATGCAGATGGCTTTACCCAACTGACAGACTTAGAATTTGATACTTCTGGCAATTTGTATGCTTTGCAGTACGCTAATCAGTCAGCTTGGAAAGGTAATTTAGAGGGTTCCTTAATCAAAATAGCAACCGATGGCACTCGTACAACCATCCTTAGCGGCAACGGCTTAGAGTCCCCTAGCGCTTTGACTATTAGTTCTGATGGTGCAATTTATATCACAAACCGAGGCGATCGCCCAGGAGTTGGACAAGTCATCAGAATTGAAAATACAAAGTCTGTTCCTGAACCTAATTCTGCTTTAGGTATGTTAATACTCGGCGCTTTAGGCGTTGTTTGGTTGCAAAAAAGTAGAACCACCAAACCGCTTGTAGATGAAGTCGTAGCGCTCAGGTAAAGAGTTTCAACCCAATGACATTGCCTTTCATCAAGGCGACTGAAAACCTGAGATTCATTATGTCTCAAACCACAAAAATTTCTACAAATTACTAACTCTCAATTTTGATAGGTATGAAACTCAAGTCATTTGTTCTGACATTTTTCGCTGTTTGCGCTGCCGTTGTTATGGAATCAAAAGCAGCCGAAGCTGCTACCTTTTCAGTAGTTGCTGAAGGTTTTGATAACCCACGAAATTTAGCATTTGGCCCTGACGGTAGTATTTATCTGACACAAAGCGGTCGCGGTGGAGATGGAAAAGACGGAAGATGCATCCCATCACCTAGCGCGGGATATATTCCTTTATGTGCTGGTCAGAATGGTTCTCTGACTAAAATTGCTAAGGACGGTACAAAAACAAATATCATATCAGGTCTGACTTCTTTGGCATTATCGCCCTCTGGAGAACAAGCAGCCGGTCCTGCGGACTTCAAATTTGATTCTAAAGGCAATGCTTATCTGTTGACGGGTTTAGCAGGCGATCCGAGCAACCGCGATACCGTTTTAAAATCGCCCGATCTCGGAAAACTATACAAAGTAGACTTAAACACTGGTTCGCTGACAAGTTTAGCTGATTTTGCAGACTACGAAACCAAATATAATCCTGACGGCACTGATTTTATTTCCAACCCCTATGCTTTTGCAATTAAAGGTGATAACGCTTATGTAATTGATGGGGGTGGAAACACCATATATTCTGTGGGTCTTGATGGCAGTGGTATTAAGAACGTAGCCGCATTCCCTCAGAAAGCCATACCTAGAGATAAACTCGAATACCCGGATTTAGGGCCAGATGTAGATCCATCTACACTTCCAATCACACAACAATCAGTACCTACAGGGATTGCGATCGCTCCTGACGGCAGTTTAACAGTTAGCGAATATACATATTTTCCCTATCCAGAAGGTGAAGCACGTATCTTCAAAGTTGGCGAAGATTTGTCAATACAAACCATCGCTGATGGCTTTACTCAACTGACTGGTGTAGCATACGATCCTGAAGGCAATTTATATGCCTTGCAACACATCAATAATTCCGAATGGAAAGAAATTCAACAAGGCGGCATTATCACTGGTGATATTGGTGGTTCTTTGATCAAAATCGCCCCTGATGGTACTCGCAAAACTATCTGGAGCGGTGATGGACTAGAGGCTGCTTCTGGTATCACTTATGGCCCTGATGGTAATTTATATATCTCAAACCGAGCTAGACTTGCAGGAACAGGACAAATCATCAAGATTGACCCCAACGCCACAAGAGTTCCCGAACCTAGTTCTGCAATAGGTCTGATAGCTGCTGGTGCTTTCGGTGCAACTTCGATGCTCAAGCGCAAACGCAGCAAAGAATTAGCTAAAGCAGAGATAGTTTAAAACCATTTTAGATTTTAGCTTGTAGTAAAGGCTTAGAGCCTTACTACAAAACCATTTAACCTACACAAGCAGGACTTTAAAAGTATGGGATTAGTCAAAAATCTGTCAATAACTATGGCTGGTGCTGGATTTATGGTTTTGGCAACAGCGACTCAAGCCTTATCGTTAAATTTAAAGTACGAAACTAGTATTGGTAGCCCTGGCTTTGGCCCTGGACAGTTGTTTGTTCCTCAAGGAATAACGGTGAATGACTCCGGGAATATCCTCATTAGCAATGGTCGCGGTCTTAACCCGGATGGCAGTTTTAACCCAAACATCGGTAACAAAGTTGAAGTATTCGACCCACAGGGTAACTATCTTGGAGCAATTGGCGAGGGTGGCAAAGGGCCCGGACAATTCGACGAGCCATCAGCTCTAGAAATCGACCCAGATACTGGAAATCTATATGTAGGTGATGTTTTCAACAACCGCGTTAATGTCTTCGATCCTCAAGGTAACTTTATTAAATCTTTTGGCTCATTTGGCGGTCTGATACCTGGTAGAGCTTTCTTTGGTCCATCCGGTGTAACATTCGACAAAGAAGGCTATGTGTACATTGGTGATTTTAGCGGCGACAAAATCAATAAATACACTAAGGACGGCGAGCTAGTTGGTAGCATTGGCACTTCTGGCACTGAACCCGGACAGTTTCAAGGACCAGCAGGTGTCAGAATTTCTCCAGTTAGTGGCAAATTTTATGTTAGTGACCAGTTTAACAACCGCGTTCAGGTACTTTCACCAGAAGGCCAACCTATCTTAACATTTGGCAAACAAGGCACTGGAGAAGGAGAGTTTAATCAGCCCATCGGTATTGAAATAGACGAGTTTGAAAATATCTATGTAGCCGATTCTATCAACAGCCGCGTGCAGGTATTCGATAAAAACGGTAACTTCCTAACTGCATTTGGCGAACCTGCTCGTAATGCATCTGGCGAAATTGTACCAGCTCCTGCATTAGGTGAACCACCCTTTGGCAACCCCCTCGACCTCACACCAGGCGCATTTAACTGGACGGGTGGTACAAGCTACAAAGATGGCAAGCTTTATGTGGGTGATTTTTTCCAAGGTCGCGTGCAAGTGTTAGGCGTAGAAGGTAGAGCTAAAGTACCTGAGCCTACCTCAATCCTAGGTTTAGGAATATTCGGACTTGGAGCTGCTGCTGCCAAATTGCGGAAAAATAGACAGCAAAAACCAGCCATTTTAAAGTGCTGAGACGCGATTAATCGCGTCTGTACAAGAGTTAGGAGTTAGTAGGGGCGTTCGCTCTTAGCGTTCCCGCAGGGTACGGTCGTTCACCCGTACAGGAGTTATTAAGAATTCCCTTACTCTCTTATATTCTGACAAGTAACTCTTGACTCTTAACTTCTACTTTACTCTGGCTTAAAACCTACAACCTTCAATTTTGACTGAATATACTTTAACGATGTCTGATGGCAGGCCGCTTTGCCTTTACCTACAGCGCACAATTTCCAGGATGACTTTAGGAAGATATAGCTTATGCAAATTCTAATTTATTCTTACAATTATCATCCTGAGCCGATTGGTATTGCGCCTTTAATGACTGAACTAGCAGAAGGACTGGTGAAGCGAGGTCATCAAGTGCGGGTGATTACAGGAATGCCTAACTATCCTCAACGCCAGATATATGAAGAGTACCAGGGTAAGTGGTACGTTAGTGAAGAAAAAAATGGCGTTACGATTCAGCGTAGTTACCTGCGAATTAAGTCCAAACCTAACCTCTTTGATAGACTATTACTAGAGTTGAGTTTTGTTATCACAAGTTTGCCACAAGCGTTCAAAGGCAAGCGACCTGATGTGATTCTCTTAACAGTGCCACCTCTACTAGTTTCTTTACCTACAACCTTACTTGGTTGGCTATTCAATTGCCCAGTAGTGTTGAATGTGCAAGATATCCTTCCTGAAGCAGCTGTGCGTGTTGGGCTAATCAAAAATAAGTTGATAATCCGAGTTTTTGAAGCTTTAGAGAAATTTGCATATCGAACTGCTAATACTATCAGCGTGATTGCCGATGGTTTTATGGATAATTTAGTAAATAAAGGTGTACCTGCTAATAAAATTGCCTGCATTCCAAATTGGGTAAACCTCAATTTCATTCGCCCTTTACCGAAGCAAAATAACACTTGGAGAACCGCCCATCAACTAGATGACAAATTTGTAGTGTTGTATTCCGGTAACATTGCGCTTACGCAAGGACTAGAAACAGTAGTAGAAGCAGCAGCTCGCTTGCATCACATCAAAGAAATTGCCTTTGTCATTGCTGGCGAGTCCAAAGCCCTGGAAAACTTACAAAAATATTGTCTTGCTTGTGGGGCAGATAATGTTTTATTGCTGCCATTGCAGCCGCGAGAACAACTACCCAAAATGCTAGCAGCAGCTGATGTCGGGCTAATTGTGCAAAAGCACAATGTGATTTCTTTCAATATGCCTTCTAAAATACCACTGTTATTGGCTAGCGGGCATCCGATTGTGGGTTCAGTTCCCGCTACTGGAACTGCTGCGAAAGCCATCCGACAAAGTGGCGGCGGCATAGTTGTTGAGCCAGAGTCAGCAGAAGCTTTAGCAACTACGGTACTGCAACTATATACCAATCCTGCTTTGACAGCGCAGCTAGGTAAGCAAGGAAGAAAATTTGCAGTCGAAAACTATTCCTTTGAGCAAGCGCTGGAGCGATATGAACAGCTATTCTTTGATGCGATCGCCAAGAGAACTGCAACTTTGGATATGTTGCCTGAATTGAGTTCTACTGGTGAGTGATGACTAATATATGAAGCATATGACTTTAGATCGGCTCAGACAAAATGACCAGAGCTTGATCGCTTTGTTGAGCGATCGCCTATCATTACTAAGAGCATTAGAACTCCCTTCTTTAGAAGCACAAATCGCTAATGTGGCTCCCCTGCTTGCTGAAGCTGGCATTCCTGAGTCTGTTTGGGCTGGTGTGGTGCATAGCTGTCATACAACGTTGATTCCTGAGTCTGTGACAAATCATGTCAAACCCCGACAAATTACCATCATCGGTGGGCGCGGTCGGATGGGGAAATTCTTCAAAGAGCAATTTTCTGCTGTAGGTCATAACGTTCGTGTTCTCGAACAAGATGATTGGGAGTATGCAGACCAACTGTTGAATCAGGCAGAATTAGTTTTAATATCGGTTCCAATTAAATATACAGTTGATGTCATTCAGCGTGCAGCCAAATATCTAGCCTCAACTACAGCTTTATGTGACATCACAAGTATCAAGACTCAGCCGACTCAAGCCATGCTCGAATACCATCCAGGCCCCGTCATGGGCTTGCATCCTATGTTTGGACCAAATATTAAATCCTTCTTAGGACAAAAAGTGGTAGTATGTCCAGGACGAAATGAAAACTCATTCCAATGGTTATTAGACTTTATTAAAAGTCAGGGTGTAGAGGTAATTGCTTGCACACCTGAAGAACACGATCGAATGATGGTGTTTGTACAAGCAACGCAGCATTTCTTAAGATTTAGTCTTGGTGTTTTCTTGGCACAAACAAGAATCGAGCTAGACCGCAGCTTATCAATGTCAACTCCCAACTACCGCAAAGAAATTGATATTCTGAAAAGTTTGTTTTCCCAAAATCCTAACTTATGCGTTGACATTATGCTGGCCACAGAAGAAAGATGTCAGGCAATTAGCTCCTTAGCAAATACTTACAGCCGCTTGGCAAGACTGGTGGCAAGAAAAGACCGAACTGCATTAATCCAAGAATTTGAAAATACTCAAGGTTTTTTTAAAGAAGAAAAGCATTATTCACCCACCTTACCTACAATTACTAAAAAAGATAACAAAAGAGATTTTGAACCACAGATGCACTTCAATACATAACTTAACTATGGTTTAAAAATCAGTAAAAATGGAATCAGCAAAAATATGGTATTAGACATCAAACCAAATAGTATATTTAATCTGCAATCGATTCATCAAAGTGTCTCAGTTCGCTTCAACTATGAGATTTTATTCACCAATAATCTGTTTAACTTGAAAAATTCCACCTTAGCGCAAGTTATTACAACTGATGGTGAGAAAAAGCCGAAGAAAGTAGTAGCTGTAATAGATGCAGGATTATTACAATACTGGCCTGAGTTACCCAAGCAATTAGCAGCTTATACCAAGTTTTATGCAGAAATCCTAACGCTTGCTGTTAAACCAATGATAGTTCCAGGTGGAGAAGCTGCAAAGAACGATCGCACTTTACTAGAGCAAATTCACAAATTGATTGAAGCAGCCGGACTGTGTCGCCACTCCTACTTATTGGCAGTTGGAGGTGGGGCTGTGTTGGATTTAGTAGGATATGCAGCCGCAACTGCTCACCGAGGAATTCGCCTCATCCGCATTCCAACAACGGTGTTAGCACAAAATGATTCCGGTATAGGAGTAAAAAACGGTATCAATGCCTTTGGTAAAAAGAACTTTCTGGGTACATTCGCCCCGCCTTATGCAGTTATAAATGACTCTGCCTTCTTGACAACCTTGAGCGATCGCGATTGGCTTTCTGGCATTGCAGAAGCCGTAAAGGTAGCACTCATCAAGGATGCTCGCTTTTTTGATTTTATCCACAGCCACACCGCAGCACTTGTAAGTCGAGACATGGATGCAATGCAACAGCTAATTTATCGTTGCGCCCAGTTACACTTAGAACATATTGCCAACAGTGGCGATCCTTTTGAAATGGGTTCATCTCGTCCCTTAGATTTTGGTCATTGGGCGGCTCATAGACTGGAACATTTGACAAACTACAGCTTACGTCATGGCGAAGCAGTTGCGATCGGCATCGCTTTGGATAGTACTTATTCCTACCTCCTAGGACTACTTGATTGGTCAAACTGCCAACGGATATTAAATACACTATCGGCACTGGGTTTCACGTTGTACGTGCCAGAACTAGCCGAGCGATCGTCACCACTCGAAGATTCTCGCTGTCTATTCCGAGGTTTGACAGAGTTCCGCGAACACTTGGGTGGTGAATTGACTCTAACACTACTGCAAAATATTGGACAGGGAATTGAGGTTCACGAAGTGGAACTGTCTTTGTACAAAAAAGCAATATCTCTATTGCAGGATGTAGAAAATAGACAGACATTACTAACAGCAAGTTAAGTGTTTGCTTTGGATAGCTTATAGGAAGTGAGGAGTAGAGGATCGGGGAGATAATATAGGATTTTCTTCCTTGTTTTCCTTATTGATTCAGTTCGTTTTTCATGCCTAGTAGTGAAAATTTCTTCCTTGGGAGTGCTTTCTACTTAATTATCAGAAATTTCATCGAAAATTGTTATCGAAACAGAATTCATCCACCAGTCGCACAGAATTCATGCTGAATTCTGTGCGACTGGTGGATGAATAAACGGGTTTAAGACCCCCTCCAAATCGTAGATTTGGTGGTCTTCAATCAGTCGCGGGTCTGAATCCCCGACTGATTGATTCTGAATTCTGACTTCTGAATTCTTCAACAATGAAATTAATATTTTCCTTCTAATACCTGTATTAGAGAATATCTCTTGAATGATACATCTAAATTTATAACCTGAGAAAGAGGTAAATAATTATAAAAAATGTTCTCAATAATTACGCGAGTTTATTAGTATAAAAAACAAATAATTTGCAAGTCTAATCGAAAGATTATTCATTTAACTATTTATTAAATTTGAGTAGGCTTAATTAAGAATCTCCAAAGTTTCTAATTGTATAAACTTCGGCAATAATATTATAATCGCCACAGTTTCAGTCAATCGGATTATTCACAGCATTTTTCAGGTTCATAAACCAAAGTTAGGATAGAGTTTGAGACGAAAATCAAAAAGTGAAAAATGAATAAATATATATAAATACTCCATAAAGCCTCTTTTGGATAAATGCTTTTTAACTTTTAATTTCATCTTGTGAGTAATCTAGTTAAAATAACTGAAAAATACTGAAAAATTGCCTTTTATCTGAAGTGCATACAAAATAATGAGTATCTCTTGACCAATAAATAGTAACTATTCTAGAGAAATTACCCATGATTCTTGATTCTTCCTATACAACTCTTGGCGCTGTGCATATCTCTCGCTCGATCGCAGAAGTTAAGATGGACACTGCCCTCGAAGAGATTTTGTTCTACCTAAATTCTCAACGTGGAGGTTTACTCACTAGCAGCTACGAGTATCCAGGAAGATATAAAAGATGGGCAATTGGATTTGTGAATCCGCCACTAGAATTAACAACACGAGATAACGCTTTTACCCTAACAGCCCTGAACGATCGCGGTAAGATATTTTTACCATTGCTGTTAGAGCGTCTATCCCAATCCGAACAACTTCAAGAAGTCAAAGAAAATAACAACTATATCGCCGGATTTGTTAAACCTACACAGAAATTCTTTGCCGAAGAAGAGCGTAGTAAACAACCTTCGACATTTACAGTTATCCGTGAAATTCTACATCTTTTTTCTAGTCAAGAAGACGAGCATCTAGGTTTATATGGTGCATTTGGATACGACTTGGTTTTCCAATTTGAGCCAACTTTCCAACGCATAGAACGTGCCCAAGATCAGCGAGATTTGGTGCTTTATCTACCTGATGAATTGATAGTTGTAGATTACTATCAGCAAAAAGCATTTCGTCTGCAATATGAATTTCAAACTCTGCACGGTAGTACGAATAATCTGCCTCGTACAGGTGAATCTATTGATTATCGAGGTCAGTGTTTGACACCGACTCAAATCGCTGACCATAAAATAGGCGAATATGCTAAGCAAGTTGAGGTTGCACTTGATTACTTCCGGCGAGGCGATTTATTTGAAGTAGTTCCGAGTCAAAACTTCTTTGAAGCTTGTCAAGAGAAACCTAGCCAATTATTTGAAATATTAAAGTACATTAATCCTAGCCCTTATGGATTTATTTTTAATCTAGGTGGAGAATATTTGATTGGTGCATCTCCAGAAATGTTTGTGCGGGTTGAAGGTAGGCGTGTAGAAACCTGTCCGATTAGTGGGACTATTACGCGGGGACAAAATGCTCTTGATGATGCCGTGCAAATTCGTCTGTTACTCAACTCCCACAAAGACGAAGCTGAGTTAACGATGTGTACTGATGTAGACCGCAACGACAAATCCCGGATTTGCGAACCAGGTTCGGTACGAGTGATTGGTCGTCGTCAAATTGAATTGTACAGCCACTTAATTCATACAGTAGATCATGTCGAGGGGACACTGCGATCGCAATTTGATGCTTTAGATGCTTTTCTCTCCCATACTTGGGCAGTTACAGTTACTGGCGCACCCAAACGAGCAGCAATCCAGTTTCTCGAACAGCACGAACGAAGCGCTCGACGTTGGTATGGTGGAGCAGTTGGCTATTTAAACTTCAATGGCAACTTAAATACTGGATTAATCCTGCGAACAATTCGGTTAAAAGACTCTATTGCTGAAGTGCGAGTTGGTGCGACTGTCCTCTATGACTCGATACCACAAGCAGAAGAACAAGAAACAATTACCAAAGCAGCAGCTGCATTTGAGACGATTCGTCGTGCTAAACAAACAGGCGTGAAAACTGAGGAGTGTAGTTCCGAAAAATTCAGCAAATGCATTCCAGGTATCGAATCAGGTAAACGCATCTTACTAATAGACCACGAAGACTCATTTGTTCATACATTAGCCAATTACATTCGCCAAACCGGTGCAAACGTCATCACACTACGTCACGGCTTTGCGGAATCGCTATTCGATACAGAACGGCCCGACCTTGTTGTTTTGTCTCCTGGACCTGGTAGACCAAGTGAGTTTCGGGTTCCAGAGACTGTAGCCGCCTGTATTCGTCGCCAAATTCCCATTTTCGGAGTATGTCTCGGACTGCAAGGCATAGTTGAAGCATTTGGCGGAGAATTGGGAGTTCTTAACTATCCCCAACATGGTAAATCTTCGCGGATTTTCGTCACCGATTCAGATTCTGTTTTATTCAAAAATTTACCAGAATCCTTTGCAGTAGGTAGATATCACTCATTGTTTGCCCTACCGCAAAGCTTACCAAGTGAACTTAAAATCACAGCGATTTCCGATGACGACGTAATCATGGCCATTGAACATCAAACACTTTCCATTGCTGCTGTTCAGTTTCATCCAGAATCAATCATGACCCTAACCGGAGAAGTCGGTCTAACAATAATTAAAAACGTGGTGCGTGCATATACGGCTAGCAGAGAGTCATTAGTACAGACGCGATTAATCGCGTCTGTACAAAGCGATTAATCGCGTCTGTACAAAAGTCATTAGTCAATAATTGTTCTTCGCATCTTTGCGTCCTAATTACGAATTAGTATTATGCCTAATCCAGCTTCCTCTATTCGGCATATTCTCGACGAAATTGTGTGGCATAAAAAGCAAGAAGTCGCACAAATGCAAAAAGAATTGCCTTTAGCTTTTTTGCACAACCAGTTAACTACTGCCCCAACTGTGCGAAATTTCTTAACGGCTTTGCAGGAAAACCCTAGCCAACCTAGCTTAATTGCCGAAGTTAAAAAAGCATCACCGAGTCGCGGGATTATTCGAGAGGATTTTGACCCAGTGGCGATCGCTCAAGCTTACGAACGAGGTGGTGCAGCTTGTTTATCAGTCCTGACTGACCAAAAGTTCTTTCAAGGTAGTTTTGCGAATCTGCGTGCTGTGCGATCGCATGTAGCATTGCCTCTACTGTGCAAAGAGTTCATCATTGACCCCTATCAAATTTATGTAGCACGGACAGCTGGTGCAGATGCTGTACTATTAATTGCTGCAATTTTATCAGACGAGGAACTCCAAGACTTTTTGCAAGTGATTCACGACTTGGGTATGAATGCACTAGTAGAAGTCCATACCTTAGCTGAACTAGATCGAGTGCTAAAGCTTGACAATCTACGTTTAGTAGGAATCAACAACCGCAATCTAGAGAATTTTACAGTTGATTTAGAGACAACACAGCAACTTTTAGCACAGCGTCAGCAACAATTACAAAGCTTGGGTATCACTGTCGTCAGTGAATCTGGACTGTATACACCTGCCGATTTATCTCTTGTAGCCGAAGCTGGTGTCCGTGCGGTCTTGGTAGGAGAGTCTTTAGTAAAACAAAGCGATGTAGAGCAAGCTGTGCGTAGTTTGCTAAGACACGATCTGCTATGAAAATACTAATTAAAAATAAACGTCTTGCAGAAGTTGGACTAAAGGGAAAGATTCAAGACTAAAGTGAATAATTTTCTTCTTTACCCTTTCCCTATATTTAAGGCAATAGTTATTACCAATTTCTCGGTGAATTATTAGGATGGCTTCTATCTCTGAAAAATTTCAATCTTTGCGCGATCGCCAACAGTGTGCCTTGATTCCCTTTATCACGGCTGGCGATCCTAACTTAGAAACTACCGCCGAAGCTTTACGCATCTTAGATCGTAATGGCGCTGACTTCATTGAGTTAGGCGTTCCTTACTCTGACCCTCTAGCAGACGGGCCTGTGATTCAAGCGGCAGCTACCCGCGCTTTGCAAAAAGGAACAACATTAGAGCAAGTGCTGGAAATGTTGCAAACTGTGAGTCTTAGCTTGAAAGCACCGATAATTTTATTTACTTACTACAATCCCATTTTGCACCGTGGTATCAAGCCGTTTTTAGCAGAAGTTGCTGCTGTTGGGGTGCGTGGGTTGGTAGTACCGGATTTACCCTTAGAAGAAGCAGAAGAATTAATACATACTGCTGCTACTTTTGGAATTGAGGTAATTTTGCTTGTAGCTCCTACCAGTTCTCAAGATAGGATTGAAGCGATCGCTCATAAATCTCAGGGATTTATCTACCTTGTGAGTGTAACAGGTGTGACAGGAATCCGCTCTCAACTCCAAGACCGAGTGAAGTATTTACTGACAGATTTGCGAAGCGTTACCGATAAACCTATTGGCGTTGGCTTTGGTATCTCAGCGCCAGAACACGCACATCAAGTAAGAGAATGGGGCGCAGATGCGGTGATTGTTGGTAGTGCATTTGTGAAGCGGTTAGCAGAAGGTAGCGCAACAGAAGGACTGCAAGCTGTAGAACAACTTTGTCGAGAACTCAAAGCAGCAATCACCCCTGTCTCCTTACTACAACAAGTGAGTGCTGCTAAGTAAAAAACTTATCGATTTCTTTTCTGTATGTTCTTTGCGCCGTGTGGATCGATCAAGAGTAACGAACCGCAAAGGGCGCAAAGGACGCGAAGAAGGAAATGCAAAGAAAATTTTGGCTTTGGCGAAGGTATTGTGAACGTGAGAGGTTTTAAACTGTGGTAGGTATTCCAAACATTAAAAATACGATTTCGCCTGGAACTGTGCAACCCGACTCTTTGGGCAGGTTTGGTAAATTCGGCGGAAAGTATGTGCCAGAAACCTTAATGCCTGCATTAAGTGAGTTGGAAACGGCGTTTCATCAATATCGCAATGAGGTGAATTTCCAAGGGGAACTACAAAATCTACTACGGGATTACGTAGGACGACCTAGCCCGTTATATTTTGCTGAACGCCTCACGGCACACTACGCTAGACCAGATGGCACGGGGCCGCAAATTTACTTAAAAAGAGAAGATTTAAATCATACAGGCGCTCATAAAATTAATAATGCTTTAGCTCAAGTGCTGCTAGCCAAACGCATGGGCAAACAGCGAATTATTGCGGAGACTGGTGCAGGCCAGCATGGGGTGGCGACTGCTACCGTGTGCGCGCGGTTTGGGTTGGAATGTGCGATCTATATGGGCATCCACGACATGGAACGACAAGCCCTGAACGTGTTTCGGATGAAGTTGATGGGGGCTGAAGTTCGCCCAGTGGAGGCAGGCACCGGCACCCTCAAGGATGCAACTTCCGAGGCAATTCGAGATTGGGTGACAAACGTCGAAACAACTCATTACATCTTGGGTTCTGTGGCTGGTCCTCATCCCTATCCAATGTTGGTGCGTGACTTCCACGTGGTAATTGGCAAAGAAACTCGCGTGCAGTGTCAAGATAAATGGGGCGGGCTTCCAGATATTCTCTTAGCTTGTGTGGGTGGAGGTTCTAATGCGATTGGATTGTTCCATGAATTTGTAGATGAACCATCTGTGCGACTAGTTGGAATAGAAGCAGCGGGTGAAGGTGTAGATACAGAAAAACATGCAGCGACTCTGACGCGAGGAAAAGTAGGAGTTTTGCATGGTGCGATGAGCTATTTACTACAAGATGGTGATGGTCAAGTAGTTGAAGCCCATTCAATTAGTGCAGGACTAGATTATCCCGGTGTTGGGCCTGAACATAGTTATTTAAAGGATCTTGGTCGCGCCGAGTATTACAGCGTGACCGATCGGCAGGCACTAGAGGCCTTTCAAAGGCTTTCGCAACTAGAAGGAATCATTCCCGCCTTAGAAACTGCTCATGCGATCGCCTATTTAGAAACCCTCTGTCCGCAATTAGATGGCAGTCCCCGCATCGTCATCAATTGTTCTGGTAGAGGTGACAAGGATGTGCAAACCGTAGCCAAAATCCTGAAATGATAACCATAACACCAGCTTCATCTGACAACCTTCCCGTTGCTTTTGACTCCTACGACTGGTCTGTTCTATTAAAACAGCTGCTCGAGCAGCGATCGCTTACAGCTTCCCAAGCTGGGGATTTAATGCAGGGTTGGCTTACAGATGCCATTCCCTCCGTACTCTCAGGAGCGATTTTAGCGGCAATTCAAGCTAAAGGTGTATCCGCAGAAGAACTAGTAGGCATGGCCAATGTCCTACAATCTCAATCCTTTCCACTCCCCACTCATAACTCTTGTACAGACGCGATTAATCGCGTCTCTACTCTCATTGACACCTGCGGCACTGGTGGAGATGGGGCTTCTACTTTTAACATTTCTACTGCTGTTGCCTTTGTTGCCGCCGCAGCAGGGGTAAAAGTTGCCAAACATGGCAATCGTTCTGCATCTAGTAAAGCTGGTTCCGCTGATGTTTTGGAAGCTTTGGGTATAAATCTCAATGCCAGTCCTGAGAAAGTGCAAGCCGCAGTTGGTGAAGTTGGTATTACCTTTTTGTTTGCCCCAGGCTGGCATCCAGCATTAAAGGCAGTCGCTGTTTTGCGAAAAACTTTGAAGGTGCGTACTGTTTTTAATCTGTTGGGGCCTTTAGTAAATCCGATGCGACCGACGGGGCAGATTATTGGTGTGAATGACCCGCTTTTACTAGAGGTAATCGCTGAAGCTTTATCACAATTGGGATGTCGGCAAGCGATCGCACTCCACGGACGAGAACGTTTAGATGAGGCTGGTTTAGCAGATGTCACCGACTTGGCTGTACTCCAAGCGGGAAAAGTACGTTCTTTAACACTTAATCCCCAGGAACTTGGTTTGAGTCCTGCACCGACTGCGGCATTACAAGGTGGAGATATTCAAGAAAATGCGGAAATTTTGAAAGCTGTTCTACAAGGTAAAGGCACTCAAGCGCAACAAGATGTAGTCGCTTTGAATACAGCGCTAGCACTCCAAGTTGGCGAAGCCATTGATGGCGAAACAGATATTTTAGAAGGTTGTGCTAAAGGTCTTGTTCTTGCTCGGGAAGTTCTGCGAAGTGGGGCTGCTTGGACAAAATTAGAACAACTTGCTGAATTTTTGCGCTAATTTCTGATTTCTGTTTGTTTATACGAAAGGAAAAGAAAATGATTATAGTACTTCAGAGCGGTACACCTGCTGACGAAATTACTCGGATCTGTGAAGGTTTGAGAGACACTTGGGGAGTCACAGTAGAAAAAAGTATCGGCGAGCATAAAGTTATCTTGGGCATGATTGGCGATACTTCTACTATCGATCGGATGTTAATCCAGGAGTTTAGTCCTTGGATCGAGCAAGTATTGCGCGTGGAGAAACCTTTCAAGCGGGTTAGTCGAGAATTCCGATATGGAGAAGCTAGTGAGGTTGTTGTACCCACACCTAACGATCGCGTCTATTTTGGAGAACATCATCCCATAGTAGTAATAGCCGGGCCTTGTTCGGTTGAAAATGAAGCGATGATTGTGGAGACCGCAAAGCGAGTTAAGGCAGCAGGAGCAAAGTTTCTGCGTGGGGGAGCCTATAAACCTCGCACTTCGCCCTATGCCTTTCAAGGATATGGTGAGAGTGCCTTAGATTTATTAGCAGCAGCTCGTGAAGCTACAGGTTTGGGCATTATCACAGAACTTATGGATGCTGCCGATTTACCAGCAGTAGCAAGAGTGGCTGACATTATCCAGATAGGAGCGCGGAATATGCAAAACTTCGCGTTGCTCAAAAAAGTAGGCGCGCAAGATAAACCTGTGCTGCTGAAGCGAGGGATGTCAGCCACAATTGACGAGTGGCTGATGGCAGCAGAATATCTCCTAGCAGCAGGCAATCCAAATGTAATTCTTTGTGAGCGGGGAATTAGAACGTTTGACTCGAAGTATGCACGTAACACTTTAGATTTGTCTGTAATTCCAGTATTGCGATCGCTCACCCATCTCCCAATCGCCATCGATCCCAGCCACGGAACTGGTAAATCTGAGTATGTTGCACCTATGGCTTTAGCTGCGATCGCCGCTGGTACAGATGCTTTGATGATTGAGGTTCACCCCAATCCAGCTAAGGCTTTATCTGATGGTCCTCAGTCCTTAACTCCTGAGAAATTCGACCGCTTGGTTCAAGAAATGTCAGTTCTCGGCAAAGTAGTTAATCGCTGGTCTATACCTGAATTAGTAACTTCAGTTTAGTTATACTCACTTGCATTCAAAAGTATTTTTGCCGCCTACTCCTGTTACCTGCTTGATATTTTCTATTTGAATGCAATTCAGTATTCATCAAGAATTGGCGCATGAATATTTGATTTATCTCATGCGCTAAAAAATAATAATGCTAGAAATTTAGAGCTTTACTTTTATTTTTAAATCTCTAATGTTTCGGGTTTTATTTACTAATTTACAACTATCTAAAAGATTGTTAAATAATCAAAGTATTTATCATTGCAATATTAATAAAGGTTGTTTAACATATGTAGCAAACGTCAAAATTGTAGCTGAAGTTTGGCTATCAAGAATTAGAAAAACAGTCAACAGCACAACCCGATAAACTCAATAGCTCAATAGCTAACTCTAGCAATGTAAAACACAATAATCAGCCGGGAATTTGGCTACTTTGTGCCTATTTCACGTTCCAAACTTGACAAAATTCTTATCCGAATAGGAGGATTATTTCTGATGGCAGATTCAACTAAAGGTGGTAACAGCAAGGTCCCTTCAAAGGAAGTACTTATCAAACAGCTTGAGCGATCGCCCTTTGCTGAATTGTTCAATATTCCAAATGTAGATAAAGAAGAAGTACTTGAAGCTTTTGGTAAAGCCTTTAGTGATGGAGGTGGCAAAAATCCATTTCCAACTGGTTCGGGTGGCACAGATGGCCTTCCTTATAATGGAAATCCTTTCGCTGGTGAAAACTTCTGGGATATCTTCGCTGGTGGTAAAGATCCAACTAAAGGCCCTGGCGATCCCTTGACTGGCGGTGGTGGCGGTAACCCATTTGGCGGTAGCGGTAACCCCTTTGAAGGTGGCGATAACCCATTTGGCGGTGGCAGTAATCCATTTGGCGGTGGCAGTAATCCATTTGGCGGTAGCGGTAATCCATTTGAAAGTGGCGATAACCCATTTGCAGGTGGCGGCAATCCATTTGGCGGTAGCGGTAACCCATTTGCCTAAGAGCAATAGTTCTTAGAATTTCTGCAAAAATCCGTAGATGGCACAGATTGTAGAGGCGATCGCAAGCTTGCTCGTAAAATAACTACTTTCCACAGGTTGCCACTAAAATATCTGTGTTCATCTGCGGTTTAATTTCAAGAATTATCGACTATTGCCAAAAGTCTAGCCTTATTGTTTTTTAAATTACACTGCTGTTTTCCTAAGTGTCCAATAGTATAAAATTTTTTACTCCAACTCATTGAAATAGCAAAAAAATTTACATTTTAATCCAAAGATTAGTCATTGTAAGGGCAATAAAATTATCATAAGATATATGCAAAATTCGGTTTAATGACAGTTTTATTATTTTCATGACAACTGTTATTTTGATTACTTTAAGTGCTATTACTAAAGAATTAGTTTTAACTATAAAATTCTACATATAAATTTATCAAGCTGACTTAAGCTTGTCTTTTTGATACCCTTTTTTTTCTGCCAATTTGAACTAAAAATAGGAGATTAGTGCTGATGGAAGCGTCTACTGTCAACCCCATTTTTAGTGGGGGAAACACCTCCGGTGCTGGTAATTCCTTGGCTGGCAGTATTAATGGTAATCCCATTGCAGGTAGCGCTAGCAGTACTATTCCAGGTGGCGGTATTAACCCGTTTGCTGGCGAAGGTGGCAGTAAACTTCAGCAATTAATCTTCGATCGCTTGAAGTTAGTGCTGGGTGACGACTTTCCAAATGATGCTAAAAATCCATTTGCTGGCGGTAAAAACCCGTTTACAAATGGTGGAAGTTCACATCAGCAATCGCCTTTCGATCCGTTGAACATAATCCGTGGTAACAACACACCCTATAGCGGTAATAACCCTGCTGCTGGTGGTCTGCCCTTTAACAAGGATAATGCACCCATTGGTAATGGCAACAGGGACTCTGGTAGTAATAACGCAACTCTTGGTAATTTCAATTCCAACTCTGGGAATGACAGTGCTACTATTGGCAATGGCAATTGGAATTTCAATAACAACAACGCAACCATTGGCAATGGCAATTGGCAGTTCGGCGGTGACAACGCAACTATTGGCAACGGCAACTGGTATTGGGACGACGGAAGTAACAACGCAACCCTTGGTAATGGTAATTGGCACTTTGGTAGTGACAACGCAACTATTGGAAACGGCAACTGGGATTTTGGTAGTAACAATACAATTATTGGTAATGGCAATTGGGTATTTACCAGCGGTAACACAGTCGTTGGTAACGGCAATTGGCTAGAAAATAAGAGCAACACAACCATTAATGTTGGTAACAATACCAGTCAAGAGATTAAAGCTGATGTTGACACCGTCATTAACTCGCTGATGAGCGGAATAGGTAAAGATTTTACTGAGTTAACAGGAGATTTGGAAGTATCAGACATCCAAACATTTAACCAACTCATCCTTTCTAAAGGTAATAGTGCTAACGCCAGTGATGCATTTGGTGATATTAAGCAGCTTTTGGCATCACTTACTGAAACTACAGGGAATGGGATCCCTTACCCACCCGTGCAGAATCCTCAGTCTGTCCCAGAACCTACTTTTTCAGTGCCGCTAATAGTAATGGGACTCATGTGTTTGCTGTGGTCGAAGTTCAAAAAAGGTAGGGTAGGTAGGTCAATATGAATATCTGGAGTCAACAGTAATCAAGCATCGACAGATGGTAGCGACCACTTAACTGGCAGGGGTAATGCATTTCTTTACGTACCAACCATGTACGCTTAATCTAATGACTTCTGCTCTGTCTTTCACTTTTTGAGGTACATCTGCCGTTCTTAGATTGAAAAGAGTCCTATCTTGCTCAGGAGTCAGAAATACCCTTAAACGGCTACCCATAGCCCTGTTACCGTGGTAGATACATTAGCGTATTTACTTATCTTTACACAGTTGACAGTTTGGTTTTTTACCTCGTTTTACTTAATTGATATGACTTGTTGATTGTGATTTTATAAATAAATGTAACAAATAACATTTGCTGTCAGAAAAAAGTATAACTACGATTGATGAATATTAATATCATCTGTGGGACAGCACTACTAAAAGGGCTGATTTTTCTATAGCAGCAACTGTTTAGCCAATGAGTCAAAAATCTAACATAACATCAATCGCAATTCCGGAATCTTCAGATAATCATCAAGTAGTTGATTTGACAAATTTACAATATGATATAGCAGCTTTAGCTGAATATGAGGGAATGTTAACTAAACTCCAAAAACAGCGAATTAGGTACAATCTTCAGTGTGAATATGAGCAAGGAATTCAAGAATTAAGTTGGCTAGTTGAGCGTATCAATACTTTAAGTGCTCAACTAGAAACTGAAATGTTTAAGTTTAAGCAAATTGCTGTTAAAACTAATAAGGCTTACTGGGCAATTCAGCAGCCTCCAAACTTTAGTAACAAGGAAAATCTCAAGTTAAATTATCGAATACCTCACAGTATATGGCAGATTCATAGTTCGGTAATTCCTATTGTCTCTCAGCGTGATGGAGTGTTCTTTTTAACAACGAAAACAGTAGATTTATTTTTGCAGAGTCAAGAAATAAATCCAGAAAAATTAGCTAAAGAATCACAAAAGCGTCGTCAAAGCTTGGAAAGTTGGTTATTGAAAATGCATGAGTTATAAGTAATTTACAAAAAAGTTTAATTGATTTTGAATATATTGTGATTTTTCCTCAAAATTAGATATAGCAAAAAAACTAAATTACTGATGCTTGATATATTCAGTTTTATAAATATACTTTTACCATGCATAAATATTGTTTTTTCAAGTTATCATTATTAGACAATTAATCACGGGCTTTGTCAGGTTTCATTATTTTTAAGGATTTATTCAATAGGCTTAAGTAAAATGAGCGATTTATTATTCAGTAGTTTGAAATTTTCCACATTAGTAGACTTACTAAGTTACAAAGCATTACACCAACCAAACAAAATAGCTTTTCGATTTTTGCAGGATGGTGAAACAGAAACAGCTAGATTAACTTATCAAGAATTGAATTTACAGGCTCAGGTGATTGCTTCTCAGTTGCAGTCTACAGGTATCACTAAGGGAGAACGCGCCTTACTTCTGTATCCATCTGGTTTGGAATTTATTCCGGCGTTTTTTGGCTGTCTGTATGCAGGGGTTGTTGCTGTTCCCGCCTATCCACCGCATTTAAATAAACCTACACCTCGGCTGCAAGCTATTGTGGCGGATGCCCAAGCAAAGATTGTACTTACTACCGCGCAGATATTATCTAACAGTTCTCGCCTATTAGACAACAATCCAGAACTGAAGCCTCTACAATGGTTTGCTACTGACAGTTTTGTAGGCAATCTGGAAAACAATTGGCAGGAAATTAATATTACTGAAGATACATTAGCTTTTCTGCAATATACTTCAGGTTCTACTTCTACGCCAAAAGGTGTGATGGTCAGTCATGGAAATATTTTACACAACCAAAGACTGATTGAATCAGGTTTTGGGCATAGCGAACAAAGTATTGTCGTCGGCTGGTTGCCTTTGTTCCATGACATGGGTTTGATTGGGAACGTGCTTCAACCTCTGTATTTAGGAACACAATGTATATTGATGCCGCCGATCGCTTTTCTGCAAAATCCTTATCGCTGGTTGCAAGCAATTTCTCGATACAAAGCTACCACCAGTGGCGGCCCCAATTTTGCTTACGATTTATGCATTCGCAAGATTACTCCCGAACAACGAGCGACTCTTGATTTAAGTAGCTGGGAAGTTGCTTTCAATGGTGCAGAACCCGTCCGCGCCGAAACTATTGAACGCTTTGCAGAAACATTTGCATCTTGTGGCTTTCGTCGGGAAGCTTTTTATCCATGTTACGGTATGGCAGAAACAACGCTGATTGTTTCTGGCGATCGTAAGGAAATACCGCCAGTATTCCAAACCGTCGAAAAAGCAGCGCTAGAAAAAAATCAGATCGTTTCAACCACTGTAAAAGATGATACCGCTCAGACCTTGGTTAGTTCCGGTCAACCTTTGGAGGATTTGCAGGTAGTTATTGCCCATCCTGAAACATTAACTAGCTGTTTACCTGGTGAAGTTGGTGAAATTTGGGTTGCTGGTGCAAGTGTGACTCAGGGTTATTGGCAAAAAAGCGAACAAACCCAAAGCACTTTTCGAGCCTACCTCAAAGATACTGGCGAAGGGCCATTTCTGCGTACCGGCGACTTAGGATTTTTACACTCAGGCGAATTGTATGTTACCGGTCGCCTCAAAGATATGATTATCATCCGAGGTCGTAACCATTATCCCCAAGACATAGAATTGACATTAGAACAGAGCCATCCAGCACTGCAAGCAAGCTGTAGTGGGGCATTTGCCATTAACGTTGCAGGTGAAGAACGGCTAGCAGTCGTTGTGGAAGTTAAGCGAAGCCACTTGCGGAATTTTGATGTCGAAGAGGTGGTGAAAGCTATCCGTCAGGCGGTAGCAGAACAACACGAACTGCAAGTTTATGCTATCCAATTGCTCAAACCGGGAAATATTCCTAAGACTTCTAGTGGTAAGATTCAACGTCATGCCTGTCGCATGGGCTTTCTCGATCGCAACTTAGATGTAGTAGGTAGCAGCATCTCAGAAGAATCTTCTGTAGTAGCTCAGTTTGATAGCCCCAAACGAGAAAATCTTCTAGAAATGACATCGCCAGACCAAAAGCGACATCTAGAAATTTATCTTCAGCAACTCGTTGTTCGGGTGTTGCGACTAGGGATTTCCCAGTTAGATATCCAACAGCCCTTAAGTACGATAGGTTTAGACTCTTTAATGGCTGTTGAACTAAAAAACAGTATTGAAACTGACTTGGGTGTTGTCTTGTCTATGACCAGTTTTTTGCAAGGTGATAGTATTGCCCAGATTGCCAACCAAGTACTAGAACAGTTGAAGAAGGCAGGAGGACGGCAGTTGCTCCACTTGGGGAGACCCCAAGACCGCACTGCCTCCAGAAGGCAGAGGGCAGAAGGTTCCATTCAGAATAGTGATGGCGAGCAAATTCTGTCCTATGGACAGCGATCGCTTTGGTTTATGCATCAGCTAGCGCCAGCCAGCCCAGCTTACAACATTGCTAGTGCAGTGCTACTGAAGGGAGATGTAGATATTGCAGCGCTGCAACGTGCTTTTCAGAAATTGGTCGATCGCCATCCTGCTTTACGAACTACCTTCACTGTTAGGCAAGGCGAACCACTGCAACTAATTCATCAACAGATGGATATTTGCTTTCAAAAAGAAGATGTTTCTAACTGGAGTGAATTGCTGAAGGAACGTCTGACTCAAGAAGCTTACCGTCCTTTCAATTTAGAACAATCCCTGATGCGGGTGAATCTCTTTACTAACTCCGACGAGGGACACATTCTGCTTCTGGTTGTCCATCACATCATCACCGACTTTTGGTCTTTAGCAGTCATGGCGCAGGAGTTGGGAACGCTATACCAAGCAGAAAAGAAAGGTTCTGACCTATCTCTGCCTCCGCTGCCACTACAGTACATTGACTATTCTCACAAACAAGCTCAAATGCTAGCAAGTCCAAAAGCAGAACAGCTTTGGACATATTGGCAGCAGCAACTAGCCGGGGAGTTACCAGTATTAAATTTACCTACTGACCGTCCGCGACCCCCCGTACAAACTTATCGAGGTGCTTCTGTTCCTTTCAAGTTAAGCGCAGAACTGACGGAAAAACTCAAGGCTAAAAGCCGCACTTTTGGCACTACTCTCTACATGACTTTACTTGCAGCTTATCAACTGCTGCTCTATCGCTACACAGGTCAAGAAGATATTTTAGTCGGTTCTCCAACAGCTGGTAGAAGTGAAGCTGAATTGGCTGGAGTCCTGGGTTACTTTGTTAACCCTGTGGTGATACGGTCGAATGTTTCGGGAAATCTGACTTTTGAGAAATTTTTAGCCCAAGTACGTCAAACAGTACTAGATGCTTTTACACATCAAGATTATCCCTTTGCACTTTTAGTCGAGCGACTGCAAACGGTACGCGACTCAAGTCGTTCGCCTTTATTCCAAACCATGTTTGTTTTGCAAAAAGCGCATCTGTTGCACCAAGATTTAACAGCCTTCACCTTAAATGAAACAGGAGTAAAGATACATCTGGGTGAATTGCAGATGGAATCTCTAGCGCTGGAACAAAAAGTCGCTCAATTTGATTTAACGCTCACAATGGCAGAAGTCAATGGCTCTCTAGCAGCATCATTTGAATACAACGCTGACTTGTTTAATCCAGACACAATTACTCGCATGGCGGGTCATTTCCAAACTTTACTAGAAAATATCGTTGCTAATTCCCAACAGCCTCTCTCGACTTTGTCCTTATTAACAGCAGTCGAAAAGCAACAACTGCTTGTAGAGTGGAATGCTACTCAGACTGATTACCCTAAAGATGTGTGTCTTCACGAACTATTTGAGGCTCAGGTAGAGAAAACTCCCAATGCCATTGCAGTAATTTTCCAAGACAAACAACTTACTTTTCGAGAACTGAACCAACAAGCCAATCAACTAGCACATTATCTACAAGCCAGCGACGTAAAATCAGAAGTTAGGGTGGGTATTTACCTCGATCGCTCTTTGGAAATGGCAATTGGGATACTAGGCGTACTCAAGGCTGGCGGCACTTACGTACCTCTCGACCCAACGTATCCAAAAGAACGTATTGCTTTCATGCTGGCAGATGCTGAAGTTCGGGTACTGCTGACCCAAAATTCCCTATTTACCAGCTTGCCAGAATATTCTGCCTGTGTGATTTGCCTCGATATAGATTGGGAAATCATTAATCAACAAAGCACAGAGAAACCAATTGTTGCAATTACCCCTGCCAACCTTGCTTATATTATCTATACATCCGGTTCTACCGGACAACCAAAAGGAGTTGCGATCGCCCATGCAGGTATTGTCAATCGCATAGTTTGGGGTATAGAACGTTACCAATTGACATCGAAAGACCGAGTATTGCAGAAAACCTCCTTTAGTTTCGATGTCTGTGTTTGGGAATTTTTTGCACCGTTGCTGTCAGGAGCAAGTCTGGTAATGGCTAAACCAAACGGTCATCAAGACCCCAGCTATCTTGTCCAAGTAATGGCACAGCAGCAAATTACGATCGCGGATTTTGTGCCTGCGATGTTGCAATTGATTTTGGAACAACCAGGTTTAGAAGCTTGTCAGGCCCTACGCTATATTACCTGTGGTGGTGAGGCTTTACCAAAAAAACTGAGCAATCGCTTCTTTAGCCATCTTTCTAAAGTGGAACTTCACAACTGCTACGGCCCCACAGAAGTATCCATTGATGCAACATCCTGGGTATGCCAGCCACACTCAGAAGTGATTTCCATCGGTCGTCCCATCGCTAACCAACAAATTTACATTCTAGATACTTATTTACAGCCCGTACCCATTGGCGTACCTGGAGAATTATATGTTGGTGGTGCAGGCTTATCCCGTGGTTACTTAAACCGCCCTGACACTACCGCCGAAAAATTTATCCCCCACCCATTTAGCGATGAAACAGGCGCACGATTGTATAAAACTGGTGACTTAGCGCGTTACCAGCCCGATGGTAATATTGAATTCCTCGGTCGCCTTGACGAGCAAGTGAAAATTCGCGGCTTCCGCTTGGAATTGGGTGAAATCGAAACGGTCTTGCGCCAATATCCAGGAGTGGCAGAAGCTGCTGTAGTGGTGCAAAATAACACAGATGATGAAGCATCCCAGAAGCGCTTAATCGCTTACCTTGTACCCAAAGAGCATCAACAGTTACTTGAATTTTCTTCTTCCGTCGGTGAAGAATCCTTGTACGAAATACTCTTTCCTCAAGGTGAAGTTAATCTACACGAGGATAATCAGCAACTATCCGCCAAAAACTTACGTTCTTATCTATCTCGTCATTTACCCGACTACATGATTCCCAGTGTTTTTGTCACTATTCCGCAAATGCCACGGACACCAAATGGCAAGTTAGACTACCGAGCCTTACCAGCACTCGACGCTGCTAGCTTAAGCTTAGAGCATGATGTTACTTATGTTCCCCCCAGCACCGCATTGGAAGAAGTTTTAGTAGGGATATGGCGTGAAATTTTGCAAGTTGAGCGCGTTGGAATTCACGACAATTTCTTTGAGTTGGGAGGACATTCTTTACTTGCTATCCAAGTGATTTCCAGAATCAGAGATATCTTTAATGTAGAAATACCTGTACATAACTTGTTTGAGGCTACTACTATAGCGAAGCTTTCACAACTTTTGATTGCTCGTGAAACAAAACTAGGTCAGATAGAAAAGATTGCTCAGGTGTTCCAAAAGATCGCAGCGATGTCAACCCAACAACTGCAAGCAACACTTCAGCAAAAAAAAGGTAAGTAAAAAGAGTGCTGGGTAAGCTAAAGCGCGTCTAAGTTGCATATTTAATCGTGTAGACTGATGACTGTCAAATTATTACCCCCCTTAATCCCCCCTTGTAAAGGCTACGGTGTACACACAAATCATCTGATCCCCCTAAATCCCCCTTAAAAAGGGGGACTTTAAGAAATTTTCCCCCCTTTTTTAGGGGGGTTAGGGGGGATCGAAACGCTGTTAGGCAACTTTACAAGACTTGTGTGTACACCGTAGCCCCTTTACAAGGGGAGGGTTAGGGTGGGGTAAAAAATATTTAATACATCAATCATGACTTTTCAAACATCCTCTCATTGATGGCTTGGTCATATTGCTGTGTCTTATTTCTTTGTATCCTCTATCGTGCTTAATTTCTTCGTTTTGCATAAATCCCTAGTTCCAGAACTAATTAATCGAGTAAGCCCAATTTTTCTAAAGACATTTAGAAAACTGGGTCAACGTAGATAGATGCAAAGGGGTTGAAGGCTTTGAGGATTTTTTTGGGAATCAAATCTAATTATTTCTATTTGTTTAAAAGTAAAAATGACAGAAAATCAATTAACAAACCAAACCGGACTTTCCGCAGAACAGCGCGAACTTCTCGCATACTTGCTAGCTGAAGAAGGTATAGAACTAGAACAGACATCAAAGATTTCTCCCAGAGAAAACCCTGCTACTGCACCTCTTTCTTTTTCACAGGCTAGACTATGGTTCCTCGACCAGTTGCAACCTGGAAGCGATGTCTACAACATCCCAGCAGTAGTACGCATTGCAGGACGCTTAAACATATTTGCGTTACAACAAAGCCTCAATGAAATTGTACGCCGTCATGAAGCTTTGCGAACTACATTTACTACAGTTGACCGACAGCCAGTACAGATAATTCACTCGAACCAAACTCTGACAGTACCGATAATCAACCTAGAAGAGTATTCAAAAAGCGATCGCCAAACTCAATATCTGCAATTAGCTGCTCAAGAAGCCAAACAGCCATTTGATTTATCGCAGTTGCCACTGTTACGTGCTAAAGTTCTACGCTTGTCAAGCGAGGAGCATATCCTACTTTTGACAATGCATCATATTGTCTCTGATGGCTGGTCTCTTGGTGTGTTGGTACGGGAGTTGGCAAATTTTTACGATGCTTTCTCAAATCATCAACCAGTATCTCTATCCCCGCTTGCGATTCAGTATGGAGACTACGCTGTTTGGCAACGGCAAAGACTGCAAGGCGATTTGCTAGAAACTCAACTCAACTACTGGAAACAGCAACTTGCTGGTAGCTTGCCTGTATTGCAATTACCCACCGACCGACCGCGCCCTCCTGTGCAAACCTTTTACGGAGCCAGGCAAAAGTTGCAGTTGTCTAAATCTCTATCGCAGGCAATTGCAAACTTGAGTCAGCAAGCAGGAGTTACCCCGTTTATCACTTTACTAACCGCTTTCAAAATTCTACTCTACCGTTACACAGGGCAAGCAGATATAATTGTCGGTTCTCCCGTCGCTAATCGCGATCGCGCAGAAACTGAGGATTTAATCGGGTTTTTCATCAATACTGTGGTGCTACGTACTAATCTGGAAGGAAATCCTACCTTTCAAAAACTACTTTCATCCGTGCGGGATGTGGTTCTGGAGGCGTATAACCACCAGGAATTGCCTTTTGAAAAACTGGTAGAAACTTTGCAACCAGAACGGGATATGAGCCACACACCGCTGTTTCAGGTGATGTTTGCTCTGCAAAACGCTCCGATGCCAGCACTGGAATTTTCCGGTTTGCAATTAACTCCATTAGAAATTGATAATGGCACGGCGAAGTTTGATTTGACACTCGATTTAGAAGAAACACCAGATGGAATCAAAGGTTGGTTAGAGTACAACACAGACTTGTTTGATGCTGAAACCATTCAAAGAATGGTAGGGCATTTTCAAACACTGGTAGCAGGTATCACTTCTAATCCAAAACAGCAGTTATCTGACTTGCCTTTGCTGACTGAACCGGAAAAACATCAAATCTTGGAGGAGTGGAATAATACCCAGACTTATTATCCGCACGATAAATGCATCCATCAATTATTTGAAGCGCAAGTAGAAAAAACTCCCGATGCGATCGCACTGATTTTCCAAGACCAACAACTTAGTTACCGACAATTAAATCAACGTGCCAATCAATTAGCACATTATTTGCAAAAATTGGGTGTCAAACCTGAAATCCGGGTGGGTATTTGTTTAGAACGTTCCTGGGAATTAGTGGTAGGACTTTTAGCCATTCTCAAAGCAGGTGGCGCTTATATTCCTCTCGACCCGAAATATCCCCAAGAACGCTTGGCTTTTATGTTGCAAGATGCCCAAGCACCAGTGTTACTCAGCCAAAACCAACTGCGCGACCAATTGACACAACAAACGGCGCAAACAGTCTGTCTGGATACCGACTGGGAAACAATTAGCCAAGAAAATACTGAAAATCTTCACGTTCGAGTTTTACCAGAAAATAACGCCTACGTCCTCTACACCAGTGGTTCTACAGGTCAACCAAAAGCCGTTGTTATCGAACACCGCAGCGCTGTTACCTTTTTAGATTGGTCAACAAAAGTATTTACCGCTGAGGATTTTGCTGGAGTATTAGCAGCAACCTCAGTTTGCTTTGATTTGTCGGTTTTTGAATTGTTTGCCCCATTAAGTTGTGGTGGCAAGGTAATTTTAGTCGAAAATGCTTTGGCATTGCCTAGTTTAACAGCATCTCATGGTGTAACTCTAATTAATACCGTTCCCTCTGCGATCGCTGAATTACTCAGAGTGAATGGCATACCTGCTTCTATACGCACCATCAACTTAGCAGGCGAACCTCTACCGCAAAAGCTTGTCAAGCAACTGTATCAGCAAACAAACGTCCAACAAGTCTTTAACCTTTACGGGCCTTCAGAAGACACGACCTATTCCACATTTACGCTAGTGAAACCGGAAGATCGTGTAACCATTGGTCGTCCCATTACCAATACCCAAGTTTATGTTTTAGATCCTTCTTTGCAACCTGTGCCAGTTGGGGTGGCTGGTGAATTATATATCGGTGGTTGCGGTTTAGCTCGTGGCTATCTGAATCGACCGGAATTAACCGCACAAAAATTTATTCACAATCCATTTAGCAATCAGCCATCACGCCTTTATAAAACTGGTGACTTAGTACGCTATTTGCCCGATAGCAATCTGGAATATCTAGGAAGACTCGACCATCAAGTAAAAATTCGCGGCTTCCGCATCGAATTGGGTGAAATCGAGGCACTTTTACGCCAATATCCAGGTGTGCGGGATGTTGTGGTTGTTGCTAGAGAAGACCGACCGAGTGAAAAGCGCTTAGTTGCCTATCTGGCAGCAGAAGAAATACCCGTGAAAACCCTGCGGTCTTTCCTGGGTGAAAAACTGCCAGAATTTATGATACCTGCTGCCTTTGTCATCCTTGATACTTTACCACTAACTCCGAATGGCAAAGTAGATCGGCGATCGCTGCCAGTCCCAGAAGTCACCATCTGGGATTCAGAAAGCGAGTATATAGCCCCTAGAACTGTAGTTGAGGAAGTACTGGCGGCTATTTGGTCGGAAATTCTGGGGCTGGAGAAAGTAGGTATCAAAGATAACTTCTTTACCTTGGGAGGACATTCCTTACTGGCAACACAAGTAATTTCACGGGTGCGGGAAGCTTTCCAAGTGGAATTGCCTTTGCGTAGCTTGTTTGCAGCTCCTACTGTCGCCGAACTTGCCGAGGAAATTGCCAAAATTCACCGCGAAGCAACCGATGTCAAAGCTTTGCCCATCCTGCCAGTTTCGCGCGAACGTAACTTACCCCTTTCCTTTGCCCAAGGGCGGTTGTGGTTCTTAAACCAACTGGATACCTTCACCACTGCTTATAACATTACCGAAGCTGTACAGATGACGGGTTCGCTGAATGTGATGGCACTGCATCAAAGTTTGAATGAAGTAGTACAACGTCATGAATCCTTGCGAACGACCTTCACCATCATAGAAGGACAACCATCGCAAGTCATTTGCCCCAATTTGACTTTATCTTTACCCATAGTCGATTTGAGGAGGTTAGCAAATCAACAACAAGAAATTCAACAGTTAGTCAAACAAGAGATCGAAGAACCCTTTGACTTGCTCCAGGGGCCGCTTTTACGGGTGAAACTCTTGCAGTTAGGCGAAACAGAGCATTTACTACTGTTGAGTATGCACCATATTATCTCTGACGGCTGGTCGATGGGTGTAATGATTCGGGAAATAGCGGCACTTTATGAAGCTTATTCCACAGGCAAAACCTCACCTTTACCTGAGTTATCCGTTCAGTATGCAGACTTTGCAGTGTGGCAACGTCAGTGGTTGCAGGGAGAAGTACTAGATCGACAACTAACTTATTGGAAGGAGCAACTTACTGGTAGTTCCTTATTAGATTTACCCACAGACCGTCCGCGACCAGCAGTACAGACATTCGTTGGCAATAAGCAAGCCATAGAACTTCCCAAAGCTTTACTTGACGAGTTGAAAGTACTTTCTGGGCGCGAAGGTGTCACCTTGTTTATGACACTACTGGCAGCATTTAAGGTATTGCTATACCGTTACAGTCAACAAGATGACATTATTGTGGGTTCTCCCATCGCTAACCGCAACCGCAAAGAAACAGAACCACTAATTGGGATGTTTATCAATACCCTAGTGCTGCGTACCGATTTGGGGGGAAATCCCAGCTTTAGTGAGTTGTTGCAAAGAGTGCGTGAGGTGACTTTAGGAGCTTATGCTCACCAAGATTTGCCCTTTGAAAAACTGGTGGAAGTGGTGCAATCGGAACGCGATACTAGCCGTAACCCGCTTTTCCAAGTCATGTTTGTGCTTCAGAATGTCTCTATACCCGCTTTGGAACTGAAGGGGCTGACGTTGCAATCAATGCCGATAGATCGCGAAACGTCAATGTTTGATTTAACCCTCAGTTTAGAAGAAACTCCTAACGGCATCGCTGGCTTTTGGGAATACAACACGGATTTATTTGATGCCACAACTATCGATCGCCTGGCAGGGCATTTCCAAACTTTACTAGAAAGTATTGTTGCCAATAGTAACCAGCAGATTATCAATTTACCGCTATTAAGAGTAAGCGAACGTCAGCAGTTATTACTCGATGGGAACAATAGCAAAACCTCTGTTGGGGAAGATAGATGTATCCATCAGTTATTTGAGCAGCAGGTAGAAGTAAGTCCCGATGCGATCGCTGTCTGTTTAGAAAATGAATCCTTGAGTTATCAAGAGTTAAACCGTCGCGCTAACCAATTAGCTCATTATCTTTTAGCTTGGGGTGTCCAACCAGAAACACGAGTAGGCATTTGTCTGGAACGTTCCTTAGATTTGTTGGTGGGAATGTTAGGTATTCTCAAGGCTGGTGGGGCGTATGTGCCTCTAGACCCGACCTATCCCAGCGATCGCATGGCTTTAATGCTAGAAGATGCTCAAGTACCTGTGTTGCTTACCCAAGAACGGCTACTGACAAGTTTGCCAGAATGCCAAACCAAGGTTGTTTGTCTAGATGCAGATTGGCAGGCGATCGCTGAATATAAAGAAGAAAACCCCCATAGCAAAGTCACAGCAGACAATCTGGCTTATATCATTTATACTTCCGGCTCTACAGGTCGTCCTAAAGGTGTAGCAATACAACACAGGTCTTTGGTGAGTTACACCAATACAGCTAGTCAAGCTTACAAAATAGAGGCTAATGACCGAATTCTGCAATTTGCCTCTATCAGTTTCGATACCAGTGCGGAAGAAATCTATCCTTGTCTGACAAGAGGTGCAACCCTTGTACTGCGAACTGATAGAATGCTGGCTTCTGTGTCATCATTCTTAGAAACTTGTCAGAATTGGCAGATTAATATCCTCAACCTGCCAACGTCTTATTGGCATGAGTTAGCAGCTAACTTAGAAACAAGCACTGCCAGTTTTCCCAGTTCGGTACGATTAGTAATTATCGGTGGCGAACGAGCCATACCAGAACGCTTAGCGAAGTGGCACAAATCTGTGGGGCAGGTTGTATCTCTAATTAACACCTACGGGCCAACAGAATCAACTATTGTTGCCACAATGGGTGAATTAAAAGAGACATCAGAAGTTACGCTCGGACGTGCGATTGCCAATGTCCAAACTTATATTTTGGATGAATCTTTACAACCAGTTCCCATTGGAGTCAGGGGAGAACTGTATATTGGCGGGGCTGGTGTAGCTAGAGGCTATCTCAATCGACCAGATTTGACAGCAGAGAAATTTATTCCCAATCCTTTCAGTACCGAACCCGGTGCACGCCTCTATAAAACTGGGGATTTGGTGCGTTATCGTGCCAACAAAACGATAGAATTTCTCGGTCGGATTGACGACCAAGTAAAGATTCGCGGTTTCCGCATTGAATTAAGCGAGATTGAACTAGCACTGTTACAACATCCCAGTGTCAAAGAAGTGGTGTTACAGGCGCGGGAAGATGTTCCAGGCGATCGCCGATTGGTAGCTTATGTGGTTCCCCAGCCCGGTCAAAAGCCAAGTGTTAGCGACCTGCGAGGCTTTCTACAAGAACGCTTGCCTAACTTTATGCTGCCGTCGGCATTTGTGCTGCTAGAGGCGCTACCCGTTTTACCTAATGGCAAGCTGAATCGTCGTTCTTTGCCTGTCCCAGAACATCAGCAAATGGAATTAGCCACCTCATATGTCGCTCCACGAACAGAGTTAGAGCGCACCATAGCCAATATTTGGCAAGAAGTACTGCAAGTTGAAAAGGTGGGCTTGCATGACAATTTCTTTGACCTTGGCGGTCACTCATTGTTAATGATTCAAGTTCACGATCGCTTGCGGAAAACCCTGAATCAAGATGTATCCATAATAGAGATGTTTAAATATTCCACCGTCAGCCTTTTAACAAAACATCTCAGTCTAGACAAGGGCGACGCTACATCTGCTTTGCCACAAAACAACTTAGAAGGCATGAAAGCGGGCAGAAACCGTCTTAAGCAACGTTTAGCGCGTTCATCGGTAATTAATTCCCAACAGTAAGAACTAAGAAGGTAGAACATGGATCTCACTACATCCACTCAATACACTGGTTTAGAAGTCGCGATTATCGGTTTGTCAGGGCGTTTTCCCGGAGCGAAAGATACTGATGAGTTTTGGCACAATCTCATTAATGGTGTCGAGTCAATCTCATCGTTCTCGGATGAGGAATTACTATCTGAGGGTATAGACCAAGCTTCACTAGATAATCCCGACTATGTGAAAGCAGGATCTGTGTTGGCAGATGTAGAGAAGTTTGACGCTGCTTTCTTCGGCTACACCCCCAGAGAAGCCGAAATCATAGACCCCCAACATCGGCTTTTTTTAGAATGTGCTTGGCAAGCGTTAGAAAATGCTGGCTATAACTCCCAAACTTATGAAAGTCCCATTGGTGTTTTTGCTAGTGCGGGCATGAATAATTACTTGCTAAATAATCTTTATGGCAATCGGGAGCTGCTAGAAACATCAGCAATTGCTGCCAATGATAAAGACCACCTCAGCACTTTGGTTTCTTATAAACTCAACTTGACCGGGCCGAGTATTACCGTGCAAACGACCTGCTCCTCATCCTTAGTTGCCGTTCACCTCGCTTGCCAAAGCTTGCTGAGTGGAGATTGCGAGATGGCTTTAGCTGGTGGTGTTTCCATACCCTTGCCTCAAAAGACAGGTTATCTCTATCAACAAGGCGGGATTTTATCTCCCGATGGACATTGTCGCGCCTTTGATGCCAAAGCACAGGGCATGGTTGTTGGTGCTGGTGCGGGGATTGTTGTTCTCAAGCGACTGGAAAATGCTCTAGCAGATGGCGATCGCATTTATGCTGTGATCAAAGGTTCGGCAATCAATAATGATGGTTCGTTAAAGGTTGGCTATACAGCTCCTAGTGTGGAAGGACAAGCCAAGGTAATTCAAGCGGCGCAAGTCATGGCTGAGGTAGCAGCCGAGACAATTACCTATATTGAAGCCCACGGCACTGCTACAGCTTTGGGCGACCCCATTGAAATCGCGGCTCTCACCCAGGCCTTTCGGACAAGTACAGACGAAAAACAATTCTGTGCGATTGGTTCAGTTAAAACCAACATCGGACATTTAGATACAGCCGCCGGTGTCACCGGTTTAATTAAAACTGCTTTAGCACTCAAACACCAAATGCTGCCGCCAAGTTTAAACTTTGAGCAGCCCCATCCGAAAATTGACTTTGTTAACAGTCCCTTTTACGTCAACACTCAATTAACTGAGTGGAAAACATCTGGTACACCCCGACGAGCTGGGGTGAGTTCCTTCGGCATTGGCGGTACCAATGCCCACGTCATTCTAGAACAAGCACCTGATGTCGCCACCTCAGAATCTAGCCGTCCTTCGCAATTGTTACTCCTGTCAGCTAAGACTAATTCTGCCTTAGAAACCATGACTGCTAACCTAGCAGAATATTTGCAGCAGCACCCCAATCTGAACCTTGCTGATGTGGCATATACCCTGCAAGTCGGTCGCAGAACCCATAAGCACCGCCGGATGTTAGTCTGTCATCGCCAAGCAGAAGCAGTAGTTGCACTGCAAACCCTGGAACCAAAACAAGTTCTGACCCACTCTCAAGAACTAACAGAGCGACCAGTGACTTTTCTGTTCCCCGGTCAAGGCTCCCAGTATGTGAATATGGCGAAAGAACTTTACCAAGAAGAGCCGACATTTCAGCAGGAAGTAGACCGATGCGCCGAATTGCTCGAACCTCACTTGGGATTGGATTTGCGAACTGTACTCTACCCAACTGAAGATTTAGCAGTCGCCACCCAACAACTCAATCAAACTTATCTCACCCAACCAGCTCTATTCGTTATCGAATATGCCTTGGCAAAACTGTGGATGTCTTGGGGTATTAAGCCAGAAGCCACGATCGGTCACAGCATCGGTGAGTATGTAGCCGCTTGCTTAGCGGGAGTGTTTTCTTTAGAAGATGCCCTAGCTTTGGTTGCAGCACGGGGTCGGCTAATGCAGCAACTACCAGCAGGGTCAATGCTGGCTGTACCTTTACCAGAGAAGGAAATCAAACCCTTTTTAAACCCAGAACTTTCATTAGCTACTATCAATACGCCATCTATGTGTGTAGTTGCAGGGACAAAAACCGCTGTAACCAGCTTACACAAACATCTGACGAGCCAAGGTGTAGAATGCCGTCCCCTGCATACCTCCCATGCTTTTCATTCGGCAATGATGGAACCAATCCTGTTGACTTTCACAGAGTTAGTCAAAGGTTGTCGTTTGCACCCGCCACAAATTCCTTACATTTCTAACGTCAGTGGCACTTGGATTACTGACACCGAAGCTACAGACCCCAGTTACTGGGCTAAACATTTAAGGCAAACAGTACGATTTGCTCAGGGTGTAGAGGAATTATTACAAGAAAGCGATCGCTTATTCCTAGAAGTTGGCCCTGGTCGTACATTAAGCACCTTTGTTCTCCGCCATCCTAGTAAAAAACCCGAGCAAATAACACTGGCTTCCTTACGCCATCCCCAAGACCAACAATCAGATGTAGCTTTCTTGCAGAACACCTTGGGACAGCTTTGGTTAGCAGGCGTACAGATCGATTGGTCTGGTTTATACACTGACGAACATCGCCAACGCCTGTCTTTGCCAACTTATCCTTTTGAACGCCAAAGGTATTGGATTGAACCACAAACATCAAAATTAGCACCAGTCAAGCAAGATACAGCTTTAGCAGTAAATATCGCATTGACACAACAGAAACTCAACTGGCTATTGTTTGTTGATGAAAGTAGCGCGAGCAATCAAGTCATACAATTTTTGCAGATAGCAAACCAAGACGTAATTACTGTCAGAGTTGGCGAACAATTTAGCAAAGTCGGAGAACGCGTGTACACGATTAATCCGGCTCAGAGTCAAGACTTTGACAGCTTGTTGCAAGAATTGCAAACATTAGAGACAATTCCCCAAGCAGTTATGCAGTTGTGGAGTCTGACACCAAGTGTAAATATGCAGTCGTTTGCAAACATGCAAAATCTGGATTTTTCCAGCCTGTTAAACTTGCGGCTAGAGCAGTTACAGCAAATTACACTTGGAGAAAATCAAATCAATTCTCAAGTGGTTGATAAAGTAAATTCATCCTATCCTAGACCAAACCTTGCGACTCCTTATATTGCTCCTAGTAACGAACTAGAACAACAAATAGCCAATGTTTGGCAAAAAGTTTTTGGTTTTGAAAAAATAGGAATTGATGACAATTTCTTTGATTTGGGTGGTGATTCTCTGTTAGCAGTTCAAGTTACTGCTGACTTGAAAAAGTTCCTAAATAAAGAAATCCCAGTAGTTAGTCTTTATGAAGGTTTAACAATCCGCTCGCTTGCGGAGTTATTAAACAGTAATGAAAACGAGAATCAGGAAGAAATAACTAATAATAATGAAGAACAACAAGAGAGAATAAATCGGCGACAGCAATATCAAAAACGCCAAAGACTCAACAAAGAAAAGCGTGAGATTAGTTTAGTAGATGCGTAATATTAAGTTTTGTTGCTTACTTGTATGAAAATAGGACTAGCCCTTTCAAGGTGACTCGAAAAATCTTCGCTTTCCTCTCTGCGTCCTCTGCGCCTCTGCGGTTTAAAAGTAATTTATTTAACCACAGAGACACAGAGTACACAGAGATAAGAGATGAAAAATTTCAAAAATCAAATATGAGTCCTATAGTACCGCTGCGTGTAATTAGTAATTACTCTACTGCAAGGGGTTTATGGATTTGGAATTGGTGCTTGATTTACGCCGTGCCGTACTAAATATTGCGATTTAACGCGTTATAACGCTTCAAAAAGTAAGAAAAATTCGGAATTGATGATGAAGGACTTGTGGAATATTGTTGAGTGCGATCGCTAACTCCTCAACCATCAATATTTACTCAGTAATCACATACTTAACAATTAGTAATTAAGTATTTTTTAACAATCAAGGGTAACTGTGAATAATTCAGAGAATTTAGACAATCTTACTGGTTCAGAAATCGCTATTATTGGTATCGCTTGCCGCTTTCCTGGAGCGAATAATGCTGATGATTTTTGGCACAACTTACGGGATGGTGTACATTCCATTTCTGCTTTAAATGACGAGACTTTGCAAGCTGCGGGAGTAAATCCAGATTTATTAAAAAATCCCAATTATGTAAAAGCAGAACCGATTTTAGATGATGTAGAGTCATTTGATGCCGGATTTTTCGGCTACTCTCCTACTGAAGCCGAAATTATGGATCCCCAACAACGCTTATTTTTAGAATGCGCTTGGGAAGCGTTTGAAAACGCTGGATACGATCCAAAAACTTATAAGCGTAATATTGGTGTGTTTGCAGGTGCTAAAACCAGCACCTATATGTTTAATTTGTTTTCTCATCAAGGTAATCCTCAGTACACTGACCCTTTCCAAGTCGGGTTGGGAAATGATTTATCCTGTCTTTCAACGCGTGTTTCTTACAAATTCAATTTGAAAGGGCCGAGTGTTAACGTGCAAACGGCTTGCTCGACTTCTTTGGTGGCAGTACATTTGGCATGTCAAAGTTTACTGCTTGATGAGTGTCAGATGGCTTTGGCTGGCGGTGTGGCGATTAATGTTCCCCACAGAACGGGTTATCTTTACGAACCTGGAAGCGTTGAATCACCCGATGGATATGTGCGGACTTTTGATGCTCAAGCACAGGGAACAGTATTTGGCAGTGGTTTAGGTGCTATTGTCCTAAAGCGATTAGAAGATGCGATCGCAGATGGCGATCATATTTATGCTGTCATCAAAGGTTCGGCAATTAATAATGATGGTTCTCTAAAAGCCAGTTTTACCGCTCCTAATGTCGATGGCCAAACTAAGGTGATTTTAGAGGCGCTAGCGAACGCTCAGGTTGAACCAGAATCTATTAGCTATTTAGAAGCACATGGCACTGGTACGCAAATAGGCGATCCGATTGAAATTAGAGCGCTAACCAAAGCATTTCGTACCAGCACTCAAGCAAAACAATACTGTGCGATCGGTTCGGTGAAATCTAATATCGGTCATCTTGATGCTGCTGCTGGTATTTCTGGCTTAATCAAAACGGCATTGGCGCTCAAACATCAACAAATACCCCCTACCCTGCACTTTCAACAACCTAATCCCAAAATAGATTTTGTCAACAGTCCTTTCTACGTCAATACCCAGTTAAACGAGTGGTCGGCGAAAAATACACCCCGGCGCGCAGGTGTGAGTTCCTTTGGTGTTGGTAGCACTAATGTGCATGTAGTGATGGAGGAAGCGCCTGTTCTGGAACCATCAAGCGATACTCAACCTTGGCAAGTGTTGCTGTTATCTGCTAAAACTGCTGCTGCTTTGGAGACAACAACTGCTAATTTGGCAGAACATCTCAAGCAAAATCCCACACTCAACCTTGCTGATGTTGCCTATACCCTACAAGTCGGTCGCCACCCTTGGCAATACCGCCGCATAGTAGTTTGTCGTGACATCAAAGAAGCTATCTCCTTATTAGAGTCCCCACAACCCGATCGCGTCTTTGACGATGTCCCAGAAACAAGCGATCGCCCAGTGGCATTTATGTTCAGCGGACAGGGCGCTCAGTACGTACAGATGGCTCGCGATTTATACCAGAATTTGCCAACTTTCCGTAAGGAAGTTGATAGATGCTGCACTTTACTGAAATCGCACTTACCATTGGATTTGCGTCAGATAATTTATCCTACCAATCCCGAAGCAGAACAACTGGCACAGCAACAACTCACGCAAACATCAATTACTCAACCAGCACTGTTTGTCATTGAGTACGCTTTGGCGAAACTTTGGATGTCTTGGGGTGTTCGGCCAGCAGCCACGATTGGTCACAGCGTTGGCGAATATGTGGCGGCTTGCTTGGCGGGGGTTTTCTCCTTAGAAGATGCCTTGAAACTCGTGGCAACTCGCGGTCGGCTGATGCAGAGTGTACCACCAGGTGCGATGCTGGCAGTGGCGCTACCCTCCGCAGAAGTACTGCCATTACTTAGTAAAGAATTATCTTTAGCAGTAGTTAACGCTCCCAATCAGTGCGTAGTTGCTGGAGCCAAAGAATACTTAATAGAGTTGCAAACAAAGCTCGAACATCAAGGAGTGAAGTGTCGCGAACTTCACACTTCCCACGCTTTCCATTCTCTAATGATGGAACCCATTCTAGATGAGTTTCAGGCGCAGGTTGAAAAAGTCGCGCTGAAAGCGCCCCAACTTCCTTATGTATCCAACGTTACAGGAAAATGGATAACCGCAGCAGAAGCTACAAACCCCCGCTACTGGGTACAACACCTGCGTCAAACGGTACAGTTTGCTGACGGCGTGCAAACATTGCTACAAGACCGCAAACGCATATTGTTAGAAATTGGCCCGGGAAATACGCTGGCTACCTTTGCAAGACAACAGATCGTCGCTGGAGAACAGGTAGTACTGACCTCACTGCGTCATCCCAAAGAAGCGATCGCAGATTTGCCATTTTTGCTGACAACAGCTGGCAGACTATGGTTAAGCGGCGCATCAGTGGACTGGGAACAGATGAGGGCAGCAGAAACCCGGTATCGCGTACCATTACCAACTTATCCTTTTGAACGCCAACGCTATTGGGTAGACTTTCAACTCCAAACCCCACAACAAACTCAGCCAGAAGTTGTTTCCCTACGCAAAAAGTCGGATATTACCGACTGGTTCTACATTCCCTCTTGGAAGCGAACAATGCCGCCTTTGCCTGTGGCTTTATCGGAGTTAACACCACAGCGATGGCTATTATTCGTTGACGAATGCGGTATTGGTGAATTGCTAGCACAACAACTGCAAGCTGGCGGACAGCAAGTGATTTGCGTGCATGTAGGTAACTCCTTTAGCAAAGTTGCCGCAGGACACTACACCCTCAATCCTACGCAACGGGCAGACTATGACAGCTTGTTAAAAGAGTTGCAGACAACACAGATGCTGCCACAACAAATTGTACATCTGTGGAGTGTCACCGCACCTTTAACACAAGATGCCCAAGCGACTCAGGTAGCAAACCAAGCTGACACATTCTTTTATCAGTTGCTGTTTCTAGCCCAAGCGTTAGGACAGCAGAATCTCAGCGAAAAGTTGCAACTGGCGGTAGTGTCCAATAACTTGCAAAATGTTACCGACTTAGAAGTACCATCTTTAGAAAAAGCGGTTGTGCTTGGCCCCTGTCGGGTAATTACTCGCGAGTTTCCTAATATTAATTGTCGCAGTATTGATATCACTTTGCCCCAAGTTCAGAAAGAGAAACTTGGCGATCAAATTTTAGCAGAATTGCTGCAAGAATCTACTGAGAATGTAGTTGCTTATCGAGGAAATCAACGCTGGGTGCAAACCTTTGAAACAGTACCATTAGCTAATCAAGGTAAGGCTGTTTCACGGTTACGACAAGGCGGAGTTTATTTAATTACTGGGGGGATGGGCGGTATTGGGCTTGTACTGGCAGAACATCTGGCAAAAACGGTACAAGCACGGCTAGTTTTAACTCAACGTTCAGTATTTCCCCAAGCACAAGATAGGGAAAGTTGGCTAGCGACTCACGATATTAATGATGATACTAGTCACAAAATCCGCAAAATACAAGCATTGCAAGCCTTGGGAGCAGAGGTTTTAGTTGTTAGCGCTGACGTTGTTAACCACGAACAAATGGAGAAAGTGCTGCAACAAACCTATGAGCAATTTGGCGAACTGCACGGTGTCATCCATGCAGCTGGTATTGCTGGTGGAGGGATGATTCAACTGAAAACTCCAGAGATGGCAAACAAGGTGCTGTCACCAAAAGTAACTGGAACCTTAGTACTGGGTGAAGTATTACAGGATGTGAAGTTAGATTTCTTGATCCTTTGCTCATCTTTGCAATCAATTATGGGCGAGTTTGGACAGGTTGATTATTGTGCTGCCAATGCCTTTTTGGACGCTTTTGCTCAATATTACACTGCGAAACATAACGTATTCACCACAGCAATTAACTGGGATTTATGGGAGGATGTTGGCATTAAAGTCAATACAGCAATACCGATGTGGATGCAAAAGCTGCGACAAGGTGCTGTTGGTTTTGAAGTTGCTCATCCACTATTAGATAGATGTGTGGAAGAATCACCCGAACGAGAAGTATTTTTAACTGACTTTAGCATTAGTAAGCATTGGGTTTTAAATGAGCATAAGGTAGTAGGATATGCCATTCTTCCTGGTACAGCTTATTTAGAAATAGCTAGGGCTGCTTTTGCCAAACACGCCGATAGCGGTATCGTGGAAATCCGCGAAACATCTTTCTTGCAACCCTTAATTATCCCTGAAAACGGTAACCAAGAAGTCTATACAATCTTAAACAAATCCCAAGACATTTTTGAATTTACCGTTGCCAGTGGTGATGGACAACAGCAAGAACACGCCACAGGCAAAATAGTTTGTGTAGCGCCTGAACCGCCCAAACAATACAATATTCAAGAGATTTTTAACAGGTGTCCCCACGTCCGGGATATTGTAAATGCTCCCGAAAAGCATGATGTTGACAATCAACAATCTATGCAATTTGGCCCCAGATGGCAGAGTTTAAAACAGGTACACTTTGGCAAAAACGAAGCTGTAGCAATGCTCGAACTGCCACAAGAGTATGCAGCAGAAGTAGAACAGTTCGCTTTACATCCGGCATTATTAGATGTTGCCGTGACATTGGCTCAGGAAGAAGGGGGTGCTGATTATTTTCCTTTCTGGTACAACCGTATTCGTATTAAAGCATCCTTACCCAGCAAGATTTATAGCTATGTTAAGCACAAAGGCGATCGCGATCCCTCTCAAGAAACTATAAGTTTTGATGTCGCAATTATGGATGAATCTGGAATTGAACTCGTCGAAATTGAAGGCTTTACATTGAAGAAAGTAACCGATTTAGGCGTGTTTGATTTTGCAGCTGACAGAGATGATTCTCAGCAACTACCAGAGGAAAACGTTTTGGGAGAAGGCATCTTATCCCATGAAGGAGTTGAAGTGTTTACAAGGGTGTTGAGCCGGAATATGCTACCCCAAATTCTCGTTTCTACCACCGATTTGCAAGCCTCAATCGAGCAAGTTGCTTTGTTGATGCAATCAAATATTGGCGAGGAAATCGAGAAAATTCAGGGAACGACAAAACATCCCAGACCAAAATTACAAACTCCTTATGTTGCGCCCAGAATTGAGCTAGAAAGAACCTTGGCAGAAATTTGGCAAGCGGTGATTGGCATTGAACCATTGGGAATTCACGATAACTTCTTTGAGTTAGGCGGAGACTCAGTTCTAGCTATCAGAATCATCGCCAAAGCTAACGAAGCAGGATTGCAACTCTCACCACCACAACTATTTCAACATCAAACGATCGCCTCCCTTGCAGAAGTTATTGGCAGTTCTGCTGAATTAGTTCAACAAACAGCAATTGAACCAGTGTCACTCACACCTTTGTTGGATCGACAAAGTTTAGAGCGTTTGCAAGAAGGTGAGTCAGATGTGGAGGATGTGTATCCACTGACACCCATGCAACAGGAGATGCTGATCCAGTCTCAACGCGCCCAAACAGCAGGTTTGTATTTTTTGCAATTTGACAGCACTTTCCGGGGGGAAATCGATTATAAAGCATTTACACAAGCTTGGCAGCAGCTAGTAGATAGACATGCAGTATTGCGTACCTCCTTTAAATGGGAAGGTTTAGCCGAAAAGGTGCAAATTGTCCGCGCCCATGTGAACCTATCTTGGGAGCGACACGACTGGCGGCAATTGTCACCAAGCCAGCAGCAACAGCAACTAGAAGCCTTTTTAAACGCAGATCGAGAACGGGGTTTTGACCATACCCAAGCCCCTTTAATGCGATTGGCATTAATTCAGATGGCTGATGACGTGCATCAATTTGTTTGGAGCATCCACCATATATTAATGGATGGCTGGTGTTTCACATTGATATTACAAGAAGTCTTTGCTCTTTATGAGGCATTTCGACAAAATCAAAAACTGGAGCTAGAAAGCATTCGTCCCTACCGCAACTATATTGCTTGGTTACAGCAACAGGATATATCCAAAGCGGAATCTTTCTGGCGACAAGCATTACAGGGCTTTGAGAGCCAAAATCTTCTGGGTACAAATCGACCTGCTAGTGACTGGCTCCAACTTCAAGAAGAGTACGGGTTGCAAACACTGCGCTTGTCAGCAGAACTTACTGCTGCCCTCCAGTCCTTAGCACGCCAGTCTCAAATTACCCTCAACACTTTGATAGAAGGAGCTTGGGGCATATTTTTGAATAAGTTTAGCGGCAAAAATGATGTAGCTTTTGGGATTAGCGTTTCTGGTCGTCCCACGGATTTAAAAGGCGCTGATTCCATGATTGGACTGTTTACCAACCTGCTACCAGCCCGCGTACAAATTTCATTAGATGCGCCTATCCTGCCTTGGTTAAAACATTTCCAAACCAAACAGGTAGAATTACGCCAGTTTGAATACAGTCCCCTGACGCTGGTACATCAGTGGAGCGAAGTAGCGGAAAACCAACCTTTGTTTGAAAGTATCTTGCGGTTCCAGAATTACCCAATTGACGATTCCTTGGGAGAGCGTTTGTCAAGTTTGAAAATCGAAGGTTTCCGCGCTACTGATTTTTGGTCTTACCCACTTTGCATTGCTGTGACTCCTGGTGTCGAAATGTTCGTGGAAATGACCTACGATTACCGCTATTTTGATGCTGAAGCGATCGCCCGCATACTCAATTATTTGCAGACTTTGTTAGAAAGCTTGGTGGCGAATCCCAACCAACGGATTATCGAACTACCACATTGGACATAAGCGGAGCGAATGGCAGAAAATGGCAACCTTAACTTCCAGCAGTAAATTCTCAGTTTTTGTTCTCATCTGGTTTGGACAACTGGTCTCCCTAATCGGCTCCGGTTTGACTCGTTTTGCCTTGGGTATTTGGGTATATCAACGCACTGGTTCAGTAACTCAGTTTGGGCTGATTTTACTGTTCACTACGTTGCCAGGTATTCTCCTTTCCCCAGTGGCAGGGGCACTCATCGACCGCTGGCCCAGGCGTTTTTGTATGATTCTGAGTGACAGTGGCGCGGCTTTGAGTACTCTCGTCATCGCTTTGTTACTGTTTACTGGCAAGCTGGAAATCTGGCATATTTACTTGGCAAGTGCGGTCAGTTCTGCCTTCAATGCTTTCCAATGGCCTGCCTATGCTGCTGCTACTACCCTGCTGGTTCCTAAGCAACTTCTGGGGCGTGCCAATGGCATGGTGGAGGCAGCAGAGGCGGCTGCTGAGATTCTCTCACCTGCGATCGCCGGCGTGCTGATTGCAACTATCAAGATACAGGGCATCATTTTTATTGACTTTGCCACGTTTATTTTCTCCGTCATCACTCTGTTGTGCGTCCATTTTCCGGAAGTCAGGACTATTAGTGAGGGTGAAGCAAAGAAAGAGCCTCTGCTGCGGGAAGCTGCCTTTGGCTGGACTTATATTACTGCGCGATCGGGGCTATTAGCGTTGCTAGTATTTATTGCCGTCGTCAATTTTCTCACGGGAGTGGTCAACGTATTAGTGACACCATTAGTACTTGCTTTTGCGCCAGTCACTGTGCTTGGTAGTGTCATGTCTGTTGGCGGTAGTGGGATGCTAATCGGCAGTCTGCTGATGAGCATCTGGGGTGGTGTTAAGCGTCCCATATATGCCGTACTCAGCTTTACGCTATTGGGAGGGTTGAGCATTATGTTTGCTGGACTGCGCCCTTCGATTCCTGTGTTTTTTGTGACAGCGTTCCTCTACTTCTTTGGTTTGCCAATTATCAACGCCTCCGGCCAGGTAATTTGGCAGAAAAAAGTTGCACCTGATATTCAAGGGCGGGTGTTTGCTGTGCGGCGAATGATTGCTTGGGGTGCTTTACCACTTGCTTATTTGCTAGCCGGGCCGCTAGCCGATCGCGTGTTTAATCCACTGCTAGTTGCGAATGGGCCATTGGCTGCAAGTATCGGCCGGATTATCGGTGTCGGGCCAGGGTATGGTATTGCTCTGTTATTTGTGGTTATGGGAACGCTGACCGTATTTGCTGCGATCGCTGGCTATTTTTATCCACGTTTGCGGTTTGTAGAAGAAGAACTACCAGATGCTCAGTAGATGGGAGCGCGGCTAAACTTAACTAAAATTAATCTGCTTATCTACTAGCAATAATCTGAAATCAGCAATAACCAAGTTGAATTAATTATTTATCTAAAATAGGCGATAAATCACAATGAATATATCCGAAAAAGAAAGTACCGCACTTTACAAAGTCGTAGTAAATCACGAAGAACAGTATTCAATATGGCTTGCCAATCTAGAGAATGCTCCCGGCTGGCAGGACGCGGGTAAAACTGGGTCTAAAGAGGAATGTTTATCTTACATTAAAAAAGTCTGGACTGACATGAGACCGCTTAGTCTTCGCCAAAAAATGCAGGAAGCATTTTAGATATAACCTCTGTAAAGACGTTGCACTTAATGTCTTTACAGAGGTTATCTAACTAAAAATAGCAAATAAAAATATTATCTAATTGATGAAATATTTTAAATTCATTACCCTTTTATTCATCTTATCTCTGGTATTTTTGGGCATTTATCAGCTAAATCCTCCTGGTGCAGTAGGAATCAATGCACCTCTTGTAGAGTTTTCTGCTGGTCGGGCAATGAAACACCTTGAAGTTATTGCCCAGAAACCTCACCCCATTAATTCACCAGAACATGTAAAGGTGCGCGACTATATTTTAAAAGAATTGACAGCATTAGGTCTTAAACCAGAAATTCAGGAAACAACAGCTGTTAACAAAAAAAATGGTGTTCCCTTTGCTGCTGGAACTGTACATAATATTCTTGTCAAACTTCCAGGAAGTAATAGCACTAAAGCAATTTTACTAGCCGCTCATTACGATTCAGTAATCAACAGTCCCGGCGCTAGTGATGATGGTGCTGCTGTTGCGGGAATGCTAGAAACAGTTAGGGCATTAAAAGTAGGTTCATCGTTAAAAAATGATGTAATTTTTTTGTTTACTGATGGTGAAGAAGCTGGTTTGCTAGGAGCGATCGCTTTTGTTGAAGAACATCCGTGGAAAAAAGATGTTGGTTTAGCAGTCAATTTTGAAGCTAGGGGAAATAGTGGCCCCTCAGTCATGTTTGAAACCAACAGTGAAAATGGATGGCTAATTCAGGAATTTGCCAAAGCATCGGTTCATCCAGTTACCAGTTCACTTTTTAATAGCATTTATAAACAGTTACCTAATGATACAGATTTTACTATCTTTAAATCAGCAGATTTTCCTGGGCTGAATTTTGCTTTTATTAATGGTGTTATTTATTATCATACAGCCTATGACAATTTACAAAAAATTGACCAGAATAGCCTGCAACATCACGGTGAATATGCCTTAGCATTAACACGTCATTTTGGAAACTTAGATTTAACAAATATTAAGCAAAGTGATGCTGTCTACTTTGATATTTTCGCTTCATTCATTGTTAGCTATCCAGAAGCATGGGTAATACCTTTGACAGTTTTAGTAGTTGGATTATTTTTTGGGGTGACAATACTTGGTTTTAAAAAAACACATCTATCATTCTCTGGAATGACTTTAGGCTTTTTAGCTTTATTTATAAATATTATCAGTGTTGCGACAGTTGTCACAATTATTTGGTGGTTGATTAATAATTTACACAGTGAATATAGAGCGATTCTTCAAGGTGATACATATAACAGTAATTTTTACATGATTGCCTTTGTAACGCTCGCTATAGCTATTACATCCGGTCTTTATACTTATTTCTACCAGAAGACAAACATCCAAGATTTAACTTTTGGTGCATTGCTTTGGTGGCTGATATTAATGGTATTAACTAGTATATATCTACCAGGGGCTAGTTATTTATTTACATTGCCATTGTTATTAAATCTTGGAGGATGGGGATTTATCTTCGCTACTTCTAAGAACGAGCGCTTGGGACTAAGTTTTATTGTTTTATCTGTATGCTCTATTCCAGTAATTATTTTATTTGCTCCTACAATATACCTGATGTTAGTTGCCCTCACCATAAGTATGTCTGGAGTAGTAATGGTGATGGTAGTATTACTACTTGGATTGCTCATTCCCCACCTTTATTTATTCATAACTCCTAACAAATGGCTTTTGCCCGCTACAGCGCTAATGATAAGTTTGAGTTTGATGATTGCTGGTAGCTTAACAGCAGGTTTTGATGCTAACCATCCCAAACCAAATAGTATTTTTTATGCTTTGAATGCGGATACGGGAAAAGCTATCTGGGCTAGTTTTGACGAACAACCAGATGAATGGACATCCCAGTTTCTGTCTCAAAATCCCGAAAAAGTTTCTTTGACTGAATATTTACCTTTTGCGTCGAGACAATTTCTTAAAAATCAGGCTCCTGCCCTTTCACTAGCCGCACCGAAGATTATATTACTTAGTGATAATGCACGTAACGGTACTAGAACGCTACGTTTGCAGATTATCTCATCAAGGCAACGACGTATTGTGCGCGTATATCTAGACCCCAAAATAGAAGTTTTAAGAGCTGCTGTTAACAGTAAAAAAATTGGTAATCGAATCAATAATTCCACTAATATTCCCTGGAGCTTGGATTATTTTGGACTTCCTCAAGAGGGTATCGAGCTTACTTTAACAGTAAAACAATACCAGCCTTTAAAACTAAAAGTAGTCGATCAATTTGATGGCCTTCCTGAAATACCAAATAAATTGTTTCAGAAAAGACCAAATTATATGATGCCTACAGGATTTGGAACTAGTGATTCAACCTTAGTAAGCAAATCTTTTACTTTTTGATCTCTACATCCAAGGTAAGAGCGTCTCAATCAGGCTTGACACAATGAATTAGAAGAATCGAAAGTATTGCTAATGAAACAACAACTAAGAACCTGAATCATATTAAATGCGATTAGTGAGCAAAATATATGTGTTTTAATAACATGGCTATCTCTAACCATAAATCGACAAATTCCACATACTTATGTGAATAAGGAGCTTGTTTTGGCGATCGTTTGCAGGCATCAATAACCCACATAGCTACAGAATTTTTACTCAAAATTGAAACGATTGTGAGAATAAACTTTGGAGCCTGTCTAAATATATTTGCTGAAATAAATCCAGATTTAAAAAATATTTATACAAAAATAACCCCTAAGTATGGGGTTAAAGCGATGAGTATTAAATGCCAATTTTATACAGCTATGAGAGAGAAAATTTTTGATTCTTTTAAAACAGTCACATCACATAGCCATTGCCGCTTTGACATCTTCCTCTAATTTAGCTTTAGCTTCTTGAAATTCGCTCGCCAATTCAGTAAGCTCTTCATCACTCATACACTCGCGCACAGCATCAAAAATTTCGCTTTCTTCTTCTTGTACATGATGCTGCACTGCTTGTTGCAATTCACTAAGTTTTTCTTGAAACTCAGGAGCAGTCGGTTGAAGTTCCTTAATTTCTTCTAAAAGTGCGGAAACGTCTTCGTGTTCTTCTTCAGCTTCTTCAACATATTGTTCCGTTTCTTCGTATTCGCGCATTGCTGGATAGAAGACTAACTCTTCAGTTCTAGCATGTAAGTTTAATGCTAGATAAATTTGATTGAAGCACTCATACAGTTTCTTTCCTTGAGATTTTTCTGCCTCGCTAAAAAGCTGTTCAACTTGGCGATGCTCTGCTTCAATTAGTGAAAGAATGTTTGTTGCTTGTTTCTTAGCCATTTGATTCTCCTTTGAAAATAATTGAATTTTTGTCATTCTCTACTTAATTTTGCTTGTAAAAATTATAAATAAATCTATCTTTTTGAGGAATATTGTTATTTAATCTAAATACAATTATTTTTTAATCAAACACAAATTTTCTATCTATATGAGGAGTAATTTAAAATTTTAGTTAATATTTATCTACTGATGGTAGTAGTTTAGGATTAATTGGCAAACCCGATCGTTATGCAAAAGCTAATATGGAAGTTGGCTGCAATCAATCAGTCAAAGCATCAATTGCTTTATGGCATTTGCTCACGAAAAAAGCACCCAAGTTTCCCTGAGGAAAAATGAGCGCTAATAAACAACACCATTACCAAGAGCATCTACCTGCCTTGACAGACCGAAGTAGCCATAACAGTAACAGCCATCCAGTAAATAAACTGCAAGCAAAGTTACAAATGTTTTGTTAAAAATATTACTTACTGAAGTTGAAGATGCTTTGCTGCACAGACACGTCATCCTCAAACTACTTAGCGGTTTGTTTCTATCGAGAAAAATATACCGCAAGATCTGTTGGAAAATAACGTTAAAAATCACTGAAACCCTTGCACCAGTTAGGTTTCAAGTATTTTATGACAAAATCGCTGAAATATCTGCCATGACTGAGTTTTAGACATTTTTCAGCTTATTTCCCAACAACTCTATTTTAAAACTGTGGAAAGCTTTGCAAGCATTTGAGTACGAGATGAAACCTCAAGCTTGCGAAACATCCTTTTTAAAGCTTGTTTGACAGAGTTCTCAGTAATCCAAAGTTCCGCACTAATTTCTGCATTGGTTCTTCCTTGAGCTACTAAGGAAGCAATTTGCGCTTCACGAGGTGTTAAACGCTCTGTCTGTAATAGCGGCTGTTGCGAATTTGCAGTTGCTACCCAAGTAGAAATGTGCAAACAAAGCGCACTCAAATCTGTGAGATTTTGTAAGTCGAATGCAGGCATTCCTTGCTTACGGGTAAAACCTACCACACCTACTAACTGACCAGCACTGACAATTGGCCCTGCCATGACGTGCCAGTGGTCAGCACGAGGACAAATCAACTTCCACGTCTTAGGTTCTACTACCAAAGCTTCATGAACTGGGGCATGGCGTTCTAGCAAGTAGCGCGCAACTGGATTGTATTGAGGTGATAATGCAATTTGCAGTGCTTTTTGGATCTTACTGTCAACTAGAGGAGTTTGAGCAAAGAGAAACAGTCCGCATCGTGTAGCTGAAAAATACTCTCTTATTTGGGCGGATATGTGCAAACGCAATGTCTGTTCATCTTTAGCTTGAGCAATTGCACGAAATAGAGCTTGTAAGGCAACCATAATTAGCAAATTGTACCCTTTCGAGGTCTAGTAGCAGTATCACAATCAGATTTATCTTAGCTTTAGTTACATTCCGTGTTAGCTTTTGTGGATAACTTTACTATGACTGTAAATCCTGACATTGATGACACACTAATATCCATACGCTGGATTCAAATTAGTTTTTTTATAGCGACAGTGTTTTTTAATATCTGTTTAATAACCCAAGTTTTAACTGTTGGACTAGCTTACTTTTACAACTCTGATTGGTGGAACATACATATTTGGCTCGTGCGAGGGTACAGCATACTTTCAATCATTTTGTTGGTATGGGTATTTTTGATTCCCTTTCCCCCAAGAGTCCAGAGGCTGACAGCAAGTATTCCAGTGCTACTTGGACTGCAATTTCTCACAATTCATTTGAAGACTTCTTTTCCTTTGGCAATATTCCACCCACTCATCGGCTTTTCCTTATTGTCTATTTCCACAACCCTAGTTCATCGGATATCGCACATCTTATTTCCCAACGACAACCAAGACAACATCCATTGAGGAAACGCAACCCTTCATTTTTTTAGCACTATTAAAGGAGAAATATAAGTGTCTCAATACGCTCATCCATCAGTTCTTGTTGATACCCAGTGGCTAGCAAATCATTTTAATGACCCAAACGTCCGTATTATCGAAGTGGATATGAGTCCAGAGCCATACAAAAATGCTCATATACCTGGTGCTGTCTTTTGGAACATCTTTACAGACTTACTATTGCCCGATTTGAAAATCAATTTGAATGCGATCGCTTTTGAAAGCCTTATGGCACGCTCAGGCATTACTAATGACACAACAGTAATTGCCTATGGCAGTTACCCTGGAACAGGAGCCTGGATTTTCTGGTTGTTGAAAGTCTTTGGGCATGAGAATGTACGAGTTATCAATGGTGGCTACCAAAAATGGAAGTCAGAAGGTCGTCCACTGGTAACTGAGTTATCTACGTTTCCTGCCACTGATTACTATGCTAAAGCTCCTGATGTCAGTCTTAGAGTATTACATCATGAAGTTCAGGCATCGATTGGCCTGTGCGATCGCGTGTTGTTGGATGTCCGAACACTTCAAGAATACTGTGGTGAATGGTTTTTTAATCAGCCACCAAATGAAGGTGAACGCACTGGACATATTCCAGGTGCAATACATCTTGAGCATATCTTAACTCTCAATGAGGATGGGACTTTTAAATCATTCAACGAATTAAAGCATCTTTATACTAGTAAGGGCATTACGGCTGATAAAGAAGTCTTTCCCTACTGTGCTATCGGTGGGCGTTCTGGATATACCTGGTTTGTTTTGAAGTATTTATTGGGCTATCCAAATGTTCGTAATTACGATGGCTCTTGGAATGAGTGGAGTCGCTTATCTGATGTGGCTATCGAGAGTTCGTAAAAGTTACTATTGTTAATGTTCTTACAAATTGACCAGGGTATTTTATTATTAAGGCTAGCATTACCGTCGGATGCAAAAGCGCTACTTGTAGTGGGTATTCATGTTGTCTGAATGCAACAATTTAATTTTGATAGAAGACATAGCAGAATATCTCAATAGCTTTTTGGCTGTTAAGCAGTTTGCAATTAGCGAAAGGGGTGGAGTCTATTTACCATCACTACGTCCTATTAAATGTTTGGGGTTAGCACTTGAGCCTGGGGTAGAGTTGTTGGAATGGGTAAACACCCAACATTTAGATGCACTATTCTTGCATCGACCGTGGAAACTAAAACCAGAACTGATTCCACCCGATTGCGGAGTGATTTCCTATCATTTACCATTTGATGAAAGTTTGACAGTAGGTTTCAATCCCCGCTTGGCTCAAGTGTTGAACATGTCTCAATTAGAGGTATTGGGAGAAAAAGAAAACAGAGCAATTGGAATGTTAGGAAAAATTCCAACTCAAAGCTTTATGCAATTGTGCAGTTGCATAACTCAAGTTTTTGGTGGACATGAGCAAATATGTACTTCAATTCACACTAATGTGTCATCTATTGCTGTTGTTGGTGCAATTACAGAGAAATTAGTGTATGAAGCGGTAGCTCGTGGTGTTGAAGTTTACATCACAGGACAGTTGCGACAGCCAGCTGTTGAAGCAATACAAAAAACTAAGATCGGGGTAATCGCTGTAGGGCATCGTCGTAGTGAATCATGGGGTTTACGTACCCTAGCTGGAGTATTACAAGAACGCTGGTTTAATTTAAAAGTTGTTGTTTCTAATAATTGAGTTATTGAGATTGTTCCCGCTAACAGTTATTAGTGAAGGTGATGAGCTTTGTACTAATTAACTTCCCTATTGTTCTCAGTGTCAAGAGCTTTTGCGATCGCCTCTTTAATCTAGTCGCTGTAGTCGCTTGGATGTGCAGCAAAGCTGGCTAATAGCACGCTTTCTTTGGGAAGGTGATGGAAATACCTCGGTCAGATAGAATCCTCTAATAGGGTAAAGTTAAAAGACCATCTTTTATGATTAATTTTGAACTCTGGGATACACTACTGCGTCAATATGTCGATAGACAGGGTCGTGTAAACTATCTTGCTTGGAAAACAGAGCAACCCCAAGTGCTGGCTGATTGGTTGGAAAGCCAAAAAAATTTGCCTCTCAAATCTAATAGCAACGCTCTGGAGCAATTAGCATTGTGGATTAACCTCTACAATGCGTTTACTATTTCCAGCATTTTAGAAACATATCCATTGGACTCGATTCTGCCAAAAATTTTCGGGGTTCCTAACTGGCTGGCTTTTTTATGGTTCTTCCAGCGTCGAGTTTATGACATTTTTGGTCAGCGTTACAGTCTAGCTCAAATCGAAAACCAAATTCTTAGAGACGAGTTGCAAGAACCACGAATTCATTTTGCAATTGTTTGTGCTTCAGTTGGTTGTCCTTTACTCCGTTCGGGAGCTTACTTTCCCGAACAAGTTATTCAACAGTTAGATGAAGATGCTCATCGCTTTATTAACAATCCCCAAAAAGTTCGTTATGACTCTCATAGTCAAACCCTCTACTGCAATAAAATTTTCAAGTGGTATCGACAAGATTTCTTAAAAGTTGCGCCTTCCATTCCTGAATACATCGGTTCCTACTTGAAAATAGATGTGCCATTGACTGCCACAACGCCAATATCTTATCTTGACTACGACTGGAGCTTAAATCAGCGAATATCTTGATAAAACTGCTTGAGATAGTTGGCATCAACGCCAATCCCCCATAAAATGCCAATGTAGACGTAAATTGCCGTAGCTTTCCAACTACCCCAGCGTGCCACTCGGCGATCGGAACTTTGAACGATGCGGTTAACCAGAGCAATTCGTCCTTTTTGTACCAATCTGAGGCATAAATCTCCATCCTCCATAATTGGTAATGCCTCATCAAATCCGCCGCAATCCCAAAAGTCACGCCGACGACAGAACATAACTTGGTCGCCAAACAACAGACGCAATCCTTTAAAAAATAAGTGAGGTTTAAACACTAGCGGGGCATAGTAAGTTTTCAGGTAGTTGTGCAAGGATATACCCCAACGAGTGGTTTGAGAGCCTACCATTAAAGAAATGAATCCCCCACAAGCAACTTTAGGCTCTGCCAAGGTATTTTGAATAACAGCGATCGCATCATCAGGAATCCAAGTGTCTGCATGGAGAAAACAGAGTATATCTCCGGTTGCAGATGATGCTCCATAATTCATCTGAATGGAACGCCCACGCCGATCGCAAAATAGAATTTGTACATTTAATTCTTGATTCAATGATTCCAAAACTTGCTTAGCGATCGCTACTGTCTCATCTTCGCTACCACCATCTACTACTATTACTTCTTTTGCAGCTGGGTTCAATAAACTCAGTTGGCGCAGGGTGCGCTCTAAACTAGCTGCTTCATTGAAAGTAGGAATAACAATCGAAACTTGAGACATACACTTCCAATAGTTTTATTTTTATTCTTTTTGCGTAAGGATTCAGGTCTAATACTAATATTGGGGAAGCAAAGAAGGGCGAGACAGACAATTGTTAGCGTCAGCAATTAGAGCTTGTGCAAAAAAATCAATTACAGACCTACCTTGACGACGACACGGCAGTCGCTTCAAGTCGGCAAAGCCGCCCAACGCGCTGCCTCAAGTCTGCACCACCGTCAACAAATTGGCAGTGTGTTGAAACCCCTCCATCAAACGGGAACCACCACTAATCTTACGTTTTGTGACAGCCAAACGAAGTGAGCGTTCGGCCTGATTATTATCAGGAGGAACTTCTGGATGGTCAAGGAAATACCACCATTGAGAGGCTTTATCGCGCAAAGAACGTAAAAGCTGACCTGCTGTAGCTGAGGCCAAGTTAATCCATCGATCAAGTGAGGAATGCAACTTAGATTTGAATTGAATGACCCAATCGTTGTAACTAGTGGAGTCGAGAGTCTCAAACCATTGGGCGTAATTTTTAAATGCTCGATCGCCTGTAAAGAAATTCCTAAATCTTGTCCTGGTATAATATTTTGTGGCCACTGTGCTGTTTGTACATTTCCACAACACTCACACCACAGGTATGGCGTTGATACTCTACTACTTCAATGGGACATTCTACTAGTTGCGCTACCGAGTGTTTTTCTAATTATCTCTACCAGTTGTTCTTTCGATAACTGGTTTAAGCTTTCTCGGTCTAAATCTTGAGGCAGGCTTTGGTTCATATTTGTGATACTCCTCCTCAAGTGTCCCCTTTGTCAATACTCTTCTACCTGAATACTTAACCTGAGTTCGGGTTAAGCAGTCTGAGATAAAAGCCATTCCATCTGAAGGCTTGGTTTGTTCGGTTGATGGCAATAAGCGATTAATCCGCACAGAACGTTAACGCAAAAATTAACAGGACTACGGTGTCTGGAATGCTCAATCTGAGAAATGTTCTTAAGTTGGTCATTAATGGTTTCAATGATTGAGCGTTTACGCGATAAAAGCTTGTCATGGAGAAGCATGAGCTTGTTTTTCATGTTGCGGCGGGGTTTAGCAAAAAACTGAATTCCGAAGTCTTGCAAAAGCTGAGAAGCAAGTTTTTCACAAACATATGCGCGATCGCCAAATATTTTGCCAAAAAGCTCATGCAGTAAATCCGGTACTGGTTTACGGTCATCAATGTTACCAGGAGTAAGAGTCACATTTAAAAGTTGACCAAGTTCATTGACGACAAGATGAAGCTTAAAACCAAAGAACCAATCCACGGAAGTTTTGCCACGAGCAGCTAAACCTTCAAATACTTTATGGCGAGAAATCCGACGATTATGGCAGACTTGGAG
>LXQD01000327.1 GCA_003326215.1 Nostoc minutum NIES-26 | reverse complement strand
TATCGCAAACGATTTGGAATTGAAACTAGCTATAGACTCAAGAATATTTGTCGAATTAGAACAAATAATAAAAATCCTGTCTTAAGATTAATATTTATTGGTATTTCCTTTCTTTTAGTTAATATTTGGGTAAATTTTCTTTGGACTAGAATCAGTCGTAAAAGGAAAGGAAGTCGATTAATTTATCGCACAYTTTTTACACTTAAACAGATGTTAGCCTTTTTATCTCAAGCCTTACAGCGTAAATATCAAGTAGTTGAAAGCATTTATCTTCCATCAGGTTAATATTGATAATTTCTYAAGCAACTAATCATAAGTCATCATAATCTATACTATGTCTGCTCGTTAAAGGCTTCTGTATAAAAAAGTATTAAAAAATATAAGTATTTTAGTGATCGCTCTTTAGAGAAAAACTTTTTGGTTTACTGACCAAGCCCCTTTGAGGCGGGTGTAGGGGGAGCCAGCATCGATTCAGTAATCAAAAACCTAACCTCCCTGACTTTTCACGGGAAATTTTGAAACCTTCGCATCTGACTAAGGGACTTCCAGAAATTAAATTATTCAATTGTAAGAGCGAAGACGATTGTGAGATTCTTCCTCCCCTGCTCCCTCTGCTCCCCCTGCTTCACGGCAGTTGCTACAACGCTCTTAACCCGCGCAACGCACTGCCTCCCCTGCTCACCAAAGCGATGGGATATTTTTTTAGTTGGAAGTCCCTAAGGGGTAGGGGGTAGGAAACTGGAGACAGTCTCACTACACCCTACACCCTCTGATTAACTATGGAACTACGGAGTCTGTATACTTTGCAGACTTAGCAATAGGGAGAACCAAAACCACGACCATAAGGACCAAATCCACGACCATAAGAACCAAAACCACGACCATAAGGACCATAGCCGCCGAATTTGCCGAATCTGCCATATCCGTAACCGTAGATTGTTCCACCAGTTACAAGCTGCTGTTGCTCTGTAGATAAATCCACAAGCAAATCAGACGTGATGATTTGATCTGACATAATTATTTACCTCACTTACTTACATAGGTTTTACACATATATATTTTTATGAAAAACCTAGATGTGCAATACCTATTCTTTTATTTTTAAATGGATTTTATAGATACTAAATTATCCTAAAGTTAGAAAGTAAAAAAATAAAATTAACACTTTTGGATTACGCTCGAGAATATCATGATTTAAATAAAATTATATTATGAAGGTAACAAGAGAATCTTAGCTTGATTATTTGAATAAATTCAATATTTTTGGTTTTTTAATACTGGCGATCGCCTGCCATGCTATTTATTAATTGACATGTTTCATAAGTGTATAACTTTTTATTTTAATCGTCGCTTCATTAATCAGAAAAAAGCAGAAAGTTAAAGACTACAGCTAGTACTTTACTTTCTGCTCTTTGGCTCTTTGATGTAATACCTCAGGAGAACATGTATGACTACAGAAACTTTCTCAAAATAAATTATATTTTGAGGCAGTTATACGAGTCTTTTTGTCATCACTAATTGCCAATTTAGCAAAGAGAGTTTATTGAGAAATAAAGCCTAAAATGCGGACAGGAAAACTTTGACCACTAGCATCAGTGAGAATACCACGGACAGTAATATCGGGTCTACCTTGAGAGAATTGTCCGTCACCTCGTCCGTCGCCTCCAGGAAATCTGCCAAATTGTCCGCCAGATAAAAGCTGTTGTTGCTCTGTAGATAGTTCTGCAAATAACTCAGGTTGGATGGATTGAACTGACATGATTGATTACCTCACTCACTTAATACAAATTACGATTATTGGTCTGATTTACATTGACAAAAACGTAAGTTTCAAGAAAGTAACTCCCCTACGGCCACCAAAGCCATCGCCACTGAAGTCGCCACCGCCTAAGCGAAGATTTCCCGATCTCAAGCGAATACCTCTCGATCTGTTGTTACCAAAGTCACCTTCATCGGAGTCACCTTCATCAAAACTGCTATCACCAAAATCATCTTCATCGGAGCCAGCGTTACCAAGGTTGATCCTGCGACCTCCAGCTAAAATCTGCTGTTGTTCTGTGGATAATGCCACCAGCAAATTAGATGTGATGAGTCGATCTGACATAATTGATTACCTCAATTTGGTACAGAAAAGTTCCTCGATCTATGCAAATTTACAGCTACTACATTGAGTGATACTGTAAAGATGTGTTCATCAACTAGTCAAAACTATTTGCATTTAAAGTAAGGAGAGTTAGAAAGGAAAGTGCTAGCTATAGTACTTTCCTTTCTGATTCCTAAGTCATTGATTTAATGCCTTAAGAGAATGTAGAAGACTATCTCAACTTACTCAAAACCTAATTTGTTTAGAGTAAGTTATGAGAATCTTATCCTCTCCTACGAGTTGCTAAGTTTAGCGTAATCTTCGCACGCGAACGAGGCTTCTGCTCTTAATTTTGTAAAGGCGAGTACCTCCAATAGGAATCAAGGGAGAACCTGCATCATCATCATTATCATCTTCTTCTTCGCGACCTTCTTCTTCAGGTACTTTAACTCCACCAGCTAGAATTTGTTGTTGCTCTGTAGATAAGTCCTCAAGTAAGTCAGACATCATTTGCATGGACATAAATTGTTTACCTCACTTACGTATATAGGTGTTAATTACCTATGCTTTTATTATTAATTATTAGCCCATCTTTTAAACTATGCTAAAGTTGTAAGTTTATAAAACAAATATCATTCTTTTGACTCATGAATGTTTAAATAATAAAGCAAAAATATTTGTTGGTTTTGTTGAGATTAAAATATTTTTAACATGCTTGACAAAATAAGTTTATATTATATTTTTTACTACATATTCTAGTGCTTAAAATAGGATTATTTGCCAGTTTTAAATACATGCAAAAATATCAACATAGAACAGTAATATTACTGTATCTATATTGATTTTACGTATTTATTAAATTGAACTGATTAAAAGAGTAGTTATCAAATTATCCGAGCAAAATTTTCATACTGATAAAAACTGTAAATGTTCTCCTGGTTGCGAGATAAAAGTTTCTAGAGTACCTTGTATTTGCACCTGACCTTTCTCTATTAGCACAATCCAATCAGCACGATTGACTACACTGGGACGATGGGTAATTAAAATTGTAGTTTTACCTTTTCGGTATTCCAAGAGCCGATCCATTACTTGAGATTCACTAACTGGGTCTAGTCCCGCAGTTGCTTCATCTAAAATCAGTACAGGTGGGTCGGTGAGAATTCCTCTGGCGATCGCTAATCTTTGTCTTTGTCCACCAGAGAGATTTGCGCCAAATTCTCCTAAAACAGTTTGATAATTACTAGGCAGTTGGCTGATAAAGCCATCGGCATCAGCTATATGGCAAGCTTTGACAATTTCTTCAAAAGCAATATAAGGCGTTCCTAAGCGAAAATTATCTAAAATCGAGCGACTCCAGAAATGAGGTTCTTGGGGTACATAAACTACTTGTTGTCGCAGACAATCTAAGGCAAGGTCTTGCATGTTATACAGACCAATACGGATATTGCCAGAGTTCGGTTGATATAAACCTGCTATCAATTTTGCTAAGGTACTTTTGCCACAACCAGATTTACCAATCAAAGCAATAACTTGTCCTCCAGGCAGCTTAATAGAAAAATCCTCCAGTAAGTCAACTCTGCCAGGATGGTGAAACGTGACATGAGAACAACAAATATCTGCATCACTAGGAATTTGTGCAATTGGTTTTTGACTACCTCCAACGACTTCTGGTGTAGCATCAATCACTTCTAAGAGCCGAGAAATTGCTGTTTGAGAGCGGAAATATTCATCCGTTAAGCCAACTAACGAATCAATTAAATTTAAAACATTGACTTGTAAAGTATTAAAAGCCAGCATTTGACCGATGCTTAATTCTCCCTGAATCACCAGGATGCTCCCTAGCCCAAGTAAAACGACACCACCGATGGTAGTCAGAAGATTAGCAACAGTATTGTTGATAATTCCAATTTGGATGGTACTGAAATTGAGATTGGCAAGGCGACCAAAACGACTTTGAAATTCATCCCAAAATTGGGGTGCGGCATTTGTAGTTTTCAGTACCTGTGCGCCTTTAAAGGTTTCTACTAAAACGCCTTGATTTTCTGCTCCTAAAACCAAAAGATTACGGGTCTTTTGTTGGAGGATGGGTAAAAAAGGCAGGGTGGATAAAGTAATTAAAATACCGAAGAAAACAACTGCTAGTGTTAACTGCCAGCTATAAAACAACATAAAGCTAAAAGAAACCACTGCAACGAAAAACTGACTGGGTAAAAGAACCACAATTTGCGATACTAACTGATTGATTTCATTGATATCTCGCAATCGGCTAGTGATTTCGCCACTACGGCGGGCTTCGTAGAAATTCAAGGGCAACTGGAGAATTTTTCGCCCAAACTCCAAGACTAGTCCTAATTGCAGCCGTTGTCCAAAGTGAGCAATCATCGTGCCTTGGAGTATTCGCAGACTACTACTGAATAAGGTCATAACCACAACGGCCGTTACTATAACAATGAGTAGCTGGGTATCTCCACGCACCAAGACATCATCTGTAAGCAGTTGGATCATGATAGGAGTAGCCAGAGCCAGTAGTCCGAGGACAGCGTTGATCGCTAAAACATGAGTCAGTAACCCACGATAAGGCCAGATACGTTTAAAAAAGCGTCCTAAACCACCCTTTGCCTCTTCTTGGGGCTGCTCAAAAAAGCGTTCTGGATCTGGCTCTAGTAAGAGCATTACCCCATTCCAAGCTGTTGTTAACTCTTCTCGATTAACATAACGAAGACCCACAGATGGATCGGCAATAATATACTTTCTGCCCCGCTGGGCGTATAAAACAACCCAGTGGTAGCCTCGCCAATGTACGATCGCCGGCAGCTGAATTTCTTTGATTCTGTCTATAATCGCCGGGGAAGCTTTCACAGCCCTAGCATTAAAACCCAAAGTCTCAGAACCACGTTTTAGTCCTAACATGGTTGTTCCTAGCTGTCCAGTTCCTACGGCTTCTCGGCTGCGATTGATGCTTAAGAAGCGTCCATAATGTTTGCAAATTGAAGCTAGACAAGCTGCCCCACAGTCTTCTTCACTCAACTGTAAAACGCACTGGTAATTTTTTTGGAGTTTGAATAGACCAAACATGGTGTAGACCTATGAGATTGGTGAACAAAGGACTGGGGATTGGTGATTGGGTATTGGGGATGGAAAGAATTTATGACTATAATCTTTTTCCCAATATCTAGTCCCCAGTCACAGTACCCAATCCTCTAAAAATCTGTGATTAATCTTGCTTTACGGAGAAGGAAGTGGAGTACTGTTTCTTGACGAGAGATAATATCAGCTCTGCCTTCCATCCCAGATTTCAACTGACACTGGCGATAGCTTTTACCCACATACATAGTTTGTGGTTCAATAGTTATCTCATAAGCTTTAATCTCTGGAGTGCTTGGAGTTGCGTTGTTTTTTTCGACTGGTAGGGCATCTGGTGCAACTGTTTTAACAGTCCCTTTGAGAGTACCGTAGTCTGGATAAGGACAAGCAGAAACCTGCATCTGCACTTGTTGACCTGCTTTTACCTTGTCAATATCTTGAGCTGGCACTTGAGCCTTAATTAGCATTGGCGCATCGAGGGGAGCAATCTGAGCAATAGCTTCACTCGGTTGTACTGCCTGTCCGGGGTTGCGAAGTTTCAATTGTAAGAGGGTACCTGCGATCGGCGCTCGAATTACACTTTTATTCAAGTCGTTTTCTATTTGTTGCAGTTCTTTGTAAGTGCGATCGAGTTGTTTTTGGAATTCTAGGCGTTGCTGAAGCAGAGTCTCTCTTTCTTTTTTCAAAGCGGCTAAGGTAGCCTCACCTTTTGCTTGTTCTTGCCTAATCCGTTCAGCTGCCACGGTTACAGAAGCATTACTAGGATCGATCGCAGTTTTAGCTTTTTCTAGGTTCGTTTGCGCGATTTGCAAAGCTTGGTCTTTTTCCTCCAGGAGATTTTTAGCATTAGCTTTAGCTTGCTCTAGCTTCGCCTCAGCTGATTTCACCGCTTGTCCTTTTTCCTCCAAGAGATTTTTAGCATTAGCTTTAGCTTGTTCCAACTTCGCCTCAGCCGATTTCACCGCTTGTCCTTTTTCCTCCAAGAGATTTTTAGCGCTAGCTTTAGCTTGCTCTAGCTTTGCCTCAGCCGATTTTACTGCTTGTTCTTTTTCTTCAAAGAAATTGCGAGAAACGGCTCCCGATGCTACTATCGGCTGCAAGCGATCGCGTTGCACTTTCGCTAATATCAAAGCTGCTTCTGCTTCTTGCACGGCTGCTGTTAAGACTTTGTCTCGCTGCAATCTGTCTCGTTGCACTTTCGCTAACGTTAAGCCTGCTTCTGCTTCTTGCAAAGTTGCTGTTAAGACTTTTTCCCGCCGCAATCTTTCTCGTTGTACTTTAGCTAATGTCAAAGCTGCTTCTGTTTCTTGCAAAGTTGCTGTTAAGACTTTTTCCCGCCGCAATCTTTCTCGTTGTACCTTAGCTAACGTCAAAGCGGCTTGTGCTTGTGTCATATCTGCTGTGGCTTTAATTTGCTCATCTTCATATTTGCGTTGAGTACCACCTAGCTCAGCTTGTGCAGCTATAATCGTGCGGTTAATTAAGCTTGTCTGGGCTGCAATCTGAGTATTGATTTCACCGATTTGAGCATCAATTTGAATTAGTTGTAATTGAGTCTGCTGAATATTGTTTTCTAATTGGCTTTTTTGAGTCCGCAAGCGGGAATCATCAACATAAGCGATCGCTTCCCCCTGAGCCACTACTTGATTATCTTTAACCTCAATCTTTTGCACAGTTCCAGTAATGACAGATTCAACAAAGCGTAGTTCTCCTACAGGTCGGATAGTTGCAGGGACTTTAACTGTAACTTTGTAATTGAGAATAGAGGTCAGGCTAATTCCTGCCACAAAGATACTTAGCAGTATTCCCCCGCCAATATTTGTCCATTTACCAATATGGGGGAGAAACTCATTAGCCTCAATTACAGGCAACTGCTCTAGAATCGGTTCATTTAAACCATGCCAGAAATTGTTTTCTTCTTGGCGGAGGGTGTTCACGGCACTGCACCTTTATTTAGTCATTGGTCATTAGTCATTCTCTTTGTCTTTGCGTCCCCGTATCCCCGTGTCCTTGCGTCTTTTTCGCCTGCTCCCTTGCTATGTGGTGAAACGGTAACAAATGCGGCTATTTTTAGCCGCGATCGTGCTTGACAATGGTCTATAATCAAAAAAGGGGAACGAGAAGGGTATGTACGACGTGCAAAAGTTATCTTTCTCAAATCTCAAATGCGGGCAACGCGTTGAGAAAACGGAGGAAAAAGCTCAAACTCCCTCAAAGTCCTCACTTACGTTGAGCGAGTAGTAATAACTTCCTCCAACCCCTTTTTATGTCCAAAAAAGGATTTCAGCGATTGACTCGCAAATTTAATTTTGTTTGCAGTATTTAACTAGAGTATTAGGCATACATAGAGTATGAGGACACAAAAGCTCTACAAATGCTCAGCGCCACAACCACTATTTTGTAAATTTCCAGTTGGAAGAAGAAAGGAATTAAAACAAATAGTAGTACAACAATTTGTTTCCTTCTTCACTCTTAAATGTTGAGGAACTCCCACTCAACTAGCTTCTGTTTAGATAGGCAAAGGTTTGTGCTGTGATAGATGATTTCTATCTCACCTGTCACAATCGTTATAGGATAATTGCAAAATCTAAGCCTGTAATGCCTGTATGAATAACTCCACGCAAGCATAATAAATCTTGTAATGTGCTATTGGTTGCATTATTCTGACCAAGGGAGTTTGTTAGTGCTGCCTTGGAGAGCAAAAGTGGTTGTCCCTTCTAAAGTTGCTATTACCGCTATCTTTTAAGTCATCAAAAGAATTTTTTTATGTAGCTTTTGCGCTGTTTTGTTGACACGTAGCGGCTTGTTGTGAGTTATGATATTTGGGTTTATACTGTGCTGTACTAGTCGTTGGAGTTACTCATTGCTAAATTGGTACTGCCAACTCTAAACTTCTGTTGTTTATCAGATAATGCGATAAACAACACATATGCAATTATTTTATGTGACATGATTTTTTGCCTCAATACGCAATCAGGTGGATAGACCACCTAAGTACCCAACTATAAGCACTGTTTGTCAGGAATTCATAAATCTAGAGATAGAAATTCAACCTGTACATTTACTTCTCAAAGTAGATATTAAATCTTCTATTTTTTGTAGATATAGCAATACCCCTAGAGTGGGTATAGTCAATATTTGGTGTTTTTGAAGCTATTTGAAAAATTTAAATAGATACTTCCAGATTTCAGCTAACTAACAGTGGGAGCAGAAGAGATGGAGGATGAGGGAGACAAGGAGAATAACAACTGACAACTTTGTTATTGTGGAAGATTTCTCAAAACAGCTAACTGTCGACACTGATGCTGCTGTTGGTTAAACTGTTTTTGTTCTGGAGTTAACATATCAGAGTCAATTGGAGGACGCATATCCCACTGCAACTCGGCTAGTATCAGTAAACTAATCATCATAACTATGCCAGTGGCGAAAAACTGCCATTGACCAAAACAGGAAATAACTGCACTTGTTAATAGATGGATCGACGCTATCAGTAAAAAGACCCGCGATCGCAACGCCAGTGCTGTACATAAATAACCAATACTGCTTAATCCCAGCCATAGCGCACATAGACGCATTAACATTTCTCCCCAACCAAGAAAAATACTTGCGTCAGTTAGAACAACACCCCCTAGCATCAAAATCACCCAACAATACACCAGCCAACGCACCTGTTCTATACTCACCCAAAACCAAGTCAAAGCCACCATAGCAATCGTGCCGATAAAGGTCAGGACTGACCACCAAATTGCTTGTGTATGCCAACTGATGGGCAAAAACTGGGCTGTCAGAAACATACCTGCACATATTAGACCCCAAAGAACAAAAACTTGATCTATGCGGGTGTAAAATCCAGAGAATAGTCTAATCTTGCCAATTTTCAATTCAAGACGTAATAGACCTTCCAAGTCTTGAATATCTAAAGCTTCTTGTTTATCGCGCAATAACGGTTGAGAAAAAGGTAAAACAGTCATCCAAGATTTCTATCTAAAGATAGTGGCGATGATGAATAATTTTGAGGTAATGCTTGAAAAATCCTAACAAAAAAAGTTAAGTTATTTACTCAAAATTATTAAAAAATCATTAGGCTGTGATGTCTGACAACAAGCCCTTCGAGTTCGGCAGTGACGCTCGTTCGCGTAGCGTCTCCCCTTGGGAGAGGACTCGCTAACACTGCGCTAACGCAACCGACGAAACCGTGCTTGTCTGCGACTGCCTCACCGCAAAGCGTCTACGCACTCAGCCGTTACGCCAAAAAATTACTGCTTGACTTTAGCCAACAGTTAGCCAAAAGACAATAACTGAATTAACGCAAACGCCAAAGCAGCACTACCCAAAGGAACTGTCAAATTATCAATACCTAAAAATGACACAGCTTCTAAGCCAGTGGCTACTAGAGCGATCGCCAGCGACACTACCCAGGTTTGCCAAACGTTTCCTTCTACACTCAGTAAAATCAAACTACTAACCATATAGCTGGCTATAGTCATAGTTAACGAGCCTTCCCAGCTTTTTTGACTGCCAAATACTTGATATTTATGTTTACCAAAGCGTTGCCCAATTAGGGCCGCTAGTCCATCTCCCCATGTCATCACCATAATTCCGATGACTGCGTACTGGGGCTGTTGCAAGTACCAAAAACAAGCAACTAAAATGCCAAAACTGACAGCATAAAAAAATGTCCCTAGACTTTGGCGACCTACGCTATTAATCCCAGGAAGAATCGGGAATCGGTATGACAACAAAGTAACGGCACTCGCTACAATTGAAGCCGTAATGCCTAAACTTGCAGGCACATCTAGCCACCAAGCCAGCAAAATCACATTACCAGTGCCAATATGAACTATCTTACGTACTATTTCTGGCTCGTCTGTGGCGAAACGCTTTACCACCCAAGCAATTAAGAGGATCAGTAACACCCAAACTGCAACTATGATAATTTGCAGCCACAAGGATGGAATTGAGGTGAAACCGGGAACTGAAGTTAACAACGATGTTACAGGATGAGGAATTTTTACCTTTGTTTCTAATTTATAAGATATGGGTAACTGTAATGAAACTATTATTTATTGGGCTGATTCGAGGTTACAGAATGTTTATTTCGCCACTGTTTCTGCCGACTTGTCGCTTTCAACCAACTTGTTCTATGTATGCGATCCAAGCAATTGAAAGATTTGGTGTGTGGCGCGGTGGATGGATGGCAATTCAGCGGATTTTGCGTTGTCATCCATTTCATCCCGGTGGTTACGATCCAGTACCAGAGTTAGAAACACAAGTTACAGAGCATTGCTGTAGTAACAATATTTTGGATTCTGAGAAGGAGTAAGGGGGGATGAGGGAGCAGGGGGAGCAGGGGAAGCAGGGGAAGCAGGGGAGCAGGGGGGATAATTCCTTACTTCTGCCTCCTGCCTCCTGCCTTCTGCCTCTTGCTATACATACCTAAATCTTAAAAAAGATATAAGAATTATTGGCAAAACGTAGTCGTCATGAGTATATATTGGTAAATACATACTCGTTATGAGTATGAGTTATTTTAACGAAGGAACAATTCATCTCATGAGCCAAGGCGAAAATTTGACCACAGCGACTGGTTGTCCGATCGCAGATAATCAAAACTCCCTGACAGCAGGAGTTCGCGGCCCAGTACTATTGCAGGATGTACAGCTTTTAGAGCAAATGCAGCACTTCAACCGGGAGCGCATTCCAGAGCGGGTGGTTCATGCTAATGGGTCTGGAGCCTACGGAACCTTTACGATAACGAAAGCAATTCCCAACTATACAAAAGCGAAATTTCTCTCGGAAGTAGGCAAGCAAACCGAAGTATTTTTGCGCTTTTCCACCGTGGCAGGGGAAAAAGGTGCAGCAGATGGCGAACGAGATGTACGTGGCTTTGCAGTCAAGTTTTACACAGAAGAAGGTAACTGGGATTTGGTAGGTAACAACACTCCCGTCTTTTTCATTCGCGATCCGTATAAGTTTGCCAACTTCATCCATACTCAAAAGCGTCACCCCCAAACTAATCTGCGGGATGCCAATATGCAGTGGGATTTCTGGTCGCTGAATCCGGAGTCGTTGCACCAAGTTACAATTTTATTTAGCGATCGCGGGTTGCCCGCCAGTTACCGCCACATGAACGGCTATGGTAGCCACGCCTTGTCCTTTGTAAATGCCGCAGGTGAGCGCTTCTGGTGCAAATTCCATTTCAAGACTCGTCAGGGCATCAAGAATTTAACAGGAGAAGAATCTGCTAATCTCATCGGCATTGACCGCGAATCGCACCAACGGGATTTATTTGAAGCAATTCAACGGGGCGAGTTTCCGAGTTGGACAGTCAAAGTCCAGGTCATGACTGAAGAACAAGCTAGAACCTTTAAGTGGAATCCCTTCGACCTGACAAAGGTTTGGCCCCACAGTGAGTATCCGCTGATGGAAATTGGCATCTTGGAGTTAAACCGCAATCCCCAAAACTATTTTGCAGAAGTAGAGCAAGCAGCCTTTAGCCCTTCTGCGTTTCCACCCGGCATCGGCCCCAGCCCTGACAAAGTATTACAAGCGCGACTGATGTCTTACCCAGATGCTCAACGCTATCGCGTCGGCACGAACTATCAACAATTGCCCGTCAACCAGCCTCGTTGCCCAGTCATGCACTATCAAAGGGATGGGGCGATGTCTACAGGCTACGGTGGTAGTAGCCCCAACTATTATCCCAACAGTGATAGCAATGCTCCCAAAGAAGCGCCGGAATACCGAGAACCTGGATTAGCTCTTGGTGATGTCGTTGCCGATCGCTATGACTCTCGTGACCAAGATGATTATACTCAAGCAGGTAATCTCTGGCGAATTTTCTCTGAAGACGAGAAGAACCGGACAGCAGCTGCGATCGCAGGAGCTTTAAGTGGAGCGCGGCAAGATATTCAAATGCGCCAACTATGCCACTTCTTCCGGGCTGATATGGATTACGGTCAGCGTGTGGCTAAAGCATTGAACATTGAAATTGACCCAGCTTTACTGCAACAGAACCAACAGGATAACCCTCAGCCTGTAACAGCTTAAATTTTTTATTGGCTAAATTGGCTGTCCTAAAGTTAGGGGACAGCCATACTTTGATTGGGAAGCGATCGCACATAGCATTCTACTCAAAGCAATGCTATGAATTCCTCTACGCTTAAATCAACATCTCGAATAATTGCCCTTAAGGTTCCCTTAGCCAGCTCCTGACGATCGGGAACCACAACTTGAGTAAAAGGTTCATCTCGTCGCAGAATGATGTGACTACTTTCTCTTCGCTTTTGGTAAAAGCCGATTTTTTGCAGAGCATTGACGCAATCTTTGCCTGAAATACTGGGCAGCTTACTCACACAACCACCAGAAATGTTTCAAAGTTCTCTTCTGGTACAGGTAAGCCATCCTCTTTTAGAGCGGCAACATAGCCGGAAATAGCCTCCTTAATATTTAAAAGGGCTTCCTCTTTTGTTTTGCCCTGACTAACACAACCTTTAAGGCTTGGACACTCCACAATCCAGTAGCCATCTTCATCCCGATACATGATTACTTGCCTGATATTTTGGCTCATGCTTACAAGCTATGTATAACCACCTCTAAATTTTACTGTTAACCAGGGTTAGGCATTGTTGAAAAGCAGGATGATAGCTTTGCGTTTTTTAGGTTGGCGTAGATGTGAGGCGGTTTACCACTTGGTTGGGGTGTGAAGTGGCGATCGCTTTTATGTCCAGTCTTTGTGTGGTTCTACAGAAAAATTATTTCTGCTTGCAATTTTTTGAGAGTGTTGGGTTGCGATCGCTCACAATACCTCAATGATTCACAATTAAAGTAAATCTTCCTCAGATAGTTGGGCTATTTTCATCAAGGCTTTCAAGGTTCCAACTTTTAAATCTTGATTGCGGTGAACAGGAATTGACAGGATTTGTTCTACTTCGGGGTTTTCATAAATATGATGGCTGCCAGTCATTCTTCGCAAAACCCAACCATTTTGCTCCACAATCTTACAAAGTTGCTTGCCAGAAATCGATTTCATACAGCGATTTCGACAACTCGATCTGTTGACTCAAGTGCATTACGATTGTTGGCAACATCAAGCCAACCTTCAATAGCATCCTTTAAATTAGCCATAACCTCTTCTATTGTGTCCCCTTCAGTAATACAACCGGGAAGTGCGGGAACCTCTGCCCAATAGCCGCCTTCTTCTGCTGGATGAATGATTGCTTTGATTTTCATATATCTGTTGAGCTAGTTTTTGAGAATATGCTAACAACCATACCTGTTTGCTCTCAACTGTGGCTGCTTAAATTAATATTGCAAGGGTTAAACAATAGCTGCCTCTACGCAAACACTCAGCGGCTTACCGTAGACATCGCTCTCCATAACAAAAGTAGTAGAGTTTGAGTAAAAAGTGTTGAATTTCCTGGTGTCAAAACAAATTATGATGAAGATCAGTGATTACTAATTTCATCATAAAATTTTGCATCGTAAGATCGTGTTTGTAACACTACTGGTGCAGTAATACCATAACCAAAGATGAGAGCTTGTTGGCTAAAATTGAGCCTAGACATCATAGTACGTAGGCTTTGATTGCCAGCAACATCAGTAAATATTGCATCAATATCTTCACGATTAAGAAAACCAGTAATACGAGTACCAAACTCAGACATCACTTCTTTATCAATCCTTGAGGGATATCGCTCCACAATGAATAAAGTGATGTAGAACTTCCACGATTGACGAATAAGAGTGTGAAAAATAGTGTGGCGAACTGTTTTGGAGTTTAGCAAGTGATGAGCATCTTCAATAGTTATTACTAGTCGGCGGGGTATATCGCTCTGATTCTTTGTCTGCCAAAACTTTTCAGTTTTCTTGACATAGTAACTGTGAATGCGCCTACAAATCATATTTGCAAGCAACATATAACAGAGCATATCCGACTGGGGACTAAACTCCACCACAACATTCTTACCTGCTTCCAACGAGCGTAAAATTTGATTGATATAATTCTGCGGTAGAACAGCTCTCATATTTTTCAGACTATCCAGTCGCAGCAATTTGCGCTGCAATGCCATAATCGAATCTTTGTCTCCCCGCTTCTCCTCACAAAACATGTGGATTTCATCGTTACTCATATTCAACAACTGGGTAATCCAATACTTGCCAAACTCCGTGTACAAGATGTTAGCGTTATCTAGATTATCTTTAGATATTCCTAATTCTTGACTAACTAACTTTATATCTTCTACTTCAATTTGATCGTAACTGAGATAGAGCCGTTGTACATCATGTACACCTGAGCCAAGTATAGAGTCAGTATCAGTGACGTAAATTTCTACTTCATTAGGAAACAGATGACGCAAGCCTTTTACAGTACTAAATTGTTGATTTCGCAATGCAGCATCTCTTCCATACTCTGAGTGGAGATCGAAAATTAAGTTCACAGATGCTTGTTGGTGAATAAGACCCGATAGCAGTAATCTAGTCAGGAAGGTCTTACCCGTTCCTGAAGTACCAAATACCCCAACACTATTTTGTAAAAGACGATCCAAATCTAAATAGATTATCTTATTTGTATCAATGTGTGTTCCTATTGCAAATCTACCTTCAGCAATATTGTCTATCTTATTAAATAGAGACTGATATTTATTATCAACGACATTGGAACTTTTAAGGCAAGGCATCTTTTTATTATCCAATTTTTTGGATTTTTCAGTTTTTCTATATTCCCATTCCCTATCAAACTCCCTCAGATTTTTTTCTAGTTCTTTACCCCAAAGTATTAAAGCAAAGTGCCAGTAGTCTGTTCCTCTTTTGTGGAAGCGTTTATCTTCACAAATATTCAAGTCTTTAAGACGGTTGATAGCTTCATAAAAATGACCTTGTTTTTCAAAATGAGCCAGCCTTTCTATAAATCTTCGCTGTGTTTCAACAATTAACTTAGGTCTATTACTATTCTCATCCTCCCATCTATATTGCAGCGATAGGTCTTCACGGTAATCCAAAACGTAAGATAGCAGTTCTTCTAACAATTTTCTTACCCGATGTTGAACATCAACACTCCAGCTAGTTTTTGGCATAGGTCAGTCAAGTATAATAATCTTCTAAAAAAGTTTGGGAACGTCCCAAACTGAAATAGGTTACTAAATACTCTATCGCTTATTCTAAAAGGTTTTAATCCTTTAGCTAGCACATTATTCCATTGGGAAGTTCCCAAACTCTAACCTCAAATTATTGCTACTGAGGTTAAGTGAATGAGAGTAGAGACTCAATTTTTAACTCCTACAGAGATTGGAAGAGAATTAGAAAAACTTACCAGTAAAAAAATGAGTGGAATGCAGGTAAACAGAATATTACAAGAGATAAAATTGCAGCGCAAGGTTGCTAATGTATGGGAACCCACGATTTTAGGTCGGGGATTAAGCATAATTCTGCCTTACACTGGTAAAAACAATTATTCTGGCTTTCAAGTCAAATGGAGTACTGATGTAATTGGGCTGATTAAATACCACATAGAGTCAGATGCCTAGTAATATTTTATAAATTTCTAGTTTCAGGAGCAAACAAATTTCATTTATTTACTCCTGACAGATATATCAAGCAAAGGCTTTGCAGAATGAAAGTATGAATTGACCTCATGCAGAGAGGCAGAGGCTGAGAAAATAACAATTTGAGAAATTGAATTTTTAAATTTCATACTCGTATTCAGCAATGCCTAAACAACAACTGCCTCTGCGATCGCCCCCTGCATTTTCCCCATAGCATCAATCAAACTTTGCAATTGTTGGTCTGCTTTCATTACTGCTAAACCGCGGACTGTAACTTTCCCAGGAGAATAAACAAAGCGTGTTTTGAGATGTTCTGGTAAGTTCGCTGCTAATAAATTCCAAGCAGGTTCTTCCATTGGCGTTTCTAAAACGACGTGCTGTTTATTTTCTGGTTTAACGCGGCTAAACCCTAACTTTTTCGCTAGCTGTTTGAGTTCCATGACGCGCAAAAGTTGATTGGCTGGCACTGGTAAAGTACCGTAGCGATCGCTCCACTCACCAGCAATTTGTGTTAATTCTTCTTTCGATTTTGCTCCTGCTACCGCACGATAAGCACTCATCTTTTGATCCAAGTCGGGGATGTAATCGGCGGGGATAAATGCTGTGAGATTGAGGTCAATTTGAGTATCATCAACCTTGGGAATTTCTTGCCCGCGAATTTCTCGAATTGATTCCTCTAACATTTCCATATACAAATCAAAACCGATCGCATCCATTTGACCGGATTGTTCTGCACCTAGCAAATTACCCACGCCCCGAATTTCCATGTCGCGCATTGCCAGCTGATAGCCAGAACCTAGCTGTGTAAATTCTTGAATTGCCCGTAACCTCTGCCTTGCTGCATCAGATAAAGTCCGCTGCTTCGGGTAAAATAGCCAAGCATGAGCCTGAATGCCAGCGCGTCCTACACGACCGCGCAACTGATACAACTGAGACAAGCCAAAGCGGTGAGCATCTTCAATTAAGATAGTGTTGACTCGCGGAATATCTAAACCAGATTCAATAATCGTCGTACAAACGAGAATATCTGCGTCACCATTGCTGAAGGTGAGCATGGTTGATTCTAACTCGCTTTCATCCATTTGACCGTGGGCGATCGCAAATCTTCCCCCTGGGATCATTTCTCGCAAATTTGCTGTTGTCTCTTCAATCCCCTCAACTCGCGGTACTACATAAAACACCTGTCCGCCTCTGTCTAATTCTTGGCGAATCGCACTCCGGACGCTTTCTGGGTTCAGCGGTGCGAGATGGGTTTGAATCGGTCTTCTTGTAGGAGGTGGTGTGGTAATCAAACTCATTTCCCGAATCCCCGACAAAGACATATACAAGGTGCGAGGAATGGGAGTAGCGGAGAGAGTCAGCACGTCAACTTCAGTTTTCAAGCTTTTAATTTTCTCTTTTTGGTTCACCCCAAACCGCTGTTCTTCATCCACCACCAACAGTCCTAAATCTCGGAATGACACGCCTTTGCCTAAAAGTTGGTGCGTACCGACGACCACATCTAATTCACCCGTTGCTAGTCGTTTTTGAATCTCACGGCGTTCTTCAGCGCTGCGGAAACGGTTTAGTAAGCCGACATTTACAGGGTAGGGTGCAAAGCGTTCTTTAAGGGTATGGTAGTGCTGCTGGGTAAGGATGGTAGTAGGCGCTAAAAGTGCGACTTGTTTTCCAGAAGTCACAGCTTTAAAAATAGCGCGAATAGCAACTTCTGTTTTTCCGAACCCGACATCGCCACAAACTAAGCGATCCATTGGGCGATCGCTTTCCATATCGCGTTTGACATCTTGTACGGCTTTGAGCTGATCGGTGGTAGGTTGGTAAGGGAAAGAATCTTCCAGTTCCTCCTGCCAAGGCATATCTTGGGGATAAGCAAAGCCTTCTTGTTTTGCTCGCGCTGCATACAGTTTCAGCAAGTCCACCGCTAATTTCTTAATAGCTTTACGGACGCGGTTCTTGGTATTGTCCCAAGCTTTACCAGTCATCTTGTGGAGTTCTGGTACTTTATCGCCAGTGGCGCGGAACCGGGACAGCGAACCTACTTGGTCGGCTGCGACTCTGAGTAACCCGTCAGCGTACTGCACAACTATGTAATCGCGGGTTTCGTCGTTAATTGTTAGGCTTTCCAGTTTGACAAATTTGCCAATCCCGTGACTTCTGTGAACTACATAATCACCCGGACGCAGCTTGTTGGGGTCAACTTGCTTAGAAGTAGCTTTGCGACGCTTGCGGATATAGCCGGGAGTCGCTAGGGAGTGCTGTCCATAAAATTCGCGGTCAGTGACGACTATCAAGCGGAATGTAGGCAGGATAAAGCCTTCGAGTTCAGCCAGCCCGGAATATTTCAGTGCTACAGGTGTATGGTTGATTTGCAGCTTGTCGATCGCTTGGTAGTCTCTGGGATTAGGAATAAACTGCGCCGGACAGTCGTGTTCTTGCAGCAGAGAAACAGAACGCGAAGGTTGAGCGGAAATCAGCCAAATCGAGAAATTGCGATCGCGCTCTTTTCGCAGTGTTTCTGCAAGTTTACCAAACTGGTGCGGCGTAACTGGCACAGACCGACTAGCCAAATTGATGCCGCTGTTTTCCTCTGCCAGTTCTGATAAATATAATGTTTTAAACTTGGCAACATCAGCCAAACACTCATCAAAAGACCGATGGATTTTCGGTAATCCACTGACCACTGACTCTTGTACAGACGCGACGCCAGTCGCTACAACGGGGGGAACCCCCGCAACGCGCTGGCTCATTAATCGCGTCTGTACGACAATTGACCACTGCTCCTCCGCATTTTCCACCCAGCGATCGCTATGAGCATGACACTGTTCTGGCTCATCAATGGCAATCAGAGTATTTTCTGGTAAATAGTCTAGGAGAGAGGCTGGTTTTTCAAAAGCCAAGCCTAAAAAGCGCCGACTACCTTCTAGTAATGCTGAATCCTCAGTGGTGAGTTCTGAGCCAGAATTTAACTCAGCACTTAGCACTCGGAACTCAGCACTGTCTTTAATTGCTTCCAAGACAATGGGAGCAAAACTAGTGGGGGTAAGCACCAACTGGTCAATTTTGTCAAGGGCAGAGCGTTGAGTGGCGGCATCAAATTCCCGAATTTTCTCGATTTCGTCGCCAAACCATTCCAACCGCACTGGTAATTCTGACGCAACGGGGAAGACATCAACAATATCACCGCGCCGACTCCACTGCCCTTCTGTTTCCACTAGAGGTACGCGTTCGTACCCCAAAGTAGTTATTTTTTCACCGAAGGTATCTAAGTCAAATTCCATCCCCTGCTTCAGCGTCAGACAGAAGGGTGTAAAGGCTTCCGGAGGTGGCAAGTGGGGTTGTAACGCCCCAGCAGTAGCCACAATAGCCATCTTTGTCAGTTGTCCGTTGTGAAGCAGTGCGTTGGGCGGGTTCCCCGACTTGTAGCAACTGCCGAACCCGTTAGGGTCAGTTGTTTGTTGCAACTGACCACTGACCACTGACCACTGACCACTAACCAAATCAGCCAACACCTGCATTTGCCCCCAAGTCATTTCGGTTTCGGGGTCAAAGGGTTCGTAGGGAGATGCCTCGGATGTTGGGTAAAAATGTACGCTCTTCCAGCCCATTGCCTCCAACTGTGCAAAAGCGCGTCCGGCTTCCTCAAGGGTGGCACACACTACAAACAAATTCTTTTCTGAATTCTGTGCCAATGCCGAAGCCACCAAGCCTTTGGGTAGGCGAGGGATACCATTTAGCCGCAAATCTTGTTGCCGATTTAACTTAGAAAGTAGTTCAGTGGTGAGCGGCGATCGCGCCAAGGCACGCACAATAGAAGAAAATGCCATAAGTTTTACTGGAGGAGGAAGTCGTTGGAGATAAGAAAATTTAGAGTCAGTTTATGTCCTCCATTTTAAAAGTGTTAATAGCCCTCTTCTTATTTCTGTGGAAGAATAATAGCTGATATCAAGTTAGGTTAATTAGTTTTTATTGTTCCTGCCTCTTTTTATCTCCCCCTGCCCCTCCGCGACGGACACTTTCCTCAACGGGGGAACCCCCGCACGGAAGTGTCCTCCCCTCTACTCAAGATTAGCCTTCACATCGGTCTTTAACCGAACACGATATGACTACAATATTTAGAACAAAAAATCAAACTACCATTTTGTAGATAGTCAAAGCATTTATGACGGCACCTTTAATACTAGATACTAAGGATTAAGCTCAGTTCGCTCTTGATAGCGGCAATTCAAAACATGTCCTCCATCACTTTTGAACTTTTCATCATTTTGGTACTAATTATTGCCAACGGTGTATTTTCTATGTCTGAGATGGCGATTGTCTCAGCGCGCAAGGTAAGGCTACAGCAGCTTGCCAATCAAGGGGATGCTAAGGCGAGGGCAGCATTAAAACTAGCGGAGTCACCAAATCATTTCCTGTCAACTGTTCAAGTAGGTATTTCCCTGATCGGTATCCTAACTGGTGCTTTTGGAGGAGCGACTATTGCCGAAAAAGTCGCAGTTTATTTGAGGCTCGTCCCCTTCTTGGCATCTTATAGTGAACCCCTAGCTTTCGGAATAGTGGTTTTGATTATCACTTATTTGTCCCTAATCATCGGCGAACTTGTGCCGAAGCGTCTGGCATTGAATAATCCAGAACGGATAGCGGCAATTGTAGCTATTCCTATGCGAGCATTGGCGGCACTTGCTTCTCCAGTAGTGTATCTCTTAAGTGCTTCTACTGATATGGTACTACGATTATTGGGAATTACACCGTCTATTGAGCCGCAAGTCACTGAAGAAGAAATTAAAATTCTCATTGAACAAGGCACAGAAGCAGGAACCTTTGAGGAAGCCGAACAGGATATGGTGGAGCGAGTATTTCGCCTGGGCGATCGCCCTGTTAGTTCCTTTATGACACCCCGTCCCGATATTGTCTGGCTGGACTTGGAGGACTCTGCCGAAGAAAACCGTGAAAAAATGGTTGACAGTGCCTATTCCCGATATCCAGTTTGTCAGGGAGGACTCGACAATGTGCTGGGTGTGATCCCAGTTACCGATCTATTAGCTCGGAGTTTCCGAGGTGAACCCTTAGACTTAACAGTGGGATTGCGTCAGCCTGTATTTGTGCCAGAAAGTACCCGTGGCTTAAAAGTTTTGGAGTTGTTCAAGCAAACCATTACTCATATGGCCTTGGTAGTGGATGAATACGGTGTAATTCAAGGATTAGTCACGCTTAATGACATCATGAGTGAAATCGTAGGTGATGTTCCCAACGCTGACGATCAGGAAAATCCACAAGCCGTACAACGGGAAGATGGTTCCTGGCTTTTGGATGGGATGTTAGCTGTAGAAGACTTTTTGGAACTTTTTGGTATGGAGGAGTGGGAATCCGAAGAGCGAGGCAGTTATCAAACCTTAGGTGGTTTTGTCATTACCCATCTTGGTCGTATCCCTACAGCAGCAGATCATTTTGAGTGGCAGGGTATGCGTATTGAAGTGATGGATATGGATGGAAACCGCGTTGATAAGGTACTAGTTGTGCCGATGCCCAATCAAGAAGTGGATGCCACAAAATCTGGATAATTGGGGATTGGGGACTAGGCAGGAGGCAGGAGTAGTTATTATTTCTCCCTTGTGTCCCTCATCTCCCCCTGCTTCCCCTGCTCCCCCTGCTTTCTACTCCCCACTCCCTAAGTCCGAGATAGACGCTTGACTTCTTCACCCGCCAAAAGCTGATGCGCTTTCGCCAGAAACTGGGGGATTTTATCGGCATGGGGACTGCGAGCGAGACATTGCCGCAAGTCTAACTCATCTAAAATATCTGCTTTATTACCTGGAAACCAGTGGCTGCCATTGCCAAGCAAGTTGTATCGCATTTTGGCGTAGTCTACCAAATCGTAGGCGATCGCAAGATTCAAAAGCCACAAGATTACCTGAATATTTACTTGCCCTGGTGTTTCATCCCAAGTGGGTAAATTGGTCTGCCAAGTCTTTACCCAATCTTCTCCTAAAGTGGCGATCGCTTCCTCTTCTAACCTTGCCAAAATTGGTGGCAAAACTTCTAATGAACGATCCAATAAATCTAAAGTTTTAAGATGTTCATCAAAATCTTGCGGTTTTGCTGCTCCTATACTCAAGGTATGCACCTGTTGATGACTCAAACAAAATAAATCGTTAAATACCATTGGACTCAACGGGGCGCAAAGATTGACTAATTTTTGCGGGGGATCGTACAACTTACCCCCTTTATCTGAAGGGCTAATAATAAACACTCCCATATCATGATGTTTAGCCGCTTCAATTGCCGCCCAATTCCATTGATTAATGTAGTACCAATGCAGGTTCACATAATCAAATTGGTTAGTCTTAATCGTCTGCACAATTGTATCTGTAGACCCGTGTGTAGAAAAGCCAATAAATCTAACTTTTCCCTCGGCTTGCAACTGCTGTGCCACTTCCAAACAGCCACCAGGACGGATACTGTAATCTAAGGACTCATCATGATTAATGCCATGTAACCCCAATAAGTCAACATAATCTAGTTGGAGATTTCGTAGCGATCGTTCAAAAGTCTGTCGGAATTCCTTGGCATCTGCAACAGGATTAACTTTAGTCTGAACAATTAACTTTTCTCGTGGAAATTTAGGTAGTATTCTTCCTAACTGCATTTCAGAACTACCATAACCACGAGCAGTTTCAATATGATTAATACCAACCTCTACCGCCCGTCGAATAGTTGCTTCCAAATTTTTTTGATTATCCGCAGGAATTTCTGACTGGGGGACATCTTGCCATTTGAATTGGTATCTCATGCCGCCGCAGGAAAACACCGGCATCTGTAATTCTGTGCGTCCAAATCGTCTATACAGCATTATGTAGATGTTCAAGTCCTTGCCAATCTCAATCTAACAATACTTGTACAGTTAGGAGGCAGAGGGGCTGGGGAAGTAAATTCTCCCTTGTCCCCCTTGTCTTTCTTATCTCCCCCTGCCTTCCTTCAATGACCCACTGGTGCTTTCGCTCCCGATCTTCCTTTACCCAAAAATAGTAATAAGGGTAATGAGCAGAGAAACGCCACTCCTACGACTCGAAAGATATCTGCAAAAGACAAAACGGCAGCTTGAGTATCTACAGTTTGACTGATTAAAGCTAGTGCTTGTTGTTGAGCTGTTGTCGCATCCATGCCCTGACCTTGGAGTGCCCCGCTAAGCAAGTCAAGGCGCTGATTAGTTTCTATATCATAAGGACTAAGTTTTGCTAACAAAATAGCTCGATGAAAAGCCTCTCGTCGGTCAAGCAGAGTAGTGAGTAGGGCAATGCCAATGCTTCCACCTAGCTGTCGGGTAAGGTTGTAAAAACCAGAACCAGCAGAAATATCATGCTTGGGTAGAGGCCCTAAAGTTGCCAGACTTAAAGGGAGAAACATCAACACAGTAAAAGCGCCGCGCCATACCAACGGCCAAAATAAATCATCTGTACCACTTTGTGGGGTAATTGCTGCTAGTTGAAACATGACTCCAGATGTTCCGACAGCGCCCATGGCAATTAAAGCTCTAGCATCGATTTTGCTAGACAGCTTGCCTAATAGAACCATGACGATCGCCGATGCTAAAGCACCTGGCGCGAGTAACAGTCCCGTTTGCGTTGCTGTAAAGTGCAATACGCTCTGAGCGAAAATCGGTACGGCAAAGAGTGTCCCATAAAGCCCCATACCGATCAATGCTGAGAGCAAACTTCCTGCTGCTAAAGAACGGTGACGCAAAACTTTCAGTTCGACTGCTGGGTAGGCTGTTTTCAGTTCTCGCCAAATAAATAGCCCCAAGCCAATGATACTGAAGACACCCAGAGTAGTTATGAAACCAGAAGAAAACCAGTCATCTTGTTCTCCTTCCTCTAACATTGTTTGCAAGCAGCCAATAGCAATGATTAAAAATCCAATTCCCCACCAATCAACAGCTTGATTCTGGGCTTTGCTTTTGTCCGCATCTTTTGGCAAAAACAGCGAGGCCATCACCACTGCTAAAATTCCAAAAGGCAGATTCACAAAAAAAATCCAACGCCAGCCCAAACCATCTACCAAAAATCCTCCGAGGGTGGGGCCAATTGCTGGCCCAGAAATCACGCCTACGCCAAAAACTGCTTGAGCAAGACCTTGCTCAGCTGGTGGAAAAGTCTCAAACAGAATGGCTTGGGCTTTAGCTAGTAAACCACCTCCACATAAACCTTGGAGAATTCGGGAAAGAACCAGCATTGGTAGGTTGAAGGCTAACCCGCATAAAATCGAAGCAAGTGTAAAACCAATCAACGAGAAGATAAAATAAGACTTTTTTCCAAAGTAATCTCCTAGCCAAGCTGATAACGGAATTAAGACGACGTTAGCGATCGCATATCCAGTAACAACCCAGCCTACTTCACTGACAGTTGCACCAAGGGTAGCCTGGATGTCAGTCAGGGCAACGTTGACAATACTGGTATCAATTACTTCTAAAATCGCACCAAGGGAAGCAGTGAAGGCGATCGCCCACTTCAAAGGCCCCTGGATATAACCCTCGTTAACTGTTGCAAGCTGAGTCTGAGCGGAACGTTTAAAGTTGGTAGACATTGGTAGCCAAAGTAGTATTTCCCGTGACCTTGACACTTAACCCTGCCAGCAGTTGGTGTTGGGGATCGGCATCTGCTATTCACTGCTTGAGTTAGGACTTACGCACTGAAGCCTAAAACCTCGATCCCCCTAGCCTCCCTTTTTAAGAAGATTGAGGAATCTGAGTGCGTAAGTTCTGCTTGTTTACTTCCACGAGGCTGCTTTACTCATCGGGAAGTCAAAGCGAACGCGGCAGGGAAATGTAAATACTTATTTATACGCTACGGTAGCGTATCGTATATAAATTGGTCAAGGGATCTTGAGATGGAAAAGGTGAGGAGCAAGTTGCGAAAATGACATTGCTTGAGGAAGATGTTTTCATGAGTAAGCAAATCAACAGCCCCTCTGGGCGACCGCGTAGTGCCCACGCCGACCAAGCTATTCTGCAAGCAACTTTAGATTTGCTAGCGGAAGTGGGATATCAAAGCATGAGTATAGAAGCGATCGCTTCTCGTGCTGGAGTCGGTAAAACGACTATTTATCGCCGTTATACTTCCAAAGAAGAACTAGTAGCGGACGCGATTGAAAGTCTCAGGGAGGTTTTCCCAATAGCGGACACTGGGAGCTTTTGGGGAGACATGGATATTCTGATTAATAATGCAGCCAAAAAAATACTGAGTCCTCTTGGTCGTCAGACACTCGCTTTAATTATCAGTACAGCATCTAGTAATCCTCAGTTTGCCCAAGTCTACTGGACAAAATACACGATGCCTCGACGTGAAGTTTTTGCTAAAGTACTGGAACGTGCCAAGTCCAGAAGTGAAATTCAAAAGGATGCGGACATTGACTTAATTATCGACTTGGTGAGCGGATCGCTGTACTATGCACTCATCTTTAAACCTACGCCTGAACCAGTAGCAGCTTACATGCGGCGTACTATAAATCTTCTCCTAAAAGGCATTGGTACCGAGTCTGGGTGCTGAGAAGCCAGCCGCGTGGTGAGGCAGTCCGGTCTTGGGGGTTTCCACGCCACTTGCTTTATGCCGGGGAACCCGTCCACCGCAGTGGCTCCCCATAAGGAACTGCCGTTAGCGCAGCGAAGCACGAGTCCTCGCCCAAGGGGAGCCACTGCGGTCTTGGGGTTTCCCCAAGTAGAGCAAGTGGCGTGCGACGCTAAAAGCGATAGCGCAGCGAAGCGCGAGTCTTCTCCCAAGGGGAGACGCTACGCGACCGAGCGTCACGAGCGTCAAGGGTCTCCCGACTTGAGCGGACTGGCGTTGCTGAGTTAGGAGTAAGGAAAAAGTTACGATCCCTTGACTTTAATCGCAAAATTCAACTCAGCATTCAGGCAAAAAGTTGCGATCCCCTGACTTTACTTATAGAATTCAACTCCACACCCAGCACTTTTTGAATAGTTGAGACTTGTTGCAAAAATAACTGTGCGCTGGAAGTTATAGATGGGATGATAAAATAACCAGAATAAAAAGGAGAGCAATTGTCATTTTTACTCATTCTGTTCTTGTTGGAGGATGGCATCACAATACTGGATGAGAGTTGTTAGGCGATCGCAAATTGTCTGAATTCTCGCTTTTGCAGTAGATGCCTGCCGTGCCCCTTGGAAAAACATCACATCTATTTCTAACAATCGCAATTGCTTGCTAATCTCCGTCCGATAAGACTGCACCCGCGAGTCTTCCTCAGTCAAAGGCACAATTTGCTGCTGAAACATTTGCTGCAAAGCAACCAACCGCTGTCGCAGTTCATCGGGTGTATCTAGTTGGGTAGTGGTGACATCAAGGCGTAATTCCTCTAGCAAGGTTGCTAGTGCCTGATATTTCTCAAAATTCAGAGACATCCAGTGCTAGTTAAGATAGTATTAATGTCAAGAAATATTTCTTCTAAAATAAACTTTCCCAGCTTCCTATTAAAACCACAAGCCTCAAATCATGCTTTGAGGCTTTATTTGCCATCATTGAATTTTCGGCATTCTGCTTCTTTAACCTCACATAGGATGATTACTATAGGTCTAGAGCAATCATCCCGACACTATTTTTTCTACCCGTCTCAGGGCAACAGCATCTACTAACAGCAGTGCTGTCAGTTGTTTCCATATCCCACCTATTCACCGATCCCCAATAGTCCCGATTGTATGAGCAGCATAGCTATAAATTCCTCAATTGATCTTGCCCTTCCAGAATGGTTAAAGAAATGTTTGAAGGAGTCATCGGCGGCAAATAACAGCACAGCGGAAGACGACCGAAGGCATAACGATCTGGTCTTGATTGGTAGGGCATTTGAATTCGCTTACCAATTGCATCATGGTCAATACCGCAAATCAGGAGAACTATACATCAGTCATCCTGTTGCTGTGGCTGGATTACTACGAGATTTAGGGGGCAGTGCTGCTATGATAGCAGCTGGATTTCTCCATGATGTAGTTGAAGATACAGATGTCACAATTGACGAAATAGAAGAGCTTTTTGGCCCAGAAGTACGGCAACTAGTAGAAGGTGTCACCAAGCTTTCTAAAATCAATTTCAAAAGCAAAACTGAAAGCCAAGCCGAAAACTTCCGGCGGATGTTTTTGGCAATGGCGCAAGACATCAGAGTAATCGTGGTAAAACTGGCAGACCGTTTGCATAATATGCGAACTCTACAGTATATGTCGGAGGCTAGTCGCCGCCGCAGTGCCCAGGAAACGCGAGATATATTTGCGCCCCTAGCCAATCGCTTGGGTATTTGGCGGATTAAATGGGAACTCGAAGATTTGGCTTTTAAATATCTTGAACCGGAAGCTTTCCGCCAAATGCAGCAGCATGTTTCCGAAAAACGGACGGCGCGAGAAGAGAAATTGGCCCAAGCTACTGAAATTTTGCGGGAACGTTTGCAGCAAGCCGGAATTCACTGCCAGGATATCAGCGGTCGTCCCAAACACCTTTATAGCATTTATCAAAAAATGCAGCGGCAGCAAAAGGAATTTCATGAGATTTACGATTTGGCAGCCCTGCGAATTATTGTTCAGACCAATGAGGAATGCTATCGGGCTTTGGCAGTGGTTCATGATGCCTTTCGCCCGATTCCTGGTAGATTTAAAGACTACATCGGGTTGCCAAAGCCTAACCGTTACCAGTCGTTGCACACCGGGGTAATTGGGTTGACAGGTCGTCCTTTGGAGGTACAAATTCGGACAATAGAAATGCATCACGTTGCCGAGTATGGGATTGCGGCTCATTGGAAGTACAAAGAAACAGGTGGTTCTAGCAGTAGCCTGACAGCAACAGATGAAAAGTTTACTTGGTTGCGGCAGTTGCTGGAATGGCAAAGCGATCTCAAGGATGCTCAAGAGTATCTCGACAGCGTCAAAGATAATCTATTTGAAGATGATGTCTATGTCTTCACCCCTAAGGGGGATGTTGTACCCCTAAGTCCCGGCTCTACCAGTGTAGATTTTGCTTATCGGATTCATACAGAGGTAGGCAACCACTGTTGCGGGGCGCGGGTAAATGGGCGAATGGTACCGTTGTCCACGCGGCTGCAAAATGGCGACATTGTGGAGGTGATGACCCAAAAGAACAGCCATCCGAGTTTAGATTGGTTAAACTTTGTGAGAACTTCGGCAGCCAAGTATCGGATTAAGCAATGGTACAAGCGATCGCGCCGCGAAGAAAATGTGACCCGCGGACGAGAATTATTAGAAAAAGAACTTGGTAAAACTGGTTTTGATAACCTGCTGAAGTCAGAAGCAATGCAAACAGTTGCAGAAAAGTGTAATTACCACAGCGTAGAAGATTTACTTGCCGGTTTGGGTTACGGTGAAGTCACACTGAACTTGGTGCTAAATCGCTGGCGAGAAGTGGCGAAGGGACAACAACCAGCTACTATTACACCCCCATTTATTCCTAAAGAGGCAAGTACACTCAAAGCTTTACGAGATGCACCTCCATCTACTTGTCGCCCAACTGATTCGCCAATAATTGGCGTAGAAGGGTTGGTTTATCATCTAGCTGGATGTTGTACTCCCATTCCTGGCGAGCCAATTATTGGTGTAGTCACACGCGGCAGGGGAATTTCCATTCATCGTCAAGGGTGTCATAATCTGGAAAATGTGGAGTATGAGCGCCTAGTACCAGTGAGGTGGAACCCAACAGCCGAACATAGCGGTTGTCATCACACTTACCCAGTGGAGATTCAAATTGAAGCGCTTGACCGTGTGGGAGTGTTAAAAGATATTTTGTCTCGCTTGAGTGACCAAGGAATCAATGTGCGTCATGCTCAGGTAAAAACTGCTACTGGTCAACCAGCATTGATGGACTTAGGAATAGATATACGCGATCGCTCTCAACTAGAACAGATATTCATCCAAATCAAGAAAATGAGCGACATTCTGAATATCCGCCGTGTGGGTCAGATAGACGAGTAAGGGACTGGGGACTAGTAAGTCAAAAGGTAAAAGTAAAAAGTAAAAAGAGAAGAAAGACTTCATAAAACCTATGAGTGCCTTTTGCCCTACCCTTCTCCTAACGGAGACGCTACGCGTAGCTTGCTTCCCCGCAGGGGTACGGGTTCTGCTTTAGCAGTACGGGTGACGCTCGAGGACTCGCTAACGCCACTTGCTTTATGCCGGGGAACCCGTCCAACCTTCGGGTTCAGCAGTCCCCCAGACGCTCGAGGACTCGCGCTTCGCTGCGCTAACGACGGAAACCGCCAAGACGGGGGCTGCTTCACCGCAGTAGCTCACCTTTTTACTTTTGACTTCATCGTGGGGACTGGGGACTGGAAACTAGTATTTTTACTCAGCACTCAGCAGGGGCTAAACGCCCTGCTACCGCTAATAGCACTCAGCACTTTATCTTACGTTGTCACGAATGTCTCGATCCCAATATGGTTCAGGGCCGAAGCGAGATAGCAAGAAGTCGATGAACACACGCACCTTCGCTGGTAGGTTACGGCCTGAAGGGTAAACCGCGTATAAACCAAAAGGCGATCGCGTGTACTGCGAGAGGATAACCCGCAATTGCCCACTCATAACGGCTTTGTGAATGATAAAGGTTGGCAGGACAGCGATACCACACCCTGCGATCGCTGCCTCGCGAAGTGCGTCACCATTGTTGAGCCGCAGCGCACAGGGTACGTCCACGGATTGCAATTCTCCCTTCAAGGGATCGCGAAACTGCCAGTATAACTGGTCATCAACGTTTGAATACGCTAGGCCCTGATGCTCTATTAAATCTTCCAGTGTCTTGGGGATACCATTCTTCCGCAAGTAAATCGGACTCGTACATATCGCATGGCGAATCGGCGCAATGTAATGAGCTACTAATGAAGAGTCTTTGAGCCTGCTAATTCTGATAGCTAAGTCAAATCCATCATTGATGAGATCGACCCGTCGATCGTTAAGATCTAAATCCACAGTGACGCGTCTATAGTCAGTTAAGAATTCGTTGAGCATTGGGGCAAGACAATGGATTCCGAACGACATCGGTCCGCTCACCCTTAATGTGCCAATTGGGGTGGCGCTGCCCTGTGATGCCATGTCCTCTGCTTCCTGAAGATCGGATAAGAGACGAATACAGCGAGCATAGAATTCGGCTCCAGTGTCCGTTAGACTCAGTTGTCGCGTCGTTCGATTCAGCAACTGCGTTCCCAGTCGATTTTCCAGTTCTCGCAATCGACGGCTGACTGCGGACTTCGCAAGTCCCAATCGATTAGCGGCAATGACAAAGCTATTGGCTTGAACAACGGCAACAAACGTTCGGATGTCTTCAAAGCGATCTAACATTGTTCACCACCAGAGAACAGTTTGTTCTCTAAAAATGCACATTGTGCTCCGATGCTATCATTCGTCATGGTCAACGAAAACACATTCTGACACGCAGGACTAAAAAAGAGTTTAGCCAATTTCTCTGGCTTCAGAATCGCTTTTGTGTAAGCCTGACCAGCAAAAAAATTTACACCTTTGCTTCACACTTAACTAAAAGGATATTTCCATGATTCAAGCAACTGCTACACCTGGTAAAACACTGCTGACACCGTCAAACCATACGCTACTTTTGATCGATCAACAATCGATGATGGCATTGACGACACAATCGCATTCGGGAATCGAATTACGCACCAATGCCACAATAGTCGCCAAAGCGGCGAAGACGTTTCAGGTTTCCACGATTTTGACCACTGCCGCTGCCGAGTCCTTTGCAGGCCCCATGATTGATGAAACTCGTTCAGTGTTTCCAGACGATGAAGTGATTGATCGCACCACTATGAACGCTTGGGAGGACGAGCGGATCGCCGAACATGTGAACAAGATTGGCAAAGACAAGATTGTCCTTGCTGGATTGTGGACATCTGTATGTATCTCTTGGCCCGCACTGTCGGCACTCGATCAGGGCTTTGAGGTCTATGTTATTGCCGATGCTTGTGGTGATGTCACCATCGAGGCGCACAATCGAGGTATGGATCGGATGGTGCAGCGCGGCGCTCAACCAATCACAGCTCTGGAATACCTTCTTGAACTGCAACGCGACTGGGCTCGGACAGAAACCTACCAGTCTACTACTGAAGTCTCCATGTCCCATGCAGGTGGTTTCGGGATCGGCATCATCTATGCCGAAACCATGTTTGGCAAGCGTGTCGGTTAATCAATGCAGTCTTGATGCAGGAGATATCCCGCCTGTGTCTCTGAAGATAGACAAGAGCGCTAAACCACAAACTGAAAAATTGATTATGAGCAACGAAATTGAAGAATATCGGGGTGAATCGATTACAATTTTTATTCATGGTAATCGCTGCATTCATTCACGCAATTGCGTTCTTGGGCATCCCGATGTGTTTGTGCCGAATGCGGAAGGTGATTGGATTCACCCAGACAAAGCTTCCTCTGAAACGATCGCTGCGATCGCCCAAAGCTGTCCAAGTGGTGCGATCGCCTATGAGCGCCTCGATGGCGGCGAACCAGAAAGTGCGCCTGAAGTCAACATCGTCCGTATCCGAGAAAATGGCCCTTTGGCATTTCATGCAGAACTCGATATCGCAGGTGATACATCAAGCTTTCGCGCTACGCTCTGCCGTTGTGGCGCATCGAGCAACAAGCCGTTCTGCGACAGCAGCCACAACAAGGCTAATTTTCAGGCAACGGGAGAGCCACTGAGCCACGATTCTCAACCGCTTTCGCCGCGTAACGGTCTGTTGAAGATCGCACCCAGCCCCAACGGGCCTCTGCTTGTTCAGGGGCCGCTAGAAGTCTGCACTGGGACTGGGCGTACAGTCACGCGAACCACACAAACTGCCCTGTGTCGCTGCGGTGCCTCAAACAACAAGCCGTTCTGCGACGGCAGCCATGCAAAGGTGGGATTCAAGGATGCATAGCGATCTGGACGAGTGGGAGTCAGGAGTTTAGGGAAAGAAGAGAAGCCCTTTACTTTAAGAATGCCCGCGATCTAAGTGGTCACCGTGAGAAGTATATGGGCTTGACCATATACTTCTCACCACACTAATGAAAACTGTACATTTTAGTCAGTCAACTTCTATGGAGAGATAAACTATGCAATTTGCGAGGCAACCCGATCGCCAGAACAATGAACTGACTACCAACCGCATTGAAGCGTTTAGTGATGGCGTTTTTGCGATTGCAATCACCTTACTGATTCTAGAAATTCGCCTTCCTAGCCAGGCAGATGCTACACACGGAAGCCTTGCTGCGGCATTACTGACAATTTGGCCATCCTATTTTGCTTACATTTTCAGCTTTGCGATCGTTGGCATCTACTGGGTCAATCATCACTACATTTTTAAGATTTACCAGAAGACCGATCATGTCTTTAATCTGCTCAATTTGTTCTTCCTCATGTGCATCTCGTTTTTACCCTTTCCAACTGAAGTGCTGGGAAGGCATCTGCTTGACGTGAGCGAGCAACGAACAACCATTGCTTTCTATGTGTTCGGATTACTTTTGCCAGCCATAGCGTGGTTTTTAACCTGGATTTATGCTTGCTCGAATTATCGTTTGATTGATGCCAAACTGAGTCCAAGCTTTGTTCGTTATCTCACCCGGCAATATGGATTAGCTGTTGTAATTTACTTAGTGACGCTGCTTGTCGCATTGATTCAGCCAGGAGTTGCTCTGGCGATCGCAGTTGGATTGACATTTTCGTTTTTACGCCCATCAAGGAAACCTGTCTATCTCGATCTGCCTCCAGCGTAAATTCTTCTATTTTTTAAACAAACAATACAATAGACATCTGGTGAAAATGAACTAGGAGCGAACAACCATTCGCCCTTACAATACCTTTGCCAAAATAAGAGCCTATAAAAATTTTGGCAAAAATGGCAAAATGACGCATACATAAACGTTTAGCTTACAAGGTAGCTTGGACGCTCAAACCCTTTATCCTGCGAGCAATACGTTAAAAAAACCTTGCGGGAAACCTTGAAGGAATTTTTAGGACTTATTGTTTTTGCCAAACCTTAGAAGCAAGGGAGTTAATACATCAACTCACCCTCGTAAATTGGTGAAGGTATTGGCCCTTACAAAGGGTTTTGGCAAACGCATAATTAATTTCTAGAGATGTCTAATACTTATTAATCGCGCCAATCTATTTATCGGGCGTTATCGAGCTTTTAATCCAATCTTTGATGATAGGATTCACTACTTCAGGCGCTTCGTCTTGAGGGCAGTGTCCAACTCCTTCTAAAGCAATAAACTTGAGTACTTGAGGAAAGTTGGCTAACTCTCTACCCAACTCCACTGGTTCCCAAGGGTCGGCTGTTCCCCACAAGATAATGGCAGGACAAGGTAGTATGGGTAACAACTCTTCAGGCAAGGGCCCTGTAGAATAAGCAGTAAAGGCAAGGAATACAGCCACAGCACCGGGATCGCTGGCTGGTGCAGTCAAAATGTCTACCAACTCATCCGTCACCACCTCAGCATTAGCGTAGGCTTGTAGCAAAATCTTCCGCACTGTTTTCGGTTTAGCAACTTGATTGAAAAAGAAGCTGCCAATCGGTTTAATAGATAATAGACGTTGCAAAATGGGCGCTCCAAAACGACGCGACCAAGGTAGAGTTGCCCGTTTGCGATCGTGCAATAAGCGTAGGGAACAGTTGAGCAAAGCAACTCCCAAGGCAATATCCGGGTTACTTACTGCTGCCTGCATGACTACGATACAGCCGATAGAATTTCCTACCAAAAAAGCAGGCTCACCCACCACTTCGCGGCAAAAATCTGCTACTTGCTGTCCCCAAGTTTCTAGGGTGTAGGCAATTTTTTCACCTGGTTTAGGTTTGGCTGAACCGCCAAAGCCAATCAAATCAATGGCATAAACACGGCAATTTTCTGCTAGCACGGGTATATTTTTCCGCCAGTGCCACCATGAGGCTCCAAAGCCATGCACCAAAATAACAGCCGGGCCAGCAGTTCCTTGCGTTTGATAGCAGATAGGGAAACCTTGCCAAACCCAAGTTTTTGTCGAGGTAAATGTAGTAGTAAAAGTCGTCATGGGAAATTTCTAAATACAAAGCAAAGACTTATATCTGCTTGCCGCAGGTATTATTTTGTGATTTGGATAAAAGTTTCTAAAACTGGAGAATTGGTACTATCCCTAAATTCTGTGATACCTTTTTTAAATTTTGATATTGCTTCCATTTATGATAGTTCACATTTCGTAATATTGCTGATTTTTGATGAGACAACAACTATTTATTGTCAAATATAGGTAATTTTTCTTGCCAATAACCTAAGCAAATATAACTAACTATACTAAAAATCTCCAAGTTTATTGAAAAGCCTTTACAGACAAGCCATTTGCACTAATGCAAGCTGATACCTGTGGTGTGACATACCATAAGTACAAAGGGTTAATTATAATCTTGCTTGTGCCATGTAGCGGATTACAGGGCATTTGTGAAAATTCCTAGAGAATTTTGTGTAATGTAATAGATTTAGCAACGGTAGTAGATTCAGTAGTTTCACAATTTACGGGAGCCGAGTGGGTCTATAAAATTGTTGGGTATCAAGCATCGGCAAAAAGTTGGTTTGCACCTAACAAGTGACGCTGAATTTCACCTAGATGTTTTTTCCTAGTTCCTTGCGGCCAAAGAAGATGACTATACTAGAAACAGTTTATACTCCTGTTGGTAGTTACGCACCAGATTTTGAACTGCCAGGAATTGACAATCAGGTACACCATCTCAGCCGTTATCTAGAGAAGTTCCGTGCAGTTGGCGTTATTTTTATGTGCAACCACTGTCCTTATGTCAGCTTATATCTAGATAGGCTAAAAAACATTCAAGCGGAATTTGCGGCAAATAGCTTCACATTGATTGGTATGAACGGCAGTGATGCCACTAAGCGGCCTATGGAAAGCTTTGACAATATGAAGGCTTTTGCCCAACATCATCAGTTAAACTTTCCCTATTTATGGGATTCAACTCAAGATGTAACCCGTAGCTTTGGTGCTAGTAAAACACCAATGGCTTTTTTAATAGATAATAATGGTATAGTGCGCTACAAAGGTCAAATTGACAATTATCCTCAAGAGCCATCATCAGTAAGAGAGGATTATTTGAGAAATGCGATCGCCTGTCTTTTCAAAAATCAAGCAATTAACATTTCAGAAACAGAACCAGTAGGAACTTCATTAATCTGGCGGAACTAGACATATATAGGCACTGTACTGCTATCTTAAATTGGAGGCAATTGCAACTTTTTTGATAAAGCGTAACTTCATGGGAACGAATTACCGACGGGTTTTACTTAAACTAAGCGGTGAAGCCTTAATGGGCAACATGGGCTATGGCATTGATCCAGAAGTGGTCAAAGAGATAGCGCAAGAAGTAGCAGAGGTAGTAGCCACTGGCGTTCAGATCGCCATTGTCGTTGGCGGCGGCAATATTTTTCGAGGTGTCAAAGCTGCGTCGGCGGGTATGGACAGGGCAACCGCTGACTACATAGGGATGATTGCCACGGTAATGAATGCCATGACGCTACAAGATTCGCTAGAGCGAATAGGGGTACAGACGCGGGTACAAACCGCGATCGCTATGCAAGAATTAGCGGAACCGTATATCCGTCGTCGTGCCATCCGTCATCTAGAAAAAGGACGGGTGGTAATTTTTGGTGCTGGTTCGGGAAATCCCTTCTTTACCACTGACACTACTGCGGCATTGAGAGCCGCAGAAATTGATGCTGAAGTGATTTTTAAAGCCACCAAAGTAGACGGAGTGTACGATGCTGATCCCCATGTCTATCCTGATGCCAAACGCTACACCAGCCTCACCTACGCACACGTTTTGGCTAAAGATTTGCGGGTGATGGATAGTACAGCGATTGCCTTGTGTAAAGAAAATAATATCCCGATTTTGGTATTTGACCTAACAGTGCGAGGTAATATTCACCGAGCAGTCATGGGAGAATCCATCGGCACCCTTGTGGGAGGTTCTTGTGAAATTAGCTGAAGCTGAAAGTACAATGCAAAAAACCGTTGAGTCAACTCAACGCGCTTTTAACACCATTCGCACTGGTCGCGCCAATGCGAATCTACTAGATAAAGTACAGGTGGACTACTACGGTTCGCCCACACCTTTAAAATCGTTGGCGAATATCACCACGCCGGATGCCACAACGATTCTGATTCAGCCCTACGATCGCAGCAGTTTAAATATAGTCGAGAAGGCGATTTCCCTCTCGGATGTGGGTTTAACGCCCAGTAATGACGGTTCTGTAATTCGGTTGAACATTCCGCCCCTAACGAGCGATCGCCGTAAAGAACTAGTCAAAATTGCTGCTAAGTATGCTGAAGAAGGTCGCGTTGCTATTCGCAACATCCGTCGCGATGCTCTAGACTCCATTCGCAAACAAGAGAAAGCCTCTGAAATCTCTGAAGATGAATCGAAAGACCAACAAGACAAATTGCAAAAACTGACCAACAAGTACACTACCAAAATAGACGAACTTTTGGCAGAAAAAGAAAAAGATATCACAACTGTTTAAAGGTTGAAAGATGAAGGTTGAAAGATGAAGGTTGATATATAGATTATCGAGCTTTCATACTTTAGCCTTCATCTTTTTTAGTGTTTACTAAAAATTCATCAATTCTCCTGAATAATTAGTGAAAAATTTGTAATTGATATTTATCTCAGGATTTTTGTGAATCGGTATTACACCTTTACACCCCACGCCCTCTCATTCAGTCTCAATATTTTTGCGTCCTGTTAAACTCAAAGTGTTTTCTTTAGCTAGGCAGTTTCACGGTTCTCAGATGGTTTCCTGCCCAGATATAACATGGGAAAATTACCGTCTTTGATGATGGTATCAGCCAGGTTGCCCTACTGTAATATGTGAGCTATGCCAAATGACGAGTGGTTGCTGACTGTCCATAATTCTGCACAGTTAAACAAAATCGGCTCCTATGTATGCCAAGCAATGATTGCTATTCAAGAACAGCAGCCAGAATTATTGCTCGAAAAGTATAGAAATGTTCAGTGGCTTAATTCTTCTAATCAATCTAATTTAACTGCGAAATTTATAGAAATACTCAGCCAAACTTCCGATAGGGATGCACTGCTGCAAAAGTTGCACAAATATCTGAAAGCTTTGTTAATTCCTGAAGCCTTTACTTCACCAATATTAGTAGAATTACTAGAAAAACTTCGTCAAATCAATACTATAAGAACTGAGTTAAATGGTTCAGCTACCATCACAGATGTAAAACTATCTAAACCAGATCGGTCTACTGCTAATTTCCTCGCTCTTCCAAAAACAGGAATAGCAGTTTTACTTTTAGATGCAGAAAATTTACAACTTAACACTGACACAGAAAAGTTTTTAAAAGAAGTCTGCAATTATCCTATTCAAGTTAAGATTGCCTTTGCCAATTGGTGCAGCATGGGCAAACGAGATATTGAATTACATGGACGTGGCTATGACTTAATTCATGTACCTACTGGTAGGGACAATGCCGATGGTAAAATGATAGCCTTTGGCTCATCAGTTCATGAACGTTACGCAAATGCTAAAGAAGTTTTAGTCTGTTCGTCAGACAAAGTGATGACTAACCTTTGCAATCATCTTCAGCAAAATGGATTAATAGTGTATCAGGTTAGTAAGCAAGGAGAAGGTCTGATAGTATTAAATAGTTCTATTGCTAAGATTGTTAAACAGTTTCCTAATCCTGCACCTGAAATACCAACAGTTGAACAATTTATTCAACAAATTAAAAAATTAATTAAAGCCGAACAAAAGCGTACTCAAAGTTGTTGGATTAAGCTGGCTACTATTTCTCAAGCTTTTAAAAATAAATATAATTTCACTATTACCCAAGTGGTTTCTAAGCATCTTCCTGGTAAAAAAGCTAGAGACATTTTTATTAACTATCCTGCTGAGTTTGTAATTCATCAAGTTGATGAAGCGTCTGAATGGTATATAACACTATTTGAAATTAATCAAGAAAAAGTAGTAAATGGCAAGAATGACGGTCTAGCAAGCAGCACCAAGGCATCTCCAGTATTGTCTAGTATTACTTCAAAAGCAGATTTAGAGCAAGCGCTCAAAAATATTATTAATGAGTTAACTAAACAATCTCCCGGCAGCTATATTAATATTGGAAATTTGGGTAGCTCATTTAAGCAGCAATATGGTAAACCAATTACTGAGCAAATCAAATCCTTGCACCTGAGCGGTAATTTTATTAAATTATTACAGTCTTGTAGTTCTTTTAGCTTAAAGCAAATAGAAAAAGGCTGGGAGGTTGGGTTACATTAAACTCCAATCTATTCCTCGCGCTGTTCTTAATAGGTATTATGACGAATACGGTATGTAAAGATATGTAAAGAAAGATGCGGCATAAAGTCGCGATCGTAGTTGCTGCTACTGCTAGGCATGACTTTCAAAGAATAAGTGCTTGATTGGCTCAAATTTGTGAAACTTTTACAAGACAAAGACTTTACTTTAGTTTACAAATAGCTCTTAAGATTTATTTTTATTTGTACATAGCAATTAAAAAATTCAAAATTTTAATATTTTGGCGAATCTCCATTTCTTGCTTTGTAGGTTAAGTGGTATCTTAAGTATACGCTTACACACGCCTAAAACATGCAAAAAGAAATGCATATCTGTATTGAAGAAGACTTAAAGAAGCGCTTCCATGCTACTTGTGTACTGCGTGGAAAGAAGATGAGTCAAGTGGTCATTGAACTAATTAAGGAATGGATGGAAAAAAATGATGCTTCTTCCGATAACAAGCAAGATAAGAAGTAACTTTAATCTTTAGTTCTTAATTGTAGAAGAAAATGAGTACAGAAATTATTGACCCAAATGACCATCCAAAAGTATTCATCAGTTATAGTTGGGACTCACTTAAACATAAAAAAAGTGTAAAGGACTTAGCAGATTCCTTACGCAAACATGGTATAGATTGTGAAATAGACCTGCACGAACAATCACCTAGTGATGGCTGGCCACGCTGGATGCAAAATCAAGTAAAAAAGGCTAAATTTGTACTTATTGTTTGTACTGACAAGTATTATAAGCGATTTGAGGGTACAGAAGAACCTGGTAAAGGTAAAGGTGCAACATGGGAAGGAGCAATAATTACTCAAGAACTTTATGATACTCAGGGAAAAAATACTAAATTTATCCCTGTTATATTTTCCGATCGAGATTCACATTATATCCCTACAATACTTCGTCCAGCTACTTTTTATGTTCTCGAACCAAGTGAGGAATATAGCCTCGAAACAGATGAGAAATATGTAAAGCTTTACCGCCGTCTTACTTCTCAACCCGAAAATGAAAAACGACCGCTTGGCCCATTAGTAATTTTGAAGCCTCTGGAACCTAAAGAGAATCTTTCTGAAACTAGAAAAGACATTCCAGAAATAAATATCAATACTAAATCTCAGTTTGATGCCTTTCTAGCTTACAATATTCAAGATAAGGAAATCGTTTATAAAATTGCCGAAAAACTTAAAGAAAAACAATCCGATCTTAAATTATGCTTAGATTTAGATAAAGAAAAAACAATAACAGGAGAACATATAAGTGACAAAAAAATTCTACAAGCGATAAAAGAATCTAGATGTGTAGTTCTTTTTGTTGTTGGAAATAGACAAGAAAAATTGCAGGGAAATGTAGATTTTATAAAACTTATAGAAAAGGTACTTTTAAAAAGAAATATTTATTTTATTTTTGTATTATTACCCAATGTTAAGGAATTGCCAGATGATTACGATCATTGTATAACATCGAGAGAAATACCACAAATAAACTTCCGAGAAATTGATGAACCTAGCACTATTGAAGAACTTTTTAACCGTATAAAAGAACCTGCCAAACAAAAGTATTCTGAAAAATTTAAAGAATATTTATATAACGATGGCAAAATTTCTGACATGGAACTTAAAAGGTTAGAAAAGTTACAAAAAATTTTGGGATTAACAGATAATGAAGTTTTTGAAATCAAAAACAAAGAATCCAAAATTATTGAGGAACATAAGGAGAAATTAGATGAATATAAACAAGCAGTTAAAAATTATCTTGATAAAGAGTATCCATTATCTCAAGAAATTAAAAATGATTTGAAAATACTTCAGGAAGACTTAAATCTTAAAGATGAGGACGTAAGTAAACTGGAGAATGAAGCGCATGAGGAATACCAAAAAAGGAGAGAAGAAAATGTAAGTAACGTAGAAAAAGAAGGAAATCCACCACATCAATTTAGTTTTATCAAGAAAAAATGGTTTATAGCTATTGCAGCTGCACTACCGACTTTAGCAATTATTGTTTTATTGTTAATTAATAATGCACCTAAACCGACTAGTACAGCAATTCATGTTATTGCAGATGTAACAACTAGCCCACCAGTTCATATTCCTAAATCAAATGTACCAACTAATTCAGTAAGCGATCCTGTCATCAATATACCAACTAGTACACCAGATCCTATTCGCACAAATATACCGAATAGTAAAATAAGTAATACTGGCACAGATGTACATAATAATAAGTAAGTCGTGGAGAAAATTTACAAGTATGTAACAAAGAGTTAAGCAGAAGAACTAGAGTTAAATCTTACACGTTGCGTACTGTAATTTCCTTTTTCTCCTCTCGTTTGGACTCCATCAATGACGGCATAGGCAAGGTCTAACTCATCCTCAAAAGTTTTCGCGGCTAGTTCATCTTTTTTGAGATGTTGCCATTCCAATTCAATCGGGTTCATTTCTGAGCAATATTTGGGTAGAAAGAAGATGTACAAACCCATGTCTTCCCACTTTGACCATAATTGAATAACTTCTTTAC
>LXQD01000326.1 GCA_003326215.1 Nostoc minutum NIES-26 | reverse complement strand
CCCTCTAAGCCAAGATGCTCCCATCTATGCAATACTTCTCGTACTGTTTGTGCAGTCCAATGAAAATGAGCCGCTATTTTCTCTACATACCATCCATGTGCGCTCAATCTAATGACTTCTGCTCGATCTTTCACTTTCTGGGGTACATCTGCCGTTCTTAGGTGAAACAATGTTTTATCTTGTTCAGGAGTCAGAAATACCCTTAAACGGCTGCCCATATCCCTGTTACCTTGGTATACACATTCTACGTATTTACTTATCTTTACACAGTTTTGTTTTTTCGCCTTGTTCTACTTAGAACTAAAAAACGCCACAGTAATTTTTGGATAGGTTTATATGGTGAGTCAGCGCTGCGGGAGGGTTTCCCTCCGCAGGCGACTGCGAACCCGAAGGGTCAAAATTGGATAGTTGCTTGGCATGAATGTCAAGCATGGGTCGAGCAGCTGGTCGGTTTCATTCGCAATAAGCAGGCATATTATCAGCGAGGTTTAAGGGCTATGAAGCCTATACAACAAGCACTTTAGCTCGCTTGTCGCCCCTTGAAAAAAATTGCTCTGGTGGACTACTACTGGATCAAATGTCATAAATAAGATTATTTGAAAATCGGCAAAACATTTGCTGGATAAAAATTTCCTGTTTTTAGCAATGACTATAAGCGTGGCAAATGACCCGCTACAGCAGCTATAGTAGGTACTTCAACAAAAAATTCTAGACCTGATTTGAGCGACCACTGAGGTTTAAAGTTTAATATTGAAGATGCATTTGAGATATCAGCTTGTGAATGCTGAATATCTCCTGGACGGGCGGGCATAAAATTAGTTGCTAATTGGTGCTTAGGAAAACAAGTTTTAAGAATATCAACTAGTTCAACCAAAGAGGTATTTTTTCCATTACCTAAGTTACAAATTAAAGAAGACCCAGATTTGAGGTGAGTAGTTAAAGCTTTGGTAAATCCATTCGCCACATCTTTAACATATATAAAATCTCGCGTTTGAGTACCATCTCCATAAATAGTTATGGGTAAACCTTGCTGCATGGCATTCACAAAAATGGAAATTACACCAGAGTATGGAGAATTAGGTTGTTGTCTAGGGCCAAATACATTAAATAGGCGCAATCCTACAAATGAGAAACCTAATTGTTTGGCGAATAATTTAGCATATTGTTCGCACACCAGTTTTTGTAAACCATAGGGAGAAATCGGGTAAGTCTGTTGATTTTCTGAAATTGGTAGTTGCGTTGGATTACCATATACAGCTGCCGAACTAGCAAAAACTAGTCTGGGAATATTTAAGGACTGGCAAAGTTGAATGACAGCGATCGTTGCAGAAAGATTATTGTGATGAGCCTTTAGTGGTTGCAGCCAAGATTGAGTAACTGATGGAGTAGCTGCCAAATGGGCAAGTCCATCAATTTGCTCGTTAAAATCCTGGGGTTGACATTTGGAAATATCTTTTATCAGTACTTTGAGATGAGGATGCTCAGGCAGATTTTGCAAGCTACCTGTCGATAGGTTATCAACTACAGTGACATAATGACCATCTGACAAAAGCTGTTCTGTCAGATGTGAGCCGATAAAGCCGGCTCCACCAGTGACAATAAAATGCATAATTTTGAAGTGCCTTAAAAAACAAATATTTTCATCAGGTTTCGAGATGAACGTAAGCCCGTATCTGCATTACCCTGTTTCCTATCGGAGCGGAGAGAGCTTATTTATATGGTGAAACGCCAGACCAAATCTATAATTTGATGGTCTACCCTAGCCTGCGGCAAGCCGCTTTGCACGTATGGGAACAGCTATCACTTTCTATTCAAACTGAGTACTGTGTATGAATAGACAAGATTAATGACTCTTGTTGTAAAAAGTTTTTGCAACTTACCAAGTTGTTTAATTTTCCATTTGAGATACCTATTCTTCTGAGATAAAGAGTACAAAATTGGATGAACAACTAGTAGTCTTTCCTTTCTGAATACCCACCATACTTTGCTGTCTTTGATACCTTGTTCAACTAAATACTGTCCTACCCAGTTCAGGAAAGTGAGACGCGCAGCGTATTCTTTACCTTTTTTTTCTGCTGCTGCGTGGCAACAACTACTAAGATGTTGTCGATATTTATACCAAGACTGACTTGCTACGAATACAGGGAATTGAAGACAAACCTTTGTACAAAAAACTTGATCTTCATATAGACCTCGGAACGTCTCTTCAAAACCACCAACTTTTTCTATGGTCTGACGGCGTACCAACATTCCGGATATGCCAATTTTAATTTGTAATAAGAGTAAGAACAGCGTTGGTGGCTGGATTAGAGTATTAATTTGTACTCTAGAGTCTTCCATAGACACAATAGGAGTGTCGAAAAAGTCACGTTGCATATCTTTAGGATTTCCAGTCCAGCTATACCACCACTGAGCTGGCCCATAAATCATAGCAGCATCAGGATAGGAATTTAAAATAGCGGCTTGTTCCTCTAGAGTATTTGGTATCCAAATATCATCAGCATCTAAAAAGGTAATATATTCGCCTTTGGCGTGGCGGATACCTAAGTTGCGAGTTGCACTCATGCCACGATTTTGATGTCCTTTGTGTTCTAAGTAACGAACTTTTTCAGGATATTTTTGTGTGTAGCTTAGAGCAATGTTTGTACTAACATCAGTAGAGCCATCATCTACTAGTAATAGTTCCCAGTTCTCATAAGTCTGGGTAAATACACTTTCTATTGCTTCTACAAAAAACTTCTCACCAACATTAAAGAAGATGATGATGCAAGAAATCAGAGGTTTGTTAATCATAATTAAAAAAACCTTGACAACCAATGAGTAAAGGTTTCTCCGTCCCAATCTTCAACTACAACACGAGGTAATAGGAAAAAGTTGCTATCCTGCCGAACTTTACCAACGATGCTAGAACAGGCGCAGGTAAATCCAGCTTCTTGGATAATGGAAGTAGTTTCAGTTGTGTAACTACCATGAGGATATGAAAAACTCGCGATCGTATGCCCTAATATTTCCTCTAAGTAGTCTTTACTTTGTTGAATTTCATCCCGTTGCGAGACTATGGAAAGCTGAGAAAGAAAGGGGTGTGTTACAGTGTGGGCACCAATTTCGATCAGTCCCCCTGACTCTAATGCAAGCATCTCCTCCTTGGAAAGAGAGCGATGGGTCGATCGCCCTACAAGTTCAGCGTTTGCCCAGATAGCTAGTTCATCTAGTAACTTACTTCGCTCATTGACAGATAAAAACTGCAAGATTAGATACAGTGAGCGATAAAGATTATAGCGTAGAGTAGGAGCTTGTTTTGATTTTCTGTCGCTTTGCCAATGGCGATCGCGGTGAAGATCGGCTTCACTGTAATGTGTTGCTTCTCTTAATTTCCATTGGTAGGTTCTGCCATTAATATTTAACTGGAGTAAATCAGGTAATGTACCAGATTGCAATAATAGCCTGTCTAGTTCGTCCCACCAAAATTCACGCTTTTGGTCAATACCACCAGTGGTAACAAACACTGTTGCTGGGATATCGTATTTTTCTAATAATGGTTTGGCATGATAGAAGTTATCTGCGTAACCATCATCAAATGTAACTACAATTGACCGATTTATGTATTGGCAATCTTTAAGCCTTTTGGTCAATTGCTGTAAATGCAGAGGATAGCCATATTGCCGTAAAACTTCTAAGTGTTCAGCGAAGTGTTTTGGTGTCACACATAATGACCAAGGATCTGAATCTACTTCAGTTACACGGTGATACATTAAGATGAGTGCGCCAGGGAAAATTTTATTTTTTAGTTGCCCAACAGTGTGTTGAGCTTTGTTGCTGAGTGCGCCTAGAATCATTGGTTTCACTATTTCACAGCTCTAGCTGTAATTAAAACCTGGTACTCAGGGTCGTGATATTCTAGCTTTGATTGCTCTAGTTCTTCAGTTACAATGCCGTGCAAAAAAGCGATCGCGCTCAACACGTTTCCATAAGCTGTAACTTGTATTTTGTCTTGGTCAAAAGCTTCCTCAAATAGTCGCTGTGTGGAGAGAGTGGTGAAACTCCAGTATTGACCCCAACGAATCATATCGTCATAACTGATTTGGGTAATACCTGGTACAGTAGCGAGTAAAACACCCCCTAGCTTAAGAATGCGGTGAAGAGTTTTAATTGCGGCTCGGACATCGTAGATAAATGGCAGTGTTTGAGTCAGGATGATGCAGTCGAAGGTGTTGGATGGGAGATGTTCTGCCTTGGTTAAATCTGCCACAATAGTTGCTTTGGGATTCCCTGCTTCCACGTGAAGTATGTCGCTTTTAGTAATGCGATCGCCACCAAATTTGTCTGTGTAGAGGGGTTCCTTAATCTCTAGTACATGTCCTTGAATATCTTCAGCATAACGAGCCAGAAAATTTTCGATATAGTAGCGGTCAATCGCTAAACCCCGATCTAAACCAAAGTCAGGTCTAATTGGCTTGACTTGTCCTAAGCTACCAAGGTTTATCCATCCCACTGGCGAGCGACCATACCATATATCTTGCAACCAATGGTATACAGGAGTTGGCAATTTCTTAACCAAGCTAATATTCATGATGCCACCTCTGGTTTAACTGCCCTAACAGTAATTAAGAGTTGGTATTCATTATCTTGAAAATCGAGTTCTTCCTGGTGTAACTCTTCTACAGCAAGTCCTTGTAAAAAGGCGATCGCCGCTAGAACATTCCCATGAGTTTCAACTTGGACATTGGTTTTAGGAAACTTCTCTTCAAATAACAACCGTGCTGATTGAGTCGTTAGTGCCCAACACCAGTCATCACCCCATTCGCATTTAACTACTTGGCTAATACCAGGAACGGTTACTAGTAAAACACCACCGGGTTTCAAGATGCGATAGAGGGTTGCTAGAACCACTTGCATGTTGTAGAGAAGGTGCAATGTCTGCGTTATAATCACACAGTCAAAAACCTCTGATGGAATATGATCTGCGTTAGTCAGATCGCCGATGATAGTTGCTTCTGGGTTCCCTTCAATTACATGTAGTACGTCACTTTGAGTAACGCGATCGCCACCAAATCTGCGTGTATATGATGCGTCTCCAATCTCCAATACTCGTCCTTGGATATCATTAGCCTGACGCTCAAGAAAATTTTCAATATAGTAGCGATCGATGGGAAGACCCCGATTGTAGCCAAAATCCCGACTTATAGGAGTCAAACGTCGCAGAGAGCCAAAATCCACCATTCCTGTTGGTGGACGATATTTCTCACCAAATAATTGAGAACCTAACCAACGATGGATAGGTGATGGTAATGTTTGCTGTGCTATTTGCTTCAATTGTTTTTTATTCATGAGAATTAGGTTTTTAAAATTAAAACTCATCCGTTCTACAAAATGTTGGGCACGCTTTGTTAGTTTTGACAAAACTGGATAGTGATAAGGTAATAACTGTTCTTGAAGAGCTTGCCAGACCTCTGAATCTTTGACTCCCTGTTCAGTCAAATACTTCTCTAGCCAATTCAAAAAAAAGAAACGTCCCTCATATTCCTGCTCTGTGTTCTGGGTAATAGAACAGCAGGAATTTGGATGTCTTCGATATTTTGCCCAACATTCATTCGCTACGAATACAGGCGCTTTAAGAGAGACTTTGGCATAAAAGACTTGATCCTCATAGAGTCCACGAAATCTCTCTTCAAATCCACCGATCACCTTTACTATTTCACGTCTGGCCATGAGACTACAGGTACAAGGTACAGCACCGCCATTTTGTAAAAATAAGGTTAGTAGCGTTGGAGGTTTGAACAAAGTATTAGGTTTTTTAGTGAGTTCTGCTACTTCGTCACAAAATTCTTTTTGAGTATCTTCTGGATTTCCTGTCCAGCTATACCAATATTGAGTATTGCTATAAACCATACCGGCTTCAGCGTGAGTATAGAGTATTGCTACTTGTCGTTCCAAGTTTTGCGCTAACCAAACGTCATCAGCATCTAGAAAAGCGATGTACTCACCTGTAGCGTTACGGATGCCCAGATTGCGCGCTGCACTCATACCTCGATTCTGGTGACCTTCATGTTCTAGGTAACGCACTTTTTCAGGATATTTTTTCGCATATTCATGAGCAATTACAGTGCTGCCGTCCGTAGAACCATCATCGACCAATAATAGTTCCCAATTTTTGTAGGTTTGGGCAAATACGCTTTCTATTGCTTCTTGAATAAATAGCTCGCCATTTAAAAAAATGGTAATTATAGACACTAATGAATTGCTGTTCATTTCATTATTGCAAAAGATATTTTAAGTTTCATTACAAATTCAGTTCTGTTTCAGTTTCAATTTCTCTTGAGTCATGTATTGAATCTCTCTTACTAGCCGCGATCCTATAATTAACTTAAGAAATAAGCTCATAACTTTTTTAGTCAGCAAAATCCTAAAATTCAGGCAAAAAGCTCTATTTAAAAGCTGCCAAGTATTATATCTATCTTGCTCTAAGTAGTAGTGAGCTAGCTCTAAGAGCTGATTAATAAGTTGAGTAGAAACTTGGTTACGATGTTTTTTACACTCTTCCCGGTCAAGATTGTAGTAATTGCAAAAATCTTGGTGTATCCTGAAGATTTCTTCTATAAGTTGATTCAAATATTGTAGATTTAAATCTTTTAGCTCATCTGGAGTTCCTATCCACAACAATGTCATTGCTTTAAAGAATACGCCATCACTCCACGTATTGGCTTTTTCCCACCCTAGTAAATGTCCTATATTACTACACTTTATTTGCAGTGGCTCATCATCAACTATATTTCCATAAGTAGCTGTCATAGAGCAAGGATTTATTCGCAGCTTAATGAGATATTCGTTTAGATTCGCAACTTGTAGGTGGCGGACGATTCTCCACCATAAATCATAATCTTGAGCATAAGAAAAAGCTTCATTGTAAAACCCAATGTGTTCTCCAATGGTGTATTTATTAAACATTACAGCGCTATGTACAAAAGGGCAATAAAACAAAATGTCCCAGCAAATTTGTGTGCTTTTACAGGGTAAATTGCACTCTCCAATTAAACTTCCTTGTGGATCAATATCTTTGTACCATGTACCTACTAATGCTACTTCAGGGTGTGTTTTCAAAAAAGCAACTTGTTTAGCTAACCTTTCAGTTTCTGAAATGTCATCTGCATCTTGACGAGCAATAAATTCACCTTCAGCTAATTTCAATCCCTTATTTAGGCTTCGCGTTAAGCCAAGGTTGTACTCGTTATCTATCAACCGGATACGTAGATCGTTATAGGAACAGATTATTTCTCGTGTGCTATCTGTAGAGCCGTCATTAATAATTAAGAACTCAAAATCTTGGAAAGTTTGAGCCAGAATGCTATCTATTGCTTCTCGAAGGTAGAGTTCCCCATTGTAAACTGCCATCAAAACTGTAACTTTAGGCATGTATCAACACCTTGATAATAGGAAAAATATGATCCTCTTGGTTTTTTATGATTTTTTGAGCATATATTCAGTGAACAACTTCAATAATGATGTTTTGCTGTCTAAATCTCTACTAACGCTCATTGATGAGTTTTCAAACTCATTTGGGACTTGATTACTTGTTTTATCCAGAATTTTCCACTTTGGAAAATAGTGCGGCTCAATTCTATCAAGACTTTTCGAGAATAACTACACTTTAAGGCTGCTTGAATTTGAGTAGTTGCAGCAGTAAAATCGCCAAGAGTTAACATCTGCAATACTAAATCTTGAACACAGTAAAGAGCGACATTTTCCTTAGCTTTGTTAGATAGTTTTCTAGCAACTAATGTAGGTAAGTAAGTTTGCATAATCTCAGTTGCCATACGTAATTCTTGAGTATCTGCTTCTATACGGGTAGATATCCGACTAAGAGAGTTTGAATGGATGCGATATAAAGCTAGAGGTTCAACTTCATACCACACTGGGTATTGCGCTGCAATGTGTACCCACATCTCCCAGTCTTCACCACAGCACGAGAATCGGCAATCGAACCTTCCTAGCTTTTCATAGACACTTCGCCTCACGACAATTGAAGGCGTTTGAATGCGCTGTTCAATTGCAATTCGCTCTAACCAGTTGCTCAGAATTCCACTTTCAGGTTGCTCTAAGGGAGAACTTCTTTGATAATGACCATTCTCATCCATATAAAAATGACGGCAGAAAGCAGCACCTATTTCTGGGTTATCTTCAAAAGCTGATTGCAGCTTGCGATAAAAACCCTTTTTTACACAATCATCACCATGTAATAAATGAATTAACTTACCTCGCGATCTCTAATAATCCTGTCGTAATAAATCAGGAGTTCTTTCACTGTATTCTCAATGCCAAATTCTTGAACCTTCTTCTTTGCTGCTTGACCAATTTCATTTAAACTAGGGTGCATCCATACTTCATTTATTTTGGTAGCTAGTGCATTTACTTCATCCACAGGTACAAGAAAGCCTGTTTCTCCCTCGGTCAGCAGTTCCTCAAAACTAGCACCAATTGTTCCAATAATAGGTTTACCCAATGCCATAGCTTCTAAACAAGCATTGGGCAAGTTATCAATCAGAGAGGGTAAAACAACAAGTTTAGCGCCAGCGATAATAGGGTATAACTGGGTATGGGGTATCTGATCGATAAAGATGAGGTGGTGTGTATAGTGACTACAGAGTGAAAGGGCATATTCTTTCATCGAAGTTGCAAGAGAAGATGGTACATCCAGCCCTACAAAGACAGCATGACAGTCTGGATGTTTCTTAAAGACTTGAGGTAGTGCTTGAGCTAATATATGAAATCCTTTATGAAGTTGAAAACGACCGAAGAATAGCAGATATTTTTTGTCCTGTAAATATTCATTGAAGACAGATGAATCCCAATCTGATGTTTCTAAATAAAAAGGTGTGCGAATGACCTGAACATGAGTTATTTTGGCTTCTTCAGCCAATAAACGCTTAAGAGTATAACTTGGTGCATAGATATGTTTGATCAGGCGCATCTGAAGCCACTCTAACCACTCTATAATTTGCTCATCGCGATCGCGTGAACATTCACACATTTTCATCCATACTGGTCGATATGCAGAAATACGTGTTACCTGTGGAATAGGCAAAAGAAGACTTGAAACTACACCACAAGCATTCCAGTCTGGGAACTGAACAATATCAAAAGATTGCTTTTTGTGTAATTCTAAAAGTTTGCGATAAACCTGAAAGCTAAAGTCCAAACATTGTGATGTTTGACATATACTATATCGACTTATTTTATCTAATATTTGTTGTATTTTTCCTAAAGTTAGGCGATGAATCTGAAGACCTTCGTATTCAAATTCAGATCGATCAATTTCTGAGAGAACTACAATGTGAACCTCATGTCCTAAAGATAATAATGCTTTGGCTACTCGATGTAGATAGTTCGCCAAACCACCACTAAAATATTTTTCAGTGACATATTCTGTCGCAGCAAATCCAATACGCATACTTTTATCACCAATCTAAACAAATTTTATTTGTTGATAGGACTTATTTAAAGTAAAAGTTTTTTTAATTGCTCTACTTTAATAGTTTTTAAACTTTAAGTAAAAAATCACAACCTCATACGAATACCTCCTTTTTATTTGCTTACTCATTTTCTATTTATCGAAGAAAATAGGTTCTGTTTATAAAAGCTAGGCGAGCTTTTGAATCTATCTTAAGAAATTAGAATCCAAGATATTCTTGATTATTTTGTACCAGTAATTGCTTTCGATATTACTCTTTTCATAGTTATTTTTGTCCTTTTAGCTATCTCTATAAGACTAGAGATACTAGAGTGAGAACTGTATAGAGATAATATTTCCCAATTAAAGGGTTTATTAAGTATTGCTGAGTTAGCTAAACGACGGGTAATTTCAGATTCTTCCTCGGCTTGTAGCAGATGGATAAGTGCTAACAACTCTCTATCGGCAATCCAGTTTCTCAAACGTCTTTTTGAGCATTCTGTGATAGTTTTATATCGAGAATCATCTCTACATTTTGGTGATAATAATTTTCTTTTTGTGAATGCAGAAATAGCAGTCTGATAAAGCTCAGGAATACTTCTCAATGTTTGTTCCCATCTAAGATTGTCTACTATAGTTTGTCGTGCAGCCATACCAATACGTTGCCGCACTTCTTGATTCTTCTCTAAAAATGCAAGCATTTTTAAAAATATTGCAGCATCATCAAAGCTAGCAAGAAAACCATTGATACCATCCTGGATTAACTCTGAAGCTAAACCAACCTCAGTAGTTACACAGCAAAGTCCCGAACTCATTGCTTCAATTAACGGTACTGGCCCACCCTCAATACGTGCCGTTACAACATATGCATCCATTAACCGATAGCTTTCAGCAACATCATCTTTTTCTAATAAAAATGGTAAATGTGTTATTCTGGCTCCATTTTGTCTCTTTTGTTGAACGAGCGATTGCCAACCTGGGCCTCGTATAACCCACCAAGCAGAAGGAAAGTTTGCATTACTTTCATCAATAAGGTTTTCTAGAATATTGATACCCTTTCGATTACATGAATCACTTGACCTTTTTGCAGAAAATCCTATAACAAAAGCATCATCAGGAATTCCGTACCGCCGACGCAAATCCTTACGTTCTTCTTCACCAGCAGGATGAAAAAGTTCTGTGTTCACGCCATTACGAACCATCACTAGCCGATCTTGAGCAATACCTTTTTCGATTAAAAAATCATGCCATTGAGAGCAAACGGTCATAATACTGTCTGCATAAGGTGCAGGCTCAATACTCCATAAATTTTCAAAATGGTGTATGGTTGCAACACAAGCTGTAGTTTCTGAAAAGGCAGGAAATAAAGCAGTGGCTATATGGGGAGTAAGAAAATGGACGACATCTAATGGCAGTGGAAATTGTCCATTACAGTGTGAGAGTAACTCATGTAAAACAGGTTCAGAACAGATATATGCTTCAATTCCTGGAACTTTATTAGAAATTTCAGTAGCAATTGTTCCTGTAACCCAATGTATTGAATCTGGAACTAGCAACACTCGAAGGTTTGGATATGAGTCCATAAAAATTAACTAGATATTTGAAAGATTCTTTTGGTTGTTTAATAAACAATTGATGTGACTAAATTTATTTTTTAGTGAAAAAACTGCACTCATCGCATTACTAATAAATCAATTACAATCAAATTGACATGGCTAAAAATTGGGAACTACACAACTGTTTCAAAAACAAATCTGCATCATTTCTACTTGTTACAATTGTTTTTTTGATTTAAGAACGTTTTATTGCTAATGCTAGTTGTTCTTTTACCGCTTGAATAGTTTTTGTTTTCATGGAACTCAACGTATCTGAATCAACTCCTTTGGAAATAGTATCAACTATACTATCAACTAATTTTGCAGGAGTAATACTGCTTGCTTCAAAACAATAATTTTCTTGCTTGCTTTCCTTAAAAAAACTTTCTAATTTATCATCCCATTTGATACCAATAACTGGGATACCTAAAGAATAGGCTACTATACAAGCATGTAATCTAAAAGCGACAATTCCTCGAAAATTGCTAATTGTTTTGACAAGTGCCTTACCATTTGTAGGTCTTGGTAGGAGAATATCAGAGCGATCGCGTGATTCAACTAAGGAGTCGACTATTGTTTCTGCAAATAATTGGTCATTAGGAGAACCATTAGTAAAAAACTTAAATTGTAATTTCCTATTAATAAGTTCATGAGCAATATCAATCCAAAATTGTAATAATTTAGTTTGAGTAAATAAATCTTGTATTAGTTCCTTGGAATGTCTTTTTAAGACATCAGGTTCAGCAACTCCTAATCCTATATACTGAGAATTTTCTTTTCTGTGAATTCCATAAGCTTCTGCACAGCAAGTTGCTATATCATGAGAGGCACTTAATTTTGTTAAGATTCCTGGCATACGTTTAGATAGTCTGTTCAGAGATTCAATATCTCTCACAGTAATACTTGTGGCATTACTCAAAGCTTGACTAAATAAAAAGGTAGCTAATCTTGACCAATGATAGCTAACACCACAGCCATAAAAATAAAAAGGTAAACCTAATTTTTTAGCACATTGAGAAACACCATATATTTTTAAAGGAAAATCAAAGTTGTTATCAGCAAGTAATTGTCCTCCTCCGATAATAAGCACAGAGGCTCCCTCTAATTTATGCTTGTAAAGTCTATATCTCTGCGGTTTCCATTTAAAAAACCACCATAAAGTAGTTGCACCTCTATGAGAAAAAATTTTTACTATTAATTTCCAAATAAAAAATTTTAATGATGTCTTTGAAGTATCAATGCTAGGAATTTCTTCTTCAACAATAATATATTTGTCTAACTTTTCTCGAAGTGATAAATCGAGAAAGTCAACCTTTACGGATGGTATTGAGTTTTTAATTAAATATGAGAAGGTTTCAGCGATAACCGCGTCTCCTACATTGTTGCTAAACACTTCTCCACAAATTACTATTTTTTGTGCTTTCATATTTTATCTCTATAAAATAGCTTAATTTATTAATTTCCAATCTCTTGGCTGATAATATAAACATTTATTCATATTTTGAACGGTTTTAACTACAAATTTATATGATTCTACGAAATCAAGAACATTGAAGTATGGACTATTGCTCAAATTAACTTTTGCGGAATATACACCTGCTTTTAAACCACAATAAGGTATATAAAGTTGTATGGTAAATTTTCCTGGATATAAATTAAATGATTGCCCATCATAACTAGATTTTAAGACTAATACTTCCTCGTTTGACTCTGATAGATGATTGACTATAACGCTTAGATTGACATCATACAGATTTTCAAATGTATAACCATGAACGTTGAGACAAGCAGGTTTACCACTGACAAGGTGTTCGAGAATATTCCCATCATTATCTCTGAATGATAAAGATTTTATTTGTAAACCTGTTGGTTCTGCTCGATCTGGCAGCACAAATTCTGCCGATATTTTATCTTTTTTATTACCCTTATCATCTATAAATAAATCCTCTTCGTATTTGTCAATTACAAAACTTGATTGTCCACTCAGAAGCATTTGACCTTTTGACAAATAAACTGCCATCTCACAAACAGCTATGATTGATAAAGAATTATGAGAGACAAGTATAAATGATGTTCCTCGATCTCGAAGTTGAGCCAATCTACGATGACATTTAGCTCGAAATTTAGCGTCACCTACAGATAAAACTTCATCAATCAACAAAATATCCGGTTTAGTATGAATCGCACTGGCAAATCCTAACCTTGCTGCCATCCCAGAACTGTAAGTCTGCACAGGTGCATCAATTGCGTCCCCAATTTCTGCAAACTCTATCACTTCATCAAATTTCTCATCAATTTCCTTCTTAGACAATCCCAAAATTGCCATATTGGCATAAATATTTTCTCGCCCTGTCAAAATAGGATTAAATCCTGCTCCCAAAGCGATTAATGGTGCTACTCGACCATTAATTTCTACACAACCACTATCTGGCTTAATTAAACCAGCAATAATCCTCAGTAGTGTTGATTTGCCACTACCATTTTTCCCAACTAAGCCTAATGCTTCTCCTCGACGCAATTCAAAACTGACATTATTTAGTGCCCAAAATTCTTTTTCTCGCAGTTGCTCGCTCTTTCCTCGCAACCCTAATAACTCAGAGGTAATATCCTGAACACCATACATCAAAGACCGTTTTAAATCTCGGCAAAACTTTTTAGAAACTCCTTTAACTGAAAGGACAATATCACTTTTACTATCTTGTACTTTTGCTGCGTTTTCTTGCTCATTGATAATTGTCATAATTATGAACTAATCCTTTCAATTACAAAGGGCATTGCTAGACGATAGATAATCCAAGCCAACAGCAATCCTAAAATTGCAATTAAACTCGCTATCCAAAATCCTTGCGGATCTGATATAACGCCTGTTGTTGCTAATTCTCGCGTTGTTACTAACATAGGTGTAACCGGATTTAGTTTCACAATACTGCCAAATACTCCATTACTGGGAACTGGATAAACTACTGGCGTAAAAAACAACCAAAATCCGGTAATTAAAGTTAATGCTTTAGAAAGATCCTGGTATAAAGCGCCCATCGGTGCTAACAATAAACCGATAAATGTTCCTAAAAAGACTAAATGAATTAATGCAACCGGGGCTAAAATTAGGCTCCAAGTAACTGGAATTTGAAACCATATAAATAAGCCTAAGATTAATAGAAGCTTGATACCAAAGTTAAAAAATACTTCTCCTAGTTTGGCAAGAATTAGTGCTTCATGGGGAAAGTTAATTCTTGCCAGCATTGATTTAGCATCGTTCACTGCTTGGAGTGGCCCATTCAGTGCCTCTGTAAAGATTTGCCACAGTGTCATACTAAACATGACATAGGCAGCATACGGTAACTCTGTATTACCAATATTGATAACGCCATTACTTTTAGCAAAAGTAAAACCAGCTGCCGTAATTATCGGCGGAATAAATGCCCAAAAAATTCCTAGAAATGATTGGCGGTATTGAGCGCTAATATCTCGTACTAAAAGTCTCCAAGCTAATTCTCGGGAAGCTAATAAATCTCGTCCCATTTCCTTGGACAACTTTAAGGGATGCCGCATCCGACTCTCAGATGTGTAAATAGATTTAGTCGATTCTAATTCTGCTTGTTGTATTTGCTGATGTCGTTTACTTCTCAACTTACTCATAACTAGCTACCCTAGTTTGACTTATAATCTTCCAGCACATGTAACATTACTCAACGATAAAACTTGCTGTTACCTACGACCTGCTTCTATAATTAATTTTGAAGCATCGTTCACTTTGATATTTGAAAAACTAGAGATCAGAGAACAAAATTTTATCGTGCAAAACTTAAAATTTGCCAATATAAGAAATGGCTGAGACTGCGTAATCCATCGTAGCCATGTGGACCAAACCAACGAATTAATAAAATTGCTAAACTCAAGCGGATAAATTTTTGTGAATAGCGTATTTTTGGATGGTGTAGCAGAGCTTGCTGACGGAAATGGATTGCCTTTTTGTAATCTCCTTCTTCTATAGCTAGCCATGCTAAACCTACATTAAGACTGGCATAAGCTCGATTTCTCAAATGCAGTAAATCTAATGGTACAGACTGAAACGTTTTTTCTATGACAATCCGAAGATTTTCAATCATCCGCTCGCGGTTTTTGGACATACTATTGGAATGCTGTCGATAGAGGGTTAAAGGTTCTTTGACGACTGCAAAAGGGTAACGAGCTGCAAGCCTTAGCCACATATCTAAATCTTCTGCTGACTTTAAGCTCCGGTCAAATACTCCCACTGTGTCAAAGCAACAACGACGAACCATAGATGAACTGCCATTACACATTTCGTTAGTTTCCATAAGTTGCTGCCATACATTACCTTCAGCATGAGAAGCAAAAATCCTACCAGTGGGATTGTCTTGCCAATCAACTAAAATCGTCCAGGTATATACCAAACCAACTATCGGTTTATTATCCAAACAATAGACTTGTTTTTCGAGTTTTGTCGGCTCCCATAAATCGTCAGCATCCAAAAAAGCTATATACTCTCCTTGGGCATGAGTAATGCCTGTATTGCGCGCTCCTGGCAATCCTTGATTTTCTTGAGAAATTACTTTAACTCGTGGATCTTGTAGACCAGTAGCCCATTCTAAAATATGGTCTGAACTACCATCGTTAATAATTAAAACTTCAAAATCTGTAAAAGTCTGCTTTAACACACTATCTACAGTTTTTGGTAGATAAAGCATAGCATTGTAAGCAGGTATAATGACAGAAACTTTTGGCATTTTTAAATCTCCTTTCTAAATAATTGTCACATATTTAATATAATAAAAAATATATAATTTATAACTCTATATTTAATATATTTTTAGTTCAATCCTTGATAAAAAACAATTATTAATATAAATATATAAGCAACTTTTATATAACTTACTAATGATATATTTGCTGATTTAGTAAGCCTATTTTTTGAAATATTTCAGTGAAGCGATGTACATAGGTATGTTCATTCAAAGTTCGCTCATATCCAGCCTTAGCAATAGCGATTCGCTGCTCTTGATTTTCTAAGTAGTACTTTATTTGTTTAATTAAATCATCATTATTATCAAAGCATTCTACTTCCTGACTAATTCGGTAATATTCATCCAAATTTTCTGCTTTACCAGTCAATAAAAATCCACCGCATCCAGGAACTTCAAAATTTCTGCCTTTGATTTGTTCATAATTTAGTTGACTGTTAGATTTAGACCGTTCTAATACAGAATCAATAGATAGAAAATCTTGGAATTTATCATAAAACTCATTGCCTTTCACTTTTACCATATCTCCATATGGAATAAAATCAAGACAGCGAGAAACAAATCTCTTGGTAGGATTGTTTTTTCGTCCAACCATAAATGAGTTATTCAGGTTTAGGTTGATACGGCTTTGGTTGAATACTTCAATCATCTCTGTTTGTGACAAGCGCCCTGTCTTCCAGCCGTTTCCCCATGCATGAACCTTTATCCCTGATTGAGCCAGTATCTCGATTATCTGCCTTCTATTGCTATGCGGCTGACCTACAAAAGTTACATCATATTTGAATGGTAAATCTAATTTGCGATATAAAAAATGATTGCAGCCCCACTGACTTTTAATTACATTGTGATATCCCATCTGTGCATATTTCGGCAAAGCACTTTGGGCTGTGGTAACTACCCAATTAAAGCAAGGTGCCCAAAAACAAGAAAAATTTTCAAAACGCCAGTGATCGTCAGCAAACCAGTTGAGGGTAATAGTATCAGTATCTTCAGAAATTTCTCGAACTACTTTTGGATCGAGTTCATTAGTGAATAAAAACGTAAACATCAAGTCAGGTTTTTCTGTCTTGACCACTTCCATTAACCGATTATTCATTCCTGAATGTCCATGCTGTTGCAACAGTGTCATGAAGTCGAAGTACAGAATTTCGTGACCAATTCTAATCAGGGAGTCGTAAAAGTTGCAGTGTTCAAAGCTGTAACCTTGCTCTGGGTTACCATAGTTATACTTCATAGCAACATAAAGGATTTTGAGCCTCTTTTGGCTCATAGATTGATGAGTAGAAGCTATAGATAAATCAGGAATCATTTAATTTTTGTCCTTTGGATATATGAAAGTTTCTTGTCCAAGGCTAAATAAGTGTCTTCTTAATGCGTAAATCAGTTTCAAAACCTGAGTGTAGTTATTAGCTCCAAACAATTGCAGTGCTGTAATCGCCAAACTCAGGCGAATGTACTCCCAACAATAACGTAGCTGAGGATAGTGTATGAGAGCTTGCTGCCAAAAATTAAGTGCCTGCTTATAATCTAGATCTTTGCTTTGCAGACATTTCCAAGCAAGACGAAGGTTAGCATGACCGTAGCTTCGATTCTTTAAATACAGTAGCTCTGGTGGTGCAGTGTGAAATGTTTTCTCTATGACTATACGGTAAGCTTTTTCAAGGGACTGCCAGTTTTTGGAAGTATTGCTAATGTGTTGTCGATAGCATATTAAAGGTTCTTTGATAACTGCAAAAGGATAATGAGCAGCAATGCGAATCCACATTTCCCAATCTTCGACATCAACAGGATATTCATTCTGACGCGGTGAAAATCCCCCTAAAGTTTGAAAACATAAACGACGAACCATAACAGAAGAACAAGCTACTGTATTTTGCTCAACTAATTGTTTCCATACACTACCTTCTGTATCTGAAGTCATTACTTTTCCTGTGGGTTTTCCCCGCTCATCAATTACAGACATCCAACTATGTACTAAACCAATTCTTGGATTATTATCCAAACAACAAACTTGTTTTTCCAACTTAGTTGCGTACCATAGATCATCAGAATCCAAAAATGCTATGTATTCTCCTTGAGCCTGACTAATTCCTATGTTGCGTGCTAAAGATACACCTTGATTTTTTTGCGAAATTAATTTCACTCGTTTATCGGTTAGATTCGATACCCATTCTTTAATATTGTCTAAACTACCGTCATCAATAATTAATACTTCAAAGTCAGTAAAAGTTTGCTGCAAAACACTATCTACCGTTTCTGGTAAATACTGCATCGCATTGTAGGCTGGAACTATAACAGATACTTTTGGCATGGATTAATATCATTAAACGAACAAAATATTTAAACTTGGAAGCAAACCAAAGCGTAATAAATCGAAGACTGAACCTAAAATTTAGTGAATTTTTTATTACCTTTTGGAATATTGTGTCCGTTTCGTAAGAAGATAACTTTGGATTGTTTATCAAATTACTACGGATTATGCTCAAAAATATTTTTCAGTAAAGATATATCTGCGGAACTCTTTAGAACACCGTAATCTCTAGTAGCAAATCTCAATTGCAATATCAAACGATCCTTAAGAAGTGGACGAGTTGCTTTATGAAAACAATAGGGATCTTCGATAAAACCAGAACCGGCCTCTCCACAAATAGTTAAAACATCTTCATGGCTGTAAGAGCTAAGAACTTCCCGATCTGTCCGCTGAGTTAGAGAAATAATTTGGGTAATTTTTTTTTTGTATGGCTACCACGTATGCAAATATGGGGGCCACTCTGTAAATCTACATCGGTTAAGTAAAAGAAAAATCTAAGGCAACTATAGTCATCTGGATCGTAATGAAAGAAACTAGCTGTCTTGGTAAGATCGTAATTTGTTTCGTCAACAGGAAATGTCCACCAAAGCCTGGCATCTGTGAAAATCGGCTCTGCTTTCATATATTTGGCTGCAATCATCTTAATAGCTGGGTCATTACTAAGTCTCTTAATTGCTGGACAAAGAACATCTATGTTGAAGTATGCCGCGGTGGAAAAAGGAATTTTGTTTTTTTCTTCTGCTTCTTTTTTATGAGAATAAAGGAAGCCGCATTTTATATTTAAATTACCATAACAATCTGTAGACATGGCAAACATAATTATTTCTTGACAAATAATGCTTGGTAGTTTTATACCTAAATAACAACCATATTTATTTAATGAATTGACAACCCGATCTACATCAATTTTTGGAAAAATAGATTTATGTAAATCGTATTGATTTAACTCAGGTACTCTAGATGAGAATTTAATAAATTTCCTAAAAAATAAAAATCGACTCAACATAGATATCACAGCCCATACAGGATTTGTGATTGTATAGTAATAATATGCCTGTAACCTCGATTTCACCTCTCGAAGTTTTTTATAAAATTCTACAAAATTATTAGGTTGAAAATAATTTATTTTCATTTCGCCAGCCTCCAAATATGAAAAAATCAGGCAATTAAAAATTACTAACTTTAATAAATTAAAAAATATCAAAATATAGTTCGGCTATTTTTGCGGCAGCCGATCTAACAACAATGAGTTTCCAGATTAATTTAGGGTAGCAGGCAGTTCTGAACTATTTTCTAAATCGCGTGTATATAAGTCAGTCGAAGTACTATTGAGCAGGCGAATGATCCTTGCTGGGTTGCCTGCGACTACAGCACTTTGAGGAACATCTTTTACAACTACAGAACCTGCTCCAATAACAGCATTGTCACCAATTTTGACCGGGCCAATAATTACAACATTTGAGCCGATGTCTACATTATTACCTATTTGCGGTGAGGCACTATTTGAACCATCTGGTAATTTTTTATTACCAATTGTAGTTGAATGTCTTAAAGTACATTTTGCACCAATTACAGTTTCATGGTTAACAACCAAACCATGACCGTGTATCAGCTTAAGGTTTGAGCCTATTTTTGTATTACAAGGTAACTCAATACCTAATATATAATCTACTATTAATTGATAAAATATGCAATAAGGTCGAGAGAAAATTTTGCCAAAAATTGGTAAAAATACTAGTATTTTATTCAACCGAAACATCAATAAAACCAAGCGAGACTTGAAGCTTGTATCCTGATTAATTTGCCAATCTTGGAGTAAGTAATCAATTGTTTTATTCATTTGTTTATCCAAAAGTTATCAGAAAACTTATCTTTAAAAGATTAGACCGATTAAATTAAAGAGAATAATATTCTATTTATTTGAATGTTATATCCTCTCTAATTTGCTGTTCATTCCAATTCCAGCTAGCAACTGCTAGCAAAACCCACCAATAGAAGAAGAAGGTAGTATGGCTCCAAATATTCTCGGTAATCATTCCCACAGGTATGGATGACAGCATAGCTAGCAAAATAAAACACAAGTTGCGTTGTTTACTCTCGTATGGTGTTTGCTGAATTAATCGCAAAAGATGTATAAACTGAGCAGCAAACAACGCTAAAAAAGTTATTAAACCAATAATTCCTCCCTCTACCAAAGCTCGGATGTAATCATTGTGGGGAAGCAGGTCATTACCCGCCACTGGTATACTTAGCCCTAAACCATAACCAAAAATTGGACTCTGTTTCCAAGCATTCAGTAGTAAATTCCATTGAGAAAGCCGCCAATTAAAGCTATTAGAGTCTCCCTGTGACAACAGAATTGCCCGTGATATATCCATGTCTGGATTAAGTAGTGGTGTTTGAGCAATAGAGGCTAGACGTTGTTGTCCAAACTCTGTACTAGCAAACAAGGCGATAACTAACCCCAACAACAACACTCCACTAATTAGCTTGGCTACATTCAATCTAGGAGTAATTAAAACTAAAACAAAAACCGCAATCATCATTAAGCTAAACAGGCTCTTGGTACTGACCAAGAAAAAACACAGTAAGCCCAACAACATCAACCAAAACCATTGTTGCTGCGTCTTGTACAGGTTCCACCACACAAGACTGATAAACAGTAACAAAAAAGTCGCAAAGGTATTTGCTGTCCCAAAAGTACCTACGATACGATCGCTTCCTTGAGGTATCTGCAATAACGCGACCGCGATCGGTAAGGGGAGAGCTAAAAATAGCCGAGAAATCACTTTTTCGGGAGGGAGTCGATCCTTGAGTTGCATTACTAGTAAATAGACCATTACCCAAGAAAATAGACGTACCCACTCACGGATACTAGTCAGCAAATATGAAGCATCTAGCCCCAATGCTCCTAAATGTAGAAGGATTAGCCATAAGCCTTGTAGCAAAACCCAGCCAACTAAAAACCACCAAAATCCATCAGTGCGGATAATGCGACCTGTCAACAATGAGACTATTACATACAGCAAAGCCAGAGCATCTAGCCCAACAGCAAAGGCCGCCGGTATCTGTAGGTCTGAGAAGACATCGAGTGAACTACGCAATATCAATAACCCCAATACTGCTTGCTCAAACTTAGTAAAAAAGTACCAAACTATTCCTACTGCAACTACAGCTAAACCCAGTAACTTGGGGCTAGCCCCTGCTAAGAATCCTGCAACTATACCAGCCCCCACGCCTGCCAAACCAAGCAAGATTGCCAAAGCCAGGGAGCGATTTGAGCCTCGATCGCTTAACATCTTTAAACCTCATCGCTAGAAGTGTCGGACACTCCTTGAGCAACCAAACGTCTGTTTGATTTGTATCCGTTCACAGAATTGCGGTAATACTTTTCAAGGTCAGTAGCCATATCATTCACCACGCCTCCCAATATCGGTATGCCATTTTCAGTTAATTCTGATACTGTTTTTTGCAAAACCTCCTTGTGAGTCCAGCCGGGACGAGTGACTAACATAATTCCATGACTTTGTTGGGTTAATGTGGCAGCATCAATACTTGCACATAAAGGAGGAGTATCTATAATTACTAAGTCAAAATGTGCTGCTGCTTCTGCCATCAGAGATTTCATTGCCGCAGACTCTAGTAACTGAGAAGGACGTTGGTGTAGTTCTCCACAAGTTAAAACTGAAAGATTTTCAATTGCTGTTGGGCGAATCGCATCCATTAGAGGTTGATTGTTTTCCAGCACCTCGCTAATTCCTGGCATTGCAGGTAAATTAAACAATTGATGTTGTACAGGTCTATGCAAGTCTGCATCAATAATCAATGTCCGGCGCGACAACATGGCAGAGACAGTGGCTAGGTGTGAAACCACAATTGATTTGCCTTCACCAGAGAGAGCGCTGCTGACAACAATCAGCTGCAAGCGATCGCGACTGCGAAATTCTAGAGTCTTGAAGAGCATTCGATACGGCTCAACCAAACCCAAGTCATCTAGGAAATCTTCTGCTGAATCTAGCTTCAGGGTTTGAGGTGTGAGACGTGGTAATGTTCCTAGCAATGGCAACTTGAGTAATTTCTCTGCCTCTGAGGCATCTCTCAAGGTATTGTCCAACACCTCCAATAAAAGCACAACCCCAACAGCAAAAATTATACCGAAGAAACCAGCAATTACTAACACTACTGACTGCTTGGGCGATGCTGGTGTATCGGGTACTGTTGCTTGAGCAATGATGCGGATATTGCTAACTATTTGAGCCTCTGCGATTCGTGCTTCTTCAAATTTGCTTTGTAGAAATTTGAGAGAATCTGCTGCTTCTATGCGTTGGCGAACTAAAGCGTTAAGAATTTCTTGTTTAATTGGTAGTTCTACCAGACTAGCTTGGAGTTTGGCACGCTGGGCTTGCACAGTCCTGAGCTTATTTTCCACTGCCGATCGCTCGATTTTTTGAGTAATCAATTGAGATGTCAAGTTCTGGGAAAGCTCATCGTTAGCGACTTTTTCCGGAGCGATCGCACTGTTGTTAGGCGATACTAAAGCGAGTTTTTGTGTATACAACTGAAGCAGACCGTTCCGTCGTTCTATCAGGTTAAGCAAAGTCGGATGAGTATTTGTAAAACGCACGCGACCTTCAACGACTTGTGCCTCCAAGTCCGCAAATTTAGCGCGTAATTTTTTGAGTTCATCATCCTCACCACCACGCACTGCTGAATAAGCACTGTTGATATTACTAGCGTTGGTAATTCGCTCTAAGTCATAAGTGCGAGACTGAATTTCTTGCAGTTCGCTCCAAAGAGTCCGCTCTTGACCTTCCAATATTGCTAAACTGTCTACTAAAGTTCTTGTTTGATCTTCAATAGCAACTATGCCACTGTTTCGTCTGTAAATACTTTCCGCCGCTTCAGCTTTTTTCAATCGCGATCGCTGTTTGGGAACTTCAACTTCTAGAAATTTCCTGACAGAACGAGCTTCTGAACTAATTGTATCCGCGCTTTCCTGCACCATTGTTTCTGACACAGCATTCAGAACCTTGGCAGCTAAAATAGGATTCGGCGATTCATAGGTCAGTTCTAGAATGTTTGTAGCTGGAATAATTTTTACTTTCAAATACTGATTGATTTTGCCGGTTGTGATTTTTTCTGAGGGAGAAAGCCGGGCGATCGCTTTTTGCAATACCTGTTGTGATTTAACTAATTCTGCTTGAGTAGCCAGTGGGTTAGAACCTCCTGGTGCGGTTAAAGGTACTTGACTGAGTTCGCGGCCTAATTGAGAAACACTCACTTGTTTTTCGTTCAGCATTAGCCGCCCTGATGTTTTATACAATCGGGGGGTGACAGCTAAATAAATAACTGACCCAGCAATGACTGAAGTAAATGTAACTATGGCAGGTAAACTGCGTCGCTTAAACACTTCTAGCAAAGAGGAAATCTCTTTTCCCATTAGCTTTCTCCACTTCAATTACTTTTAGGGACTAGGGACTGGGGATTGGAAAGAGATATTTTCATGCACTCGTTGTGCGATCGTTCGGATGACCATCTAGCTTAAAAATAGACGCGGGATTTATTTTTCTGATACTGTGGCGCGTTCGGAAATTATTGGTTTCTGCACAATAATTGCATTTGAAGTTGGCTGGAGGTTGCTCAATCCAACCATTCTCATGGAATGAGGTTCGGATGTCTTGATTGCAGAAGAGTTCAACAGCGTTCTATATAATTTCAAATTCTCAGCAGTAATCTGCTCCCAACTATAGTTAAGTTCTACATACTTTTGAGCATTACTAGCCATGGTTGCTAATTCCTGCGGATGATTCACAGCCCAGTGTAGGCAATTAACACACGAGTCTAAATTTCCTGCTTGGAAGAGTATGCCACGTCGCTCGTTTAACAATTGCTGATGGGGTGGAATGTCACTCGCCATTACCGAAATACCTTCACGCATTGCCTCTAGCATCGCCAAAGGTAGTCCTTCCACATCAGAAGGTAGGACAAATAACCCTGCTCCCCTGACAATTTCTGCTAGGCGTTCTCCTCGCAATTCGCCTGCAAATACGATCTCTCGATTATTGGCAACAGTATCTAATAGCTGGGATACATAGGATTTTGTATCGCTAATGCCACCAGCCAGAACAAGTTTCCATCCTGGTGGTTTGAGTTTACAAAAAGCTTCAATCAGTAAGTCGGGACGCTTTTCTGGTACGAGTCTGCCCAAAAATAGAATATAGCGTCCTTGGGTTAAATTTAGAGAAGTACCATAGAAAAAATTGGGGTCTGACTCAGGGTAGTGAGCAGCAGCGTTAGGAATGTACACTGTCTGTCTACCATAGGTTTGCAAAAAATAGGATTGCAAATCTTTTGAGACGACAATTAGCCCATGGGCGAAGCGTACTGCCGCTTTCTCTCCCGCAAGAATCAGACGACTGGAGAAATTCCCCCACTTGGCGCGTCGCCAGTCTAAACCTTGACAGGTAACGACAATTTTTGCTTGCTTGAGTGTAAGTTTCGGCAACCAAGTAAATAGAGATGGCCCGAGGGCATGAAAATGAATGATATCGTACTGGCTTACAGAAGAAGCGATCGCTCCGAAAGCAGAGCTAATAAAAGCGTCTATGCCTCTAAAATCGAAACTCGGCAAGGAAATGACTCGAACACCCCTAAAGTCATAATTCTCAAACCAACGACAATCAGTGTAGGAAGATCGAGCGAATAAATCAACACTATGACCCTGCGCTACTACTCGCGGATACACTTCTGCACAGTAATGTTCAATGCCTCCCTGTTTGGGCGGTAGACCTTTGACACCAATTACAGCTATCTTCATAAATTCATTCCAAAAATAATTAGTTCTACTACGAACCCACTGCTGAGACGGTTCGCAATTCCCAACGATTGAGCATTTCTGTGTAGATATCGCCGATTACAGTGCGGGCAGCATAGGGTCGTGCGGTTCGCACACAAGAAACACTGGGATAATTTTCTGGATGTAGTAGCACGTGACGTATACTATCTGCCATCGATTCTGGAGTATGTTGAGAACAAACGACTCCACTATCAGTTGTCAACAATTTTGGAGTTTCACCGGTGCGAGTTGTGACTACCGGAGTTCCGCTAGCAAGTGCCTCCAGCACCACTAAAGGTAAACCTTCGTAGGCGCTACTGAGGACAAAAACATTGCAGATACAATGCAACTTTGATAGTTCTGTTTGGTTCATCGCTCCTAGCATTGTTACTCGTTGAGTTAAACTAAGGCGATTAATTTCGGCACGAATGTTTGTTGCTAATTCTCCATCTCCAGCGATGAGTAGATGAGTATGAGATTCATTTAAAGCTGCGAATGCACGTATTAACAAAAGCGGATCTTTCTGAGGATGCAGCCGACCAGCAAACAAAATAAAACGCGTTTCTGGAACCAAACCCAATGTTAAAGCCAGTTCGCGCTTTTTTGTTTCCCGTTCTTGCTGACTCAACGGATAGAAAATTTCGTCGTCAAATGAATTTTTAATATAGGCAATGCGATCGCCCATACTGGGATAACGCTGGCGATACAATTCAACCGAATCACTATTACACGATAAAATTTGGCTAAACTGACGAACTAACAAACTTTCCAAGGCAAAATATGCCGCTGGAAACCTACGCCACAGAATCGCTTTTTTATCACCCGCGCTTTGCATCTGTGTATGAATATCGTTGTGAATAAACAGGGTTTTCTCTCCCTGCCAATTCAATGCAGCTAAAGTTGGTTCCAACCTATGAAAATGCATAAAATCTGAAGCAAAACAACGCCCCAAAAGAGCATTTGTATACTTCACCGTGGTTGGTATTAAACTCCGGACATTATCATTTTTTAAAGTAAATAGAGGCAGAAAATCAATTTCTCTAGCTGCAAATTCTGCTTTTTGCCACTTCAGATTTGGCTGATATCGATCATTTCCCGTTCCTACAAGCCGCAGGGCGAATTCACTAGGCGCATACTTGATAAACAGGCTAACTAGGGTTTGAATTCCTCCGATAGTAGTATGCCAAGGATTGAATTGGTAAAAAATAGTCAGCACAGGTTTATGCATCTAGTGAATCCTAACTAAATATGACAAAGCTAAATATTTCTCGATAGTTCCCTTGATTATCAGCTGTTATCTGTATGTTTTGCTTCATAGTTAAAACTTGAGTTATGTTACTCGTGAAGTTACGAGGTAGGAGTTACAACAAATTATCCAATGCCCATCAATGACAATACATATGTTTTTGGGGATTAGTGAATTAGTGTTTTATAGTTGTCAGTAATTTGTCTCCTAGTTTTATACCAATTTTTGATTTATCTAGTCACGCCATTTTGGCAAATATTTGTTTGATAACTTACAGTGGTTTTTAACCAAGGAGTTACGCTGGATTTTTATAGGTAATACTCCAAAAGAGAAACTGCGATCGCACTTAATAAATTTTGGTTAAAGAAAAAACAGATGCTCTGAGAATTAATACCCAAATACATTAGATAGGAATATAACCTGACTTTTCACGGTATGTGGAAAAGCTCATTTTGATGGTTTCCTAAGCTCTAATTTCTTCATTGGCTATTTTCATTAATTCAGAATTATTGAAAATTAGCCCATGGAAAAAGCCACGCTTTTTCGGGTCTTGAGGACTTCTCGTGAAAAGTCACACTGGTTCGCGAACCAGTCTCCCCTTTCCACATCCCGTGAAAAGTCAGAGATAGTCTGATCAAAAGTGCTTGTGTTCACATTCAACGGATGCAAAAAGCTTTAACCCAGATGAACGTGCAACTGCATAAAGTTGTCAGCGATATCACTGGTATTACTGGGATGGCAATTATTCGAGCGATCGCTCCTGGAGAAAGAGACCCACAAATTTTGGCAGCTAAAAAGCATTACCGCGCTAAACGCTCCCAAGCAGAAATTGCCGCCGCACTGAATGGGGATTATCGCAGTGAGCATGTTTTTGTACTCCAACAAGAACTACAGCTCTACGATGTTTATCAAACTCAGATAGCCGCTTGCGACCGCCAAATACAGGAGTGCTTGGCTCAATTTAGTGACAAAGTTAATCTCCATGAATCTCCGCTTCCGCAATCAAAGCACCCCCGCAATAAACCTCAAGGCAATGAACCTGCTTTTGATTTACGTACCCATCTTTATCGAATTAGTGGTGTGGACTTCACTGCCATTGATGGTCTTGGTGTCCTGACAGTGCAAACCATTATTTCTGAGGTCGGTTTAGATCCTAGCCGATTCCCAACTATTAAACACTTTACTTCCTGGCTTGGTCTTTGCCCTTGCAATCGCATCACTGGTGGTAAAGTTAAAAGTTCTCAAACTCGCTTGGTGGTTAACCCTGCTGCCAATGCTTTCCGAATGGCAGCACAAACAGCTGGCAAGAGTCATTCCGCTTTAGGTGCTTTTTATCGTCGCTTACGTTCTCGCCTTGGTACGCCCAAAGCTATCACTGCTACTGCTCATAAGCTGGCACGAATTTTCTACCTACTTTGGACAACAGGAGGTAACTATCAAGATCTTGGCATGGATTATTATGAACAACGTTATCAAGAACGAGTCATCAATAACCTCCAGAAAAAAGCTCTAGCTTTAGGTTTTGAGCTTATTCCTCAGACCGAAGCAAATACGGTTTCTTAGGAGAGGGATATATCTCTGATACTAACGTTGCCAGACAGGGAGTGAGGAGTTAAGAGTTATTCTCGAATGGCACTAAGAAAAGATAAAACCCTTGCTAGGGCTGGGTGTTGGGGGTAGGGTGTAGGGTGTACGGAAAAAGTAAGAAAAATAGAATGGGAGTGCAAACATTAATAAACTTCTTGCTCACTACACCCCACACCCCACACCCAAAAGCCTTACGAATAATAGGTTTGCCGTTATCTTAGTGCCATTCAGTTATTCTCCTTGCTTCCCTTGTCTACCCATCTCTCCACTCCCCGAAACTAATTCGGCAACATCACAGCCAAAGCCTTTTCAACAGCTTTGGGATCTTTGAGTAACTGTGCTGCCATTTCTTTAGCTTGCTCGCCTGGATAAACATCTTCAACTTCATCAATGACAGCTTGCAATGCTTCTTGAGCAACAACTTCTGGAGCTACTTTCGGAGGAGGAAAGTTTTTACTCATGCCTGTGTCTACTGTTCCAGGCATAACACCAACCACTAATGTACCCTGTGCTGCTAACTCAGCCCGAATACCCTGAGTCATCAACAAAGCCGCAGCTTTGGAAGCACAATAAGAGGCATTCAGCGGCAAATTAACTTTTGCCAAAATAGTCAGCATATTAATAATCGCACCTCCACCATTCGCTTTTAAAACTGGAGCAAAGGCGCGACACATCCTCAGAGTGCCAAAATAATTGACTTCTATTTCTGATTTTGCCGCCGCAAGGTCAGGGGTAGAGATAAATCCTTTGAGTAGACCAATTCCGGCATTATTAATGAGCAGATTCACATCTTGGTACTCAGTAGCAGCAACCCTTACTGATTCCTCATCAGTAATATCTAGTGAAATTGGAATGATGCGTTGTGGATCAACTGCTACTATCTCAGCCAGAGAATTTGGATTTCTAGCTCCTGCATAGATGCGAGATGCCCCAAATGCTCGTAGTGTCTCTACGTAATTTTTACCAATTCCGCCGTTCGCTCCTGTAACCAATGCGACTGCGTTTTCTATTTGCATTTCTTCCTCCTTAAATACAACTCGTTAAACTGTATTGGGCAATTGAATTTTGGGTTTGGCTTCAATCCAAAATCCAAAATCTAAAATCTAAAATTCTCAGTTCCCCGCCACACAATAATGAGTGCGATCGCACTCATCACCAGCATTAATCCTCCTGCCCAACCATAGGTTGTGCCTATGCCGATCTGTTGACTCAAAGGCTGACTGAGAATAGGCGAGATAAACTGTCCGAGAAAAAGTGAAGTTGTTAAGCCACCTAACACTCGACCGCGTGCAATTGCAGGTACAATCGTAGTCAGGAAGACATTCATATTTGGCATCAACAATCCGATGCCTAGCCCACCAATTGCCAACCCAATGAGAATTAATTCATAGCTTCTGACTAAGCTGATGATGCTGTAGCCAATTGCCATCAAGCCAAAGGCGATCGCATAAATGGCATTAAAAGAAAACTTCTTCTTGAGATGGGGATAGCTAAGGGCACTAATAGAGGTGGCGAGTGTGGTAAGGGCAATTGCTAAACCACTTTGAGCCGCTTTGGCTTTGACGAGTTGTTGCAGATAAAAGGGCAACTGTGTCGGAATCAAATAAAAGACAATCTGAGTAATCAGAGCGATCGCATAAATGGCGATCAATAATCCCCAAGGCAACTTTTCGGGAGTTGATGGCATTGCATCTTGGGTTGATGTTACATCACGATCGCGCTTTGGTTCCGGTAAAACGAAAATAACTAACGGTAGAATCAGCCAAGCGACTAGATAAATCAAAAATGGTAGTCGCCAATTAAAGTCTGCTAACACGCCACCAAGGGACAAAAAGAAAACACCACCCAATCCCATGAAAGCTGCTTGCAATCCTAAAAACTGGGCGCGGGCTGCGCCAGTATAGTAATCCGCAATTAATGTTGTGGCAGTTGTCATGATGCCAGCCACACTCAAGCCTAGCAGCACTCGCCCAAATAAAATTAAATCAATTGAGTTGAGAACAAACCCAGAACTCCCGGCTAAACCATAGACCAGCACAGCAAAAGCCAGCAGCAATTTCCGCCCAAAGCGATCGATAAAAGTTCCGACAAATGGCGCACCGATGGCGATAAATAAAGCCGGAATCGTCAAAATCAGCCTAGTCCAGTAATCTACATTGCTCACCTCAGTAAAATGATCTCGGATAGCAGGTAGTGATGGAGCGATCGTTGCACCCGCCATAACGGTGAGGGTACTGGCAAGGAGTAACGTAGCTTTAACTAGTAGAGAGTTTGGATCTTTCATATCAAGGGGAACAGGGGGCAGGGGGCAGGAGGCAGAGGTGCAGGGGAGTAGATGACAGTTAGATACGGCGATCGCATCGCCACTTTTGACACCCTGAATCTTACTGAATCACTGTTGTTGAATACAGGAATGGATAGTCTGTATAACCTTTCTCATCGCCACCGTAGAAAGTATTGCGATCGGCTTGATTAAGTGGCGCATTTAACCGCAGACGTTCTGGTAAATCAGGATTGGCTAGAAACAGTGTGCCAAAAGAAATTAAGTCTGCATAACCCTTGGCGATCGCAGCATTGCCCTTTTCTCTGTCATAACCACCATTAGCAATTAGTGTTCCTGAATAAAGCGTACGAAACTCAGAAACAGGAATTGGTTTTCCACCATGCCGAATATCTGCTGGTGTTGGTTCCATGAGGTGAAGATATCCTAAATTAAAAGAGTTGAGTGCAGCGATCGCATAGCTAAATGTGGCTTTAGGATCGGAGTCATGAATATCATTAAATGTATTACTGGGTGAAAGCTTAATACTTACGCGATTTGCCCCCCAAACACTACATACAGTTTCCGTGACTTCCAACAAAAATCGCGCCCGATTTTCAATCGATCCACCATAGCTATCAGTACGTTGATTAGTGCCATCTTGGAGAAACTGATCGATGAGATATCCAAAAGCCCCGTGAATTTCCACGCCATCAAATCCAGCAGCCAGGGCATTTTTAGCCCCCTGACGAAACTGATCGATTACACTAGGAATTTCGTCTAATTCTAAAGCGCGAGGCGTGACAAAAGGTTGAGAACCTGTGTAAGTTTGGGCATTACCAGCAGGTGCGATTGCTGAAGGAGCCACGGGTAATGCACCATCTATTTGCAAAGATGGATGAGAGATGCGCCCACAATGCCAGAGTTGCAAAAAGATGCGTCCACCTTTACTATGTACTGCATCTGTCACCTCTTGCCAGCCTACAATTTGCTCTGGTGAATGAATTCCCGGTGTTGCTAGATAGCCAAAACCTTGCGGTGATACTTGCGAACTTTCGGTAACAATCAACCCAGCAGTGGCGCGTTGAGCGTAATAGATGGCATTAAGTGGCGTTGGTACATTTCCCTCACCAGCCCGATTCCGAGTCATCGGTGCCATAACAATTCGGTTTGGCAGGGTATAAGGGCCAAGCTGTACGAGAGAAAATAAATCTGTGCTAGTGGTGTAAGCCATAGAAATAGAGGATCTAATTTTTGACGTTGCCAAAATATGAAAACTAAATCACAGCCATCGCTGTCAAGGTTGCACCTGTGACAATGACAACAACAGCACCGACCAAGGATAACTTTTGCAGGAATCTAGCACTGTTGGGCAAGCGATCTATCCATTGGTGGGCATAGACAACAACTAACCCGATCGCAACTAACACCGATGCTAATCCCAGGCTGAATGCACTAATCAACGCCACACCATAAGCAGCTTGATGTAAAGCGATCGCACTCAATAACAAAACCAACGCCGACGGACAAGGGACAATTCCCCCAGCAATACCTAAAGCAATTAACGATCTAGTTGTGACAGATTTGCTCGATCCATGATAATGGCTGTGATGGTGACCATGTTTATGAGTATGTTCATGATGGCTGTGATGGTGGTCATGTTTATGAGTATGTTCGCGATCGAAGAGACATCGATCGAGCAACCAAAAGCCGACTCCACATACCGTTAGACCGCTAAGTAAACTGAGAATTGGATAAAGAGTAGCAGGAACAATATATTTGGAAGCTACCAATGCCACAATTCCTAAAATAAAAACTCCCAGCGTATGAGTGATAGTTGTCACCAATCCCAATAATACTGCTTGTTGTGGCGTTCCTTTTGAGCCTACAAGATAGGCAGCTACCATTGTTTTGCCATGTCCAGGTGAAAGAGCGTGTCCGGCTCCAAATAAAAAGGCAATGCCAAATCCGGTAATTACCAAAGTAGGATTTAACTGTTGATGAATCAGCGTTTTGGTAAAAAACTCACCATGTCCAATATGAGCATTTGCTGGTTTGGCTGTTAGCACAAACATTCCTGAGAGTATTGCCCAAAGGTAAAACATCCATTGCTGCCAGAATAAAAGCATATAAACCAGCTATATACCTTTTATAGAAGTCTTTTGATAGCTGCGGTAAAGCCAATAACCAATTGCCGCCAAGATTTCGTTGATAGTAGCAATCACAACATTGGGATATATTGTGATTCCAGCGATCGCGGGTAGGGGTTCATTAGGCATTGCACTTAAGCTGGTGCCAGGAACCAGCAAAGTTGTAAAGAAAAATGGTGCCCAAAAAAGCACAGGAACCAAAGTTGCAACAGTCGTGCTAACTTGTGGCTCTGCCGAGCGCCGCCAAAGCAACCACAGAGCAATTACCGATAAACTACTCAGAAGCCACAACATCACAACATCATGAAAGCGAGCATGAGGTACCCAAGTCGGGTTGAAGATGTGGCTGGCGTTCCAATCTACAGCCACAGAAACTACTGCTGTATTCACAATTACTACAGAGAGTAAAATCCGACTCAATTTTTCTTTCGACATAGTATTCACCGTTATTAAGAAAATATCAGGCTTAACATTGAGCAAAGCAAGTGCTGAATCAACGTGATTCGACAGATTGAAAAACCCCGCTTCCATTCCTCTTCCCTAGAAAGAGTTTGTAAAAGCTTAATTTTTCGTTGATATTTAACCCCCTCTCCGCCTCGAAGAGGAGTTAGGGAGAGGTTCATCGAACCACGTTGAATTAAGCTGACTGATGAGCGGGTGTGATTAACAGACGACCGATATTTACGTTACTTGGTTGTTCGAGTATGAAACGAATAGCTCTAGCAATATCTTGAGCAACAAGCGGCTGTTCTATTGCTACGATTTGCTTTTGGTCGTCGCTCCAATTTTGATATAGATTTGTTGCGACTTTTCCAGGTTCGACACAGCCTACACCAACTCCACTGCCTGCTAATTCTAAGCGTAAGCAATCGGTGAAAGATTCAATGGCGTGTTTTGTACCACAGTAAGCTGCCATTGTAGGATAGTTAGTCGTTCCTGAAATACTAGACAAGTTGGCAATAAAACCGTTGCTCTGTTGTTTGAAATGTTTTGCAAAGAAATAAGCCAAACGAAATGCAGCCTCGACATTGATACGAACCATTTGACAAATTTCTTCAATATCAATAGTTTCAACAGTACCGATAACCATTACACCAGCATTATTTACAAGTGCATCCACCCTACCAAAGGAATTAAGTGCTGTCTCTAATAACTGCTTGGATAAGTCCGGATCTGTGACTTCACTAGTAACAAACGTAGCATTGGTGAGTTTGCTAGTGAGTTGATGAAGTTTATCTTTATTTCTGGCAGTAAGCACAAGATTCATACCTGCGGCATCTAATTCGTAAGCAGTTGCTTCGCCAATGCCACTACTAGCACCCGTGATGATAGCGACTTTATTTTTTAAGTCCATAAATTTGTTTGGTATTTTTAGGAAGACTACAATGTTTGACTTCTTTGGTGGAGCAGCTTATCGGCGCAATGCCTTAAGCCCTAGATTCGGAAATAACTTACTTGTCACGGCAAACTGTACCCAAGCCGTTGCTAGAGTTTCCAAAGAACGGGCTACTATCAAGTCTCCCGCGTCTACCGCTTCATAGCCGCATTCCTCAATTAACCCAGCAACTATATTTTTTGCCTCTGCGTCATTACCACAATAAAAAACACTAGGACGATCGTCACCAAACTGTCGAGAGTCGGAACCAATAATTTCTGCAAAGGTAATATTAAATGCTTCAACAACTTTTGCTTTTGGTGCTAACTGCTGAATTGTCTCAGCGATAGATGCTTTGAGATTAGTTGCGATACCAATTGTTTGTCCTGTGAAGTCAGGTTGCAAACCACTCACGCAAGTAATAATAATCTTGTCATCAAGAGAACCTGTGGTATGAATGATTTCTTCTAAAGAAGGCACCCACACAGCTAGCATTACTACATCACTTTGGTACACCGCTTCTTCAGGTGTTCCTGCTTTGGCGTTGTCACCTGCCGATGCAGCTAGTTGATATAGCTTGCTCTCATCTCTAGAGTAGGAAAAAATAACTTGGTGTCCAGCTTTTACCCAAATCTTACCTAAGCCTCCACCCATATTTCCTGAGCCAACTACACCAATTTTCATTACTTTAGCCTTTGTTTTGTGATTATTTCTGAACAAACTCTAGTTACTCAAAATCTGTCGTTTGTCAATGTTCAACATCAATTACTGTCTATAGTTGCAGTGCTTTCCTGCTTGAAGAAGTGCCTCCACAAGGCTTTCAACATTCAATGGATGCTCATAATGGTAACTATTGATAAAAAATGTAGGTGTACTATTGACACCGCTACACATACCACTTTCTAAGTCTTCCGCTACCCGCCCAGCATAGACATGATTTGTCATATCCCGTAGGAATTGCGGAACGTTGAGTCCCAATTGATGGGCGTACTCTACTAAATAACCGTTATCCAGTTTTGTTTGATACTTGAATAGAGTGTCGTGCATCTGCCAAAACTTTCCCTGAGCAGCAGCAACTTCAGCTGCTTCGGCGGCTTTTTGAGATTGAGGATAGATTTGAGGCTGGGGAAAGTGGCGAAATGCAAAATAGATTTGATGGTTAAGTCTTTGTTGAATTTGTTGGATAATCCTGTGAGCCTCGCCACTATGAGGACATTGATAGTTGCCATACTCAACCAGCACTATAGACGCATTCGTTGCTCCTTGAGTACGATCGCGCTGTGAAATTGGTGCGATCAATCTATTGTTATTATTTATCTGACTCATGGAAAATCCCTGTGGAGGACAGTCTAACGCTCTAAAGTCCGTGACGGTCTTGTAACAAATTCTCCTAAATAATATACCTGTGTTTAAAGTTTGAGCTTGCATTCACCAGATGGGTTTACTTTATAAAATCAGCCAAACTTTGTCCCTATACTAAAGTGAAAGTTTTCAGCATATAGAAAGGTCAAGATTTGCTTGACTAAAAGATGAGGTGATTACCTTAACTTTCGGCTAGGTAGGATTTTATTCCAGACTGACAATTCCGCGTTTGAGGGCTGTAATCACTGCCTGGATGCGATCGCTAACTCCCAATTTGCTCAGAATATTATTGACGTGGTACTTAACAGTTCCCTCTGATATCTGCAAAGCAGTACCAATTTCTTGGTTACTTTTGCCCGTAGTCATCAAGCGGATTACTTCTAGCTCTCTTGGGCTTAGTTGTAAGATACCCACTCGCTCTGCGAGTTTGGCTCCTACTGAAGCAGGAATGTACTTCTGTCCGGTGCTGACAACGCGAATCGCTGCGAGTAGTTCATCAGGTTCAGCATCTTTCAACAAGTAACCTTTTGCTCCAGCCTTGAGTCCGCGATAGATGTCTTCGTCACCGTCGTATGTAGTCAACACAATAATTTGGCAGTTTTCAAACTCGTTACAAATGGCGGTAATGGCTGCGACTCCATCCATTTCTGGCAACCGCAAATCCATCAGGGTGACATCAGGTTGATACTGACGAAATGCGGCGACTGCTTCATACCCGTTACAAACCTGTCCGACAACGGCCATGTCTGGTTCTCGATCGATCATTGCGGCTAAACCCTGGCGAACAACAGGATGATCGTCAACAATCAAGATGCGGATTGGATTTTGCAAAGTCATACCTGAATCAGCAAGATTATTTTTTAGATATTAGAAATTTTGCGGCTAGTTAGAGATAAATAGACCTATGAGCAAAAGTTCTTTTTGCACTCTTGTGGTCAAAGGGATACATGTTAAAGGGGAAAGGGAAAATAACAAACCTTTCCCCCTTTCCCCTTGCCCTTTTCCCGACTTCTGCAAGAAGTCCAATAAACTCAACTGATAAATAGAGCGATCGCATTATGCAGTGCCAATATTTTTTTAGTATTATTGCTTATCTCTGTTAATTAGTACTGTAATTTCCGTTCCTTTTCCTGGGATACTTTGAATTGTCAAGTGTGCGCCGATGCGATCGCAACGTTCTTTGATCCCCATCAATCCAAAACCTTGAACAGTAGACAAACTATCAGTCTCAAACCCTAATCCATCATCTTTGACCTGCAAAAAAAATTGTGTAGGTTCATACACCAGTTCAATCTTGATTTTGCTGGCTTCTGCATATTTTATGGCGTTTGTCAATGCCTCCTGCCCAATGCGTAGCAAGTTATTCTCTATGTCTACCGTTAGGGGATATTCCTGACCAATGACATTGCAGCTAATCTGCGTATCAATACAAACAGACATCTGAGCAGCCAGGTGGTTAAAAGCTTGACACAAATTGCTAGTTTCTAAAATTTGTGGACGCAGTGCGTTGACCGAGTGCCGTGCTTCAGCTAGTCCTTCACGGGCTAAATCTCGCGCTTGGGTGATATGTGCTTTCACGTCTGCCAATTCACTAGGAACTATCCTGGAAGCAGCACCTAACTGTACAATTACGCCTGTGAAAGCTTGAGCTAGAGTATCATGAATTTCTCTAGCCATCCGGTTGCGTTCTTCTAAAATCGCAGCTTGGCGGCTCTGTTCGGCTAAATGGGTTAAATGAATCGCTAATGTCGCCTGTTGTGCCAACGCCATAATCAATTCAATATTTGCAGGTAAGCTAGTTCTGGGTTCGCGGAAGCATAAACCAATAAATCCTAAAGGGCGAGAACCCAAAATTAAGGGTATGCGGACAATAGAACGATGTCCTTGGCTACGATGCCATGCAATTGCAGCATCAACCCGTTCATCCCAGTCATCCAAATTAAAGAAAATCGCCTCGCCTTTAAAAAGTGCTTCTTTCCAAAAGGAAAGAAGATTACCCATTACAGGCACTCTAAATTGTTCTAGTTCAGCAGATGTTTTGATAGGAAGTACTCGTCCCTCGCGCACATATCGTTTCATGAGTTTTGTATTGGAGGTTGCATTGTAGAGAAACAGTGCGGCTGCATAAGATTTGACTTGGGCGGAGGCTTCTAGCAGAATATGTTCCCAAAAAGTTTCTAAGTCTGGTTCATCTGCCAGTCGATTGACACAGCCTCGCAATGATTCGTTGGCTCTGACAAGTTCGGCAATTTGTTTTTTTGCAGCTTTTTCTTGTTCTTTGAGGATAGCAGCTTGTTTCGCTGTTTCTGCTAACTGAGTTAGTTGAATTGCTAGTGTTGCCTGATGCGCCAAGGCTTGCGCTAGTTCAAATTCTTCCGGGTTTAAGGTAGCTTTTTGTGTGAATGCTAACCCCAAGAAACCCAAGGCGATATCACCCAGCATCAGAGGAATGCACATAGCTGTTTGATGTCCTCTTTGACGATGCCATTCCAAAGCAAAAGGCCAGTGTTCTGGATGGGCGTTGTCCCAAATGCCAAATTCTAATGGTTGTTTTGTTTGGATCATGATTTCCCACGCCTTGGTAATATCTGCGGGAATTGGCTCTAGAAAAGGTTCAATGTTTTGTAATTGGTTTTTGGGAAGGACTTCATTTGTCTCAGAACCTAAATGCAAGCGTAGGGTATTAGAGGCAGGATCGTAAAGAAACAGATGCGATCGCGCTGCACCCAATTGATGTTGAATTTCTAAAATCACATGACCGAGAAAGGTATCGAGTTCGGAGTCAGCCGCGAGGCGATCGAGACTATTTTTGAGTGCTGAGTTGGCTCTAGACAGTTCTGCAACTCGTTCTTCAGCAGACCTGGCTCGTTCTGCAATCAGGCGATCGACTAACTGTTTGCGATGCAGTGCGGCTCCGATGCCCTCAGCAGCTGTGGTGAGGACATCAATCTCTTGCTGACTCCAGTGGCGAGGAGTAACACAATCATCAAAAGCAACACAGCCTATGTAGCGTCCTTCAATGAATAATGGTACTCCGCCAGAGGATTTAATACCAATAGACTCAAACTGTAGCCTAATGGCATCAGGCAAGTCGTCAACTATATGCCAAATAGAACGACCTGCATATAGTTCTCTCAACATGAATTCGACATCATCATTGTCAATCGCTGCCATGGTGGGATGGTCGATCTGCGGGCTAATTCCCTCAGCTACCCACTCATAAGTTACGCAGTGCTGTAATTTTTCTGTAGTTGGGTTTTGACGTTCGAGGATGAGTTGGACGCGACTAGTATTTGCTACTTCCCCGATCGCTTGTAAGGCGGTGGGAATTGCTACATCAATATCTTCGGTTTCTAATAGGTTTTTCGTGACTTGGGCAACAACTGAAAGTAAGCGATCGCGCTGTTGCAACTCTTGATTAACTTTGGCCAGTTCTGCGGTGCGTTTTTGTTCTGCTTGTTGAATGCGTTGGCGCTGAATTGCACTACCAATACAAGCGGCTACGGTTTTGAGTAATGACAGTTCAGCTGCTCCCCGACGTTTGACTTCACGACAGTCATCAAAACCAAATACTCCCCAACAATGACCTTCGACAAAAATCGGGACAACGTGCAATACTTTGACACCGAGTGCTGCTTGTCCGCTACGGAATGGCTCAGGCATATCTTCTAGAAGATAACTAATGCTTTTTCCTTGGTTTATCAGTTCATACCAATGGGCAATTCCTCCCTCTTCATAAATTCCTTGCGCCTCATAAGGATGGGCGATTTGGGAAACCGTGTGAGGTGAATCCCATTCGTAAAGTGTTTTCCAGCAATGTAACGGTGCAGATGAATGGTCAAAATTCTCAATCACTGCAACGCGATCGCAATCTAAACCATTAGTAGCCGTTGCTGTAGCTTCTAAAATGCGATCGCCTACGGTGGGGCATAGTTTATCATGGTTATCTAACAAATGGTTTTGCTCTTCAAGGTTTGCGACTCGTTCTTGCTGATTACACACTGAGGCTTAAAACCTACCTACTCAAAGTTAGAATCAAAGCTGGGATGCTCTAAGATATCATTTTTATATTTTTTAACCTGCGGATTTGATTTTCTGCTTCTATTATTAATCATTTAATTTCTCTGTCCGGCAGATTTTTGAGTGTCGAGTAATTTTTGAGCGAGTTATACCAATTCGCAATTCGCAATTAAGAAGGCAGGAGGTGAAGCAGTCGCAGTCTTGGCGCTTTGCGTCGATTGCGAACTGCTGAACCCGAAGGGCAGAGGGCAGAAGGGAATCCCTATAAATAAATGCGCGGGGATTTAACTTTTGACATAGTATTTCTCGCACTACGTGTCTCGAAATACATGTTTTCATTTTTGTTCATAAATGTATAATGGTGCTTTTATCCCTGATGGCAGAGGTTGTTTTCTTTTTTTCCTTCTGCCTCCTGCCTTTCTTTGGTCAGATATAGCAAGATTTTTAGGGTTTGAATGTGTTGCCTTATTTTAGATAATTGGTATTAAACCCACTGATTCATCCACCAGCCACACAGAATTCAATTGAAGAATTCTGCGTGACTTCTGAATTCTGTTTTGATAAACAATTCCCAATTATAAGAGGTTGTTTGAAAAGTGGTTAGCTGTGATTTTAAGTACTTGTTGATCCCCCCTAGCCCCCCTTAAAAAGCTATGCATTATAAACATCTTTCTTAACAGAAAAGTTGACAAAAGCGAGCAGTTATGTGGGTGAATAGAGGAAAAAATTACCAGTGACTTGAGAAAATGGCTGTGAGAAATTAAGAGAGTTTCAAAAAGTGTCATTTTCTCATAACTATCTCGGTGTAAAAAACTCATGAGAGGAAGTGGAAGAGTAAAAACATCAAACAAACTGATTAGAGGATGGACGATAATTAACTATTGAGAGACTGACAAAGAAGCCAACCCTCAACAAGCTCATGTAATCGGCTCAATCCCCGCCAGAGAACTTTAACGCCTGGAGAGCCATCACATGAGCGACCTAAAAACCCACCCAGTCGAGCAATCCAATCCACAACTTGAGCCAGAGTTGGTGGTGCTGGATGAGGATAAAGTTGGTGATGTATGGATGCATATAGGACTTGCCACTCGTGAGGTTGTAAAACCTGTTCACAACTAGCATCAGGAGAACAACGGGCTAAGTAAGTCAGCCACAGCAAACGCCAAGCAACTATGCTGTAGGTAGCCAAAGCCATCTCTAATCTTTGCGCTGTTTCCAGTTGTAACTTCTCAATTCCACAACCACTTTTTAAAACATAGTGGTAACGTTCAATCAACCAACGATAACTGTACCATCGCACATACTGCAAGACATCTTCAACGCTAGTAATCTTTCAGCTAAACAGCGATTTTGAGTCGCTCGAATCAGAAAATCTGACCCAAAACGACGAGGACAAGCAAATAAATCATAAAAATCGGCTTCTCTGTCGGCAATCGTGACTACTTGTACTGCTGACGGGATAATTGACTCAGTTGTTTTTAAAGCATCAAGCCATCTTTGACTTTCTTTTTCTGAGGTCGGTTTTTGTTTTCTTTGTTCGGCTTTTCCTACTGGAGTTTAGACTAAAAGCGATATGAAAGAACGCAAATCAAATGGAATTAGAGATTAAAAATATTATCTTGTCAGCCTCAAAGCATCCGCGACCTTTAACAATTCTGTAGTATATCTGCTCAGATAATAATACAATAATGATAATCATGAAAAAAGGGGTGTCTGATTGAATACAGTCCCCATGAAGGCAGAAAGTGAGAAAAGAACTACCTACTCTCACCTGCCAACATGAAAAATGCCAGACTTGAAGAGTTTCGTCAAGTAGCCTACAAATATTTAGGTAGAGCTAAAGACGCGACCTTTGAATTAACAGATGCTGTACACAATACCTTAGCCAATTTACGAGAGGTCAAAATCTGTGTAAACGGCATGAATCCTTATATCTTGCACCTGGAAATAAGGATGTCAAATCCACAACTACGTGCAAGAGGAATCATCTGTTTAAGGTAAAGTAAAAAAGAAGACACAACAATTTGTGGAAAGATAAACTCAAGGGCAGTGTGTGCCGCTTGTCCCCAGTCAGGTAAATCTTTAGGGTTGGTAGATAAATAAGCCCAATGTGCCAAGATGAAGGTTAAGAAGGAAAGAACTAACCAACGGTAAATGCCTAACAGGGTTGCTTGACCAAAACGGTGAAGTCCAAAACGGTGCTTTGCGGTTTTGAACCAGCCCTCA
>LXQD01000325.1 GCA_003326215.1 Nostoc minutum NIES-26 | reverse complement strand
GCTAACATGAAACGAGCGCAATCAATGATGCAGCGTTTTAGTTAAATCCTGGGCGTAAGGATTCTGTTATAAATGTGGTAGTCATAGCTGGCACATTTAGTAAATATTTCACCTTGATTGTTAATTTGATTACTCGATATACCCTTGAAAACGTATGACACTTTTACCATAATAATTAGTGGAATGGAAAGTTGAATTTTACGATGCTTTTGAACTTGAGTTTGATGCTCTACCTCAAGAAGTAAAAAATGAGTTACTTGCAACAGCTAAATTGTTAGAACAATTTGGCCCTCAACTCAAACGACCTCATGTTGACACACTAAATGGGTCAAAGTACAGCAACATGAAAGAGCTACGATTTTTAGCTGCTGAAGGAGTTTGGCGTGTAGCGTTTGCCTTTGACCCGTTGAGAAGAGCTATTTTACTAGTAGCAGGTGATAAGTCTGGTGTTAGTGAAAAATTATTTTATAAGCAACTCATTAAAAAAGCTGATAAACGTTACAAAGAGCATCTCGCAAGATTAAAAGAGGAAGAGGAAACACATGGGTAAAAGCCTGAGTGAAAAAATTCAAGAACAACCAATAGAAAGCCAAATTAAAATTGAGAACCGAGCTAAGTCACTAATAGCTGAAGAATTGACTAGACAAGAACTTAGACTACAGAAACAGCAACTTAAACTTAGAACTAAAAAGAGAAAAGCTTTAAAGCAAAGAGGAGTAGTTATATTCGGAAAGATTAATGATAAAACTTTAATTAAGTAAGAGGCTATTTATAAAGTAAATATTAAGTAGGGTGTGTTACGGCTATGCAAGGATTTGGGAGTTCGAGAGAGTGAGAAGTAGCCGTAACGCACCATATTTCTCGGTGCGTTAAGCGTTGCTATAACACACCCTACAATTTAAGGTTTACTTTATAAATCATCTCTAAAGCACTACAGAAATCCAAAAAACTGTCAAATTTTTAAAATGCTAAAAAACTTGGCAGGTTTTTATTTTGCAAGCATTCAGTATCATTCAATCTTGACATTCAGTTCGTTTCATCTACGGCGAAGGTTAACCATTAGTAATTAGGGACTCAGGTAATGAGTGATACTGTTAGCGATTGCTAATTCCGTACTACTTCTTCTTGTCTCTATGCTTCAGGGCTACACACTGCCGTAGGCGATTGCAAATTCATACCGAGTTGCAATCAAAGATAGTAACTTAGGCTGGAAGTAGGGAGTGGGAGTCTTATATTTGAGCGCAACTTAGTATCAGTAAATGCTCTTTTAGTGGAGTCATGAAATTCTACAGTAACTTCATGGTTTAGTCATCCATGTAAGATGCGTTTTGCCCAGGATAATACTCTCCATCAAAATAAATGTTAAATATACCCAGCTTGTTTAAATCTCACTATTTCCATTTAAAGGAGGCGTAAATACATCCACTGTATGTCCAGCAATTTGTTGCGTAAAAATAAGCTCTATACATTCAGAACGTAATGCTTTCCACAGCATTGTTTCTTCATACTGTTCAAGCTCTGAGGGAATGTAATTTAGGAGGGTTTTAGAACAGACAACAATTAATCGTTCTTGAACACGAGAAAATGCAACATTTGAACGATTTAGGTTGAGAATAAATTCCACATTCTTGCTAATTGCTGATGGATCGCTTGCTGTTGCAGAAACAATTACGTTTTGACATTCACCACCTTGTAATTTTTCTACAGTATCAATCACACCAACAGCTTTTTCATAATCTGCTAATTCTCTTTTGAGTAGTGTTCTTTGAGCGCGATGAGGGGTTACAATTGCAACAGAAGCATCAGAAATCTCTCCACCAGCATTAAGAATCTGTTTAATTATCTTTGCTTCAATTATATTACTGCGTCTTGATTGACGTTCCGAGTGAAGGACTAAATAAAGACCCCTATTTCCTTGTAAAAGTCTTTCCCAATTTCCTGTAACCTCTTTTGCTTCTATGTCTTGAAATTTTTCTTTTCCTTTGAGTTCAATATTATCTTTACGATAAAGACGTGCAATAAGTTCACGAATTACTGGGGGTAAACGATGGGTAAAATCTAAAGCAGAACGCAAAATTGCTTCATCAGGAACTTTATCTGCAATATCTAAGTTTTCTTTCAAATTTTGAATTGCTTGGTACGCACTAACATAAGGTTGGTAAAATACTACAGGGGGACGCTCTTCATTTTCCCAATCATGGGTGACAATAGGAGCAAGTTGTCGATGATCTCCAGCTAACATAATCTCACCATCATTTCCAAGTAATGTAGCTAAAGCCAGAAAATGGGGAAATACCATCATACTTGCTTCATCAACGATTAGAGTATCTGTTTGAAAACCTTGAGGATATTTCTTAATAAATGTTGCTTTATCATTTAATTGCTCTACCATCTTTAAAATTGCATTGGTTGTACCACCAATAACTAATACTGAATTATTCCACATTTCCTTGATGTCTGTTAACAAGCGACTCTTAGAACTGAGAAGCTTAATATTTGTACCTTGAAAAGCTTCATTATTGTCAGAGTCAACTCGATTTAGTTTAATTGATGGTAGTTCTAAGTTTATTTCGCTTGCGCGTTGTATCAAAATGGGTAAAATTTTATCTAAACGTAAAAGCAAATTATCTACAGCCGTATGAGTATGAGCCGTAATAATAACAATATCGCCAGCAGAACGACGTGCTATAATTCTGATAAAAGTAGCGATTGCAGTTGTTTCTGTTTTACCTGTACCTGGTGGGCCTTGTAAAAGTTGGATTCTTGTATTTAATCCATCTATTGCTGCTGCGATTTGCTTATCATTTAGCTGTTTACTATTTGGTAGCGATAAGGTCTGGAGTAAATTGCGATACTGTTGTTCTAAATCGCTCTTTAAATGAGCAGTTTGTGGTGGAATTTGAGGATTTTGCGGAGCTAGCCAGAGACAGACATGATTTCCTTGACTATTCTGGAGTTTCTGATCAACTTTACTAGCTACAAAATCTGAAGGACTTTCATCTAAAGTCGCTTTTGGGAAAACTTGTACTGCGTTAGTATAAGACTTACTGTAAAGTTGATAGCGATTTGAATTACCAGGAATCACAGAAAGCTCTATCTGCATAGTTTCCCAATTAATATCTTTCACAACACAGGTGCTTCCACCGTACAAAAGCTGGTTGATCGTTTGACCTTCATGTGAATTATCAAAACTAGGACTAAGCCTCACAAATGAACCCTGACCAATTGTGCAGTTAGCTTGCAAAGCTTCAGCAGTAATATTGTATCCATCAAGATGAATTTCTGCTGTTAGTCTGCCGTTATTCTGTGACAATATATTTTTGATAGGGATTGTTCTCCCCAGAGAAACACGATAGATGGGTGGAACTAAATGACTTGCAATCCAATCTGTTACCTTAACGTGCTGATCTAAACGAAGAAAATCAATAGCTGCTTGAGCAGCATTATCTACACCTAAATTGAAATCTGGTAAATCAGCAATAATTAAAGATTCCTTAGTTATGTCTGGGTTCTTAAATTGGATTCCCTCTTCAACCCATCTGATAGCATGAGTACGAGCGCGAAAATACTCTTTTAAATAATTTGGTTTTTGTGCTTGATTGTAACGTTCAATAGAGTTCTTTAATTTCGCGTTAAGTGTTGGGTCATTAGGGTTAGGAAGTTGTCGCCAATAGGCACGCCAATAAGCTGCACTTAGAGAATTAAAGTATCTTAGCCGAATCTCAAACTGATGTTTACGTAAATGTTGAGAATTTGATGTAGCCCATTCATTATTATTATCTATGTCTAAATTTGTTTTAAAGTCGAATACATCTTGAGAAAAAACCTGTTCCAAGTTTACCAGTTGTCCATTAATCTCCCGTCTCCAGTGGTAACGTCTTCCATACCACTTGAGAGAGGTTACAACCGCTAAATCTCTTCCCGTCCATCCTAAAGCATAGCGACGATCTACTTCATCATAAAGACAAGAATAAATTAGTTGTTCTAAACTTTCACGACAACCAAGTAACTCTCGTAAGTGACTAAGTAGCTGGGAACTGACACGGGAACACCCCTCAAGCAATTGGGTCATTTCTTGACGTGACCAAACATAAAAATGAATTGGAGCTTTTTCTGTTTTTGCAACTTCAGCTATTCTATCAACTAATTCTAATAGAAATCCTTGTATTAGCTCTTTTTCAGAACCATTATCTTCTTTATACTCTCCTGCCCATGTTGATCTTTTGAACTTAATTACATCTACACCCTCAAGTTCTTTTTCTTTATAAATAAGTTTACCGCTTTCATCATATCCTTCCTCTATGTATTCCTTAATTGCAGGAGATGGTTGCCATTTATCACCTTCGTTTTGTAGAAATTTTGGGTTTAGTTTTCCTTCACTTTTCGTCACATGAGCCGCGAGCGCACCTATTCGGTTTTCAACATAATCGTATTCAACAGAAAGATAGACGCGGATGAGACGTTCACCATTAATTAAATGTTCTGGAAGTTGACTTTTACCTGAGTATCCTGGAAGTGCTTCAACTTCATAGCTTTCTGGTTTACAATCTCCACTAGGAAGGGTACGCCTGCGAGTTTTTGCTTTTAATTTAAGAAGTTCTAAGCTTTCTGTAAAACTTATATCGTTGTGGATTTGAGCAGCTTGATTTCCTGTTAAATCGAGTTCAGCTAAATCATCAATAGTCTTTATATCTGCTTTCTTCAATACAGTAATAATTGATGAATCTATTCCTAATAATTCTAAATGGCGTTCTCTTGCACTCTCAGCTAAACAATGAACGCTCAATGTACAATCACTACATTTTTGGTCTAACTGATAATCTAAGTCACCTAAGTTAGCTTGCACAATCCGATACAGTGATCCATCATGGGCTATTAAACGCTTAATATCAGCTTCTATAGTATCTAGATTGAGAGCTTTAGATTTAAGGATATCCTGACTTTTATTAGTATTTTCATCAATCCGAACAACAACACATTCTATACTTTCAGGTCTGAGGTTGATTCCATTAATAATAATTGGGTCTTTTTGTATTAATTCACGTAAAATCATTCGATATAAAGCAACTTGCACTTGATGATAAGTTCGTTCTTTTCGAGATGCTTTACCTTCGACTAATCGCAATTTAGGTTCATTGTTGTCCCATAGTACTACTACGAAATCAATGCGCCCACTAATATTAAATACTCCAAGATTTCCGTTGATTGAAATTTCTCTACCATAAGCGCTTTGTTCTGCTCCCAAACTTCGCATTTCTTGAACAAAATCATTCCAATCAGTTGATTTATTTGGGTCTAAACTTTGATTTGCTTGGCTTAAATTAATTAATTTTTCTCTTTGAAGTGAAGTTTCCCATTCTTTTTCTCTTCTCCGACCTTCTTCTTCTAAGACTGGATCTAAAGAAGTATCGAAAATTAACTCATAAAAGGGAACTTGTTTAGCAATTTCATAATCATTAAACTTTAACTTGAATCTGCGGTCACAGGATTGATAACGAATATATTCAGCAACATCAGTAACTTTAATTGATGGTCTGATTTTTAAGTTCATCATAGCAATTTTATGTATAGTGTTTGTAGTTTACAGAGAAAATTTGCTTCTAAAGATTTTTACAACATCCCAGAAATAATTTTTTAGCTACTGCTGAGTCATTTGAATAGCATATCTTAGTCCTGTTTTGCCACTTGGGGATAAAAATAATCGAAGCAAAATTATGGAACTTTGATTCAATCAAGCTTTGACCCTTTGTTTTCTAACAGTAACTAACATTTCTAACCAAAGAATGAAAAAATAAAGCTCTGAAAGGCTTTCAGTGATTGGTTTCTCCCGATTGACAAAACAGGGTTAGGAGTAGAGTGTGTTAGAACGGAACACCGTAACATAGCAAGAGTTCATATCTAAATTTTTAGGTATTTACTAAATAAGTTCTGATATTGAGTCACTCATCTGCTTTTGCAAACGCTGGCGGTTATCATCATATTTCAACACCGTCTGCACTTGGGCGTGTCTGCTGAATCGCTGGGTAGCCCGGTAGTTGCCATTATTGAGATCCAAAACTGTAGTAATCGCACTGTGGCGGACACGATGCGGCGACATCTTCTTAGTAATTCCGGCTTGCTTACATAGTCCATCCACCAATCGCCTGATTGCCTCCCCGGTTAATCTTGCTCCATTCTTGTGATAAGCCAGCACAGTAAAAAGCGGGTCATCGCCACGTTTCTTCTTACTCGCTTTAATCCAACTGGCAAGAGCGTCGGCGGTTTTATCCGATAAGTCAAGAATATCCTTCTGGCTACCCTTGCCCTTACCCAGAATAAAAAGCGTTTTTTCTTTGGGGTTAAAATCACTCACATTTAAGTTGACTATCTCATTGCGGCGCAAGCCATTATCCCAAAGTAACCGCAGAATGGCATAGTCACGCTTACCCTTCTTGGAGTTCTGGTCAACCAGTGCTATAACGATGGCATAGTCAGTAGCGGCAATACCCGTAGTGTCACGGTAGGTTTCGACCCTTTCACCTTTGACATCATCTAAAGAAAAGTTGCACACACCCAGCCGCCGCCCCATTGCAACCATCGACTTGATTGCACTGAGCCGACGATTCACCGTAGCTTCAGCCAGTTTTTTCTTGATGAGATGTGCCTTGTACTTGAGAACCACAGCGACAGCGTGACGCTGTTCCAGGTGAAGGAACTCTAGAACCAAGTCCCGGCTAGGTTCTTTCTTGGCAACGAACACAAAGAAATCTTTCAAGTCTTTCTGGTATTCACGCTTAGTGTTGAGCGATCGCTTATCCCCAATCAGCTGCTGAATAACGTCGGGGTCATTCTCTAGCGAGAAATCTTCCCCGATCGCTAACGCCAAGGAATTTTCTAAAACACTCAGATTCTCCGGGTGAATGGGTGTCATTGTTTTAGCCAGGGTGGGCGGGTTAATGCTCTTGCTACATCTTAATAGTTAATTGGTGTCTATTACTCTCAGTGGTGTGAAAAATCCTATTGTCGCACTATGTTCTCACGCCCCGGTGGGAGGGGTTTGGAGAGTAATTGTCAGATGATTTACATTGATTGAGGGTGATGAAGAGAGATTTTCTGCCATGAAAGTGTAAGGATTGACTTATAAGTACGTGATCTGACGGTACGCGAACACTGTGTTTCTCATGCTGTCTCTCATATCCCTGATTTAGACTCAGTGCGCTTTAGTTCTCGCCTACAATAGCGATATCAACATAGATATCAAGCAAGATATCGTCATGCCCGGAAAGAATAATCAAAGCAAAAAACAGCCGCCAAGCGAGATGATCCGCGTCCCCGTTGCCTTAAAAGAGGCTGTAAGGGAGTTGTCACGGTTGCACAGGCAGGGGCGCACAACCGAGTTACTGCAAGAAATCCAAGAATTAGTTACCAAACTTGATAGCAGTGCTGATATCGATGGCAGTACTTCTATAAAACAGTTGACGCAACGGGTAGGAGAACTAGAATCACGTTTGGAGTCACGCTCTGATCGTGAATTGGAGCAACAACTGGCGGCAATGAGCTTACGCCTAGAGCAGCTAGAGTCGGCGTATAATCAACTGATTATCTACCTCAATAGCAAGAGTAAAGGGAGGCAATCATCGTCACGTTACTACCAACCGCAAGCAGAAGTAAAAATAGATACTTATAGACCACAAAACTTAGCAAAGCGATTGGGCGTTGACCCGGAGACTCTAGAGCGTATCCGAGTGAATGCAAAAAAGCCAGAGGAGTTCATTAGCTGGAGCAGGGGACGTGACCCCAGTAGTTTGGGTTGGAGGTATAATCCAGAATCTGGGCTTTACCATCCAGTGCGATAAGCGAACTAGAACCTCCGCAAAAATTTAACTAGTGCAACTCCTCCAATCAACACGCAAACCGATCCCATAGCAGTAAACTTTGCAGGTAAAAACCATAGCTGATTGACGACGGATGCCATCTATAAAATAGTGGCGGCTGCTTTTAAGAAGGATGGAGTAAAAACACATTACAGTTCTTGCGATTTTCAGGTGGTAAGCCTAGTGTCTTACTAAATTCTAGGTCGTAGCAAGCTTCCTGCCAATTTTCAGCAGATTTAACTTGTTCAGGTGTTAGGTTTTTGGCATTGCTGAGATTGGTGCATTGGTTAAAAAAATTTATTTGTATACAACCGAACTTAGCATTTTCGAGGTTGGCACCGATAAGGTCGGCACTGGTAAAGTCGGCACTGGTAAGGTCGGCATGAGTGAGGTCGGCAGCGTTGAGGTTGGCATCATCGAGGTTGGCACCAGTGAGGTCGGCAGCGTTGAGGCCAGCACCAGTGAGGTTGGCACTTTTGAGGTTGGCACTTTTGAGGTTAGCAGCGTTGAGGTTGGCACTTTTGAGGTTRGCAGCGTTGAGGTTGGCAACGTTGAGGTTGGCACCATCGAGCTTGGCACTTTTGAGGTCGGCACCATCGAGCTTGGCACTTTCGAGGTTAGCAGCATCGAGGTTGGCACTTTTGAGGATGGCACTTTTGAGGCTGGCACCAGAGAGCTTGGCAATTTTGAGGTTGGCATCAATGGAGTTGACATCAATGAAGTCAGCACCAGTGAAGTTGGCACCATCGAGGTTGGCACCAGTGAGGTCGGCACCAGTGAGAATGGCACCAGTGAGAATGGCACCAGTGAGAATGGCACCATCGAGGTTGGTAGCGTTGAGGTTGGCAGCGTTGAGGTTGGCACCAGTGAGCTTGGCATCAGTGAGAATGGCACCAGTGAGCTTGGCATCAGTGAGAATGGCACCAGTGAGCTTGGCATCAGTGAGAATGGCACCATCGAGGTTGGCACCAGTGAGCTTGGCATCAGTGAGAATGGCACCATCGAGGTTGGCACCATCGAGGTTGGCACCAGTGAGTGGAATATTATTGAGGGAGACACCAAGCTTGACCAGTTCTTGAAGTGCGAGGATTCGTGCAGGACTATCTTTCTGTCCCTTAACTTGCTCAACAGTATTCCGCAACTGACTAATTTTGAATTCTCTGGTTATAGTAAATCCTAAAAATACAATTAAAGCAATTAAAGGAATAAAACCAAAACTAATTAACCTAAAGCGATTATTCCGCCTGTACCTGATGCTTTTTTGAATAAAGTCAGTAGCTAAACTCGATAATGTTAAGTTTGCAGATTCCTTCTTTCCAAACGTCTGAGCTTCATTTAGTTGTTTTCCTTGCAGTAAATAATCCGGCGACTTTTTATTAGCTTCCCATTCATGAGCCAAGCGTTCGATTCTGTTCTTTTGTAGAATTTGGTTGCGATTTTCATCAATCCAACTTTGTAATAGCTGCCAGTGCTGAATCAACGCTTCATGTGCAAATTCCACAGTTTCTTGCTCCAAAGCACTACAACTTGTGACTACTAATCGCGCATCAGCTAAAGATTGCACCAATGACCAATTCTCTTCACCTAATTCAGCTTTCGTTGCCACTCTCCGCGTATCTTCAGTACCTTCACCTGGGCGGACTAATTGCATGAAAATTCGACTTACTTGTTGCTGTTCAGCAGTTTTTAAATTCCTGTAAATCGTATCTGCATGACTAGCTAAAGCACCTTGCACTTCACCAATTGCCTCATAAGCTGCATGAGTCAATTGCTTATTGGTGCGTTTTTCCCACAGCAAGGTTAAAGCGAACTCCAATAAAGGTAAATTCCCTGGTTCGGATTTAACATCATCTAAAATACGCTCTATTAGTCCATCTTGAAACGATACTCCCAACTTTTGAGCAGGTTTGGCAATTACATCTGTTAATTCAGAGCGATTCATTGACCTGATTTTGATGTCAGCTTTCAACTGCTCCGCAAACTCTGGATATGAGAGCGCATAACTTAAAAAGTCTACCCGCATAGTTGCAACAAATACTGCCGATAACGATTTGCTGGTGGGAGATTGAATAATAGTTAGCAGACAGTCCAAGAAATTACGACGAATTTTTTCATCATTGCATAAGGTATATAACTCTTCAAACTGATCTGCAATTAGTAACACACGATGGTGAGGATGGTTTTGCTGAATTTTGGCAATGACATCAATAAGAAGAACATCGCCATTGCAGAAATAATTGGACAACTTGCGTGTTTGGGCTATCCGATCCGTGTCATCTAAATTAGGCGTGTAGAGCGAAACTAATGCTTCAGCCAAACCGTAGAAAGGGTTTGAACCAGGACGAAAATGTGTAAATAACCAATGACCTTCTTGTTGCAGTTTTGGTACTAAGCCGGCTAACACTACAGAAGATTTACCGCTTCCTGATGCACCCAACACAGGGATAAAATTACGGGCTTGAGTTGCCTTAAACAGTTCTTCTATAAAAACTTCTCTGCCAAAAAAGTATTCCGCATCATCTGGAGTAAAGTGAAATAAGCCACGATAAGGGCATAGCAGTTTTTCATCAGTAGAACCATATTCCGCAGGTTTAACAACAGCTACCCGAATATCTTCACGGTAATAATAATTGATGATATGGATATTCTGGGTATTGTTATTACCTTGAATGACTATATTGCCGTCACCCTGAACAGCTTTGTTATCTTTGCCCTGAACTACACGATTTTGATTTCCTTGTACCACATTTTGAGATGTAGGACTATCAGCCTGCTGCTTTAAATTTGCATCAGGTTGTTGTGGTTCCAAGTTCTCAGGTGGCTGACTCATAAATCAGTTCTACAATCCCAACAAGTGAGAACCAGCCGCCGCACCCAACCAAGCAGCAATTTTCACAATAATCGGCTTGGCTGTTGTCCAGATTTTCTGTCCTGCATCCACAGTCTTACTCGTTTTTTCAAGTGTTTCTGACACACTTGTTAAACGGTCTAATGCTCGTTGCTTATTTGGTTCTTCTTTATCCGTTGCTTTCTTAGCAGCACTCAAATCTTCAATTACTTCTTCTTTAGTGTCGGCTGGGAGTTCTGCGCCTTGAATTAAAGTTTCTAATTGTGCCAGTAACTTGACAACATCCTCTTTAGTTAGTGATTCTCCGGTATCTGCCCCCACTTGATTTTGTTGCGTCACCTGATTACCATCACCAAGGACAGCCTGATTATTATCCCCTTGCACTGCGCGGTTGTTATCGCCTTGAACGTTGTTAACGTTACCACCTACTGAACCACCAACTGAAAATCCACCGGGGTTGTTTGTCATAGTACCTACCTGTCCTACTTGGGTGTTTGAATAAAAACTAGGGCGCTCTAACGCCGTCATCACCATATTCTCTAATCTGCGAATCTGATTATCTTTTTCTGCTAAAAGTAATTTAATTTCTCTCTTTGGTAAGCCTTTAAACTGATTATAACTATCAAAATATTCTGCACTCAGTTGGGACTTGTCAGCCGTCGCTGCGGTTTTAGCACGAAGTAAAAACTTATCTTCACCTCGTACTTCCATGCCGACAATTCGCAGGTCAGCTTCTGGGTGATTCTCTGCCAACTGCTTAAAAGAAATTGCGATCGCTCTGGGGTCAACGCCTTGATTGTGATACAAGTCCAAGGTGTCAAAAATTGGTTTAATGAAATCACCGAACTCGCCATCTGCAAACACTTCTTTGTTGTTATCTGGTTTGCGGAGGGGGTCAGGGTTTTCTTTTGTGGGGAGTCGCATATAAACGTATTCACACCGCACTCCATCAAATTTAGTGTCGGTGGTAATGCCCCAATCTTGAATGTATGCTCCGGTGAGAGTAGCCCCTGTGAAATTAGTTCCGTCTAGTTGTGTCTGTACTAATTTCGCTCTAGATAAATCTGCATCTTGTAAGTTGGCTAGGCTCAAGTCTGCACCAATAAAACTGGCATCTACTAAATTCGCACTTTGAAAATTGACTTTCCGCAAATCCTCCCGGTCAAAATTCTTGTCTTGTCCATGAAGAGTAACTAGCACCTGACGAATTTGTGCGTTTTGCAAGTAAGTTGTACCTGGGCGAACACAGTCAAGTTTTTTAGTTCTGCTGAAACAAGTGCGAGTTAGATTAGCTTTTCTAAAATCCGTACTTTTAAGTGTGGCAGCCGTGAAATTGGCATCAGTTAAGATGGCATTGCGAAAGCTTGTACCACCACTCGCTGCAAAAGCAACAGCGATGTTGCGAATAAGAGCATATTTTTCATCTCCTTTCATTGCTCTCCAAGCAATGTAAGCACTAACTAAAGTAAGGACTCCGGCTCCGGCGACGGCGACGGCTCCGGCGAAGGCGACGGTGACGGCTCCGGCTCCGGCGACGGCGACGGCTCCGGCGAAGGCGACGGTGACGGCGAAGGTGACGGCGACGGCGAAGGTGACGGCTCCGGCGACGGCTCCGGCGAAGGCGAAGGTGACGGCTCCGGCGAAGACTCCGGCGACCGCGAAGGCGACGGCGAGGGCGACGGTGATGGCGACGGCTCCGGCGAAGGTGACGGCTCCGGCGACGGCGACGGCTCCGGCGAAGGTGACGGCGACGGCGAGGGCGAGGGCGAGGGCGAAGGCGAAGGCGACGGCTCCGGCGACGGCTCCGGCGACGGCGACGGCTGAGTTGAATCCTTGGCGAAGCATGACTATAAAAACAACAATTACTGCTATTAAGACAGCCCAGCCTACAACCTGATTTTTTAGACTTGAACTGCCAAATATAAGAGCTATTAACACTCCAATAAAGGCTGACAAAAATCCTGAAACTCCAGATACCAACCACGAAACACAGAGTAAAACAATAGCCCAACGCCTTTGCAGTCCAGCAGTAGCATGACTGAAGTTTGCCCGTTGAAGATTCGCAAGAGTAAAATCTGCCCCTCGAATATCTGCACCACTAAAATTTGCACCCTCAAGGTTTTGTCCTTTGAAGGAGCGCCCACGAAGATTTTGACCGGAGAAGTCCTGGGGCATGGTTGGGTGCAGTATCTAAATTCAATTTGGATACATATATACCACGACCAATTCCGGTATCTCAACGCTTTAAAGCACATTTATATTTTCGTCAAACCAGTTTTTATACTTTTTCAAAGGGATAGAGAATAATTAAATACCCGATTTAATCTTCTCCATCTCCTCACCTTGGAATGCTTCATTAACAACAGAAGCATAGTCAAGATAACCAAGCATAGACCCTTTTTTGATAGCCTCGGCACGGTTTTTGACATTCCACTTACTATACAAAACACTGACATGAGTTTTAACTGTACTCAGAGCGATAAACATTTTTTCTGCAATGTCTTCATAAGATAAACCCTCAGCTAATAATCGCAAGATTTGTATTTGTTTTTCATTGGGCGGGTCGTTATCCTTTTGGTCTTTGGATATAGTCTTGTTATATTTTTTTTGATAGAGAGTTGATAAAAATCTTTTAGTCAACTTCGGGTCGAGTAAGAATTCATTAAAGTAGGCTCTCTTGATAGCTAATTGAACTACCTCAATGTCAGTGGTTTTGAGCATATAAGAATCAGCCCCATAACTGAAAGCCGAGTTAACTACTTCTTCGTCAGTTTGATTAGTAAGAATAACAACTTGACTATCAGTCTTCTTTTTGATAGAGCGAGTAAATTCTAAACCACTCATATCAGGTAAGAATAAATCGACTAACACAAAATTAGGCTTATTCTGTTCAACTAACTGAAAACCTATCTCTCCATAAGTCGCCTCATCATTAATCTTTATATCTAGAGTTTGCTCAAGAGCAGTCTTGATACCTAAGAGTGTAAATGGTTCTTTTTCAACGATTACTATTGTTAGCATGATGCGGGTTAATTATCTAATAATGAATGGTTATTTATCGGCTGGTTTATTATTGGTGCTTCTGCCTTCTGTGTCTGTGCTGCCGTAGCAATGCCGTAGGCTACAACCTATACAGGGGGTGGTTTGCCGTGATTGTGCCGTATGCCGTAGACAGCCATTAAAGCCTGTTTTACATCTGTTATTGTTACCACGGCATCACGGCAGGACTTTTACCAATCAGGCAGGGAGTAGTTATCATTGCCGTCACAATTTATCTTCTCCCTCTCTACTAATTCAGATAATCCATCTATTAATTCCTGGTCTGAATAGCCTGATAACCTGTCAGCCTTCTTTAAATCGCGTAATGTCTTTGGTGTTTTATTCTTGACATTCTGGAAGTATTCATAAATTTTTATAGCCACCTGGGATAATGGTTTTGGGTGGTGATGAGGAGTCCTGTTTACATTAAATTCAAGCTCATATACTCTATCTAGATATTCCTGCTCCGAAGTAATTGACTTGGCTTGATTAGATAGATTCGGCATTAATGCAACTACAAAACCCCCAAGGGAAGCAATCATTACTGGGCGTAAGTTTTGATAAGAGACTGTTTTAACTTCCAGATATTTAGATTTAATTTGCTCCCGTTCTTGCTTCCCAGGAATAATGTCACTTCTATTTAAAATTAGTTCCAGCACTCCATAAGATTCTTGCTCTCTAGAGTTCTTGATATACCTGTTACCTAACAGCAGCAAGTTGAGGCACATCCGAGTTTGAGAATCCATCTTTTCAATGCCCAATGCTGCTAAATTAAAAGATTGTAGGGAAGCAATAAACTTAGTATTAAACTCTCGACCAATCAGTAAAACATCAAGTAATTTACTCCCATAATTCCAATCAGAATAAAGCTGGCTCAAAGAGTCAGCAATTACTAACCAATCATCCAAAATTAGAATTAATGGTGGTAAGGATTCGCGCTGTGATTCTGGTAGTTGTTTACGCTGCTTGTAGCTCTGGTAAAAGTTATCAATTACTTTCTTGGCTAGGTCTGGGTTTTCCCCGTCGAAGACAATTACTCTTTCTTTATCGCGTAAACCGCAGAAACTATCATTCTTAGCACTAATCACCCAAATATCCGCACTTGGGCAATCTGCCAAGATTTTCCCAATCAAGTAATTGAGCGTTACTGATTTACCGCTTCCTGGTGCGGCGACTAAAGCAGTGGAACTATCGGCTTTGGCTAGGGCTTGCAAAGTATTGAGGGCAAGGGCTTCTGATGGGTGAAGACTTCCACCGCTATTGTGTTGTAATGTCGGCTGTTCACCACCAGTCACTTTATCGTCACCCCTGGCAACATCCTGCATCGACTGTCCTGGTAATGCCCCAGCTGGCTGTCCGGTTGCCTGTTGCAGAGAAGCCCGTGCCTCTGCCTCAGCCTTCAAACGTACCTGCGACTGAAATATGGCTAATTCTTCAGGTGTCATTTTTGCTAATTGTGCTGCCCTGACCCGTCGATTTTCTGACCATTGGTGAAATTCGTAGTCTAACTGCGCGGTGTAGCTTTCCTTGTAGAGTCTCAAGCCTTCTCGCATAAGGCTGATTAACCAATTGGCTTTTAGCTCATTCCTAACTTCAGGGAGCAGCTGCATCAATCGCCATTCCCTAGCTTTGGATAATGCGAAAGCACCACCAGTTGCTACAACTGCCGCTAAACCCCAAAGCGGTTTATCTGGGTTGCTTGGGGGAATTATTCTTAGTCTGGTTGCCTTGGTAGGCAGGAAAGCATCACGTTGAAACTCCGGGTTAGCTGGGGCGTATACAGGGGCATTGAACTCGCTTTCGGGCATAATGTACCGTTTATCCGGTGTGCAGTAGCGCAAACGGTTCACTGGGTTCTTTAGTGTTTGGGGGATAAAGCAGTATTCAACCAAACTAATTTGAGTGCCAGTAAATGACTTTGCCCCACAAATTAACCCGATGGCCGCCAGCACCCCAACAGTAATATTGTTGGCAGTGCCAGAACGCAAGTATGACTCGAATTGCTTACGTTTCATTACTTCCCTCCCTTGGCCAAAAATGCGATCGCCAACAACCCAAAAGCAGCTAACCCAATCAACCCCCAAGGCATTTCATTTTTAGGAGTTGGCTTAACTTCGTAGCTTTTCACTTCTTGATAGAACCGTGTCTTACCTACCCTATTGGCGTTAGAGACTGCCCTATATTCGTCAAAAGCAATCCACAGCGAAGCCCCAACGCTGGCAGTTTGGGCAGTCGCTACTAAAAAATCTTTGTCAATGTGGATTTGTCCATCGTATTGAAGCTTGGTCAAGGTATTGGCGAAGAATAGCCCCAGTACAATGCTGCCTAGTGTGCCAGAAGCCATTGCCCCAATCCCTAGACTAGTTAGTAGGCTGACTCCAGCATTGGCGGTGAACACTCCCAAGAATGTGGCTAAGGCTTTATTGAGGAGTTGCTTGTTACTGAAGACATCTCTAATTGATTGCTCTAGCCGTTCGCTGTCTTCTGATTCTGGGGTCGGTTTTTGTTCTTGAGTTTCACCCCAGATTAGAGGTGTGGACTGTTCGCCGGAGTGGAATTGAGCTAGTAGGGATTCCATTTCGTTCATACTTACCTCGCCTGGTGTGACACAGAAAAAGCCAGAGTTTTGAGTCACTACTGGCTTTCAACTGACTTATGGTTTAAATGCCCATGAAATTCTTGAACCAGTTGCCTAATCGACTAATCCCAGCAGTGCGTGAGTAATTGGGCTTTGGTATCCTGTCTGTCTTGGCTTCACTACCTTGCGCCCACAATGCGCCAGTTACAGCAGTTTCATAAGCTCTATCTGCGGAGTCTTGAGCATCTGGTAACTTGTTGGATGCCTTGATTAAATCCGCCTCATATTTTGCGATCGCCATTAGGTCGGCTGTGGCCCCTGCTATCTGAATCAAGGATGACCGTTGAGCGTGTCGGGTAGCCTCCGCAGTGGTAGCGTTAACGTGTTCTTTCTGCATCTCGGTCATCTCGTTTTTGAAACGCTGTTCGCCCTGCTTAGATAAGTTGATAGCTTTGAGGGTTTGCGTTCCGTGCTTCTGGGTCAGTTGCACCAGTTCAGCATAAGCTTGGTTTACATCCCCGGTGGTTTCAATAATTTTGCGATATGCCTCCAATGCCTTTGGTAAATTGGCTTTGGCAGTATCCGACAATCGCGCCATGTCTGCAATCTTGGTGATTACTGTTTGGTCGCCTAAAACTGCTTTGTTGAAGTCTTCTGCCGACACGTCAAACAGTTTGCCCATTGCGCCTAAAGTACCGGGGGCATTACCAGGAATGTGGTTTTTCAGCTTGGCTGCTCCATAATTTCGAGCCATATTTCACTCCTAACGTTGGTATTTGAGTTGATTAATCAATGCCTCTGCCAGTCCCAGGTGTTCGCCAATATGCACTCGTTTATGAAGACCTTGAACAATAGGAGAGACTGTTGAAAGTGCATTAACTGCTGCATTTGTGCCAGAGACGTTTACCTCTGCATTCAACAAATTTTGCACTACAGAGTGTAGGAGCAACAGTTTTTCTATCTTGCCCAGTTGTTCAAATGTGCTTCCGTACTGTTGCTGAAGCTCGTCCAGGTAGGAGCCATCATTAGGCATGGCTGACGTGAAAAATCCTATTGGTTTTGACATATTGCTAATATCTTTATGTGTCTATGATGCGTAGATGTCGGTAGGGCGATCGCCAAGATTCGCAGTCGGTGCGATCGCTCCTCCACTATTCTTCATTCCCATATAAAGCGGCTCTAGCTAATGCACTAGCTAAGAAACCGCCTCCACATACAAAGATTCCTCCGATACTGAATTCCCTTTGCTTTGCCCAGTTCACACGGCTCATCAAGGTATTTTGGGCAGAATTTGTTGCCATTATGCTCAAGCCGTGGCAGATTAGCGCTCCACTGCCGAATAATCCTGCTGATACCAGAAGTGCAATTGCGCTTGCGTGTAATACAGTCTCAATCGAGTCAATCACTTTCTTCATTGGTTGAATCCTTCAAGAGTAAATACTTGCAGTGGCTCAGGGCTTGGTAATGCTGAAAAACTCAGCTCGTTAAGAGCTTGAATAGCATCTCCAATTGATAAATCTGGGTGATAGTCGAGTGCTTGAAACTGTGGATGCTGCCTAATTTGGGTTAGCAACTGTTGGGCTTGATTAATCAACTCTGGCAGTGGTTGAGTGTTCATAGTTCACCTCAAAAAATCGATAACTGCAATGATTCCTGGCTGATAACACTAGCATTCGTACTCATACCTGACACCTCGTAACAACGAGTAGTCAAAGCCTTGTGATTGAGCAATAAATCAGCCTTCTTTTGCTGTCCAGCTAGAGGTCGAAAGTGGTACTTTGGATGCTGGATTGTGCCTGTTTTGAACAGGTATTGGTAGAGTGTTCGGTCAATTTGATAGACTTTGGAATTGGTTAGTAGAGTTGAGTCATAGACTCTGCTTAGGTTATTCATGAAGCCACTCCCTTAAACTGAGAAGCCATAGAAGCTAGTCCAGTCTTATTCGGTTGAATTGTTGTTGGTGTTGATGGAGAATTCTGAGTTTTTGGAGGGGTCTGTACACCAATACCACCGGAGAAAATTAACTTCTCTACTGCTGCGCTAAGGGCTTGCGTTGGGGCATCGTGAGGAATATTGAACATCTGGCACAATTCAATTACTGCTAAGTACGAGATAGTTATACGCCGAGATTCGTAGGATGTTTTATCAGACACTTGTTTATACTCCTGTAGAAATTTCTGTTAATAGCTTTAAGCCAAAAGCATTGATGAATTGGGGATTTTCTAAAACCACGAATCCCAAGTCAGCAAGATTCTGATCCACTACTGGCAGGGAGACACCACCGCCCCAAGCAACCAAATATTTTGCACGGTCTAAATAGTTGCCACTCGTAACAAAGTTAGCGAATTTTTCAATGCGATTAGACCACCATTCATCAAGACATTGGGCATATTCAATTTCAAAATTCTTGCCTGTAAGGTGATTACCTCCGTATGTGAAAGTACCTTCTAAAATCCCTCGGTTAACCAAACTTGCTGAATGTTTTACTTCCTTAGAAATTAGGCTCATTGGGTCGTTTCGTTTGTCGAGAGCTTCTGCAATCATCGAATGCAGTTGACCGCATCCACCCTCAATCAAATGCTGGCTTATAACTGCGCCGTTGCCGTTAAAAACTGTGCCTAGCCAAGTGGATGAACCGATATCAAGAGCAATAGCAATCTCTGACTCTTCAAGGGTTAGGGTTGGTTCACCAAATAAACAGTAGGCGATGCTGCCAAAACCTTCGGGATAAATGCCTGTAACTACGATGGAAACTGTTTTAGTAACAATCTCACGGGTTACGGGGTGCTTGTGCTGGAAGGTGTGAGTACCTTGCACTCTGCGTTTAATTTCTTCCGCCCAGCGTTGTGGATTGTGGTTGCTCAAACTAATTTCTAATTTCATGCCCGAAGGAATATTCAGAACTGCTAAGTCTGCAAGGATGCTTTCTAGGGCCAGTTCTGCTTTTTTCGCCTTATCTTCGTGCAGTAGGGTGTGATCTGATTGTGCGATCGCTGCGCTGCCCCAAAAGAATTGCGTGTCTTTCAAGTCCAGACGTTTTCCTTCGACATAATGCACCCATGCCCCATCTTTAGAAATGGTTTCGTGGTGACGAATGTTTCGGTTGCGGACTAGTGAGTATGCAGATGGCATCGTGACAGAAAAATCACCGTAAATTGCCTTGCCGTACCCAGCACCGGGGTCTTTACCTGCAATTAAGGCACTTAGCCCGGAATTGGCAAGCTTTTCAGCTTGAGTAAGCCAATTTGCGGCATTGGTGTATGTGGTTGTCATGGTTCTGATGATTGGTAAAAGTCTTTAATTAACTGGCTTTGGAGAATTTATTGGCAGAAGTGCCTTAAATCCACACATCCAGTTTTTGGTAAGCCTAAACATCACTTTCTGGCTTCTGTTGCCTTTGTTGTGTGACTGTTTTTGGTTTAGTTAATGATATGTTAGCATAGAATCGCATGAAAAAATAATGTTATAGCATGAAAAAAGCTAACTCAATTACTACATGAGGCTAGAATCGATGAATACAGAAGCTTTCATCGACATGACTAAAAGAACAACTATTGTTTTACCTGATGCAGTTTATGAAGATTTGCAAATATGGGCTGATGAAGAAGGTAGAGCGACAGCTAATCTCGTAGCGTTCCTTGTAGAGCAGGCCGTAAGGGCTAAATTCCCCTCCAAATATCCTCCTGCTTACAAAAGAGTAGAGGCAAGTGATCGCCAAGCATGACGCTAATAAATAGCTACTTGTCCAAAAATGCAGTGTCAAGCATTACCATCAGTACAGGAAGTGCTGATTTCACATCATCATTAATCTTTAAAGTCTCCAATGACTACCCTGAAAGACCCACCAGCAAATTTTCAACTCCCACTTTACAACGAAGCAGCGTTTGAAAAAATTAGGGAGGCGATGGACTATCAATCCGCCGTTGCTCTAACGGCTGGTGGTTTGGCGGTGGGTACGGGTGGTATGTTCCATCCGGCAGGTTGGTTAATTTTTGGATTGGCTTACAAGCCATTGGTAGTAACTCAAAAACTGGCACGGTTAGAAAGAATAGGCACTTCAATTTTCCATGAATTTGAAAAAGAAGGAGTCCAAGTTTATCCAACACTACCAGTCGAGAACAACAACCCTATAGACTTGTTTGTGAGATTTCCACGAACAACTCACCTGTTTATCTCCATCCGGTCAAAAGGAGATAGAGAAATTGTCTACAACGAAGCAAGAGAGGTTTTACAGGTCAAGCGCAAAGATAATAATGGATTGAAACTATGGAAACCTTGCCCACTGGTTGAGTTGGCAGATTATGAAAAGTGGCTCAACAAGAACAAAGATAAGTTTTTGATGACCTCCCGTGAGGCTCAAAAGACTCCCACAGCAAAAGTTTTGGTTTTATGTCCTCCAACAAAGGCATCGCCAAATCACAATGAACATCTTTATACGGAGATAGGAGATATGAGAGTTCTAGTTTTCAGGAGAAAAGGCAGTGCATTTGTCATTCCAGAGTTGGAAGTCAATAACTTCGTTAGGGCTTGGTTATCCAAGTACAAATAGGCTAAAAGGTGAAAACCCCGTTTCCCGTTGGGAGACCGAGGTTTTCTGATTTCTATTCACTTGGAATTGGGGATTGGGTTTGACGGCCTAATAATATCCCTAATAGTAATCTTATCAAAACTTTTGGAGTATTAAGGCATTGTAACACTGGCCACCCTCCTAGAGAAAGCAACTCAGGAATTTTAGGTTTTTAAATACCTGAACGCTTGTATATAAGATTACTCTACGGGATAACTCCAATTCCTCCAAAACACATAGTTAATGGAGGATCAGGAAATGCAGATACAGCTATTTAATGACTCAGCTACTCGTAACAAGCGACACTACACATCAGTCGCACCCAAGAAATCACAAAATCACCTATTAAGCAATGGTCAACAATTAAATAGTGTTTTTGGAGGTATCGCGTAATGGTTGCACAATTCCCCCATGAAACAGCGATCGCTTCCTTCGATATTCGCAATTTTGTAGACCAGCTAGAACCAGCTCGTGAGAAAAATAAATACATTTGCCCAGCTTGTGGTGGCCATAACCTCAGCATCAACCCCAGTAACGGCAAATACAGTTGTTACAATGACTGCCTTCGCCAAGATATTAGAGAAGCAATCAAGCCTTGGAGTGAGGTATTAGAAGAAAGAAAACTTGGTACTTACACACCACTACCCAGATTCAAGCCAATTAAGGCGAAAAAACCAGCTTCCCTACCCAAGGTTCTAAATCTCGACCCATCACAGTTAAGGGTATGCAGGCTCAACGGTGAAATCAGCACGCCACAGCCAGTAACACCCGATTTCGTCCCCAAATCCGTCACCATCAAGCTAAGTGACGATGGAGCCACAGCAGAGGAATTAAAACAAATCACAGTTGTTGAATACGACTATGGCAACGGGCGGAAGGCTCACAGGTTTTCTTGTCAGAGTGCCGCCGCACCCAAAGGCAGAGTCAAAACATTCTCAGTTAGTCGAATTGACCCCATAACTAATAAGGTTGCCTGGAAGAAAGAAGGTTATTGGCCTGCTTACAGACAAGAGGAAGCGATCGCAATTATTCAAGCCACAGACGGCATCCCCGTACTGCTGGCCCACGAAGGTGAAAAATGCGTCGAAGCCAGCCGATTAGAAAACTTAGCCAGCATTACTTGGGTGGGCAGCTGTTCCGAGCGTGATATACTCCATTCCCTAACCCAAATCCAGCACAGTACAGGTAAAGATTTTTTACTGGCTTACTGCGCTGATAATGATGAAACTGGTTGGAAGAAAGCCCAGAAACTCAAAGCAATTTGCGACCAAGCCGATGTAAATTTTGTTGCCATCGACTTGCTAAAAATTCAACCCGCTCTGCAAGATAAAGGAGACATAGCAGATATTTTTGAGTCGGGCATGACAGGTGATGAATTAGTAGAACTGCTACTTAAGCAGATTGAAGAAATTACCACCCAACAGCAACAAGCTGAAGAAGACACAGTAGATGTTGCCTCTTCTGACGACTCGGAGCCGGACAGCACATTCCTGCAAAAAGGTTTTAACACCCTTTACGGCGAAACAAAATGGATGTGTGCCGATGGCAAGCTGTACTACTGGCATGGCAAAGGCTACCGATACTCACCTGATTCCGTCGAGCGGCGGCGCATCACCAATTATTGCAATTCATATCCGGTTATCAAGAAAAACGGCGACAAATATGTCATCACCTACCCCTACGCCAAACCCAGCAAGGTAAAAGAGTTACTGGAGTGGGTGAAGCTGCGAGTCGAAATTGACCCGCAATTACTCAACCCGCCAGGGGTGAACTGTACCAATGGCGTGTTAGGTGTTGATTGGGCAGGCCCAATTCCTCAGCCAGTGTTAGAAGAACACGACCCAGACAAGCACTTCTATACTTATGAGCCATTGGTGAAGTATGACCCCCAAGCTGACCCCAAACATTGCGATCGCCTGCTGGAATGTTTGGACGAGCCACAACAGCAAATCTTATTGAGAAACCTGGGAGCGAGTCTTGATTTAGCAGAAGTTCGCAAGCGTCGCGGACGAGAAACAAAGGTAATACTGGCTTGTGGTTTGGGTGCAAATGGTAAGGATTCCATTCGGCAGGTAGTATCTATCATCTACGGTCATCAAGGCATGACCAGCTGCTCCTTAGCTGACTTTGTTGCCTATGATGAAGGGCGAAAATTTGCATTAGCTCCACTAGTCAACAGCCGGGTGAATTGGGCTTCTGAGAACCCACAAACCATACGACTCGATAAAATTCAATCGCTGAAGTTATTTGCTACTGGTAACGTCTTACACTCCGAGCGCAAGGGCAAAGACCACATCGAATTTGACCCCAGAGCCATCGGCATCTTTAACTTAAATGAAACCCCGCCATTGCACGGCACGATTCAAGCCACTATCGACCGCATTGTTGCCCTGCTGTTCCGCAAAACATTTAAGACCAACCCTGACCCCAACAACCCCGATGAGTTACTAGCTGACCCCCGGTTCGCTTATGACTTGGATTTTGTACGTGAGTGTGTGGCCCCAGCGTTTTTAAATAAGATGATTGCTGGGCTTCAGGCATTAATCGTTGAGGGCATTGACTACAGCTGTACTCAGCAAGCCTTGGAGGAGATTCAAGCAGAAAACTCGCACCTATTCCAATTCTGTAAGGATACAGGGCTGGCTTATAACCCGAAGGGCATTGTCACAGCCTTCGATATCTGGCAACGTTTAGAGAATTGGTACATCGATAACGGTACTTTGTCCTTTGAGGAGTCCAGCACTGGCAAGGTGAAAGCAATTTGGCAGGAACAGTCCAAGCCCAGCGATAAAACAGTCAAGGCGATTAACCAAGCCCTACCCAGAATTAAAGCATTATTCCCCAAAGCCAAATTAACCACTGTTCCCCATCCATCGGGTAAGCGAAAGTTACAAGCACTGCAAGGAATTAGTTTTAGTGATGTGCCAATGTCAACAACTGGCACAGCCATAGCAATAAGTGAAAATTCCACACCTGTTGCACACCAAGAGCCACACCATCAAAGCCATATAAATCAAGACTTCCACACCACCCACACCAGTTATGAGGGGTTGAATGAAAAAAATGATTTTAATGAACTAAATGTCGATCTAAATGAGGAGCCAAAATCAAATATTCACACCAGTGTTGATTGGGGCGATCGGGAAGATGATTCTAATGTGGAGTCAAAATTAGATATTGAAACTCCAGTTGATTCTGAAAATAAAGTAGAGGGCGATAAATTGGTGTGGTCGGTGTGCGATGACGTGCCAGCAAGCACTACAGCCAATTCAACTGGTGTGGATACTGGTGTGGCAGTCGAGCTTATTGCTATGCCAAACAGCTTATTGACAATAGAAGTAGATGACCTACCCAATGACTCTATTGCTGGTGGTGAAGCCAATGATGATATCGACAATACTAGTGATTCAGGAGCATCAGTGAAATTGGATGCAGTAGTGTCGCCTGCCTTAAAGGTGAATGACACTGTAGCATCATCCAACCCATACAATGTGAAATGGACATGGCGCGGGGTGGTCACGGAAGTTGAGGATGATAACACAGTACTAGTATTCTGGCCAGAACTGTTATCAAATGGGGCTTCAGCTTATAAAAGGTATAATGTGTCAGAGTTGCGGCATTTAGAGTGAGGTAGGACTATTATTTGCATTGCTCCCTCCCGTAACCGGCTGCTTGAGTGCAACACTGCACTTTTCCTATACTTGTTTCGTACCTATCGAAGTTTATTTTTTCCATGCACATCATTCTTGGTGGCAATGGTCATGTTGGTTCTGCTGTAGCACAGACGCTGTTATCGCAAGGTGAGCCAGTAACCATTGTCTCGCGCAGTTGTGCGTCTATTCCCAAATGGCACAAGCGCGGCGCGATGGTTGAGGTTGTAGACGTGCATAACACCGTAGAACTACGCCGCGTGTTTGCTTTAGGTAAACGTCTTTTCCTGCTTAATCCACCTGCCGATCCGGCGACAGACACAGATGTTGAAGAAAGAAAAAGCTTGGCATCCATTCTAGAAGCGATAACAGACTCTGGCTTAGAGAAAATCGTTGCCGAATCCACTTATGGAGCGCAGCCCGGTTCTCAAATTGGCGATTTGGGAGTACTTTACGAAATGGAGCAGCAACTCGCCGCCCAGTCCATACCATTTAGTATTATCCGCGCTGCCTACTATATGAGCAATTGGGACTTCTCTCTACAATCAGCTAAACAGGATGGCGTAATCTATACCTTCTTTCCAACCGATTTTGCATTGCCGATGGTAGCCCCACGCGATATTGGTCAGTTGGCAGCGCGTTTGATGAAACAGCCAATAGAGAATACAGGGCTACACAACATCGAAGGCCCAGAAAGATATTCTTCGCTCAACGTTGCACAAGCATTCGCCAAAGTTTTACTTAAACCAGTCAAGGTAATGGAAACTCCGCGTCACCAGTGGATAAAGACAATGCAGAATATGGGATTTTCAAACTCAGCAGCAGCATCTTTCTCCAACATGACAACCCTTGCGCTCGAAGCAGAGATGCCACCCCGCGATCTTGTTACACGAGGAGTAGTTTCATTAGAGAGTTACATCGCGGAACTAGCGCATTCTGTTGTTTAACTCATCGCTCCTTATAAAGTGTCCAAGAGTCAATTGCAATGTCAGTAGACCGAAAACTTTTGTCAGTTGACGAAACAATGAGGGTTACAGCCGTCAATTTGGGGACTGGCAATCATGGCCCGTTGCACACCGACCGTATCCAGTTACACGTATGGGCTAGAACGTGGAATAAGAGGCTAAAATTATTGATTCTACGTTGTTACCAATTTTGGGAATCCCTTTGTATAATACCTAGCCAAGAAATTTGTATAGATATAAATGAATGTCCTCATAGTGTTTATGAGGGTTGTGTTTATGGAATTAAGCAACAGAAAGCAGAAATTAAGCAATGCTAGTTCTTAATGGCTTCAAAGATATATATACCAAGAGTTGTAGAAGCCAATGCGGTGTACCGTTCTTGCATCACCGCTAAAAACCAGCTTTGATATCTGCTATCGCTTCCTGGGTCATCGCTGCAATTATTCGCTCTGTTGTTTTAGGTAAATGATAATATTTACCTCCTGCCCGTTGTGCTATCTCCTTGGGCAACCCACTAGAAATAAACTTATTTCCTGTATCAATTACCAATATCTGCATTCCTAATGTACAAATTTTGACAGCAATATCTAGCACTTCCCCTTTAATATCTGGTTTCTCTTCGTCCAAAAACGGTTGACCAAGGGAGCGCGACAGGGGAATATTCGCCCCACCATCGGTAATCAGTACAATGACAACTTGACCAATATCTTTGGATTGCATAGCATTTAAACCGACTCGCACTGCCTGAGCCAGACCATGAGCCAGGGGAGTACCTCCACCACAGGGTAGGCGGTCTAGACGTTTATGAGCTGTGGTAATTGAGCGCGTGGGAGGCAACAACACCTCTGCACGCTCACCCCGGACGGGAATTAAGGCAATTTGGTCGCGGCTGCGGTATGCTTGCGCTAGTAATTGTAAAGCTGCACCTTTGGCTGATTGCATTCGATTCAAGGCCATTGAGCCAGAAGCATCAACGACAAAAATGACTAATGCTCCGGCTTTGCGGGCTAATCGCTTCACCCGGATATCGTCATCTTCAATAATCACCCGACGACCTGGCTGACGTTGGTGACGTATCTTTTGGTGGGGAGCAGCAGCTCGCAAGGTGGCATCTATAGCAATCCGTTGAATTTTTCCCTTGGGAAACATCGGCTTGACATAGCGTCCTCGGTCTTGGGAAAAAATCAGCCCACGTCCCCCTGCTTTACCCCGTCTCCGGTGGGCGATTTTAGCAAAGTAAAGCACCGCCGGGTCAAGGATAACTCCTTCTGGGGTAAAGACAAATTCTTCAGGGATACTCGATGTTTCCTGTTCGGTTTCCTCTTGGGTTTCGGTGTCTGTTTGTTCCGGTTGTTCTGGTTGCGGTTGGGGTGGTGCTGGCGGTGGTGGCTGTTCTTTTGTCACCTCAATTACTGTTGCTCTGGGTACAATTACTAACTCCACTGCATGGCGCAAATCCTCAGCATTCACTTCTAACCGCCCATTTAAAGCCGCGCTAGCTTTTGCAACTCGCAGTGCAAACAATTCGGCGCGATGTCCCTGCACCTGACCGCGAATAGCTTCGTTGACTAAGTAGGCAATTTGCTCACGTTTAACTCGTACATCTTTCAGTAATGCTCGCGCTAGAATAATTTGGGTTTTGAGGTCTGCGATGTCTTCGGCATATTGCTGGAGAAATTTTTGCGGGGACTCTGCGTAACTTACAACTTGCTCCACAGCTTGGACGCGCTCATCTATACTCAAAACCTCATCAGCAGAAAGCGCGATCGCAATTCTATCTAATAAATGTTCTCGCAGTTTACCTTCTTCTGGGTTGTAGGTGGCAATGAATAAAGGTTTGCAGGGATGTTGAAAACTAATGCCCTCCCGCTCAATTTGGTTACGCCCCTCAGCTAAAATAGCCAAGAGCGGATTAGCAATATGTTCCTCCAGCAAATTAATCTCATCGACATACAAAATTCCCCGGTGTGCCTGTGCTAGCAATCCTGGTTGAAATACCGTCTCTCCCTGCTTGATTGACTGACTCACATCCACCGACCCCAACAATCTATCTTCAGTCACACCCAGGGGGGCTTGCACAAAAGGAACGGGAATTACTTCTGTTGGCAGTAGGGAGAAATTAGTTTGTCCATCCTTCTGCTTCCTGCCTCTTCTAACTGTTTCATCATCCCACTCATCTGGTTTATCGGGGTCACAGTTGCAGCAAGAACCCTGAACTACTTCGATAGGGGGAAGCAGTGCATGGAGAGCGCGAGCCATAACTGATTTAGCTGTACCACGACGACCAAAAATGACCACCCCTCCCAAATCAGGGTCTACTGCTACGATTAATAATGCTAATTTAATCGCCCGATGACCAACTATAGCTGTCAGGGGAAAGGTGGGAATTACAGATGAGTAACTCGATAAATTCATGGGGTGATAGCATTGAATATTTGCTGTAAATGGGCGATTTTAGCTGGTGTTTTTGTTTAATCAGACATAAACATTTATCTGTTCTGGATGATTTAACCAGCCATTTTATACAGCTAATATTGTTAGGTTAGTCCAAATCAAAACAATTACAGGAATGGGGTTACAACTCCCAACTCTTTTGGCTGATCTTGATAGATGGATGCTTGGAGGGGGTCATAAATCAACTCGTACCAATAATGTCCTATCCGTGCATCAAATCCTTCCGGTTGGTCGCGCATGAATAAGTGTACACATTTTGCCGATGTGCCAGGCAACAACTGCCAAGAGAAACAATTGGGCTTGCCTTCGTGGGGATGAGCGATCGCTTCTATATGTAAACTAGTTGCCAAACCATAGGCTGCATACGGGGGAGCAATAGAACCAACCGCAAACCAATCAGGGACAGGGAAGACCTGCTCAACATCTTGGGTTTGTCCTAAATTCATATGAGCAAAATAATGCAATTCAAAGGGCAGATAAACTACCTCTGGTGCATCAGCCATCTTGTCTTCTTTCTGTTTGGGTTTACCCTTGACAAATAATTCCTCAATCAAATAATCTGCGCCAGCGTATAAACTAATCACCCGATAAAGTTCACAGACTAAATGCCGATTTTGTCCTGTAACTGGGTCTGCACCCATGTAATCAAAGGGTTCAGAAGCAATGGTCACACTAGCACGCACTGCACCACTAGATTGAGCCACTAATCGATAAGAGTGATTAAACAAAGACACTCGATAGTAAGGTGATTTGGGATAAAGCGTCCCTGGTAATTGAATTTCACTCACCTGCATACAACGTTTTTCTGGTTCTTGACCCAGCCATTCACCCCGTGCTGACCGAAACGGATCGAGGAATTCCTGATTGTCTAACTGCACACTAGTAGCACAACCAGAAAACCAGTTGCGTCCGTTATCTTCTGGTGCTGGGATGAAATTGAACCAGATAATCAATCGTTTATTAACCAGTCTGACTCCCCTGGCTCGCCCATCTGAACCGTAAACTATTTCTAAAGACGGCTCATACAATGTTTTCGGGACTGGTTGACCAAGGTCAACTCGAATGAAAGCCGAAGCTAAAGCATCATTTTCACGACAAGGCGGAATTGGTTTTTCTAGATGAAAGATTAAAACATCACGGCTAGGATCTTCAGGGTCAACCCGATCCACTTGCGCTTTGATTGGTCTGCGTGTCAGGTCACGCAAGTCACTGAGAATCAGATCGGCTGCTGGGATTTGCAATTGTGTAGCGATCGCTTCCCAAGGTATGGCAATATAGCCGCTACGTTCGTAATTAGATCGATTAAAAACAGTTAATAAATTCAGGCATGGCATTTTTTTGCCCTCCTGGAAGATGTTTTTAACAAAATAGCCAGTTTAAGAACTCTCTTTCGACAGAGTCATCCAACTATACACAATAGCGCAACAATTTGAGGAACTTGTGAGGGATTGGGGCATAGGAAATTAGAAAAGCAGAAGAGAAAAACTACTGATTATTGTAGAGATGTGATTAATCCTGTCTTTACCGTTCCTTCACTCCCTATTCCCTAATTTCTTCAACCAGTACGCAAAAAAGTTTTTCCCGTTTTTATTGCCAAAATTTATTTGAAAAAAAGCAACTAACAAAATTTCCTACGAAAAAACTACATAAACACTACAAAATAGCTTTTAAAGACTCAAATCATCTTCTTTGTGCTGCTGTTGCTGTTGCCTTAACTGCCGCCCATAATCGATAAGCTGCTGATTCCAGTCAACTGCCTCGCACTTTACCCTAGTAGCCTGTGGCAATAACTCCTTGACTGCTCGTGCAGCTGCATTGCCAGCGTCATCTGTGTCAAAAGCCACCCGTACATTAGGAATGTGCCGCAATCGCTCTAGCGGTAAGCTGTTGGGGTTATCAACTGCCATATACAGCGACCTAGTGGGTGGCACGTCACCTCTAACTTGATACTCCAGCATTGCAAAGGATATGGCATCGATGGGCGACTTACATAGCACCAGTTTCTCTGGTGGAGTAGTAGGCTCTCCACCCAAGTAAAAGTAAAACCAACCCTCACGCCGTAGAGTTCCTTTCTCATAACCTTTAAACATGTTGTTCTCGCCCCGTGTTCCCCGCAGAAACGCGCCTTTTGCCAAAGGTTGACGGTTGAGATTCCGCATCACGAACACAGCGTTTTGTTGGTCATCAGCATAAACCAGTCCGCGTTCGTGGAGAGCCTGAACCAAATTCTCTCCTATACCCCGTTTCTGGGTCAGGTAGTTAGAAACTGCTTGCCAAAGAGCTTTATCCTCAACTGGTAGCTGGAATTTGGGACGTGGCTCTTGGATAATAAGAGCCGTTGCTTTCCTAGCGTGAGCGATCGCTGCTCGTTCAGCAAGAGCTTCACCAAAACGCTCGTCAAGCCATGCGATCGCTTGTCGGAAATTGCACTGATTTACGTGCATCACCAAATCAATCGCACAAGAGCCGCCCTTCTGTTGTTCGGGTGCGAAGTCGTAAAACTTCGCGCCATCTATATTAATGATGTGTTTGTGGCCCTTCCACCTTTGTTGATCGTGATGTAGTCCCAACTCCCAAGCGACATCCTCATTGGGCAAGTCGCGCAGTTGTTGTGTCTGGGATTCCAACAGTTGCACCCGTTTTTCAAGTCGCTGCCGTTCCTTTTCGCTGGTTCTAGCCCGTTGCTCTGCACTCTTCAATCGCTCAAGCATAAACTTTCGGTCAGCCAGTTGGTGATTAATCGCTTGGAAATCGTCACTCTGCTGAATCCTGTTAATGTAAGTCCTGGCTGATTCAAAAGGCGTGGGTGCTAGTTGCTGATTCTCCCAGACTGCGGTGAGTGGTTCGCTGTTAACGGCTTGGTAATACTCTTTTACTTTGGTGTGGGTTGCCTTACTGCCCTTTACCCCTCGTTCAATGCCCAAAGGAGCGAGTGCAGCAGCGTAACTGTCTTGCAGCTTAGATAACTTGATGCTGGCAGCACGACCATCACCCCCAAACATTTCTTTATGACTTAACAGCTTAGTTTTGTCGTTGATGGGGACGACATAAGCATGAATGTGGGGAGTAGCTTCATCCAAGTGCAATTCTGCTCTCACGCACTTGTCACCATAAGTGTTGATCAACCAAGTACGAGAAGCATAGGCGAAATCTGCCATCTGCTCATAATTCCACTTCCCTGCTTTTGATGGGTCATGAGGGCGGAAATATTCGGGTGATGCCGACAGAAATATCTCGCTACACAGCACGGCATCCTTGCGGGGTTTGTGCTTAGTGGTGCTGGCTATCTTGGTTTTTACCAAATCTTCCAGTGCAGTGCTATCCTCCATACCAATCAACCGGATATTTTTTTTAGTGTTGTCGGCATTTGGGGTATCTTGTAAACGGGCGGTATGCTTCTCGCTACCCCCAACATTACCGAAAGACTTGAGTTTTTCAACGCGCAGAATCGCCAAAGCCACCATTGATTTTCTCTCGATTACAACAGTTGTGCCAAACCCCCGCAGGGGCGAACGTAACTTCTGCGTCCTGAGCGAAGCGAAGGATGGGCGCAGCCCACCCGCAGGGCGTAGAAGTGTAGTGAGTACACTACCATACTAGTACCCCTAACCGAAATTTCTCCGTAATCTCCCCACAGCCAACCCCACCGAAAGCACTTAGCACAAAATTATGCAATATTGGCACAGAGTTAGTGCAAACCTGCACATTTGAGTCCGGCAAAATCACCACTAGTACTCATGAGTCAGTGTCAGTTATGTGTGCCAACTTGTGGGGAAATGGTGATAATCTGTACTGTTTTTGTGCCAATTTACTCTAAAAATGCGTCACTATAAGACTAGAACATTAACCAGCTATTTGCATGACTGATATTTACCTCAGCGTGGACGTGGGTGGGTCACAAACCAAGATTATTTATCAGCTTGATGACCAGACTAAACCTAGTTATCTTCTGCTGTCACCTGAGATAGAAGAGATTACTAAGGATAAACTTAATTTTTTCATGGAACGCTTGGGTTGGATTGGTAGCCCTTCACCAGACCAACAACTGTGGGTCGAGTGGAATAACAGAGTGGTGGTGTTGGGTGAGTTCGCGGCTAACTTCGATGCGCTTGACCGCATTAAAGAACTCAAATATGAGAATGCCTTGTGGAAGGTATTGGGGGCTGTTGGCTTAATTGTTGAGCTAAACAAAGTGAAGGTGACGGCGAAAAAACAAATTAACTTGGAGTTGGCGTTACTTCTGCCGTGGAATGAGTACAGCGATCGCCGCCGCTTTGAAGAACAGTTACGGGTGATGCTGGCTGATTTTAGGGTGCGTCAACTTTCTTTAAAGGTGAACTTAGAGCGTTTCTTGTGCCGTCCTGAAGGCGGGGGATTAGCGGCACTGCGAATCAAACAGCAGGGGGTGGATTGGTTACGCACTTCCCAACTGGCGGTGTTGATGTTTGGTCACAGGAACACGACAGCACTTTATTTTGACCGGGGGCAACTGAAGCTGGGGGATAGTCCACTGTTGGGCTTTGCCAATATGCTGGATATCGTGCTGGATATGACTAGCGGTTTAGACCGAGAACGTTTATCTAATGCGATATTTGATGCACGCTACGCGATTATTAATAAGGTCTACAGCAAAGACCGTAATTACTCGTCACGCCCAGATTGGATAAGTTTTGACGAAATACAAGCCCTAGCAAGTGCCAAAGACCCCACTTTAAGAGAAAAAGAAATTTCTAATATTGCTGATGCAATTAATGTAGCAACAGCCCAATATTGGGATAAGCTCAATCGGTGGATGGACAAAATATTACCCAGACCGTTGAACGAGGTAATCATCGGTGGGGGTGCAGCTTACCATGTAGAAGTTGAGTTGGAGAAGTATTTCAATTGTGCATGGCAACTCAAGAAAATATATGAGTACAGCAGTGTTTACGAGAGGACTGGTCAATACATCCCCAAAGACGACAACTTGCCAATGATACCAATGGTTTGGGGTAGCGGTTTTATAACTCAGGTGCAAGAAACTTTTAATTTAGATTCAGAGCAAACGTACAGATATAGTACGTCAGCCCGTCTGGTGGACTGCTTCGGGATGTTTGATTATTTGCTGGGGATGGAGACAAGCCAATGAATCAAAGCAAGAAAAAACGCAAGTCTCTTTCTCTGCGCCTTCAGCCTTATGAGGGGGACGTTTTAGCGGAAGTTGTTGATTACTTAAATTCGCTGCCCAAGGATGAGGCACAGCGTAAGGTAGCTGATATTTTGGTGGCAGCTTTCTTGCCAGTAGCGCGATACAAAGCGGGCAAGTTTACACCAGAGCAGCTGCGTTTCGCTTGTTGGGAAGCGCAGGACTCTTTAAATAAACACGGTAGTTATATGCGTTTGGCTATGGGTGTGGAACAACCGCAGTTTGCGCTGTCACTGCCAAATTTGACTGCACCTGCACCTGTAGTTGCGGTCAATGCCCCAATTTACAACAGTAGTGCGTCGGAGGAGCCTGCTGCTGAGGTGTCAGATCCCGATTCAAATAGACCAGCAACTCTAGTTCAGGGTCAGGCTTCGTCACAAGAAGTCGATGCGATTTTTGGAGTAGATTGAGCTAGAAACTATCCCAGCATTAGCCGCCGCAGTAGCAGGAGTTAACTGTGAGGTGGATTTTGTAGTGCAAATGTAGTTTTTTAGTAGTTATTTTTTCGGGTTGTAACCGAAAAATCAAAATTGTAAAAAAAAAACTTTCCGCCAATTAAGGCGTACTGTGCGTCATCAAATGAAATTAATATCAAATCAAAATGCCATAAAAGCGCCATAGAGCGCCCGTATACTGGCCAGAGAAATATCATGATCAACAGTTCTAAGAACTTCTTAGAACGCCTCTAAAATTACGCGTATTTCTCTTATTACTTCCATTACTTTGCCTGACAGTTATCACAGAAATAACACAAAATTTCCCCTTGGCTACTGATGTGTTTTGCTACTCAAAATGACTTCACTGAGCTTTTAGAGAGAGTAGTGCTGTGTCAGTTGCCCCTTGAAGTCATATCCTTTGCAATGCTGAAGTATGAAGTTAGAGACGACGTACCACCCAGTAGAGCGCTGAACCGAACCTCTCTACCAAATACCTAATTTGCGGTGGACAACCTGACTGCTTGATAATATCAAGAGCGAAAATTTGAATTGATGATGAGTCGGGGGTAAGCTATGTCAGCCAAAAGCGAGAGCAAATTTCTACCTCTGCAAATATCTCATTGCAGAGGTAGAAGCACTTTTAGTCGTTGATTCCACTTTTTCCTAAGAACGTGTAATATCCGTCAGCATCAATCAAAAATTAAGAAACGCTTGCAATCTCAAAACCATAGATGGCTGACCACAAGCGTTTTGACTAGGTAATGCTTTCTAACACTTTTGTGCGGGGGTAGCTAGCTAATGCGATCACAACCCCACCTTAATTTTCATCCTGTAGCTCGCCTAAAAGCTTGTCTAGTCTATCGTTTGCATCTTTGGCAAGCTGAATGCATCGCACGCTTGCAGCCATTCCGCCACCAGTAATAACAGTTCCCTCTGCAACACTATGGTTCACGAATAGCTTGAATTGGTCGATAGGCATCAAGTCCAACCGCACGGTGGAGTACTTCGGGAAAAATTGTAGCGTCAAGATACTGAATCATCCCATAAAGTCGCTGACACTGAACAAACGTTGCCCAATCACTAAAGCAGTCTGCTTCTTGAAGTGTCAAGCTTAGAATAACGCCACGGGGATTATAGCCTTGGGCTTGGGGTTTTGGTTTTTTAGGTTTCCCTGTCTTGTCGTTTTTAGTTATTGCTAATGGCACTAACTTACTTTCTTGGAGAATACCACCGCTACGAGACTCAGGACGTTGGTTGCTTAAATAATAGTACCCACACTCAGAACCTTTTGATGAAGGGTGAAAAACACCTGCGGTATGTCCTTCAAGGTTCCCGTCTTCATCACAAGCACGATAAATAGGTACTTCTGTTGTATTAGGTGCAATGATATTAGCTATACGTATGTGGGGATATTTTGAAGTAGGGATAAAAGTAATATCTTCATTTTTGGGATTTTCTGAAGTGTCAAAAGCAAGGAAGTGCTTGCGCCATAATTTTTTCTGGAGAAATAGCAAACCATGAGAGCGAAGGTTATCAGCATCAAAGCAATAGATTGTTGGTTGTTTCGTTTCTTGGAATAAGTTGTTGAACACCCAGTTTTGGACTTTCTTCTTATTAAATTCGATGCTTTCAAATGCTCCTGATGCCATTTTTATTTGAAATAGGTAAAAATCTAACCATTCATCACATCCGTAAGCCTTAGCAGTAACACCGCTTTTGTCCATACGCACTGCTACAGGAAGGTACTTGGTTATTTCACCTATATAAAAAGGGATTTTATAGACACCGACACTAGCAACATCTGTAGGAAAATTTTCTACCTCAAAAGTTGGATAAAAATATGCACCAGCCATCGATAATCCGCTTTTTAGGGATGATTCTATACGATGAGAAAAATTACTTTTTAGAGACTTCTTTTTAACGAATTTACCCTGTTCTTTAGCAGCAGCTTGGGCTGCCTCCAATTTGGTAATTTCATCATTAAATTCTGCTTCTGTCAGTAAATCACCTTTGTCGTTTTCATCTTTAGGCTCAAAGTGGTCAGTAACGCTACCAAGCATTGCTAATGCAGGACGGAAGCAAGGTTTTGGGTCTTTTCTTGCATCTTTCCAAAAATGTTTCTTAGGTAGGATTTCAATTAAAGTCAAGGTTTTCTGACTTGGAGGTGATGGAGGAAGTAATTTTTGGAATTCTTTGATCCTATCAGCACAGTCAGTCCTCCAATTTTTTCCAGACATTTCTGCCCCTAAAGCACCGAGGCTATGTATAGTAACATCGTCAATCCCGTATTTTTTGGCGAGCGGACGGATTAATTCTTCAGCTTCTTTACTCTGCGATAACAATACTAATTTTAGATTAGGTGGAATATAAAATGGTGGAGATGTGTTTATACTAGCAAAATGCTTCTTGATAAATTCTTTGACTTTATTGTACTCGCTACGTGGTTTTTTCAGCAATTTATCATTATCGCAACGTAAATAAGGTTCTATAAAACAAAACTCTTCACCTAGTACATTTTGTATGCGTTCTAAACAGGCTTTATGAAATATTGCATTATCTTTTGGAAAGAGTCCATCTTCGGCATGATGCGAGCGTGATATTGTGTTACCGTAAACTACACCCCAAGCCAAATCGTTATTTTTATAGGGTGTTTGAAATACATCTTGAGCGTTAAATTTATCTTTAAAGTTAAGGGATTGTAGCAAATTTACAAGATTACCTTCAAAATCTATACCCCTTTGTTTACCCATGTATTTTAACTTGCAAGAGGCAAATCTTTTAGAGTTTGTAGGACTGATATAAACAGTCTTACCTGTACTAAGATAGCTTAACTCCCAACTAACCCAACGTCTAATACCGTAATCGCAAGTAAGGTAGGGTTCTCCATTTAAATTGTAGTGGAATGCAAATCTCAGTAAGAAAGAGTAATAGTGTGTTGGTTTTTCTTTTTCTTCACTATCTTTCTTCTTTTTGTTTTTAGTAATAATTATTGGTGGCCAGCTGATAATTTCTTGGACATTAGATTTTTCTACTACACACTCATGAAATTGTAATGGTTCAAAAACTTGATCCCTGGTTGGATCAATTAAAGATAGCGGCTCTGATACTATTGCACTAACAATCAAATAAGGGATGAGACTATAGTACAAAGGGTCAATTTTTAATTCTCCATTTTCAATACTCCATACAGTTTCAGGGATTTTTATCTGCTGAAATTCCAAGTCATTAGCCGAAAGTGAATGAATTTTTTGGATATCATCCGTGGTTAAACAATCTAAGTCTTTAAATGAAATATTTAACCAATTTTTGACAATATTAACAATATGTTCTCTGGAAATATTGTTAGATTTGCAATAAAACCAATGGGTTTTAGCTGTTAATTTAAATGCGTTTGCAGAAGGAAATAAAATTTCATCGTCAATTGAAATTGTCAGTGCTTGGTTAAGACATTCTATAGGTGGTAAAACATAATTTTTACCATGCTTGTATTTCTGCAATTTGCAAAATAAATCTTTCCAATCCTTGGGAACAGTCAACGCATATAAATCGAATGGAAGTGATATTTTAGTCGGTACTTGCAGGGCAAATAATTGTATAGAGTTATATATCATCTATTTTCTCCAATGCACGGTAAAAAGGTTCGTAAAGCGATCGCACTAGCGCGATGTCGATTTGGTCATAGCCTGTTCTGGTTTTGGTAAAGTACGGTTGCAGAACGTACTTAAATCCTTTAAGTAAGGAATCTTGTTCAGTTTCAGCTTTTTTCTGGGCAAGGTTAGGGGCCCATGCTGCATCGATAAAACGAACTAAAGTCGGCTGATTACCACGAATTGTCCGGGCGATCGCCTGCCAAGTAAGCACCATCAAACTCCAAATCAGTCCTTCGCGTACTTCTTTGGATAGTCCCTTGTGGGAATACTGCAAGATGGTGTCAAGACTTTTGAGAAAGATGCCATAGCCTTCGCTACGCCAAGAGTCGCAAGCATCAATGAAGTTTCCTTCCCTCTCTTCTGCTATTGCTTTTCTTTCTCTCCACAATGCCAATCGAAATTTATAATCGAGGTCATCGGGTGCGGGATGCGGACGAACTAAAAAGTATGCTCCACCAAATGCACTTAGTCCTTCCTTGTTTAACATATTCTTACCCCGCCCAATAGCAGCAATTGGGGCAATTAAAATTGCTCGATTAGTATCAGCAAAATTTTCAACGTTACTGCGAGAAATCAAAGATTCATCAATTTCCTCCAGTGGCGATCGCGAAGTCAAAGCCGCCACCCTCTCTTTCCAATACGAGCTAGTATCAATGCTTTGGATGGCATTGTAAACAAAATCCACTTGCTCGTAACTATTGACATACCAAATTAAACGCTTTCTACCTTCAGGTAGTGCATCAAAATCACGTTGCAAGATGTCAGTTTGACGAAGTAGCGATCGCACTACCTGCAACAGGGCTTCTTCCTTATTTGTTGCCCCAGAAACCCGCACAGGCCTGCCATCTGGATAGTAACAAGGAGAAAAGTGAAAACTACTTTCAGAAATCGCTTCGATAGCCTTCCTAACCCTTGGACGTAGCAAGTAATCGACTTGGCGTTCCAGATGGTAAATGGGACTTTGCCCAGCCCAACTTGTACCACTTAGTAACAAAGCGTGCGCTCCTTGAGTACCTTCCGAAGCAAATACATGGGAAAAATTCTCCAACAGCCAGCGCCCTTGTCCCAGTGCTTGGAAGTACCAAAGTGTCAATTGATTCTCTTGCCGTTCTAGCTTGAACCCGCAAACCAAACCAGATGCTAGTCCCGGTATTAAACCGTAAAAGTCCCGTGGAATGCGGTTAAAGAAAACGATTTCTTCGGCTCCATCTACTTGCTGCTCAAGCCCGTATGCAGTTTTGATTGACTGTTGAAAAAATGACACAAAAAGGACTAATTTGAGGAATAATGCAAACTTGCTACAAAATCCCCATTTATCTTTAATTGCCTTCAACCAGCCTTTTTTAGTGAGTTCTGTTTGTATTTTGGCAATTGTTTCCTGCTGTTCTTGGTAGTTTTCACTCTTTAGTCTCATTGCATACTCAGCAAGCCAGGAGTTTTTCCAATCGCCTAGCAGGAAATCAGCTAACTCCTGATAAACCGGGTTTTTATCAAGAATAAAAGTAGATGACTCAGTATCTATGCCCTCAGCTTCGGCAATTTCTAATACAAAATCTCTAGCTAGGGACGAACAGGTAAAGAATTTCTCTGCCAGCCACTCGCTTTCATCAGGGGATAGTTGCAATTGTGTGCAAATATTATCAACAAGCGTATCGGCATTTTGCAAAGCATGATTGAATTGTCCAAAAGTAAGCTGCCGTAAATCGTTTCTAGAATTACGTAGTTTAGTGGTTCGCGTCCATGTTACTACTTGATCGAGAAATCCATTACTTCCTCTCTCAATTAATTTGATAGCAGGTAAAAATGTCGCGTCTAGGTTCGATTGCACCTTGTCACACTCGTCGAAAAACACGACACTGCAAGTCCGGTACATCAATTCATAGTAGGTAATTGACTGTGGGCTTACGTGCGGTAGAGGACGAGTGAATATTGCAGCTGCTACTGTTGTCAAAATGACATCTGCGCTACTCAGTTCATTAGCATCTCGGTGTCTTGGACACTGCCCAATCAGAGGACAAATTCTTACACCATCCCCGTCGCTATTATTATTACTATTGCTGTTACCGTTACTAGTATTATTACTGTCGTCCGAGTCTTTTACTTCTCTTAAATCAAAGCAAGGAGGAGAAGGAGGATTTGAGGGTTGAAAGTATTGGCTTAAGGGACAAGCTGTAGATAAGTGTGTGAAGCCGTCTATCCCACCATCTACACTATGCCAGTTCTTAAGATGAACTTCTCGATTCCTTTGACCAATAACTACTGATACTCGTAAGCCGACTTTTTTAAGTAGACTGGCCATTCTTAGGCACGTCACAACTTCGTTAAAGACAATGCCAACTCGGTGTCCTTTTTTTGCTACTGCTACAGTCAGAATTTCAATTAGTGTCGATTTACCTGCATTTAGCAGCCCAACTAAGTTTTTTACCCCGTCGAACACTATAGTGTCGAGTTCGACAAACCCCATTCCTTGAAAATGCTCAAGGATGATATCTGATAAACGCCCTTTATGGTTTTGACCGCAGTGTTCATCTAGAAGATTTGCTGCCGACTCCATTTCTTTTCGTGTGACAGAGATTGCTTTATTATTCTCGCGGTGTACTGATAGAACCTTGCCTTGGCATAAGGGCAAATCTTTTGGGATTCTGACGCTATAAGTGTTTTCTCTAGAGCGAAAGCGATATTCTTTACCGGGTTCTGCATATTTAGCAGTACGCTGGCGATACTTCAATTTGTTACCAAGCAATTCCTCAAAACGCTCAAAACGATTGCCCCAGATAGAAGGCATGGATTTTCGAGTGAACCGATAAGTCTTATCATCAACATCGTAGGCTCGATACTTCGAGGGAATTTGACTGTATACCTTTAACAACTGTTCTGTAACATCTTGGTTTGTTAAATACGGAACCAACTGCCTGAGATTAAATAGTGTTCTCTTTGCCTCTACTGTTTCCACCAACAAAGCCAAGCGCGGAAACAGATAAAATCGATTGGATATTAGTAGCCATACAGAAATTGCTGTTTCAAGTTCTGATTGGACACCTAACTTTTCGATAGCAAACAGGCATAGTTCCAAATCGAGCAACGCTTCAATCTGGTCTTTATGCAAGCTTGTTTGTTTTTGTAAGGATTGTGTAACTTTGTAGCGCCAAGACCTCGTTTCTCTCATGTCTTTCTCCCCTTGTTTTTAGTGGGACTTTTATCGCGCTTCGTACTTTCCTCCTCAAGAGTTTTACTATTGGTAGAACGTGTGTCGCCTTTTGTATTGGTGTCGCTTTGCTTACTATTAGTAGGAGGTGTATCGCTCTTCACCCCTGCTTCGCTTGCTTGTACATCTCGTTCGCGCACACCCGCTTTTTTCTTAGCTAGGGCAAAAACGGCATCATCGAAGATGGGTTTAACATTCTCCCACCGCCATCGTGATTTCAATTCTTTAAGATAAGCAGGACGGTCTTTCTTCCGCTCCGCAGGAATGACGATATATGCAACATCCCAAGATGGTTCGCTGGGTATTGGTTCATCACCTAAGTTCCTTACTAGTAGATAGGGATTAAAGTAATCCTTCAAATCGAGTGCCCAAACCTCGCCATCAGCAAACGTAATTCTCAAGTCATAGCGATCGCACTCTGGATAAAGTTCAACCTCTAGCCCTAAATCTACTAACTTTTGGTAAAGTTGAATTTCTGCACGTCCGGGGTAAAACCAAAAGCGTTCGATGCCACGCTTGAGTTTTAAGCAGTCACTTGGTAGTTTTACTTTGCGCTTGAGTCTGCGGCCAGGTGGACAACGGTTACAGCTAGAGTTTGCAATTACTTGCCTTTGCGGATTTACGCCAGCTAGCGCATGACAGTACGGGCAGGCATGGAAGTTTCCCTCTAACTCGTAGCAGCTTGGAACAGGTTCGTAGCAGTTATCTAACAGATCAGACAGCCCAACACCCAGTCCAAAATCCCCTTTTGCTTTTACGAACTCCTGGTTTGACAAAACAGGATGTTCAATAATAAACCTCCGGAATTTGGTGTAAATTTGTACCCCTTGTGTGTGTGACTGACAGTGTTGCAGTAATTCTGCTGCAATTTTTGTTTGTTCTTGGCTCAGTACACTCCCACCAAACGCTTCTGCTAATTCAATCGTTAATTCCGTGGGTTCTCCCAAAAAAAGCAAAGAGTCGCTTGAATCTATTTCGTCATCAATTTCTACTCCCCATTCAGAAAAGGGCTGTTCGCAAAGTTCGTAAAACTTCGGAATACTATCTGGTACATCAAGAGCTTTACCGCCCACTAGAAATGCCAAAACTACCCTGTCGTAACCCAGTTGCAAGTCTTGAGGGTAAGGATAAAGCCTGCCCTGACGTGCTTGAACCTTGATTAGACCAGCAGAAATTTGCTCAAGTGTGGGTATATCAAGTTTGATCACCAGTTACTATCCTAAAAAATAGAATTTTTATAATAGTAACTTTAAAATTTCGAGTTGAGTATATAAAAATATAAAATTTTAAAAATATTATCCAGACTTTTGAGCTTGGATTGCACTTGAGTCGGAAATTTAAAGATATCTTTAAATCTAGATACCTTGATATCTAGATATCTCGCATTCTAGACAACTAGAAGTGATTGCGTGTAAGCTTTTCGTTATCGAGTTGGACAATATATAAATTGCTTTCCTGTGCCTGTGTTTCGCTTTCCGGCGGACAAGGGAAAACCACTGTAGCTTTTTTTCTCTCTCTGCTGCTGGCCAGTCAGGGTAAACGAGTCTTAGCCATAGACTGTGACCCACAAGCCAATTTAACTTTTTACCTAAATCACGAAGTAGCTGCCAATCAGCCCAGTTTGCTAGAAGTCCTTACTGGTGCTGTTACCACAGAAGACGGCATTTATCCCACGCAACACAGTAACCTGTTCCTCATCCCTGCTGATAGAAGCTTGTTCAAAGTTTCAGATTACCTAATTAACAGTGGCACAGGTGCCTTTATCCTTAAACTGCGATTACGCAATGTGCAATCTTTATTTGATTACGTAATTATTGATGTCCAGCCCTCCAGATCGCAAATCTGTTTAACCGCAGTAGGCGCATCGGACACAGTTCTAATTCCTGTAGAAGCCACCACTAAAGGAGTTAATTCTTTAATTGATACCCTGGACTTTTTACAAGACCAAACATCAATCATGGCATTTACAGGGCAGATACTAGGAGTAATCCCCTTTCGAGATCGGTGGGTTGGCAACACTCAAACTATCGAGGGTAAAGAGAACATTGCTGCCATGAAAGAATTTGCAGGCGATATTCCTCTACTTTCCTCTATTCGAGAATCAGAACAGTTTAAACGTGCCATCCGTAAAGGAAAACTATTATCAGAACTTGGACACAGCGACTTGCAATATCCCTTTGAGCAAATTATCAAAATACTGACCCATGAGTGATGATGCCCTAGAACGCCTGAAAAAACGTCAACGTCCCAGTGTTCCCGCCCGTGATGCTTCCCTGACCAATAGTAGTCAAGATATCTCAAACTCTAGTAGTCAAGATATCTCGACATCTGGATATCAGGATACCAAAGCAATTGAGGGCGAAATTAATTCAGATTCAAGCAATCAACATATTTCCAAGTCTAGTAGTCAAGATATCTCCATATCTAGATATCAGGATACTAAGGTATCTACACATCCAGAACTCAAAACTAAGCAGAGTACGATTCGCCTGGAAGCAGAACTAAGTGAACGCTTGAGTGAACTTTGCAAAGCCAATGGCATCAGCCGGGAAGTATTAATAGAAGCATTATTTGAACACTATGAAGCTGACCCCCAAGTATGGCAGGCTATCTTGGCACTGGCGAAAGCAAAGGGAGAGCAACGAATGCAGGTTGCTAACATGAAACGAGCGCAATCAATGATGCAGCGTTTTAGTTAAATCCTGGGCGTAAGGATTCTGTTATAAATGTGGTAGTCATAGCTGGCACATTTAGTAAATATTTCACCTTGATTGTTAATTTGATTACTCGATATACCCTTGAAAACGTATGACACTTTTACCATAATAATTAGTGGAATGGAAAGTTGAATTTTACGATGCTTTTGAACTTGAGTTTGATGCTCTACCTCAAGAAGTAAAAAATGAGTTACTTGCAACAGCTAAATTGTTAGAACAATTTGGCCCTCAACTCA
>LXQD01000324.1 GCA_003326215.1 Nostoc minutum NIES-26 | reverse complement strand
TTCACGCAAATCTTATATACAGATGATGGAGACCGAAGCCGTAGAAGCCCAAAAAACAGGACGCATCAGAGTAATCGTCCAGGACAACGGCCCGATTCATCGGTGTAAAGAAGTTATTCAATTATGGTCAAAGTGGGAAGACATGGGTTTGTACATCTTCTTTCTACCCAAATATTGCTCAGAAATGAACCCGATTGAATTGGAATGGCAACATCTCAAAAAAGATGAACTAGCCGCGAAAACTTTTGAGGATGAGTTAGACCTTGCCTATGCCGTCATTGATGGAGTCCAAACGAGAGAAGAAAAAGGAAATTACAGTACGCAACGTGTAAGATTTAACTCTAGTTCTTCTGCTTAACTCTTTGTTACATACTTGTAAATTTTCTCCACGACTTACTTAACAAGAAGATAAAAGTAGTATTAGCGTCTCATCTAAATATCCAATGTCTAAGCAATTGTGACAAGACATGATTCATTTACTCAGTATTAGTTCAATGCTTTACCCACTTGCTAGCCACAACCGCACAAGAAAGTTAAACAGCACTGGCGGCTGAAAGCCTTACTAGAAGCCATTATCAGCTTTTACAAAGGAGCCGTTTCTTAACTAGCTTTCTTACTTAGGCTGGATAAGCGCTCTGCCGATCCTCAATCAAATGGGAAATATTTGCATACTAGATCTTGTTAATAGCCTGGAATTGGAGTTCCAGGCTAGTTGTTTTATCCTGCACTCAGCACTCTTGTTGTCCCCACGGCTTCTACCAAGCCTCGGACAGCGGCAATCATTGCCACTTCGCTATTGAGTTGGTTGATGGCAGAACCGACACCAACACCAGCAGCACCAGAGGCGATCGCTAATGGTGCGGTGACGCTGGAAATGCCGGAAGCACACAATACTGGTACTGAGACTGCACGAGAAATCTCGTAAGCTGCTGCCAAGGTGGGAGCGGCTTTTTCAATCAATCCCAAGGTTCCAGAGTGAACTGGCTGGCTGCTAGTACCCCCTTCGGTTTGGATAATGTCTGCTCCAGCTTTTACTAGTTCCTCTGCTAGTTGTACCTGTCGATCTAGTTCCAAGATATGGGGAACGGTGACAGATAAGGTGATTTCTGGCAGCAGTGCGCGGGTTTGGTAAGTCAGTGCCAACACTTCCTCTGCCTCAAACCTGCGTCCTTGAGCATAAAAAGCATCAAAATTCCCGATTTCAATCAAATCTGCACCAGCTACCACAGCTTGGACAAACTTTTCTGGTTCTACCGCTGATACACAGACTGGTAAATTTATCAAGTTTTTAGCTAAATCAACTAAAGCAGGATCGGCAGCAATATCGACAAAAGTAGCACCACCCAGCTCAGCAGCTTTGATAGTAGCAGCGACGCGATCGCGATCGAAGTTATTTAAACCGCTGATGACTTTTAGGACACAGCGGTTAGTAAATGCACGTTGGAGTGCGGGATGCATTGCCATAGTTTTTTTGAGGCTACGAAAATTAGGTTTATTTTACCGTCCCTCAGATGATAGGGATTATAAGGAAGCTAAAATTACTACGGCAGTGACCAAATTTTAAGAGTTTTAGATTTTGATAGGGAAACCCTCCGATGTTGGAATACTCGCTGTGCTGGCTCATTTTTGACTTGTTGCAGCAGTCAGTTTACTCGTTAGAATTCTGAAAAAAGGCTATACACAAGTAAATACTGAATAGATAAGCTACCGCTAGGATACAAATAGTTAAGATCAAATCAAAATCACTCATGACATTTAATTACACATAAAAGTGGATAAGAAGCTGACAAATTTAAATTCGTCAGCTTTCAATTCAGCATCCCGCTATTGAAATGCTGAAAATATAAATTTGCGCCCAAAATCTTGGACTAAGCAAAGTTAATGAGGTCAGTGAATTGATAAAACTTCAAACTTACGAGACAGTCTAAATGTGACTAGCCCCAGAAGCTATCAAAGATTGACCATATAAACAGATGCGGTTTTTAACCTACCTCAACTCTGCTGAGGTAGGTAGCTAAATAGGTGTGAGAAACTACACATGCTTGATTATTGACTAGCCTTGTCACCAAAGCTTTGTTTCACGCCGCTAACCTTAAACTGCTGTATGTGCCAGCAGCAATAACCTGTTAGCTAGCGTTGGATAGACTTTTAGTCTAATACATGCACGCGATCGCTACGTTTTCCCTACTATGATTCTATGTTAGAGCAAACTTCCAAAATTAGATAAAAAATTTTGTCTACAAACAGCTTAATTAAAAGACTTTGGTCTGGCGATCGCTTTGGTGTACTACTGTGAAGCGGAGTGACTTCTGCTTGGTGTCTTAGTGGTCTAAAAAATTGACTTTTAAACTAGTGCCGTCCTCCTGCCTTTCTTAGATAAATTTTTTAGGATTTTTACCCATCTAAAAATGGCTAGTATTATTTATTTCAAACTTCAGCTTTCTGATACTAGCTTTTAGCCCAAGCTATTTTAAGAAGGACTACAAATTATTGAATTTTATAGACTAATTGCTAAACAAATATGAGGAAAATTAGAGAAAATACAATGTCAATTATATAAAAAGTCCTATAGGAGTGAACAGATATCACATAAGACTTGGTGCCAATCTGACGTAATTACCAAACTTCATGTGATTCATAATCATCTCAAAATAATTTAGCTTACGTCAGCCTCTTAATCTTTGAAATTAGGTGAAGTCCTATGAAACAACCATATCTATCTCCTGATGATTTGCCTACACATAAAACAAGGCTAATGAGTGAAATACTACTCAGCCAACTGGAAGAAGTCACTAAAAAAAGATTTTACTTAGCGTGCGATCGCATAGTACGCATTTTGTTATCCAGTTGCCATTGGTATTTTAAAGTTAATAGCGGTGTTCTAATGTTAATTGTGATTTGTCATGATATTGAAAGCTATCAGCATATCATGACAAGTGTTCCCCACCTAGCCGCCAAGTTAAAACGGTTTGCTAACCAAGCCAAAATAAGTATCAGTTCTCCAGTAAATCAGGGTATTCCGTGGATAATCAGTATAAACGACATCTTGCCTGGGGAAGAGTAGAGCAGGGGGAGCAGGGGGGCAGAGGGGCAGAGGAGAAAAGATTAAAATTACTCTTGATTCTCCCTATCTCCTCTGCTCCCTATCCCCCTATCCTCTTCTCGCCTTCTACCTCTTGCCCTTCGGGTTCAGCAGTGACACTCCTTTGTCGCTAACGCTGCGCTAACGCAATCGACGCAAAGCGGAGCCACTCTGGTCTTGGGGTTTCACGCCACTTCCTACCCTGCGGGAAGGCGTTCCGCCTACAACGGGGGGAACCCCCCTTCGGGTTCGCAGTTCCTTCAAGTCGGCGAAGCCGCCCAACGGACTGCTCACCGCAACGGAGTGGCTTCCCAAGTAGAGGAAGTGGCATCCAAGACTGCGACTGCTTCACCTTCTGCCTTAATTACAAGTAAAGTACCGACGACGCGCTGAATATCGCAAATAGCGATAAATTACCCAGGCTAACACTCCAAACATAGAATTGAGTAAGAAGCATCTGAGTATGAACCATAAAACATCAGGGTACAAAAGCTGCGATGGACTCAAAGGGCTAAGATCGTCTACCAGAAGAAACAGCCCAAAAATAGCATTTCCACCCAGCATTAAGGCAAACAGCACTAAACCCCACTGCCAGTAACGATGTTTAGGTGTATTTCCAGAAATTAAGACAATAGGGGGTTTGCCTTGGACTCTTCGCAGCAGTTGTTCCAGTCGCCAAAACATCCACAAAAGAAATGGAAATAAACTATAGCTGAGGAAACTTATGGGTGCTGAGTAACCCCAAGCACTAGATAAGACGTTCACCAAGGAATGACAGATCACAGAATTTATCCAAGCCTTGGGAATTAATTTCCTATATCGATGTAACCGCATCCTAGAGGAAATATATATTCCCAAAGCATACCCCCAAGGGGCAGAAAACAAAGCGTGGACTGGCGTACCAATAACACGGTTAAAAATTGAGGCTGTGTCGTGGAACAAGTAAATCCAGTTTTCTTGGGCAGTGAATCCGAGGCCAACAGCTATGCTGAAAAGAAAAATGCTACTAGGCCGTAATTCATACTTGCGTTGAAGATAAGAGGTTGGGACAACAACTGCTACCAACTTGCAGCCTTCCTCAATTGGACCTATTTCCACAAACTGCCGCAGGGCAATACCAAAGAGCGAGTACTGGAGCCGTCGCCAGTTTACAACCGAATTGGCTACATTTTCAAAAACTAATTCTAGCTTTAGGGCAGCAAAACCAGATATTGCCCCAAAGATAAATAGCAATAGCAACCGTAACAGAGATGGGGGAAACTGCACGCGGCGATAGTAATAGCCCAGAAGCAGTAGTGGTGGAATTGCCGCCCACAGCACAACAGAGAAATTAGCCACTCACTTGAGCAATTACAGTGCGATGACGGGGACTGTTGCTAGTGATAGTAGGAGTGTGAAAACCTGCCTCAACTAAGGTTTGCTCGATGTTTAAAGTGAAATATTCATCTAAATAAGGTTCAGTACTTTTGAGCAGCGTCAAAATGTAAGGCGGCATTTTCTCAAAAGCTTCACACTTGGGATTCATGTCCATGATTGCTAAGTAGCCACCCGGACGTAGTACGCGCCGTGCCTCAGCAAAAATTTGTTGGGTTGCTAATTGTGGTAATTCATGGCACATCAAGAAAATGGAGACTAAATCAAACGAGGTATCTGGTAATCCAGTCGATTCAGCTGCTGCATGAACCCAATCGATTTTAGCTTGACGTTGTTGTGCGCGGTAGCGAGCAACGGCTAAAAAGTAAGGAGATAAGTCTAAACCTGTAATTTTAGCGTGGGGATAAACTTGTTGCAAAGCAAAAGTACTTAGTCCAACACTACACCCCAAGTCTAGGATGTCTTGTGGTTCAACGGGAAGAGAGCGTCTGAGAATATCGTGGTAACTTTGGCGTAGTTTCGCATCACCTTGGGCTTTAGCATCCTGCCAAATTTTAGCGTGGACGGCGTAAGCAGCAGGTTCTACTTCAAAAGCAGCTTGCCAGCTAAGATTTCCGGTTTCGTAGGCGTGGAATGAGGTGAGGTAGTAATCTGGGTAGGAAAGCTGAGGGTTTTGCACTTGAGCTAAATCGCTTTCCCAATCACGCGCCTGTAATTTCTGTACTTCTTTCGTCCAAGGTACGCCGATTTTCTCGGCGCGTTTAATCATCATTTGTCTGGCTTGGTATTTGGCCAGGTTGGCTAAAGGCTTGATTGCCAGTATGCCATTTACCAAGCGAGTGGCTAAGCTAGGAGAAGTTTGTACAGCAGCGGTCATAAGTTTGCGTTGAACGGTCTTTTTTACTTATGACATACAGCGATTTTCAAATCAATAAGGGAACTGCAAGAAATGAATTATCTCAATTTATCCCTTTATTATGCAATGCTGGATTGTGGATTAAATAATTGCAAATCCGAGCATAGCTCAAATGTTTATTAGCTTGTTCACACTCTGCGGAGGCTCATAGATACCCCAATATTGAATCTCATGCTCCCTTAAAATTGGTTCAGCACTTTGAATCTCTTCGTCTTTGCCCTTGAGTACGAATAAATATTCACAACACTGAATGCGATCGCAATAACGTCTAGCTCGATCTTCAGGAATACCTAAACCAGCTAGCACTTTTATTAGATGATTTGTGGCTATAGCACTAACAGCAACACCCGCTACACTTATAACGAATGCTGCACCAATTGAACCGACTGCAATTATAACTCCAATACCGCCTGGAAGTACCAGACTGCTAAGACCAACTAATACACTTCCCCAGAAACCTGCACTCAGAGTATCACCAACAGATCCAGTTGTATCTACATTGTGATTATCAATACGCGAACTTATCTGCACTTCGCCAATACGATTTATCCGATCTGCATGTCTGGCAAAAATGGCAACTTTTTTTATTGGAAAGCTTGAGGCTTTCAATTCATTAACTGATTCCTCTGCTGCTTTACGGCTAGTAAATACTCCAACAGCGTATTTATTATGTGTGGTAATCATAATTATCCTTGTTTAGGTGAGACAGCACTGTCTCACCTTTTGCCTTATTCAAACTCTTGCCCTATGGTCAGAAAGCCTGCGAGTAGCCAATGGAAGCGCGATCATCCAAACGCCCGTTAACAAAAAATTAATACCCGCAAATACCCCTAGCACCCAAACTGCGCTGACAGGCCATTGATACAGAATCAAAATTCCCAGAATAATAGCCATGATACCGCTAAATAGTACCCAACCCCAGTTAGGGTCTCGACGCGTTTGAAATGCTGTAATCACCTCCAATACACCCTCAATCAAAATGACAATTCCAAAGGCTAAGGTGAGGGTAAGTGCAGCACCAAAGATGTTGCTAAGCAGCAGAATCCCACCAATTACGTATAGAATACCAATCACTAACTTTGTCCAGAAGCCTCGTTTGTGACGTGATTGAAATGCATGAATAATTCGGACGATACCAGCAATAATTAAAGTCCAGGATAGTACGATTGTGATGGCAATAGTGGCAACGAATGGTTCTGCGATCGCTGCAATTCCCAGCAGAATCATCAAAACACCTAAGACGATTGCCCATGGTGAATTTGTTCTAGTTTCTCTAAAATCTTCAGAAGTCATAGCTTTTCCAAAAATGTTTTGATATTTGTTAAATCTTGAAAGAGAGACGCGATTAATCGCGTCTGTACAAGAGTTATCTGCCCCTCCGCTACCTCTAAGCATTGACCAGTTCAGGTGATAAGCGTTTCAACACCAATCGCTCATATTCCACGTGGACGTAGATTGTGTCGCCTTCTTGGAACTCGCCGCGCAGAATGGCTTTGGCGATTGGGGTTTCCAGTTCTCGCTGAATCGCCCGCTTGAGGGGACGCGCACCGTAAACTGGGTCATAACCGACCTGAACAATCCAATCGAGAGCCTCGTCAAACAGTTTGAGCGACAGTTTGCGTTGGCGAAGCCCACCGGAGGTGTCGTAATCGCGTTCGGCTTGCTGAATTTCTACATTGACATGCTCAATCTCTTGTCTAATTTGGCGAATGCGATCGATAATTTGCTTCTCTGCCTGCCATTGAGCATTGAGAGCAGCTTGCCGTTCTTTTAACTCCGCAAGTTCTCTCTCCAGCCGTTCTAACCGCTCTCTGGAAGCACTGTCTGTTTCTTTTTGCAGTGACAGCCGCTCCATTTCCAGTTGCAGAATTTTGCGATCGATTTCGTCTAATTCTTCTGGTTTGGAAGTAATTTCCATTTTTAGTTTAGCCGCAGCTTCATCCACCAAATCAATAGCTTTGTCAGGTAGGAAGCGATCGCTAATATATCTCGCAGACAGAGTAGCTGCCGCAACTAACGCACTATCAGAAATCTTCACGCCGTGGTGTAACTCGTAGCGCTCTTTTAAACCGCGCAGAATTGAGATGGTATCTTCCACACTGGGCTGATCGACATACACCTGCTGAAAACGACGTTCCAAAGCCGCATCTTTTTCAATGTACTTGCGGTATTCATCTAGCGTGGTGGCACCAATACAGCGCAATTCGCCGCGAGCGAGCATCGGCTTGAGCAAGTTGCTAGCATCCATCGATCCTTGCGTTGCACCCGCACCAACTACAGTGTGAATTTCGTCAATGAACAAGACGATTTGTCCCTGTGCTTCTTGGATTTCTTTTAAGACAGCTTTCAGGCGTTCTTCAAATTCTCCCCGGTATTTGGCTCCGGCAATTAACGCACCCATGTCTAAAGCTATTAGTTTGCGATGCCTACGGCCTTCTGCCCTATTCGAGGAATCATCTGGTTTGACGACTTCGAATACTCGGTTGAAGAAACTAGAGAATTGTTCCTGAAGCTTGGCAAATGCGCCTGCTGTGTTCTCACGTGCCTTAACTTGCCGCTCTAGATTTTCTAATTGCTTTGTCAAATTCTGCATACTCGCGATCGCCTCTGGAATATCCTAGTTCTTGAGCTAACTTGAGTTGGGTGCGAGCATCTTCTAGTAAGGGACTTCCAACTAAAAAAATATCCCATCGCTTTGGTGAGTAGGGGAGGCAGTGCGTTGCGCGGGTTAAGAGCGTTGTAGCAACTGCCGTGAAGCAGGGGGAGCAGAGGGAGCAGGGGAGGAAGAATCTCACAATCGTCTTCGCTCTTACAATTAAATAATTTAATTTCTGGAAGTCCCTAACCTCTGTGCTGCGTCGCGATTCTTTTCTGCTAAAGTAACCGCAGTCACTAGATCGGTATGGGCTTTGACTAGTGGCAGGGGTCGAGCTTGTTCTGTTACCACTAAAGTTGAGAGCGCAAGTTGCAGCACGCCTTTGGCTTCATCAATTTTGCCTTCGTTCAACAACCGAGCTGCCTGCTTGGTAGCATCTGGATATCTCTCTAATGGCAGATTGACGACTGCTGTGCGAATCTCGCTCATCAGGTTATTCAAGAGTTCGCGAGCTGCCGGAAAATCTTCTGAAATTACAACAGCCTTAACTTGTTTACGAATTCGGTCAACCAAATTAAAATCCTCTGGGGCAAAATCGACGATCGCTACCTGAGCCGCCACCGAAATCAGAGCTAGTTTAGGGTATTGTGCTACCAGTATGTCAATTTTTCCAGTTGCTCGTTCTAAAGCTTGAAGTGCTTCTTGAGTTTTTCCCCGCTCAAGGGCGGCGATCGCTTCTCGATCCAGTTTACTTTCAGCCTCAGCTGTTGCCTTTTGCCTCTCCTTTTCAAGTCTTCTTATACCAATTCACCAGAATTCTGAAACATCCAAACCCAGCAACCCTTGTCAAATCTGGATTTCTTAATTTTGAATTTTGAATTGGTATTACTTTTGTTCCACAAAGTCTGCATCGATAACATCTTCACTGCCGCCTTGGCTGTCTGCGGGGGTACCGCCGTTTGAAGATGTGCCTGCTTGTGAGTAGACCGCAGTGCCGATTTGCATGAGGGCTTGTTGAATTTCATTGGTGAGGGACTTCATGCGATCGATGTTGTTCTGCTCAATTGCTTGACGCAAGTCTCGAATTAAGCCTTCTACGCGGGACTTGTCTGCTGGTGGCACTCTGTCGCCCAAATCTTGAAGCTGTTTCTCGGCTTGATAGGCAACGGAATCTGCCATGTTTTTGGTATCAATTTGTTCGCGCCGCCTACGATCTTCTGCCGCATTCCGCTCGGCTTCTTTCACCATCCGCTCGACTTCAGATTTATCGAGGGTAGACGCGCCTGTGATGCTAATGGACTGTTCTTTACCTGTGGCTCTTTCTCTGGCAGTTGCTGACAGAATTCCGTTAGCATCAATGTCGAAGGTAACTTCGATCTGTGGCATACCTCTGGGAGCTGGAGGAATCCCATCTAGTCGGAAGGTTCCCAGGCTCTTGTTGTCGGATGCCATTTCGCGTTCGCCTTGCAGAACATGGATTTCTACGTTTGTTTGTGCGTCAGCCGCCGTTGAGAATACCTCGGACTTCTTCACTGGGATAGTGGTATTGCGCGGAATAATCTTGGTCGTCACGCCACCTAGAGTTTCAACACCCAACGACAACGGCGTGACATCTAGGAGCAGCACATCTTTTACCTCACCCCCAAGCACACCCGCCTGAATTGCTGCACCCACTGCTACGACTTCATCCGGGTTGACACCTTGGTGAGGGTCTTTGCCTATCATCTGCCGTACCAGTTGCTGGACAGTCGGCATCCGAGTTGCACCACCCACTAGGATTACTTCGTCAATATCTGCGGGACTCAGTTTAGCATCGCGCAGGGCTTGTTCGACAGGAATACGACAGCGATCGAACAAGTCGGCGCACATTTGCTCGAACTGTGCCCGCGTCAGGGTCATATCTAGATGTTTGGGGCCTTCCGGGGTTGCAGTAATAAAAGGTAAGTTAATGTTTGTCTGTGTCGCGCTTGACAGTTCAATTTTGGCTTTTTCTGCCGCTTCGGTGAGGCGTTGCAGGGCTTGTTTGTCTTTACGGAGGTCGATGCCTTCGTTACGCTGGAATTCGGTTGCTAGCCAGTCTACGATTCTCTTATCAAAGTCATCACCGCCCAAGTGGGTGTCGCCACTGGTAGCTTTCACTTCAAACACACCATCACCCACTTCTAGGATAGACACGTCAAACGTCCCACCACCTAAGTCAAAGACTAGGATGGTTTCATTGGTTTTCTTGTCAAGTCCGTAGGCGAGGGCAGCCGCCGTTGGCTCGTTGATAATTCGCAGAACTTCAATCCCGGCAATTCTACCGGCATCTTTGGTAGCCTGCCGTTGAGAGTCATTGAAATAGGCAGGGGTGGTAATTACCGCTTGCCTCACTGGTTCCCCCAGATATGTGCTGGCATCATCTATCAGCTTGCGGACTACCTCAGCTGAGATTTCTTCGGGTGAAAATTCCTTGTTCAGAGCGGGACAGTGTAGCTTGACGTTGCCATTACTGTCACGTACCACCTTGTAAGTAACTTGTTTTGCCTCTTGGGTGACTTCATCATACCTGCGCCCGATGAACCGCTTCACAGAATAAAAAGTGTTTTCTGGGTTAATTACCGCCTGGCGCTTGGCAATCTGCCCGACAAGTTTTTCACTCTTCTTGGTATAAGCAACTACAGACGGAGTTGTGCGACCGCCTTCTGCGTTCGGAATGACGACGGGTTGTCCGCCCTCCATTACAGCTATACAGGAGTTGGTAGTTCCTAAGTCAATACCAACGATTTTTGCCATCGTTAGCAACCTCCTTCAAAGATTAAGATAAAAAATTGAGAGTCTGGATTCAGGACAAGTTGAATAAATGGTATTAAGAAGGCAGAGGGCAGAAGGGGAATCCCCATAAATAAATTTAGGGGATTTAACAACGGCTTCTGAAAGTAAGGGTTTCCCGACTTGAGCAAACTGGTGTGGGCTTGTGACCCTTTTGGCAGAGGGAAGAATCTATCCTTGAACCTTCTGCCCTCTGCCTCCTTAGCACTCAGGATTCGGCTGCGTTTTGAATCGCGGCTAACAATGAGCGGAGGTCGTAAGAGCCATCGTGGCGCACACCGTTGATGAAAAAAGTCGGCGTGCCGTTGACCCCGCTCTGGATTCCGCTGAGTAAGTCTTCGCCTATCCTGGCTGCGTGGGGGTGGTCGGTGAGTTCGCGACTGAATCGAGGCACATCAAGACCGAGGTTAGCTGCATATTCTATTAGATGTTTGCGATCGAGTGCTTGTTGATGTTCAAAGAGATGGTCGTACATCTCCCAAAACTTACCTTGCGCCCCAGCGGCCTCTGCTGCTTCTGCTGCTTGCTCGGTGTAGGGATGCATACTGGTTAATGGGAAGTGGCGGTAGACAAAGCGCATGAGATCCTCGGTCAACTGCTGTAGCTCTTTGACGGTGAAATGGGCACGGCCGCAATAAGGACACTCATAGTCGCCGTATTCTACGAGGGTGACGGGTGCATTTTTTGACCCTCAGATACGATCGCGATCGCTAACTAGGAGGCTAAGTTTGCCCGTTGCTGTTGTTATCATGTTGTCACCTCCTGCTGGGAAGGAGTGCTTTGGGAAACCGCAGCGTCACTGCCCTTGCCCGTTGCCTCTGTGCCCATTACCTAGGTTTACTTTTACAACCTTGTTTCTATCTTCTTCAGCCTTGGGCAGCCTCAGCTTGAGAATGCCATCTTTGTATTCTGCTTGTACTTGGTCATGCTGGACGCGGGTAGGTAGGGAAATCACGCGCTGAAACCTGCCATAGCGGAATTCAGTACGGGTAATACCTCTTTCTTCCATTCTAATTTCTGACTTACGCTCACCGGAAATAGACACTGCCTCTGGCGATACCTGCACATTTAGGTCTTCGCGGTCTACACCAGGAATTTCTACCTTGAGATGAATCGCATCGGGGGTTTCTTCTATCTCAGCGGAGGGAATAAAGGCAATCCCTTCCTCTGGTCTACGACCTGTCGGTGCTATTTCATCAAACAAGCGGTTTAACTGCCGCTGCAAAGTTTCAACCTCTCGGAAAGGTTCCCAACGAACGAGTGCCATAATTTTAAGTCTCCCGATCTGAACTTGAGTGTTTAGAATTCTGCATTAGACTGGGTTTTGTCAGTCGCTGAAACAGCGTTGCTATTCTGCCAGTGCTGAACTCTGTTGACACTATAGATAATAGATAAGAAATCTAAGGGTTTTCTAAGGACATTATGATGATTGGGTATTGGCACAAGGCAAACTTGTAAAGAGAAAAACAAATAACTTCCCTTGAACCTTTCTCAGTACCCAATACCCAGTAACCAGTCTCCTTAATAGTCGAAGCCTTCGCCAGGGCCAGGGCCGACACCAGCTGGCGGTTTCTCGTGCTTGTCAGGTTTTTCTACCACAACACCCTCAGTGGTCAGCACCATACCACCAATAGATGCAGCATTCTGCAAAGCACTACGAGTCACCTTCGCTGGATCGACAATGCCTGCCTCGAACATATTCACAAATTTATTAGCAACGGCATCGTATCCCTCATCAAAGGGCAGTTCGCGGACGCGCTCCACAATCACCGCACCATTAGCACCAGCATTATCAGCAATACGACGTAGTGGGGTATAAAGGGCGCGAGCCACAATCATGGTGCCCGTCAACTCTTCATCCTTCATTTGACTCTTTGCCCATTCCTCAACTTGGGGAGCAATGTGTGCTAGTGTTGTACCGCCACCAGGCACAATTCCTTCTTCAACTGCGGCTTTGGTGGCATTAATTGCATCTTCTAGACGTAGCTTGCGGTCTTTGAGTTCAGTTTCGGTGGCAGCACCGACCTTAATCACCGCCACACCACCTGCCAGTTTCGCCAGCCGTTGTTGCAGTTTTTCTTTATCGTAGGAGGATTCAGCTTCTTGGATTTGGCGACGAATTTGTTCGATGCGAGCTTTGACAGCTTCTTCGTTGCCTTCTGCCACGATGGTTGTGTCGTCTTTGGTAACTATCGCTCGCCTTGCTCTACCAAGCATTTCTAACCTGACATTTTCCAGCTTCAAGCCAGTATCTTCGCTAATCACCTGACCACCTGTGAGCGCTGCGATGTCTTCCTGCATTGCTTTGCGTTGAGCGCCAAAGCCGGGAGCCTTCACTGCCGCAACTCGCAGCACACCGCGCAAATGGTTGACAACTAAAGTTGCTAAAGCTTCTTTTTCAGTGTCATCCGCAATGATTAGTAGGGGTTTGCCTGTCCGAGCAATTTGCTCCAGAATCGGTACTAAATCTTGAACCAGCGTAATCTTGCGATCGGTGATTAAAATGTGGGGTTCTTCCAGTACTGCCTCCATTCGCTCTAGATCGGTGACAAAGTAAGGCGAAACGTACCCTCTATCAAAACGCATTCCTTCAGTGACTTCCAGTTCGGTCGTTGTGGATCTGCCTTCTTCCAGAGAGATCACACCTTCTTTACCCACTTTTTCCATCGCCTCAGCCACAATCCGACCCACTTCGGGGTCATTACCCGCAGAAATGGTTGCGACCTGGTCAATGTCCCTAGAATCTTTAATTGGACGGGCGTGTTCTTTAATTTTTTCGATGACGAATTCCGTAGCTTTATCAATTCCCCGCTTTAGCGTTAGGGGATCGGCACCAGCAGTAACATTGCGTAGCCCTTCTTTAACCATCGCGTGAGCCAGCACAATTGCGGTGGTGGTTCCGTCACCCGCGACATCGTTTGTCTTGGAGGCTGCTTGACGCAGCAAGGAAATCCCGGTATTTTCAGTGGGGTCTTCCAATTCAATTTCTTTGGCAATAGTCACTCCATCATTGACGATTTGGGGAGCGCCATATTTTTTCTCCAAAACTATATTCCGCCCTTTGGGGCCGAGGGTGACAGCGACGGCTTCCGTCAGAATGTCAAAACCCTTTTCCAATGTCCAACGGGCCGTATCCTTGTACAGAATTGTCTTTGCCATAGGAATCTTGTCCTTGTTAATAATTAATTAAGATATTTTCAGTAGTGCTGAATAGAGACGCGATTTATCGCGTCTGTACAAGAGGTAGGAGTTTTATCTTCTGCTGTCTCCCCTGCTCTCTTTTCCCCAATACTCAGTCCCTTTGAAAGCTGCTTACTCGACGATCGCCAGGACATCTTTTTCAGACATCAACACGTACTCTTCGCTACCGAGTTTAATGTCGGTTCCGGCATATCTGGAATAGAGAACTCTATTGCCAATTTTCACTTCCATTGGCTGACGAGAGCCATCGTCATTACGCTTGCCCGGGCCGACTTGCACCACTTCTCCAATCTGTGGCTTTTCTTTGGCGGTGTCGGGCAATAAAATTCCCCCAGCAGTTTTTTCTTCCGCTTGCGCGACCTTAATAAAGATGCGTAGGCGTAGCCCGTCGCAGACATCGCCCAACGGTTTTACTGTCGAAATATTCAGCGATACGGCTGCCATAGGCTATTTTCCTGTTGAGAAGGCAGGAGGCAAGAGGCAGAAGGTAAATTCACGTTATTTTTTCCTTAGTCAGTGGGCTTTAAATCCACAACTAAAGTTTTTTCTTCGATCTTTCTTCCTTTCTGCACCCGACAGTATGCGTCATGCCTTTTTTGTAAAAATTGTATCTTTGTGGATTGGTACTGCTCAGTGCTTACAGTTCACCTTAACCAAAAAATCTAAGGACTTTCTGAGGAAATCATGGTGAATTCGCAAGACGCTTGTATTTCAAAAACTGGGCGCGGGATAATTTCTGTTGAAGTTGGGCGGAATTGCGTGCGATCGCTAGCTGTCGATCTACCTACAATTTGGTATCGTTGTAGGAGAGGATAGCGATCGCATTTGTAGTTGAGTTCCGAGCTATCAATAAATTATTTGGTCTTTATATCTCGCTTTTGCAGCATTACAGGTACAAATATCTTGTTATATTCAGCTAAAGCAAGAATGAGAAACGCAATAGCCAGGATGATGGCGGCTGGAAGTCCTCCATATTGGACTAATGCAACTGTATCTAATTGTTTCAAAGGTGAGGTGATGGCTTTTTCAGTTGTACAAACCAGTTTTTCTGGTTTCGCTGTTGTTTGGCAGCGCAATAGCTGATTTGTTTTTTCTTGCTGTTGAATAGTCTCAGATACTGAAGAGTAATTCATAAATATATTAAATCCTTTAATCAATTCATAGGATGTAATGACCAACAAATACATCCTAGAAGCTGCTTTTAAAAAAAGTCCCAGAAAAGTGTTTCCAGTAAATAAAATATAAGCGGAAAAATTTTTCCGCTTATTTTATAAAGCGGAAAACATATACATTCCAAAGCTAATTCAGTTAAACTGAATCAAAATATGCAGACTTCTAAGAAGGTTTGGGAAGATAGCAGTAACTATGAAAAGCTGGCACACATTTTTAAGAACCGAGGTGTTTCCTCAAGAGCGATATGGATTAACCAAAACTGAGCAAGCTATTTTTCTGTCTAAATTCCCTAGCCAAGAAACTGTCAAAACTAACAAACAGGTTGCAGATCGAGCGATTAAAGATGATGAATTGCCTTCTAATCCAGAAACTGTTAGAAAGCATATGTGGACAATATACAATGAACGGTTCTGTCCAAAGGATGGCAAGGAAGGTTTTCCGGGTTATAAACAGAAAAGCCGAAATAAAGATCGAGAATTCCTCGCTTGGTTAAAACAACGGTATTTGCAATGGCTGGAAACTTCTAACTCTGATACTCCACTTCAGTTAGCTTCAGAAGCCAACCATCTAATTCAAGTAACCCCGGCAGTATTAGGAAAGTTAAGCAGCCATGTACCAGAGTTACCATTAAATTCCTTACCACGCTTTGATGAACTCGAAGACCAAAAAAAATTGGTACTTGATAGTACAAACCAGCCAGTAGCCGTTACTGGAACTGCACTTAGAGTTGGAGTGCAAGGTATGGGCGGAATTGGCAAATCAGTTTTGGCAGCAATGCTAGCACGGGATGAGGAGGTGCGGTATAGTTTTCCTGATGGTATCTTGTGGGTAACGCTTGGTCAAAATCCAGCACTTACCATACAGTTTATTGACAACTGCAATCTGAGCCGTCGTTAAACAGTTTGCAGTAGCGCGATCGCCAGAACAACGGAGCGATTCAGCCTTAAAGGTGCAAACTCTGGGATCGGTAATTTGTCCATCTAATAGACCATCTTGACCATCACAATTTGCAATCGCAGCGTTATGAATCAGCGCGAGTTTATCGGGGAGTAGAATGGGATTCCCTTGCGAATCTTGGTTTGCACGCCCATTCCACGTTTCGTATTCTTCATTCAGGGGGGCTTGGATTGCGGCAGGTGCGCCAGCAATGATGCCGTTAAAGTCGTTTGGGTACCGCTGTGCTGCCATCAAGGCTTGTCGTCCTCCGTTGGAACAGCCCTGGAAGTAGGAATAACTGGGACTTTTGCCATAGAACGCGGTGGCGATCGCTTTTGCCGCTAGTGCCGTAACATGCTCTGAGCGATAGCCAAAGTCAGTTCGCAGTTGGGGTTGATCCAGCCCCCAGAGTGCGCTCCCTGCGCCTATGCCGCCGCCAACGTGTCCTGTGTTGTCGAAAGCCACTGCAAAGTTTTGATTGAGTGCAGCGATACATTCTGGTGAAGCTCTCAAACTGCCGCAATATCCACCGCAGCCAACCTGAAGATAGCGACGATTCCAATTCTGGGTGGGCAGCCGCATCTCAAATTGAATTTGTGGTGTAACGTATCCTTTCACCTCACAGTATTCAGGAGTCTGAGCCTTAGAAGGAATGATTTGAGCAGAAAAAAGTGCAGTGGGGGCATCGGGGATGGCTGCAAAATCTCTTTGCACCAAAGCACTACAGGAATTAGATGGCATGGATTGTATGGGGGCTTGTGCGATTGCAGAAGTCTGAAACAATCTTGCCTTAGAGCTTAACAGCAGGACTGAAAATACAAGGACGATGAGCGAGAAGCGCAGAACGATCGAGCCGTCTCGGAACAATGATTGCAGTCTTCGACATCTCACAACAAATCTCCTCTGATTGTTTGCAGCCTAAATTCCCAGTATTCCGCATCTGCAAAGTGTAAAAATCAATTCAGATGTTTCAAATTGGCAGACGATTTAATAGTTTTCTAGTAGACAATTCTAAAATTTTCTTCTCTCTACAGGACTAAATTGAAGCATAGAATTGCGATCGCGAAATCAGACTTCAAAGTGTGACTGATCGCGCCTATTTTCGCTTGACAAAATTTTTAGTAATACCGCACATCTTAGCTTGTTGCTGCTGCGATCGCTTATCTGTCTCAAAAAACAATCAGTGCGATCGCTCAAAGCATAACTCACTCAAGTAACCAGCCAAACAAGCCTGCTACAGTCAGGTTGAAATCTTTAGCAAATTCTGGGACTGGCAAACGTGTTCCTGGTTCATCGTAAAAAGTGGCGCTTTGATTAGACTTGTCCGAAAACTCCTCGCGCCAGATTGTTCAAAGCTTTGAGACTAAGCTTTGATATCTTCGTAAAAACGTAGTTATAAGGGTTTGAGATAGTTAGTTATAGTTTAGAGGTATAAAAATTAAATCCTTGTTTTTCAAAATTCCTTATTATTCCTAATAGCTAAGTTGGTAAAATTAAACTACCAATCCTGAGCCTAACTAATCCACAAACCGTTAAAATAATTTGTTCATAAGTATCAAGCTTTCAGCGAAATCTTTGTGAGGCTATGCGGAATATTTTGCGATTGTAATTGTTCATAACTAATTCCTAAAATTTGTTTTGTTCGGTGTGGATACTTTTGGATATAATCAAAAACCATAACTAATGTTGAAAAATGGTAGACGGTCAATTTAACGTTTTACCATTTTTCTTTTCCTAAGTTAATATTTCGGAGATGTCTAATGCCCACCAAACTCGTAGCGCAACGCAGAGATGAGTTTATTTGCAAAGTCTGATTGACCGCGAGAACTAAATCGGGCGTGGAGGGCTGTACTGAGGACGGGAGTTGGAACTGCTTCTTCAATGGCTGCAATCAGTGTCCAGCGACCTTCTCCAGAGTCGGATACGTGCCCCTCGAAGTTGGCTAATTCTGGGTCTTTGACGAGCGCCATAGCTATTAAATCGAGCAACCAAGAGCTAATCACGCTCCCCCTGCGCCACACCTCTGCTATATCTGCGAGATTGAAGTCGTACTGGTAGAATTCCGGATTTCGCAAGGGAGCCGTTTCTGCATCTATTTGCTGCAATTGTTTCCCAATATTAGCATGGTGAAGAATGTTCAGCCCTTCGGCATAGGCTGCCATAATACCATACTCAATGCCGTTGTGAACCATTTTGACAAAGTGTCCCGCACCGTGAGGCCCACAATGCAGATAGCCCTGCTCAACTGTTCCGACCATAGACTCACGACCGGGCGTACGCGGTGCGGCTGCCACACCGGGAGCCAAGCCGCAAAAATGGGGTCAAGACGTTTCACCGCCCTCACTTTTCCGCCAATCATCAGACAGTAGCCGCGTTCTGCCCCCCAAATGCCGCCACTAGTTCCACAATCAATGTATTCAATCCCTTTGATTTTTAACTGAGCTGCACGACGTATGTCATCTATGTAGTAAGAATTACCACCATCTACAACAATATCGTCAGTATTTAGAAGCGGCATGAGGGTGTGCAAGGTAGCATTCACTGTCGCTGCTGGCAGCATCAGCCAAATGATGCGGGGTTTTGTAAGTGCATCGACTAGCTCCACAAATGAGGTTACACCACGAGCGATCGCTCCTTCCTGAACCAGCGCTTCTGCTTTTTGTGGCTGACGAGTGTAGCCAATCACGGTATGTCCAGCCTGGGTTAGACGGCGTGCCATGTTAGCTCCCATTCGTCCTAGTCCAATCATTCCCAGTTCCATAACATGCCCTGTATTTAAGTTACATAAAGAATTGGGAGTATCCATCCCGCAATAGCGCCAGTACCGCAGACGGCTACCAGAATCAGGAAAACCTCAGTTCGACTTAACTCTATTTCCAGCAAATTTTCGACGGACTGGTCTAATGCCACATCCAGGGTGAAAATGCCAATCCAGGATAGAGCGATCGCTACTGCCAAACCGAGAAATCCGCTTGATATCGATGCCCCAGCCAGAATCCATGCAGAACCGAACGTGAGAGACAATAAGCCCGCCCAGACATAAAATCCGGTGAGTATACAGGCACGGACTGCGGCAATTGCCAACATAAGCATCACTACCCCAACTTGCGAGAATGAGCCATCAAGCCAGAGAGTCCACCCCAATCCGCTATATCCCAACATTAGCACCGTCAGCCAAACCACACTAATGAGAAAATGCCACCAATAAAATTGTTTTGAATGAGGCAGCTGATGGTCTTGTTCAAATGTCGTTGCGATTTTGTTAACCATAGAATTTATACCAATTCGTAATTCGTAATGAAAGGACGCAAGGCCTTGCCCCATACTCAGATGAATTTGGTTTTCCAGGGAGAGCATCTCTAGCCTTCTTTTAGAGAATTGATATACGACACTGCAAGCTCTAGTTGTAAGGCAATCTCATGTTTGCTGAACTTAAACTAATTGATGAATATGCTTTAACGCTAATTAGCAAATCTAAGGAAAATCTGAGGATCCTGGCTTCACTTCAGATTGAGTATGTCCTACTACCATCTCACGGAAATGCGGAAATTGTTTTTATTTTCTTGTAGTTACATAGTTTCTTCTTGATTAAAAAATAAAATCAGCATCTATCCATAGAGATATTTTTTTGAAATTACTGTTTTTGTAAACATTTTTGAGAACTAATTATGCAAAAATGATGTTATTACTTAATGAATTTCAATGTGTGTTATTCCAAAAAGAATTTGACTGGGCGATCGCCTGAAATAAAACGTATATGTTTTTTAAAAATGTTGCTAAAACTTAAGAATGTAAACATCGAGCGAATAGATATTTAATATGTAATTTGCGTTCCTATAACTGCCATTAGCAGAACCTGTTCCACAAAGTTCAATTCATAAACTGCGGATGGCTGCTGATACTGTAATACCCGTTCATTACCATCCTTATGATGAGTATGTTTATGCCGTACCCTTGCGGGGAAGCAAGCTACGCGTAGTGTTTCTGCTAGGAGAAGGCTAGCCGGCCAACGGACTGCCTCCCCTCGTGCCCTTCAGGTGACGCTCCTAACGTCGCTAACGCAGTCGCTCATAGGGAAACCCCCAAGACCGCGCTGTCTCACCTTCTGCCTTCTACTTATTGCCGCTCTTGATAATCATCAGAAGACTTCGGATCTAACTCCCAGCGAGCATCGTCACGCTCCTCTAACATATCGGCTGTATGAAGAGGCTCATCATCATCTATTTCCACCCCAACTGCTGCTGCTAGATTCTCGACTATATCTTGATCGGGAGTAGCAACAGTACCACCAACAGCTTCATCCCCTACCGCATCTTCTTCTTCCCAATCAGCATCAATATCACCACCAGTGATTTCGGGGCTAGTATGTGTATACTGATGCCATCTTTGCAGCATGGTTCGCCCACCAATATTGTACCCCGGTAGGTCTTTCACCCCAGTGCCGTAGGATTCGGTAATTTCCTCTGGTAAATCACTAGATTCAATTTCGCGATCTTTATTTTTTTCTGCCATAATATTTAACCTTTTCTGCATCCTCACAATAACGTTTTCCAAGCAAAAAGTTGTATTGCCGAGGATGTACGACTTTAGAAATAAAAAAATCTATCCCCTTGGAACGAAGCTGAGATAGTTATTACAGCATAATCTGATAAATGTAAATTCACGGCCAAGCCACATGTAATTATATCTATTAGTTATGAGTCAAGAGTTATTAACCCACAACAATGCTCAGTTATCATCTTCTTACTCATAACTACTTTTTTTACAAAAATCAATCTTTATTAATGCCGCTCCTTTGGCTTTTGTTCGTACTTTTAAAATCTGAACTATCAGCGGCAAGTATTGATTTTGATTAGCGGAGGTAAAAAGTGGAATACGACGAGTTCATTACTCATGTACAAAGCCTAGCTCAATCAAATTCTCGCGAAGAGGCAGAACGTGCCACCCGTGCTACGCTGGCAACTATTAAGGAACATGTGGCTGGTGATGATGCAAAAGAACTAGCAGCACATTTGCCTCAAGAACTAGGTGACTATTTGGTAGGACGAGAGGGGAATGGCGTTCAATCATTCAACTTGCAGGAATTTATCGCGCGTGCAAGTCAAAAAGAAAATATAGAACCAACCACTACCGCAATTCATGTTCGAGCCGTTTTTGCAGTGTTACAAAACGCTATAAAACCCGAAGTATTTGCTGCATTTCACAATCATTTTTCTCACGATTACGAAGAACTGTTCGCTACGTAACTAACAAGCCCAATGCTTGCATAATCAAAACTTCAAAAAAACTCATTTAGTTAGAAAAACTCTAGAAGTAGATTGAATCTATGCCACATCACAACAATCATTCTGACAGGAAACAAGTCGCCATCCTCATTGAACATGACGTAGAAGATGTAGAATTCATAGTCCCTTGTAACGGGTTAAAGCAGGCAGGGATAAATGTAGTTGTCCTTGGTTCGCGCATGAATGAAAAATACAAAGGTAAACGTGGCAAACTTTCCACACAAGCCGATACCACCATAGCCGAAGCACTAGTTTCAGAATTCGATGCCGTCGTCATCCCTGGTGGTATGGCTCCCGACAAAATGCGGCGTGACCCCAATACAGTACGCTTCGTACAAGAGGCAGTCCGACAAGGAAAATGGGTAGCTGCGGTTTGCCACGGGCCACAACTTTTCATAGAAGGTGACTTACTCAAAGATAAACGAGCCACTGGCTTCAGAGCTATCCGTAAGGACATCATCAATGCAGGTGCAAATTTTGTTGATGAGTCATTAGTAGTGGATGGGAATTTAATTACATCCCGCGAACCTGGCGATTTGGCGATTTTCACCACAGCTGTGCTGAATCGTCTGGGTTACGGTGGTAAAGAAGTTGCACTGCCAAACGAGAACGACACAACTGCTGAATGGTGGAAACTAGCTGATGCTTGGGGTGGTTCTACCAAAGGTGATATTGTCAAAGGTTTGAATACTGGTCTTGGTGATGAGCGTTATTCACTGGAAGCCTTAGAGAAATACCTGGAAAAGGAATCAGACCGAGAAGTGCGATCGCTCTTTCAAGAAATGATTGCCAAAAAACAGGGTCATATCGAAATGCTAGAAGCTTATCTTCATAAATTGGGAGAAAAACCTTCTTTGCTAGCAAATCTCGCAAATCAGTACGCTAAAGTCAAAGCTGCCTTGACTGGAAGTGATGACATGTATCAGTTAGTTTGCGCTTTAAGGGATGTGCAAACGGGTATTGGTGAGTTCGACAATTTGAGTGCAATGTACACCGACCCAGTAGCAACGGCTATTTTCAAAGTAATTTACCACGATTTGTTGACATACGAACAGCGTTTAGGAGAACTATATCGGGCGCGGGTAGCCAGTGCGATGAAGCCCTCCCAACCGGCGACAGGAGCAGCGGTGTAGATATCAACTTTTGAAAGAACCGCAGAGAGAAAAAAGTCTTTGTACCTCTGCGGTGATTTTATTACGAGCGGGAGATAAAAAAGTGACTTCAACACCCGAAAATAAACTAACTATCAGTCAGGGTGAAGCTAGTGAAAGTGAACGTTGGGCATCTCTTATAGGCGGTAGTGCGCTAGTACTAATGGGTTTAAAAGAAGGCTCCTTGCGAGGAGTGTTAACGGCTTTGGCTGGTGGGGGTTTGATTTATCAAGCCGCAACGAAACAAAGTACCGTTAAACAAGTGCAAGAAGCTATAGGCATGAACCAACCTATCAAAGTTGAAAAAACAGTAACGATTAATAAACCAGCAGACGAACTATACAACTTTTGGCACAACTTTGAGAATCTGCCTAGATTTATGAAGCATCTCAAATCCGTGAAAGTGTACAATGAGAAACGTTCTCACTGGATTGCCAATGCTCCCTTAGGTCAAAGTGTGGAATGGGATGCAGATATTTTGGAAGATCGGGAAAACGAGTTTATTTCTTGGGCTTCTGTGGAAGGTGCAGATGTTGATAACTCTGGTTTTATCCGTTTTCAAAAAGCACCAGGCGATCGCGGGACTGAAGTGAAAGTTGTACTGGAATATAATCTCCCTGGTGGAGGCTTGACATCTGCTGTAGCAAAACTTTTCGGTGAAGAACCAGAACAGCAAATAGGAGATGATTTGCGTCGCTTCAAGATGCTAATGGAAGCAGGCGAAATCGCTACAACTGAAGGTCAACCAAGAGGTAAAGGCTGAAGGATGAAGTACAAAATTTCCGCCCACAAACTTCATCCTTCTACCTTTAGCCTTCTTCCTTCAAATTTCAACCTTCATCCTTCACACTGATCCTTCTTTATGAGAGCAGTCTGCTGGCAAAGTGCCAATGAAGTTAGGGTAGAGACGGTTCCAGATCCGAAAATTCTTAACCCTCGTGACGCTATTATCAAAATTACTTCCACAGCCATTTGTGGCTCAGATTTACATATATATGGCGGCTATATCCCTACAGTGCAACAGGGTGACATTATCGGTCACGAATTTATGGGAGAAGTCGTAGAAGTAGGTAGGGGAGTCAACAATTTAAAAGTGGGCGATCGCGTCGTTGTTCCTTCTACAATTGGCTGTGGTAGATGCAATTATTGCCAGCGCGATATGTGGTCGCTGTGCGATAATTCCAATCCCAAAGGTTGGATCGAAGAAAAATTGTTTGGCAACATCACCTCAGCAATTTACGGCTACTCTCACATGTTAGGTGGTTATGCAGGCGCACAAGCAGAATATGTGCGTGTACCCTTTGCTGATGTTGGTGTTGTCAAAGTGCCATCAGACATACCAGATGAGAAACTATTGTTCATCTCCGATGCTATCCCCACAGGCTATATGGGAGCAGAGTTATGCGATATTCAGCCGGGTGATACCGTCGCTGTCTGGGGTTGTGGTGCTGTTGGACAATTCGCAATGATTAGCGCCTACATGATGGGTGCAGAAAAAGTAATCGCTATCGACCGCTTTCTTGAACGTTTAGCAATGGCAAAAAAATATGCCAAAGCTGAAGTGATTAACTACGAGGAAGTTAATGCTGGCGAAGCATTAAAAGAAATGACTGGTGGACGTGGCCCTGATGCTTGCATTGATGCAGTTGGTTTAGAAGCACATGGTGTAGGTTTAGAAGACTTCTATGACCAAACAAAACAAAAGCTCAGATTAGAGACTGACCGTCCCCACGTCCTACGAGAAATGATGGTTGCCTGTCGTAAAGGTGGCACTCTTTCAATTATGGGGGTTTACGGTGGTTTTGTAGACAAAATACCCATGGGTGCTGCTATAAACAAAGGCTTAACCTTCAGAATGGGGCAAATGCATGGGCAGAAATATATGCATTTGTTACTCCAGCCAATCTTGGATGGCAAGCTCGATCCAAGCTTTGTGATAACCCATCAATTACCGCTTGAAGAAGCGACCCACGGTTATCATATTTTTCAACAGAAAAAGGACAACTGTATCAAAGTTGTTCTGAAACCTTGAATGACTATTCGCTCATTCAGAATTTTGAATTGTACACCCAAAATAATACAAGTGAGGTTTTTTATGAATCGAGTAATTTCTTGGTTCCGGAATATTCGTATCTCTCAGATAGTTTTGGTTTTTTTAGTAGGATTTATGTTTTTATTGGGTCAGGCTTTTAGCTTCGTTCACGTAGCACAAGCTGATGTCAAAACTCCAGAGGGTATTTATTATAAAGGAATACCAGATGAGGGAAACGAAGTTAGAAACGACACTCAAAGAAATGACCGGAATATATTAAAAGACGCTGGTGATAATATCCGCGAAAAGCTCAACTTGGATGAAAAAACTCCTCGGTCTACAAAAGAGTTTTTTGATTCTGCGAAAAACAGAGTTGGTGACAAAGTTGGAGACAAACTGTATGAAACTCAAGAGGGTTATTACCGAAATCCTTCTAGCAAACAGTTGAGAGACAGAACCTAGACTTTTAGCACCTTTAGAGTCTAATTATTGACTTATATATTGCTGAATAAGCTTTAAAAAGTTGCTGAGGCGCGATAACTATCGCGTCTCAAAATTAGGCGAAACCAAGATATTAATCTTAATATCAATTAAGCCAAAAAGCATAGCTAAGGACTAATTAATTATGAAAGCAGTTTGCTGGCATGGGGCAAATGATGTGCGGGTAGAAACAGTTCCAGACCCCAAAATTCTCAACCCGCGTGATGCCATTGTTAAAATTACTTCTACAGCAATCTGCGGTTCGGATTTGCATATTTACAACGGCTACATCCCCACAATGCAAAAAGGCGATATCCTTGGTCATGAATTTATGGGGGAAGTCGTTGAACTAGGAAGTAATGTTAAACATGTGAAAGTTGGCGATCGCGTGGTTGTTCCCTTCACTATCTCCTGCGGTAACTGTTTTTTCTGCAATCGAGATTTATGGTCACTATGCGATAACTCTAACCCCAACGCTTGGATGGTAGAGAAGCAAATGGGCTATTCGCCATCAGGTCTTTTTGGCTACTCTCATTTATTTGGTGGTTATGCTGGTGGTCAAGCAGAGTACGCCAGAGTACCTTTTGCTGATGTGGGCTTGTTCAAAATCCCCGATGGTTTAACGGATGAGCAAGTACTATTCTTAACTGATATTTTCCCAACAGGTTACATGGCAGCCGAGAACTGCAATATCAAAACTGGTGATACTGTCGCCGTTTGGGGTTGTGGTCCCGTTGGACAATTTGCCATTAAAAGCGCATATCTCCTTGGTGCAGAACGCGTCATTGCCATTGACCGCATTCCCGAACGCCTCCAAATGGCTAAAGAATACGGCAAAGCCGAAGTTCTCAACTACGAAGAAGTGGATGTTGGAGAAGCACTCAAAGAGATGACTGGCGGACGCGGCCCCGATGCCTGTATTGATGCCGTAGGAATGGAGGCACATGGCACAGATTTGATGTCATTCTATGACCAAGCAAAGCAAGCGGTGCGTCTAGAAACAGACCGTCCAACAGCATTACGGCAAGTAATTGTGTCTTGTAGTAAAGGTGGTCATGTATCAATACCAGGGGTTTATGGTGGCTTTATCGACAAAGTACCTATGGGTGCTGCCATGAACAAGGGTCTGACTTTCAAAATGGGACAAACACACGTTCATAAGTATTTAAAGCCCTTGCTAGAACATATTCAAAACGGTGAAATCGATCCAACCTTTATCATCAGCCATAGATTGCCTATAGAAGAAGCGCCACATGGCTACGAAATCTTCAAGCACAAGAAAGATAACTGTACCAAAGTTGTACTCAAACCGTAAGGTCATTTGTTCTTTGTCGGTTGTCAGTTATGAATTTCAGCTACTGACTACTGACTACTGACTACTAACAAACTATGTTTGACTTACTAAAATCAGAACTTACACGCCGTACTATTTTACACAAAGCAGGTTTTGGGTTGATCGCACTTAGTACGTTTGGGGCGGTAGGTACTATTTTCAAACCTACCCGTACCCTTGCTCAAGCAGGGCCAGCACCTGCGAAAGAACCACTACCTCCAGAAAAAAAGTTAGGATGGGCAGTTGTCGGTTTAGGCAAGTTTGCCACCCAACAGATTATTCCGTCTTTTGCCGAATGTAAGCGTTCTAAGTTAGTAGCGTTGGTAAGTAGCGATCGCACCAAGGCTAAAAGATATGCACAGCAATACGGTGTTAATCCCAAGAATATCTACAACTATCAAAACTACGATAGTATCCGCGATAACCCAGAAGTAGATGTGATATATGTCATATTGCCCAATGGGTTGCACGCAGAATACAGCATTCGCGGCGCACAAGCAGGCAAGCACATCATGTGTGAAAAGCCAATGGCTAACACCGTCGAAGAGTGCCAAGCAATGATTAATGCTGCCAAAAAAAGCGATCGCAAGTTAATGATTGCCTACCGATCCCAATATGAACCATACAACCTCACTGCTATCTGGATAGCACAGAGCGGTAAACTTGGCAAACTGAAAGCGATCGCTTCAGACCACGGACGCAACCTAGACCTCAAAGACCCCGCAGATCGCTGGCGTGCAAATAAAAAACTAGCTGGCGGTGGTTCCCTGTACGACATTGGTATTTACAGCTTGCAAGCGGCACGTTACATCACAGGTGAGGAACCACAAGAAATTAGCGCCATGATGTACAGCACTCCTGGTGACCCCCGCTTTCGGGAAGTAGAGGAAAATGTCAACTTCGTGCTGCGTTTCCCCAGTGGCGTACTTGCTAACTGCACCTCTAGCTATGGCTACTCGGATACCAAGCGCATCCAAGTTTTTGGGTCTGATGCCACCTTAGAGTTAGATCCAGCAACTGACTATTACCAACACCGCCTCACAATTAAGCGTAAGAACGGCAACGAAGAACAAAATATCGAAGAAAAGAACCAGTTTGCCCTAGAGATAGATCATTTGTCTGAATCTATCATGCAAAACAAACAACCCAAAACTCCAGGTGAAGAAGGTTTGCAGGATGTCAGGTTAATGCAATTAATTTACGAAGCAGCTCGCACTGGCAAAACAATCAAAGTTTAAAAGTAAATGAGGAAAAAGATATGACTGATACAAGCGTTACAAAAATAGACTCTAGTCATTCTCCTAAAGGTCAACTAGGTCAGAAGTATCTTGCATCTGGCAAATCGGTATCGATGCGTCTTTGGGAAGATGAACAGCCAGGAGAAGCTAAAGAAGCAACTGCACGGGAATATGAAACAGTTGGTTATGTAATTAATGGTCGTGCAGAGTTGCACACTGAAGGTCAAAAGATTTTACTCGAACCCGGAGATTCCTGGGTAGTACCAAAAGGAGCCTCCCACACATACAAAATTTTGGAACCATTCACCGCAGTTGAGGCAACCAGTCCCCCTGCTCAAGTTCACGGACGTGATGAAAATTAACACGTAATTCTTTTGTCACTACCAAGCTGTAGCTTTGTAATATCTAGCCAGAGTCTTAGTCTCTGGCTTTTGCTTTATTTATTATAATTTTTTGACTCTGCCATGGAACGATCTGACCTCAGTCAAGATACTTATTTTTTAAGTATTTTTGATGTGACTACAGAATGATGAACAGAAAAGATTTAATAGGTTTCCTAGAAAGCATAGGTAACTGCGCCACAAACACCAGAAAAGTTTGAATGGGTGCTAACCATGCAATCAATGAGGAATCCAAATGTTTTATCACAATAAGAAGTTACAGTACTTCACACCACCAGAAAAACCAGATCCAGTCTATGCGAAAAAAATGCAAGAACTCATTGGTGGTACTTTTGGTGAAATGACCGTAATGATGCAGTACCTGTTTCAAGGTTGGAACTGCCGCGGCCCCGCCAAGTATCGGGATATGTTGCTAGACATTGGTACCGAAGAAATCGGTCATGTTGAGATGCTAGCCACGATGATTGCCCATCTGCTAGATAAAGCACCAATCAAATATCAAGAAGATGGTGCAAAAGATCCAGTTGTGGGTGCCGTCATGGGAGGTAGTAACCCAAGGGATGTGATTACGGCGGCCATGAACCCACAACATGCCATTGTCTCGGGTGGGGGTGCCATGCCAGCTGATAGCGTTGGTTTTCCGTGGAATGGTCGCTTTATCGTTGCTAGCGGCAATCTTCTAGCAGATTTTCGCTCTAACCTCCATGCCGAATCTCAGGGTCTCATGCAGGCTGTACGGTTGTATGAAATGACGGACGATCCAGGGGTGAAAGACCACCTCAGCTTCATGATTGCCCGTGATACTATGCATCAAAACCAGTGGCTAGCCGCGATTGAAGATTTGAAAAGTGAAGGATTTGAGGAGACAGTTGTTCCTAGGGTTGCATACGAATATGGCAAGAACGAGTTTGCCTATCAGTTCTGGAATCATTCTGAGGGTGAAGAAAGTGCCCAAGGGCGTTGGGCAAAAGGCCCTTCAATGGATGGTAAAGGAGAATTCCAGTATGTTGCAAATCCCCAACCTCTAGGTCCTGAACCGCAACCACCACAGCCCGATCCAAAACTACATGCTACACCCCAAACTCCACAACAGCAGGATAATGGTGCCGACGCACCTCCCGCAGTTAGAGTTGAACGTATCGGCTAAATAGTGATACGCAGTTATTGCGAGATACTAGTACGGGCATCTTACCTGTGCTATTGCTTTATAAGCAAAATAAGTCTTCTACTCAAAGCAAGCTTGATGGGAACATATTGGTATTGATGGTGAAGTGCAGCGATCGCATCAAGGAAGTGTAATGTTGCTTTTGTTAGCGCCGATCTAGCTCACACCCTATATATTTAAAAAGTGTCGAGCTAATTAACCTTATTAATCCCAATTTTCAGTTCATTTTTGCTGTGTTTTAACTTTCTCCAGAGCATGTGGATCTGCTCGTAAGCTTCGTCAGGAGAAAGTTTTCCACCAGTTTCTAAGTTGGCGATGTAACTAACTTTGTGAGCAAATTCCTGAAGGTTGGCATTAAACACTAAGTTCTCTGGCTTGATTTCACCGTAGTAGCGACTACGAGGGTAAATAAAGCTGTCTTTGTCTTTTTGGTTAATCTGTACCATCAGCTTGCCCCACATTCACAACCTTCTTTTGAAGACTTATCGGGCATACTCTAAAAATTTACGCAACCTCATTTCATAAGTATTTCAAAGCAGCAAAAGCAGCACAAATGAGGTTAAGCGTCAAACAAAGTAAAGCCAGTATCAGTTTCCGTAAGGAATCTACCACTCGCTAAAATCCAGATTTGGGGATTTGCTTGGAGTAACCACGATAATAATCGCGATTCTAGCGCAAAATTCATGGGATTTAGATGTCAGCAGAGGATAATATTTTTGTAATTCTTATCATTGACTACAATTTTCCTCACTGATTCCACAAGTTTTCCACAGAGATTTTACAGGTTTTCCACAGATGTTCTACGAGCTAATCAGTTCTTGCAGTTTTACTGGGGATTTTTACTCCCAGAGGGATGAGACAGAAAAGACCGAGTTTATATTAAGTAACGTAACAAAAAATAGCACCAAACATTGATTAATTGCGTACCAAAATATTTTTTATACAAGCTTTTTTAACATTTCGCAGCATTGACAAACCCACCCCCTATTGACGCACAATGATGCGGCTTGCCTTTTTTGTACTCTGTTCAACTATTGTTGCAGATTGTTAGGCAGGCAGTCTCATTACCAGCAACTTGTCCATCTTGATTGACCTCAGAGAAGGAAAATCTCATGAAAACAACGGTTAGCATCTTCACAGAAATTCCTGAAGCACTCGATGAATCTCTGAAAAAGTACTTAGAAACACATCCCGATTGGGATCAAAACCGAGTATTGACGGCAGCCCTGTCATTATTTTTACTTCAAAATGGAGACAGCGATCGCCGCGCTGCCCGCGTGTATTTGGAAACTTTGTTCCACCACAGCTAAATAGAAATGTTTTGTACCGATCTGCCAGAAACAGCTAATTTACCAGACACCACCAAGCGCTGTTCTGGCTCATACACATACTTTATGGGCACGGCATACAGTGCCCCCTCAATAAATTGTAGTTATAGGAAGCGATCGTCGAATTGGGGCAATATCACAACAAAAAATAAATGGTATTATTCCTATTTTTTCACTTTGTGAAAGAAAAATACCATCTTTATGTGTATATACGCAAAGCAAATTGCCGCAGTCATCGCTATGTTTTTTATTTAAATCCCTTGTCGAAAAAGTAATTAAAAACAAGGGTTTGCGATTGTTTACTGCCGGATTTAAAAGCAGATTATTTACTTGTACTTACGTCCAGAGTCAAGAGTTAATTATACTTAAAAACTCTAGACTACAGACGAGCGAAGATTCAAGAATTAGTTTCCAACTGCGGAGAGTGAGTAGGACATTCAAACTTATATCCCACACCACGTACAGTTTGGATTAATGCTGGTTGGCTAGCATCGGCTTCAATTTTCTTACGAATTTGACCGATATGTACATCTACAACTCGCTGATCGCCAACATATTCATAGTCCCAAACCTCTTGAATCAGCTCTGCTCGTCGCCAGACTCGACCAGGATGGCTAGCTAAAAAATGCAGCAAGTCAAATTCTAGAGCAGTCAAGGGCACTGGTTGGTTATTCAGTGACACCTCCCGTCGGACTGGGTCGATCATCAGCTTTTCAAATACCAGGCGTTTCTGTTCGGCGGTAGTTACAACCCGCTGTCGCCTCAAAATAGCTGCTACTCTGACTTCTAGTTCTCCTAGCCCAAATGGCTTGGTGAGATAGTCATCAGCACCTTTAGCAAAGCCACGAATCTTGTCAGCCTCATCTGCACGGCTAGTGAGCATGAGAACAAAAACACCATTACGACTTTGCATCTCTTGGCAGAGGTTGAACCCAATTACATCTGGTAAATTCACATCTAGAATCACCAAATCTGGATTAAATTGCTCAAATAGCGCTAAGGCTGTTTTACCATCCTCAGCAGCTTCTACCTGATAGCTCTGCTTGATCAAAAAGCGTTGGATTAAATTCCGAACCGCTGGGTCGTCATCAACTACAAGAATCTTGGCGGGAGCCATGACCATCACTTTGCACAAAAATTCGTAAGATTAACAGGAGGATTGCGTAAAAACACAGTTTCCACTTTGGGGGTTGTTTAAGAATCTACAAGGGCTAGGAATAAATTTCCAGATTATCCAAATAATAGTGTAATCAGGATTTTGGACAATGAATGCAAAAAGATTTTGTTAGTTATCCCGCACTAAAGTACAGGTACTATATCTAGTTGCTCTATATTGTTTGAAGTTAGCCATAGTAGTTCGGTAACCTAGGACACTTTCCTATCCCAATTATGTGGTGATTTAAAACTTTTCAATTTTAAATCTATATGCGGATTGACACCACAATTTACTTTGCAGATAATTCATAAAAAATGTTCAAGGCACGGTAAATTGCCAAATCTGAAACAAAAAAGTTAATTTTTTCATAAAAAATACGTTTTAGGTATCCCTAGCTTAAATTCTAGGGTAAATCCCTCAATGGTCAACGACATGAGGGGATACACGGAGTTCTGGCAATATGTTAAAGTGGCTGTAGTTAAAATGCCCAGGTTAATCTAACCCGTGCTACTATCCTGGTAGAGCATAAATATAGGTCGAGGCGTTTAGTTTCGATCTAAATAAAACATAAAGTCGTTTTTCCTTAAGCGAAAGACTGCCGCTGACTAAGGCTAAAGTATAAACTCCCATGAGCGATCAAAATCCCTACGACAAACTTGGGGTATCAGAAGATGCTAGCTTCGATGAAATTCAGGATGCTCGCAATCGCCTATTGGAGCAGTACAGTGGCGATGGTAAGAGTGTAGAGGTAATTGAAGCTGCTTACGATGCGATTTTAATGGATCGCTTACGGATGCGTCAGGAAGGTAAAATAAAAGTGCCTGAACGTATCCGGTTTCCAGAGCTACGAATACAATCGCCTCTTAAAGAAAGTCCAGCCCCTCGCGAGCAGTCACCTGCATGGCTGCAACGAATGCTGGATCGGCCATCACTTGCAGATGTACTGCTACCTGGAGCTTGGTACTTGGGTTTGAGTTCCATCAGTGTGTTTTACCCAGCTGCTGGCGATCAAGTTTTGCAGTTGGTGTTAGTGGTTGGGGTAGGAATTAGTATTTACTTTCTTAATCGGAAAGAAGGTAAATTTGGACGAGCAGTTTTGTTCACACTAGTCGGACTAATAACAGGCTTAATTATCGGGGGAATCTTTGCTAGTTGGCTCTTGCCGCAAGTACAATTCCTCAGCTTGAGACCCAATCAGTTGGCTACGGTACTAACATTTATATTGTTGTGGTTGGTTAGTAGCTTTCTACGTTAAATCACTTTTTGGATGTTGGATGGGTAACGAGCAATAAGTAATTGGTAGAATTGTTTGTTATCTATAATTCTTGCTTTCAAAGAAACAGACTCAAGAAGACATCTGGGTTTTAACAAAACTGATTCAGTTATATTCTGGCTCGCTCCCCCTTCCCTAATAGGGAAGGGAATTTTAATTTATGATGATTAAAGCGATGCTCCAGACTTAAGGATTAAATCTACAGCAAAGTTTAAATCTTTCACAATTAGATCGGGGTGATAAAGTTCTAACTGAGCGCGATCGCGGATACCAGACTCTACAGCCATCACCTTAATACCGTGTTTTTTAGCAGCAGTGATATCGGCTTCGGTATCCCCCACCATCCAGGTATCAGCTGCGAGGGGTAGTTCTTCTAATGCCCTAGCCATCAACAAAGGCTTATCTTCGATATCACGAGTTTTAACATAGTCGTTGCTGAGGCAATAACAGCGGTTTTCTGGGAAAAATCTAGCTAAATCGTGTTTTTTAAAAGCATATTCTAATTCCCAAACTCGGCGCATTGTCATCACTGCCAAATCGATGCCAGCTTGTTGAATTTTTAACAGTGCCTCTACAGCACTTGGTACGAGGCTGTCGTAGTCGAAATAAGGTTGTGTATGCACTGTCTTTCGCCGTAACTGGGCGAATTCTTGTGCTTGTGCTTCATCTAGACCAGAATTTAAAGCAATTTGTTTTTCGGGAACCCGCGATCGCTTTAGCTGCCAAAATTCTGCTTTAGCAAGTTGTTGCACTGGTTGATCTGGTCGTCGGGTTTTCTCCAGGCAAAATTGATAAACGCGATAATATCGTTCGGAAACATCAATAATGGGGCCGTCGAAGTCAGTAATTAGTCTCAGCATCGGCGGAAAATGTTAATTTTCTTTAAGATTATCTTACCTAGGTGTCAATAGTCATTACTCAATGGTGAAGAAGGCAGAAGGCAAGGAGGTAGAAGGCAGAAAACCAGCCATCTGCTTTGTTTTTTGAAAGCAAACTCATCTATTTACCATGTCCATTCACAAAATTAAAAAACAATGGCTAGTTCTGGTGGTACTGGCTTTCATATCTGCCCTACTGCTGGCGATCGCATCCACAGCATTGAGTATCTATTCTTACGGCAACAACAGTCATAATATCAAAGCAGAGGCGGCAATTGTTCTAGGGGCGGCAGTTTGGGGAGAAGAACCATCTCCTGTTTTCAGAGAACGAATCAACCACGCTATCAATCTATATAAAAGGGGGAATATTAGTAAAATCATTTTTACTGGCGGAGTTGGCGAAAGCAATGAACACGCTGAAGCCATAGTTGGTAAACGCTATGCTATGGCGCAACAGGTAAAAGCAACTGATATTCTTACTGAAACTGAATCTCGCACAACTCACCAGAACCTGAAAAACGCTCTTGTGGTAGCATCTGCTTACAAATTAACCAAGTTTCTCATAGTTAGCGACCCATTGCACCTGAAGCGAGCTGTGTTAATGGCACGAGATTTAGGAATGGATACATATCCATCTCCCACACCTTCCACGCGCTATCGCAGTGTTCGCAGTCAGATGGAATTTCTCGTGCGAGAAACTTATTTTTACTTTGTTTACCTTATGTTTAAAATTTAACTGCCAACTTGCAAATCAAAAATAAAGGATAAAAGCTAAAGTATATTTCATTGTTTATCGTTCTTCCTTCAACCCGGAAGGCAAGACGGAGTAGTTGAATAAGTACCAGTAACTGACCAAAAAATTTTGCTAATGAGAATGTGGGCTGCGACAGTTGTATTAACTTCTTCTTGGCTGATAGCTGGGGTCATGGCTTCTATTTCTAAGCCAATCAATGCTACTTTGGCTTTCACAGACAATGCTATGGCATCTTCTCAGTCAATTTCTCAGTTAAGTAATACTAAACCGATTGCTGTTAGTAAAGCTGAGTTTGGAGTATTGAGAGTTGGCTTGAATGGTAAAGGTAATTTTACCCCTACTACCAGAGTGCTGCTAAATCAGGGTGGTAAATACGGCTGGCGTATTCAACTTAAAGACTATAAGGGTGAAGTAACGTGGCGAGAAGTTTTACGATTGCCAAAACGTCCAGAAACCTGGGCTACAGATGATGGTGAAAACTTCTCAGTATCAAAAGACGGTATTGAAGCTGTAACCAAGCGCACAGAATTAGTATCAAATGGTGTGATTGAGAATTTTTGGACAATCACTCCTGGCGATCCAGGTGGTAAGCACACAATACAAGTCTACGTTGACGATCGCTTGATTGCTGCTTTTGAGTTTGAAGTTATTTCTCTGAGAAGCTAATAAAAAGTTAATTTTTTTAATTAATAAATTTCTCTCAATACTGAGAGAAATTTTCCTTTACAGCTTAACTACGGACAGTTAAAGCCAGACGATGTGCCAGCAATTCTTTGGCTCGTTCTGCCCATTGGCATTCTTGCTGTTGAATTTCACGGAAAAACTCGCTTAGTTCGGTATCTCCGTTTTCTTCTGCATCTTGGGAGTAAATTTCATAGGTTGCAGCTCCTTCCAAAGCATGGTATAGGACGCTAACCAAGTCGTATAGTTCGTCACTAGTTCCAGTGGTGCGATCGCCGTTCATTGTGTTAGTCATGTGATATCCTCCGAATCAGAAATGTTGTGTTTTTCTAGAAAGTGCGAACAGATACCGATCGTTACTAAGAGAATCTTCTCTAGTACTCTGATAGTAAGTTTTATGTGGCAAGACTATCAGATTTGTATGGTTATCCTAAAAAGATATAACTACTCTTTCTTCTAGCTAACGAAGGTAATAATTTCTCGGCTACTCTTCCTTAAAGAAGGTATCAGTATTAAATTGAAATGTAAGTCTGAATACAAGTTATTTATAAAGGGTTCTTCAGTTTCGCTTAGCAGAATTTTTATATAAGCTAACTGTGTAGACGTGCGGCGACTTGTAATTTAGATATCACTCACAAGTAAACTGCGAAGTATCTTGGAGATAGAGGTTTATATTTGTTGAGTGGCGATCGTGAATACAGAAGAATTCATGCGGCTGATCGAGAAACAGCGCTCATGTCCCCAGACACTGCCAATAGCGTTGCGAGCAATGTGGTATGACAAGAAAGGTGATTGGGACAAAGCTCATGACACAGTCCAAAATGCCAGCGATGCCGATAGTGCCTGGGTTCATGCCTACCTACATCGCAAAGAAGGCGATTTGAACAATGCTCGTTACTGGTATCGGCGCAGTGGTCAGCCAGAGTTTGTAGGAGAACTAAGCCAGGAATGGCAACAAATTGCTTCTTTATTACTGAAGAAGGTCAATACAACGCATGGATGTTGAAGTACTAAAGAAACTTTATGCCGCAGGGGAGAAATATTTTCCAGCAGCAAACTTAAGTAGAGCCAAGCTGATTGGAGCCTACTTGCCTGGAATAAATTTATGGGGAGCAAATTTGAGCGGCGCTAATCTAGCTAGAGCTAAACTTTGGGGAGCAGACTTGAGTAGAGCTAACCTAGCTAAAGCAAATTTGACCAGAGCTAATTTGAGCGGTGTAAAACTAAATGAAGCGAATCTTCGGGGAGCTAAGCTCAACAATACCAAGTTGTATGGAGCGGATCTTAGTGGAGCTTACTATGATGAAAGCACCCGCTTTTCTAGAGGCTTTGATCCTATCAGTAGAAATATGCGGAAGTTATAAGTCAATTTAAGGTAGAAGTCAGAATTCAGAAGCCAGAAGTCAGGAGGATTGTGTATTCTGGCTTTTAGCTTCTGAACAGCAGTTGCTACAACTCTTTTGAACAAAACAACGCACTGAGTTTTGATGATTGTTGACTGATAACTGTTATTGTTTTGCGTTGATTACTGTTGAATAAGGTATTAACTTTTGCTCGATTCCGATCTAAGAGTGTTTAGGCAGTTTCTCTACTATAAACTGCGTTAGTAAGCTTGATTTTTTTCCAGTAAAGACTGGCATTTCTTGCCAGCAATGACGACAAAACCAAACAATTTCGGAACTACGCAGATGTGCTAAAAGCAATCCAGAACAACAATGGCAGTAATTCATATTTTTCTTCAATCTAAATTATAAATATGACATCCTCCTTGTGTGGCTAAGAGGATGTTGAGAAAATTTCTGCTGAAACATTTTGTTTAATTCTAAGTCTAAATTAAGCTTTTTTTGAAATAAAAGCAGTCTGAAAAAGACCTTTATAGTTATGACTTGGAAAATAACAAAAAAATTAATTTGTAATATTTAGTTAGAAAAAGTTATATAAATGAGATTTATTCTTAATCGCGATTAGTACAGTTATCTTACCGAGGTTACGAATAAGATTTTTTAACGAACTACATTGATGGACCATTGGAAGTTCCTCTTAGAAGTCATTTACAAATCTTTTTCTATAAGACTCTTGACAAAAGTGCAATTTTCTTATTTCAGCAATCAGCTAGAGTAAATGAGAATATCTCTATCTAAAGACATAAATATTTTTTACAAAAGATAGTTGCTCGTAATACATCCACTATGCGAAAAGATGTGTAACCTATTACTTTCCCCAAAATCAAGAGAGACAAAATTTGTCAAGCAACTATTTGGATGACCATAGACCTTTAAAAGGTAAAGCAAAGAATAAATACATTGAATACTTGACTTTAAACAGCATCAAAAAGCACAATGTTTCAAACAAGAGTTTCAAATTTCAATACGAGAAAAACTAATATCGGTCACAAATAATCTTGTGAGGTCATAACTTATAGTCTGCTGATGTAAATGCAACCAAACTGTCTGTTTGCTGACTCCAGATAACGGTACTGGTAAATAAAATGACGCGCTCTCCCAACTCAGGAAACGATAGAGAACCATCTAATCCTCGTTTGTGGCTTCTCCTTTTAAGACGTACTAGTGTTGTTCTAATTGTGCTTTTGCTTACAGGAATTGCAGCAGGTGTTTGGTGGGCGAGAAATTATGTATACAACGATTTAGCACCGCTAGTAGAGCAAAATCTGGAGCAATTGCTTGGACGACCAATAAAAGTGGGGAGAGTTACAAGTTTTTCGCTTTCTAGTCTGAGATTTAGCTCTTTATCGATACCAGCAACTGCTACAGATCCAGATCGAGTGACAGCAAAAGCAGTGGACGTGCAGTTTTCGCTATTATCAGTCATCTTAACCCGATCGCTGCCATTAGATGTCACATTAGTTCAGCCTAATGTTTACTTGCAACAGGATCGCGCTGGTCGCTGGGTTAGGACTGAAGTTAAATCCAAAGAGGGACAAGGTGCTATTCAAACACAGTTGCAGACACTAAAGATTGTTGATGGAAAAGTGGAGTTATTACCAGCCCCCGCCCCAACTAAACCGAAGGGTTCTGTAGTCATTAATGGATTCGGTGGTGTTGCCCGATTTTTACCTAACAACAAAGGGGTTAATTATGACATAAATGGGCAACTCGCTAGAGGAGGTGGAGTTAAAATTGCTGGTGAAACACAACTAACAACACAACAAACCAACCTCAAACTTTCAGCACAAAGTTTACAAGCATCTGATGTGACTCGTTTAATTGAGTTACCAATTGCCTTGCAAGCTGGGCAAGTAGATGCTGACTTAGGAGTTCAGATTCAAGCTACTCAGCCTGCGGAAATAGCGATTACAGGAACGGCTACCGCTAATCAAGTCACCGCCCAAATTCCCAATCTTCCCCAAAAATTTGCTAATTCTAATGGGAAATTAGAATTCCAAGGTCAGAAAATTGCTTTAGATAATCTGAGTACGAACTTTGGCAAAGTTCCGCTACTGGCAAATGGAGCGATCGATACTAAAAAAGGTTTTAACCTCTCAGCTCAGATAAAATCAGTTACTGCTAAAAATCTCTTAGACACGTTGAATGTGAAATCGCCAGTCTTAGCGGCTGGAGAAGTACGAGCAGATGTCAAGGTACAAGGGCCGCTTCAGCAACCAGTCCTCAGCGGTACGGCAAGCAACACAAAACCTATTCAAGTCGATCGCATTCTATTTCAAGCTGTCAATACCGATTTCCGTTTGAGTGTATCTAAAGCTGCATCTCAAATTGCTGTTTCTAGTTTGAAATTAGTCCCAGCCGCAGGTGGTGAAATCACAGTCAGCGGTCAAGCCCAACTAGGCGGTCGAGTAAACTTTAATATTGATGCTGAAGGTGTTTCAGGGGATGTACTGGCACGCAGCTATGGCATTACTCCACCTATCAGCGTTGGCAATGTCTCAGCAACAGCAGAAATTTCCGGTTCCCTTAGCCAACAGCCCTTGGCACTGAACGTTTCTAGCGTTCAAGTCAAGCCGCCAGCCGGAGGGCAAATTGTGGGAAGCGGTCAAATGCAACTGGCTCCTCAAGGTAGCGTGTTGTTTAATGTCAAAGCACAAAATTTACCAGGGGATGCGTTGGCAAAGCCCGCCGCAGGCATCGCTAAAACAAACAACACTTCATCCACCATTAAAGTTGGCACTGTCTCGGCAAATGCCAAGATTTCCGGCACTCTGGGCAACCTCCGAGCGGTAACGCAAGTGCAAGCACCCGCTGCCACTTATCCGACTACAGGACAAGTTGCGATCGCTCAACAAGGCAACAGTATCCTAATTCCAAGTGCTGTTGTAAATGTGGCAGGCAGTACAATCAGGGCTAGAGGTCAGATTGCCCAACAACGCTGGCAAGCTTTTGTCAATACCGGGCAAGTCCAATTAAGCCGTTTTAAGCAGATTCCACCCCAGTTCCAGGGAGTCTTAAATAGTGCCTCAGCGAACTTATCTGGCAGCACTACTTCTTTCCAACCTTCAACCATTCAAGCTACAGCACAAGCAAACTTGAGCGTGGCGGGAGGTACGGTTAATCTCAGAGACTTTAATTTGAATGCTGGTCGCTGGCAAGGAGTTGTGAACGCTTCCCGAATCCAACTCAACCGTTTCTCACCACAACTAACAGGAAGGCTGAATAGTAACGTCCAGTTGGCAGGTACAACAGCATCTTTCCAGCTTGCAGATATTCGAGCCGCAGGACAAATCCGCGCCCCCCAAGGAATAGCACAGCTAGCGCAACCGCTGACAGCCCAATTTCAATGGAATGGCAAGCAGATTATCGTGCAACGGGCAACAACACCCGGAGTCAACGCTAATGGTGCGATCGCAGTACAATTACCAGAAACGGGTACGCCCAAAATCGCTGGATTTAATTTGAACGTGCTAGCGCAGAATTTTAACCTCAACAACACTGGTGTTAAAGTTCCTGGAGACATAGCATTATCAGGGTTTCTCGATTTTAATGGTAAAGTTACAGGCACTCCAGAGATTCCCAAAGCCAATGGTAATATCCGACTGCGGAATTTCAATGTCAGTAATTTAGCATTTGACCCAGTTTTAACTGGTAATGTCAATTTTCAAGGAGGACAGGGGGCAAGTCTGCAACTTGCTGGCAAACAAGACAGGATAGCGCTTAACTTGGGTGCAAATTATCGCCCAACTTCATTTTTAGTCAAACGCGGTCAGGCAGTTAGCACTGGTAGAACTGAAGGAGATAACTTAATCGTCAACGCCCAACAGTTACCTATAGCTCTTGTTGGCGGCTTTTTACCTGACAATCGCTTGAAACCTCTAGGTGGGCAATTATCTGGCAATTTAGTTGTCAATCTTAACAACTATGCAGTTGACGGAGACGTTGCGATCGCCCAGCCTCGCATTGCCAGAGTCTCGGCAGATGAATTTCGAGGTAGTCTCAATTATGCCGATGGAGCTGCTAGCTTGACTAATGGTCAATTGCGGTTGGGAGAAAGTATCATAGCCCTAAGTGGAAATGTGCAAACAGGCAATGACCCGAAATTTCAAGTACAAGCAAATCTAAATCAAACCAGAATTGAGAGACTTTTACAAGCGTTCAATATCTTCGACTTTCAAGACTTCGGTGGTGGGTTAGAGGCTCCAACGTTAGCTGGAGCAGAAGCACTCAACACTACACCTGTGAGATTGCCCAATGCAGATTTGCAAACACAGTTAGAATATTTCTCAAAAGTTCAAACGTCCCTAGCACAACAACAGCAGCAAGAGGCGAAAAAGGCAGCAACTTTACCCACCCTTGCAGAATTAACAGGTGCTTTAACTGGCTCAATTACAGCATCTGGCTCGTTAAAGTCTGGATTGAATGCTGGCTTTAATTTTGAAGGTGCTAACTGGCAATGGGGTGAATACTCTATCAACGAAGTCATTGCTAGAGGCAATTTTGCAGATGGTGTTGTGACACTTTCGCCATTAAGTGTTGGAATCAATCAAGGACAAGTAGCTTTTTCCGGAAAATTAGGAACCGAGCAATTATCTGGACAGTTGCAGGTAGCTAGTCTACCTTTATCACTTTTACAGCCTTTTATCGAGAAATACCCTGTCGATATAACCGGTCAAGTAAATGCTGTTGCCAATCTCGGAGGTAGTTTAAAAGATCCAAAAGTTGCCGGACAAGTGACGCTAGCAAATGCGACTTTAAATAACCAACCCGTACAAACAGGACAGTTAAACTTTGGCTACAACGATGCGCGCCTGAATTTTGATAGCAATTTACTGCTGACAGGAACACAGCCAGTTGCAATTACAGGTAGCGTACCTGTTCCCTTGCCATTTGTGATAGCGCAACCAGATAGCAATCAAATCAGCGTTAACGCCAGCGTCCAAAATGAAGGTTTATCACTGTTAAATGTGTTTACCAACAATCAAGTTAGTTGGGTAGACGGTCAAGGAAAAGTTGACGTTAACGTTCAAGGTACTCTCAGCCAGCCAATTATTAACGGCAATGCCACGCTTAACAATGCTACTTTTCGCGCTCAAGCGTTATCTAAACCACTTACGAATGTCACGGGAGAAGTGCAATTTAACGGTAATACGCTGAATGTCGAAGGTATTCAAGGTGTTTATAATAATGGGCAAATAATAGCATCAGGAATCCTGCCGATTTTTACTCCTGGGGAAGGTGCAGCCAATCCTCTGACAGTATCAATTGAAAAACAACTGGATTTTCAAATTCCAGAATTATATCAAGGTGGTGTCAGCGGCGATGCTGTAATTCGAGGAACAGCACTCAAACCTCAAATTGGTGGAGAAATTAAGCTGAGTGATGGTCAAGTTCTGATTGGAAAATCTGCTACTACTACCTCACAACCAGCAACTTCAACAGAAAGTAATACTCGCACCGTTACTTTAGCAGAGGCTAATAACGCTGCAAATACAGCACAGGAAAGTAGTAGTGCGGCAAATACAGCAGCGGGAAGTAGCAATACCACAAATACAGCAGCGATCAGCACTAATACCACAAACGCAGCGCCAACTTCACCTAAATTACCTGTAGAGTTTGCAGATTTACGGCTAATTTTGGGCGATGATGTTAAAGTTACTACTCAGTCTCTACTTAGTTTTGTGCCTGGAGCAGCAGCGTTTAGTCAGCCGATATTAAGCTTTAATGCACAAGGTAACTTAACTATTAATGGGACTTTAGCCAAGCCGCTACCTGAAGGAGTGATTCGTCTGACAGGAGGACGAATCAGCTTGTTTACAACTGAATTTACTTTAGAACGCGGCTACGAACAAACCGCACGGTTTACTCCTAGTCAAGGACTTGACCCAACTTTGGATGTGCGGTTGTTGGCAATAGTACCTGAAGCATCGGCAACGAGCAATCGAATTTTGGAATCTCCTTTGTCTGCTGAAATCAGCGATGCTTCTGTTTCTGCTAATGACTTTGGTACTTTACGTACCGTTCGCGTTCGAGCAAGAGCGACAGGGCCAGCTAGTGAATTGAGCGATAATTTAGAATTGACGAGCGAACCTAGCCGTAGTCGAGGAGAAATCGTCGCATTGCTGGGCGGCTCCATTTTGAATAATTTTGCTCAAAGAGGAGATGCAGGACAAGGGCTGACTAATTTTGCCAGTTCTACTATTTTAGGTAGTCTGCAAGGAACTATCACTGCGATCGGACAGGCTGTTGGTTTTAGCGAATTTCGCATATTTCCCACCCCTGCCTCTAATCAAGCATCGCGCGCTTCGGTTCTTGATTTGTCAGCAGAAGGTGTGTTTAATGTTAATAGGAATTTGTCTGTTTCTTTATCGCGGGCTTTTTCTAGCAATGAGTCTTTCCGTTACAATTTACTCTATCGACTTAATGATGAAATTCTGGTGCGAGGCTCAACTAATTTAGATAATGAAAGCCAACTCATACTTAACTATGAGACAAGATTTTAATTGATAAATAGATAGGTATAAATAAATATAATATGGACTGTCATTGCGAGGAACGAAGCAATCCCAGTCATTGCGATTGCTTCGTCGTTCCTCCTCGCAATGACACGTAGCAGAATTCAGGAGTCAGAATTCAGAAGTAAAACAGGCTTTATCCCTGACTTCGAGACTTAACTGGTGTACTTCACCCTGCGGGTGACGCTCGAAAACTCGCGCTTCGCTGTGCTAACCCCACATTCCGCAGGTGCGCTCGCAAAATGTTGTATTTTTGAAGCATGAGTGTTTCAGCATCACAAATCAAAGTACAAGATATCGATCACTTGGGCATAGTGGCAGGAATTATTGACGAAATGGGTTTGGTTGAGCAAATTAACCAATTGCTTGGAACTCATCCCCAAGAAATAATCAGTGCAGGTCAAGTGATCAAAGCAATGATTCTCAACGGCTTGGGCTTTGTAAGTGCTCCACTATATCTGTTTGAGAAGTTTTTTGAAGGTATTGCAACCGAACATTTATTGGGAAAAGGG